>DATNCQ010000131.1:0-9934 GCA_035571515.1 Vicinamibacterales bacterium
TGCAGGAACAGCTGGATGGGAAACCCGTCGATTGGCTCGAACACGTCACCGACGAACAGTACGGAGGACGGTGACACGATGCCGCACGTCATCGTGAAACTGTGGCCGGGCAAATCTGAGCAGCAGAAGCGACGCCTTGCGCAAGCGATCACCGACGCGTCGCTGATTGAAGAAAAGGTGTGACATGCAAGCAACGGTTCTATACGGCCCGCGCGATATCCGGTTCGAAGAACAGCCCGAACCGGCCATCGTCGAGTCGACAGACGCCATCATCAGCCTGCCGGTGACCTGCATCTGCGGTTCGGACCTATGGCCGTACCGCGGCATCGCATCGTTCCCGGCGGCCACGCCGATGGGACATGAGTACTGCGGCTACGTCGAAGAGGTTGGCCGCGGCGTGACGTCCCTGAAGCGCGGTCAGTTCGTCATCGGGTCGTTCTTCGCGTCGGACAACACCTGTCCGCACTGCCACCATGGCTTTCAGACTTCCTGCGAGCACAAGACACCGGTCGGTGGCGCACAGGCACCGCGGCTCCGAGTGCCGCTCGCGGACGGCACCCTCGTCGCGACGCGCGACGTGCCCGATGCCGACCATGTCCCCAGCATGCTCGCGCTCTCCGACGTGATGGGGACCGGCTGGTTTGCCGCCGAGGCGGCGAATGTGAAGCCCGGATCGACGGTCGTGGTCGTCGGTGACGGCGCCGTCGGACTGCTCGGCGTCCTCTCGGCGAAGCAGATGGGCGCCGAACGCATCATCGCCGTGAGCCGGCACGAGGCCAGGCAGAAGCTGGCGCGCGAATTCGGCGCGACGGACATCGTGACGGAACGTGGCGACGAGGGCGTCGAGCGCATCAAGCAGCTGACGAAGGGCGTGGGCGCCGATTCGGTACTGGAGTGCGTCGGGACGCAGGAGTCGATGATGCAGGCGATCATGTCGACGCGGCCGGGCGGCTCGGTCGGCTACGTCGGCGTGCCGCATGGTGTCACGCTCGATGGCGCGGATCTCTTCTTCCGTCACGTCCGGTTGTTCGGCGGTCCGGCGCCCGTACGCCGGTATCTGCCGCAGCTCATCGACCTGGTCTTCAACGGAAAGATCAATCCAGGAAAGGTGTTCGACCTCGTGCTGCCGCTCGATGGCGTCGCCGAGGGCTATCGGGCGATGGACGAGCGGCGTGCGATCAAAACGCTCCTGCGTCCTTCCGGCAATTGAAGGACGTCACCCTCGACCCTGTTGGCCAAGCTCGCCGAATTGACGGTGTGCCGCTTTTCTGAGGTGATCACGAAGGAGAAAGACAAATGCAGAAACGCACATTAGGCAAGAACGGCCTCGAGGTATCGGCTCTTGGTTTCGGCTGCATGGGCATCAGCCAGAGCTATGGACGACCGAGCAGCCGCGAGGACGGCATCGCGATCATCCGCGCCGCTGTTGACCAGGGCGTAACCTTCTTCGACACCGCCGAAGTCTACGGTCCGTACGCCAACGAAGACGTCGTCGGGGAAGCGCTCGAGCCGGTACGTGACCAGGTAGTGATCGCCACGAAGTTCGGATGGAACATCGAGCAGAACAAGATGGCCGGTCTCAACAGCCGTCCGTCGCAGATCCGCGCCGTCGCCGATGCGTCGTTGAAAAGGCTGCGGACGGATCGGATCGATCTCTTCTATCAGCATCGGGTCGATCCGGAGGTGCCGATCGAGGACGTCGCGGGCACTGTCAAGGACCTGATTCGCGAGGGCAAGGTGAAGCACTTCGGCCTGTCAGAGGCAGGTGCACAGACGATCCGCCGCGCCCACGCCGTGCAGCCGGTGACGGCGCTGCAGAGCGAGTACTCGCTGTGGTGGCGCGAGCCGCAACGCGAGATTTTACCCACGCTCGACGAACTGAACATCGGCTTCGTGCCGTTCAGTCCACTCGGCAAGGGGTTTCTGACCGGCACGATCGACGACAAGACGACGTTCGAGTCGACCGATTTCCGCAATGTCGTGCCGCGCTTCACGGAAGAGAACCGGAAGGCAAACCTCGTATTCGTCGACTGGCTGAAGACGTTCGCCGCGCGCAAGCACGCAACGCCCGCGCAGATTGCCCTCGCCTGGCTGCTCGCGCAGGAGCCGTGGATTGTGCCGATTCCCGGGACGACGAAGCGCCAGCGGCTCGAGGAGAACCTCGGCGCGGCGAGCATTCAGCTCACCGCCGAGGACCTGGGAGAGATCGATCGGGCGGCGTCACAGATCGAAGTTCGTGGCGCGCGTTATCCCGAGACCTTGTTGAACATGGTCGGTCGGTAGGCCGCGCCGAGCCAGCTCAATATTCGACGATCCGCGCTGGGCGGCGTCGGCCGCAGGCTTATCGGTCGAGCACTTCACGGAGCTTCCGTCCGAGTGTGTCAGACGTAAACGGCTTGTGCAGGAATGCGATCCCAGGCTTGAGCACACCGTGCTGGACAATCGTGTCCTCCGTGTACCCAGACATGTAGATCACTTTGAGTCCTGGCCGTTGTTCGACCAGTTGCCGGGTCAACTCCGGCCCGCTGGCGCCCGGCATGACGACGTCGGTCAGCAGCACGTCGATCGACGGATTCTCCCTGAAGAGTCGAACTGCCTCCTCCGCGTCCCCCGCAATCAGTACCGTGTAACCCTGCCGCTGCAGGAGTCGCCTGGCCAGCTCGCGAAGCCCGTCCGCATCCTCAACCACGAGCACCGTCTGCGTTCCAGCACGTGGCTGAGCAACTGGCGCGGGAGTATCCACGGCCGTCTCGGCGGCATCGGCTCTCGGGAAATACACTTTGAACGACGTTCCCTTGCCGACTTCGCTGTAGACGCCGACGCTGCCGCCGCTTTGCGTGACGATGCCGTGGACGGTCGCCATGCCAAGCCCGGTACCCTTGCCGGGTTCCTTGGTGGTGAAGAACGGCTCGAACAGGCGAGCCTTTACCTCGGGGGTCATCCCGGTTCCCGTATCCGTGACCGTGATTACCACGTAGTGTCCCGGCTTCGCAGCCAGATGCGTCAACGCATACTGCTCGTCGAGTTCGACATGAGCAGTCTCGATCGTCAAGGTGCCCCCTTTCGGCATCGCGTCGCGCGCATTGACCGCGAGGTTCATGACGACCTGCTCGACCTGCCCGCGGTCCGCGTTGACGAGCGCCGATTCATGACGGAGGCGCAACACGATCTGCACGTCTTCCCCGATCAGGCGTGCGAGCATCGGCCGGATGTCGGTCACGACGGCGTTGAGGTCGAGCAGCGTGGGCTCGATGATCTGCTTGCGGCTGAAGGCGAGTAACTGGCGTGTGAGGCCAGCGGCACGCGTTCCGGCCTTCTGAATCTCCATAATGTCTGCGCGGAGCGAATCGTTCTGGCTCACATCAGCCAGCACCAGCTCGCAGTAGCCCAGAATCGCGGTCAATAGATTGTTGAAATCGTGCGCCACGCCGCCGGCCAGCCGTCCGATGGCTTCCATCTTCTGGGCCTGCTGAAACTGCTCCTCCAACGTGCGGCGTCCGGTGACGTCGAGGGAGATCCCGATACCGCGTACTGGTTCGTTGTGCTCGCCGAGGAGGATGCGGCCCGAGCCGTTCAACCACCGCACCGTGCCGTCCGGCCAGATCGATCGGTTCTGTACCGAGAAATCGGCGCCAGACTTCATGGCCTGCCCCACCGTGTCGAGCACGGACGCGCGATCGTCGGGATGAATGCGCTCAACGAACGCCTCGAAGGTCCCGCCAAACGTACCGGGCTGCAGGCCGTAATGGGCCTCGATGGTCTCTGACCAGCGGAGCACTCCGGTGGTGTAGTCCATGTCCCAAATGCCGACGTCGGCGTTTTCCAGCGCAAACCGCATGCGTTCTTCCGCAATCCGCAGCGCCTCGTTACTCCGGTGACGCTCGATACCAAGCGCAATGTGATCGGCCACAGACGTCAGCCCTGAAATGATGGAGTCGGACAGCGCATGCCGTGCGAAGAGCGCCATGACACCGACAACACGATCACCCACAATCAACGGGTGGCCGGCAAACGCCACCATCCCTTCCTGTCGCGCCCACTCCTGATCGCTCACTTCAGGATCGCCGATGACGGCGTTGGTGAGGTGCGCCTTGCGATCCCGGGCGATGCGCCCAATCTTCAATTGTCCGAGCGGGACCTTTCCATGCGGGCCGTTCAGATGCGTATAGAGGCCAGCACTCGCTTGCAGTTCGAGCACGTTGTCGCTGTGGTCGAGGGTCCAGACTCTGGCAAAGGCGGCTCCCAGGTGGGTGACCAGCGCCTCGGTGCACCGTTGTAGAGCCTCAGCGAGCGAGTGGGACTCGGTCAGCGCAACGCCAACGGCGGCGCCCAGCTCCGATAGCTGCGCGCGCTGGCGAACCTCCTCGGCAACGCGGTTGCGCTCCGTTGTGTCCTGCTTGACGGCGATGAAATGGGTGATCGCACCCTGCCCGTCCCGCACCGGCGTGATGGTTTGTTCCTCTGTGTAAAGACTGTGGTCCTTGCGGCGATTGACCATTTCACCGCGCCAGACCTGGCCGGATAGAATCGTGTCCCACAGGTTCTTGTAGAACGCTTGAGTGTGTTGCTCCGACTTCACAAGATCACGCGGATTCTTGCCTACGGCTTCGGCGCCCGTGTAGCCCGTCAACTCGGAAAATGCAGGATTGGACCACTGCACCACACCTGCGCGATCGGTAATGACGATGGCGTTGGCGGCGGCATTCAGGGCAGCGCTTTGCAGGCGCAACTGCTCTTGCGCCCGAGTACGCTCGGTGATATCGGTGCCGGAACTGAACGTGCCGATGGTGTGCCCTGCGCTATCGCGCAGCACGGTGTTACGCCATTCGATCAGCCGTTCCTCGCCAGACCTGCTGAGAATCGGATTCTCGACGATCGAAAGGTCTCCTCCGATCAGGTCGTGGAATTTCATCCTGAGTGGATCGCGAATGCGAGCTGGCAGGCACGTCTCAATCCAGTCGCGCCCGAGCAACTCGTCGGCTGTCCATCCGAGCACGGAGCAGGCGTAGCGATTGACCTGGGTAATCCGCCCTTCAAGGTCCAGCGCCAGCAGGATGACTTCGGCGGTGTCGAGGTAGCGCTGGGCGCGATCCCGCTCATTGCGCGCAACAGTATAGAAATAGCCGTTCTCGTAAATGCGGCCGACCTGTCCCGATAGCGCCGTGACCAGCGCTTCATCGTCCTCGGTGAACGTCCTTCCCTCATTGCCGACCAGGCAGATCCAACCGTAGACCTGGGTCGGTGACCCGATGGGTGCCGTCAGGAATGCGTGAACTTCCGGATGGCGCGAGGGGAGCTGCAAGGTCGCCGGGTCGCCACCGGCATTGTCGCCACGCAGCGTCCGTCGCTCGGTGACTACCGTCCGCAGGATTCCAGGGACGGCGTCGCCGACCTCGATCCAACTCGCAGCGGCCGTTCCATCGGTAACGAAATGCTGCAGCCTCCGGTCGTTCCGATCGACGATGCCCAGCGTCACGTACGTCGCGCCAAACAGATCGCGCGCGGCGATACATACGCTCTGCAGCAGCCGGTCAGCGTCGCGCTCGGACGCGAGCTCCAACCCGATGTTGATCAGCGCTCGCAAGCGTCCGTTGGCGGTTCTCAAGTCCTCGGCCTTCACCGACAGTTGGTCGGTGAGCAGCCGGAGGTGCTCGCGATCAAAGGCCGACGTGAGCGGGGAGGCGGCTGGCGGCACCCCCGTTTCGGTTTCGCCTGCGAGCGCGCGAACGACGATGTTCAACACGTCGTCGGGCTCGACAGGCTTCGTCAAGACGAAGGCGACGCCGCTCGAAAGCGCAAAGGCTCTCGCTTCACGCTCGCCGTAATGCGCCGTGTAGAACACGACGGGAATCGTGCGGGTCGCCGCATGCAGACGAAGTTTCCTGACGAACTCATAGCCGTCCATCACCGGCATGAGGACATCAGTAATCACCAGATCCGGATGCTCGGCCTGGACGACGGCCAGTCCCTGCTGGCCGTCCTCCGCCTCGAGCAGCCGGTGGCCTTCGTAACGCAGCAGCGCTACGAGAACTTGGCGGTTCGCCGCGAGATCGTCAACGACCAAAATAGTCGCCATGCAGCTCCCTCGCCCTCAGTCGTCGTGCTACGCCGTACCCGTCCAGTTTGGGAAGGGCAATATCACACAAGATCAGGCCGGCTTCACAGCGCAGTGCTGCCTCCACGCCCTCCTCGCCGTCACCGGCGGCGATCGTCGTTTGGCCGACGGCGTTCAAGAGATACGTGATGCGCTCGAGATTGGGGGGGTGTCCTCGATCTCCAGAATGCGGGCGCCCACGGTCAGGTCGGCGGCAGCGACGGAGGGAAAGCGCTGCTCGGTCGAGCCTCGACTGGCCGCGACGATTATTAGTTATTTCTCGAGAGTGGGATGACTGTACGGGCCCTTCGTCTTAGTGCATATCCAAGAATGAACTACAGCCGTGTAGTTATTTCCACTACATCAGCTGCGCTCAAGCACGAACGCACATAAAAAAGGGGGACGTCAGCATTACATGGTCAGGTTGCTCTGAACAGCATAGTGAGTCAGCTCCGCATTCGTTCTCATGCCCATCTTTTCGAGAATGCGGGCCCGGTACGTGCTGACGGTGCGGTCGCTGAGCGAGAGGAGCGCGGCGATTTCGCCCACTGTCTTCCCCGAAGCAATGAGCCTCATCACTTCAAATTCCCGATCGGAGAGGCTCTCGTGGGGCTGACGGATCTCGCCGGCTTCGAGATCGGCGACGAGCGTTTCGGCAAGACTCGGACTCACGTATCGCCGACCCGCCACGACCTGCCTGATCGCCTGCCGGAGCTCCGTCGGTGAACTGTCTTTCGTGACGTACCCTGAGGCGCCGGCTTTGAGGGACCGGCGAGCATACTGTCGCTCCGGATGCATCGTGAAAATCAGGATCGGCAGTTTCGGTCGCATTTGCCTGATCCGCTTGAGCACGTCGAGTCCGCTAATCTCACCAAGCGAGATGTCGAGGACAACGAGATCCCACTCCTGTCGCTCGACTGATTGGACAGCCTCTTGCGCGGTGCTCGCCTCGTGGCAGACAGCCGTCCCGCGGGGTTCGTCGAGGATGTTTTTCAAGCCGTCTCTGAGGACGGCGTGATCATCGACAATGAGTACGCGCATATGAGCGTAGCCTTACGGTTGAATCTCTTCGTCTTCCCGCATGGCGTGCGGCACCCGAGCCACGATCGTGGTGCCCGCGCCAGGACCACTCGTCACATCGACAGTCCCGCCCAGCAAGAGTGCGCGTTCCTTCATGCTCAACAACCCGAATGATACGGGTCCCGCGATCAGATGTGCCGGAATACCAACGCCATCGTCTTGCACGTGCAGCACCGTCATGTGATTCTCGTTCGAGAGGTGAATACTCACTCTACTTGCCCTGGCGTGGCGGACGATGTTCGTCAACGACTCCTGCAGGATGCGAAAGAGGGCTGTCGACGTGTGGCGATCGAGCGACATCTCGTCTTCCGGCAGCGACACCTCGCACGGTATCCCTGATCTTTTCGAGAACTCTTCCGCTTGCCACTCAATCGCAGCCGACAGCCCGAGGTTGTCGAGCATCATCGGCCTCAGTTCGGTCGCAATGGTCCGGACGGTCCGAATTGAGCTGTCGATCAGGCTCCGCATCCGCTGGAACGCCCCCTCGTCGAGTGTTCGTGCATCTCGCGGAGTACTCTCGCTCCACGATTCTTCCAGAAGCGAAAGCTCCATCTTCAAACCAGTCAGGACCTGGCCGAGCTCATCGTGAATGGCGCGCGCAATCCGTGTACGTTCTTCCTCCCGAATAGTTTGAAGGTGCGCCGACAGAGCGCGCAGTTGCTGCTGGGACTGTCGGGTAGCGGCCTCCACTCGATTACGTTCTGTCGTATCCCGAGCAATGATGGAAGCGCCGCTGATGTTTCCCGACGCATCTCGAATGGGTGAGATGGTGAGAGAGACGTCGATCTGCCGTCCATCCTTCCGCACACGCGCCGTCTCGTAATGATGGAGGTGTTCACCGCGAGCGAGCCTCTGCAGGATCCCGGAGAGCTCGTCAGGATGATCCGACGGAATCAACCTGGAGATTGGACAGCCGACGATCTCCTCGGCCGTGTAGCCATACATTCTCGCGGCTCCCTGATTCCAACTCAGGATGATTCCGTCGAGTGTTTCCGCGATGATGGCGTCGTCAGAGGATCGGACGATCGCCGCGAGTTGTGCGCGTTCCGTTTCCGCCCGCTTCCGCTCGGTGATGTTGGTCGCGAACACGGCCAGCCCCTCAGGTACAGGATTGAAGCGGTTGTCCCACCACGAGTCCAGGGTCAGGTAGTGAAACTCGAAGGCCACTGCCACGCGCTCCTCCATCGCGCGGCGATATTGACGTTCGATCTCGGTGCCGACGATGTCTGGATAGAGTTCCCAGAGCGTGCGCCCGATGATCTGGTCACGCGCGCGACCAATGGCACGCACCGCGGCATCGTTGACATACGTGTAGTGCCATTGATGGTCGAAGACAATGTGCGTGTCGGTAACACTCGCGAGGATCGATTCAGTGCGTCTCTGCGCCTCGCGGAGCAACTCCTCCGATGGTGTCGACTCGGTGCCCCGCGTTTTCAACGCTTCGGTCCTGGGAAGCGATACACGCGGTCGTCCACCGCTCCGTTGGCCGAGCGATCTCTTCGGGTTTTTCCGCGCGTGTCGCTGATTGGCGGGGCGGGGGCTTTCGGTGACAGGTCGATTCCGATGTCTGTGTGCCATCGCCGATTTCGTCTGCGGTCAGGACGCGCGGCGGAAGTCGATTTCCAGGCGTGCTCCGATCGACAACCCCGACATCTGTCCGTTTAGAATCAACGACTTGCGAGCTGGTCCCGAACAGTGTAGCGCAAAACCGTCCTGCACGAATCGGATGCGATATGTCGTCTTGGTCCAATCGCTTGCGGCCGCGCGCCGTCGGCAACGTGGACGGCGAGACAACAGTAGAGGGGCTCGCGGCAGTCGCGCGTCTTCCGCCGAGCCCCTGAGAACGGACCCAGCGACCCTCGGTCAGCTCACATCGGAGGGCGAGGGTATCTCCGGCTCATACCGCGTGGATGTGCCGGACGGCGCGCTGGTGGGCCTGGCGGTTTCCGCGGGGACCGTCGAGGGGCGAGCCCGCGTCATCATCGACATGATGGAGGCGGATCTCGAAGCGGGCGACATCCTCGTCACCGCCTGCACGGACCCCAGCTGGACGCCGCTGTTCGTTGCGATCAAGGGCCTGGTGACGGAGGTCGGCGGCCTGATGACGCACGGTGCCGTGATCGCGCGGGAGTACGGCTTGCCTGCTGTCGTGGGTGTGCTGCATGCCACGCGGCTGATCCGGGATGGGCAGCGGATCCGCGTGCATGGGACGGACGGGTACGTCGAGATTCTGCCCGAGCCGTGCCGCGAGCACCTGTAGCGGATCGCCGGGAGGTAAGGCAATCGAAAGATCCGCGCCGGCGACGTCGTGTGGTTCGCGCCCGGCGAGAAGCACTGGCACGGCGCGTCACCGACGACGGCGATGACGCACGTTGCGATCGCGGAAGCGCTCGACGGGAAGGTTGTCGCCGCTACTGAGCCTCCGTGTTGTTCATGTTGATCAGCGGATAGCCGCCCATTGCCAGCCGCACCGACGGTCCCGAGGGCGCCTCGGCGCCCATCTGGTGCCACGTCATCGGCGCCGCGTAGAGGACGTCGCCCTCTATGGCGTGAAACTCGCCCACACCCTCGAACTTGCCGCTGATCGCGCCGACCTGCACGATCCACCACTCCGCCGGTCCGGCGTGCATGTGGCCGAACGTCGAATTGGGATTGAACGCGCCCTGCGCCGGCCCGCCGCCCACGTTGCCGCGACCGCCAGGGCATTTGTTGTCCGCCGCGTTGACATAACCAATCAGCGGGCTCGCGAAAAGATGATCG
>DATNCQ010000132.1:0-6792 GCA_035571515.1 Vicinamibacterales bacterium
AGGTGAGGTTGCGCCCGCCGCCGCAGCCGGCATCGAGCACCGTCATCCCTTGCACGATCCTCCCGCGGTGCAGCTGGTCGAAGAGGTAGATGTCGAGGTCGCCGAACTCGCGGCGAAGGTCTTCGCTCGGCTGCGTCACGCCGGCCCCTTCGTGATGATCACGCGCCCTCCCCGCCGAGCCGGTGACTTCCTAAGACGCCGCGCGAATTGTAGCGCTTGGGATTTGGCCCTTTGGATCTTTGGGATTTGGATCTTGGGATTTGGGATTTGGGATCTTTTGAGTGGTAACCGGTACTGGGATTCGAACCCCGGTCCCGTGGCTGAGAAACGCAGCCGGAGAATCGGCGGTCTCCGGTTGCCTCGGTTTCTTTAGGAAATTCGCACTGACAGTTGGGCCGTCTCTGGTCGGGACGGGCCTTTTCGTGCGCAAAGTTTCAAGTTTTCGGTACCTGCTAGCCTAGAGTGTACCAGCCGACGCCGAGCCGTGTCGCGCGTTCATTGGGGGATGACCATGCGCCGTTTCTGGGCTTCGCTGGGATCGCTGGTGTTCTTCATCCTCGCGCCAGGGACGATTTTGGGCTTTGTTCCGTGGTGGCTCACGCGCTGGCGCATCGGCCCGCCGTTCTTCGGCATCGAGCCTTTGCGATGGGTTGGCGCCGCGCTCATCGCGTTGGGGCTGTTGCCACTCCTCAGTTCATTTGCGCGTTTCGCCTGGGACGGGCTTGGCACACCCGCACCGATCGCACCACCTACGAATCTCGTGGTGACCGGCTTCTACCGCCGCGTGCGTAACCCAATATATGTCGCGCTGCTCATCATTCTACTGGGCGAGGCGCTGTTGTTCGGCGACGAACGGGTGGCGGCGTGGGGGGTGCTTTTTTGGCTCTTCACGTTTGCAGCCGTGGTGATCTATGAAGAGCCCACGCTGCGGCAGCAATTCGGCGAGGAGTATCGCACCTACTGTAAGAACGTGCCGCGATGGGTGCCGAAGTTTATTCCGTACAAACCATCGCACTAAATCCGTGGGACGTACTTGCTGTGTGTCGGCGACTCGTAACGACTGGCGAGTTCGTTGAACTGGCCTATCCGAACCAGGGATGTTTTCGAAAATCTTAATAGAGCCGCCTCGCGCCGCGTCGCTCGGTGCGCGCGCGCTATCTCCTATCCCGTCGATCCCCTTTTAACCACGGGCTGCTAGGGCTTGCCCGTCGCTTTGGCGGTCGCGTGGTGACGTGCGATCACGGGTCGGTCGTTGTTGTGGCGACGATGTCATCAACTTGCTCGACCAGTTGCCGGAGGAATAGGCCGGTTGCATTCTGGGCTTGCCTCGATTTCGTGGACACATTGACAGCGCAATGGCGTGGAGCTGTGCACTATTGAACAGCGGCCCGAGTACGGTGGTGCGACTGTATCTGGCGACTGGGCCATCCGGCGTGCTCGGTCTTGGGGTTCCAAATGGAAGTCCCGGATCACGTGGCGTTCCGCGCCGACGCTGCCTTTGCACGGCCGGCGATGTGGAGGCCCTGGAGACCCGTGGCGTTCAGCACGCGATCCGCATCCCGGCCAACAAGAACCTGGAACTGGCACCACCACGTCGGCGACCTGTTCCCGCGCGTGGGCTTCATCGTCACGAATCTTCTGCTCCCCAATCGCGCGGTCGTGCGCTTCTATAACAAGCGGGGCACCGCCGAGCAGTGGATCAAGGAGGGGAAGCAGGCGGCGCACTGGACGCGGCTGTCGTGTCATCGCTTCCTGGCACTAGCAGTTTCCGAAGCTCACCGGTCGACAATCGTCGGCAACCATACCCCGGCCTGAACACGCCGAATCCCGGATAACCTCGCCATTCGTGGGCCCCTGTTTCGTTACTTGAAAGGGAGGTCGTCATGAGGTGGAGAGTCACCCTCGCCGTCGTTCTCCTAGCAGCAACCACATCCGTCGCGGTCGCGCAAATCACGTCGGCAACCATCTCCGGCACCATCAAAGACGAAACCGGCGGGGTGCTGCCCGGCGTCGACGTTGTCGTCAGGAATCTCGACACCGGCCTGACGCGGAGCATGGTGACCGACTCGAACGGGTACTTCGCCGTGCCCGGGTTGGCGCCCGGCAAGTACGAGACGCGCGCCAGCCTGCAGGGGTTCAGGACCGGCGTGCAGACCGGCATCGCGCTGGAAATCGCCCAGGAGGCGGGCCTCAACCTCATGCTGAAGGTCGGGCCGACGGAGGAAACCATCACCGTCAGCGGGGTGAGTGCGCTCGTCGAGACGCGCACCTCCGCGCTTTCGGCCGTCGTCCTCGAGAAGGCGATCGAGGAGCTGCCGCTGAACGGCCGCAACTACATCATGCTCGCCACGCTGCAGCCTGGCATCGTCCAGTTCACCGAACGCAACCCCACTTCGCCGGCGGAGCGTGGCGTCCAGCTCAACATCAATGGCATGGGCGGCCGGTCGAACAGCTACCTGATGGACGGCGCCAACATGCGGGGGTACGGGGGCCAGGCCACGGTCACGGCGGCCGACAGCACGCTTGGCGTCGAGACGATCCGGGAGTTCCGCGTCGTCACCAACGCGTTCTCGGCCGACTACGGTCGAGTGATGGGCGGCGTTGTCAGTGTCGTTTCGAAGGCGGGCACGAACGCCGTCCACGGCTCGGGCTTCGAGTTCTTCCGCAACAGCAAGATGGACGCCCCCAACTTCTTCGACGTCGGCGACGCGCCGCCGTTCACACGCCATCAGTTTGGCGGCGTCGTGGGCGGGCCCATGGTGAGGAATCGGATCTTCTTCTTCGGCGGGTACGAGCGCCTGCAGGAAGATCTCGGCACGACCGTGACTACCGCCGTACCGACGGCGGCCGCCCGCACGGGCCCGGTCAATCCAGCCGTCAGGCCCTACCTCGATCTCTATCCGCTGCCGAACGGGCCTGACCTTGGGCCCGGGATCGGGCAGTCCACGTATCAGTTCAACCGCGCCACGCGGGAAAACTTCGGGCAGGGCCGCGTCGACATCCGGCTCTCGAACAAGGACTCGCTTTTCGTGCGCCACACCTACGATGGATCGTGGCAGGTCGCACCAGTCTTCAGCGGCGCGATTCAGACGACGGGACCGGAGCAGTTCTTCACGAAGTCGGATTCCAGCAACCAGTTCTTCACGGTCGAAGCGAAGCGGACGCTGACGCAGAACGTGCTCAACACGGTGCGCTTCTCGGCGAGCCACCTGACTTACATCCAGAACCCGGCCAATACGCTGAGTCAGCCGCTGTCGTTTCTGCCCGAAGCGCCGTTCATGGGCCTCATCCTGATTGGAGGCCTGTCGCAGCTCGGCAACTATGCCGCCGACCCATCGACGCACAACATCGACTACCAGACGTGGAGCGACGACCTCACGTACACGAGGGGGAAGCACCTGCTGAAGACCGGCGCTCTCATCGAGCATGCATATACGGACAAGCTGACGACGACCCACAGTCGCGGCACTTATACCTTCGCGAACATGGCGCAGTTTCTGGCCGGCGTTCCGAGCCGCTTCCAGGGCAACACGCCGGACTCGAACTTCCACCGCCAGCGGCCCAACACGCTCTTCGGCTTCTACATCCAGGACGACTACCGTGTCACGTCGAAGGTGACGCTGAACCTCGGCCTGCGGTACGAGTTCTTCACGGTGCCGAAGGACAAAAACGGCCTGGATGCCTATCTGCCCGATGTGCGGACCTCGCCGGAGCCCGTGCTGGGCGGCCCGTTCGTCAACCCGTCGCTCGGCAATGTCGCCCCGCGCGTCGGATTCGCGTGGGATGTCGGCGGCGACGGCCGCACCGCGATTCGCGGCGGCGGCGGGCTCTACCACGACACGGACGGTCCGTACAACAGCACGCTGTCCATCGCGGCCCAGTCGCCGCCCTTCGTGAACGTCGTGAATATCAGCGGCGCGGGGATTCCATTTCCGACGCCGGTGTTTTCCACTGCGACGGCCGGGGGCACGCGGAGCATGCGCACGATGGACTACCACATCAAGCAGCCGAAGGGCGTGACCTACAACCTCAACGTCCAGCGCGAGCTTGCCGCAGGCTGGGGAATGATGGTCGGCTACGCCGGCTCCCGAGGGTACGACCTCGTGAGCGCGATCGAGGGTAATCCCGTCGTGCCGGTCGTTCGGGCTGACGGCTCGCTGTTCTTCCCGGCGGGCGCGCCGCGGCAGAATCCGGCGTGGGGCAGCATCGACTACCGCAGGTCCGACGGGCGCTCCACGTACCACGCGCTCCAGACGAGCCTGATTAAGCGGTACTCCGGCAATTCTCAGATCCAGCTGTCCTACACGCTGAGCCGAGCGATGGACAACGGCGATGCCCAGCTGAGCGTGGACACGACTGCGTCGGCCATCTATCCGCCGAATCCGTACGATTTAAACGCCGAATGGGCGGCGGCACCGTTCGACGCGCCGCACGTCTTCGCGGCCAACGCGACGTGGGAGCTCCCGTTCCGCGGGAGTCCCGTCCTCCGCGGCTGGCAGTTGAACGGGATCGTGTCTATGCACAGCGGCTATGCGTTCTCGCCGTCGATCCAGACACCGAACTGGTCTCGCACCGGCAACATTTCGGGCAACGCCGAGGATCGGCCGAACGTGAAGCCCGGCACAGATCCAAAGAAGATCGTCACGGGAAACCCGAATGGCTGGTTCGACACCAGCGCATTCGAGCTCTCGCCCCAGGGCACCGTCGGCAACACGCCGCGCAACTTCCTCCGCGGCCCCGGCTTCGCGAACGTCGACATGTCGCTCGTCAAGAATCAGACGTTGAGAGGGGACACCAGGGTGCAGATCCGGCTCGAGGTGTTCAACGTGCTCAATCGCGCGAACTTCGCGACGCCGACCCGGGCGGTCTTCGCCGGCGCGAGCCAGAATGAGGCGCCGCTGGCGACGGCCGGCAAGGTGACGAGGACGGTCAACCCGTCGCGGCAGGTTCAACTCGGGATCAAGGTCCTGTTCTGATTTCGATGTCACCTCGTCGCCCGCGCCCGGCTCATGAAGCGATCCGGGCGCGGACGCGTTCGTGGGCCCCTAGAGAGGGCTTGCCCGTCGCTGTGGCGGTGCGATCACGGGTTAGTCGTTGTTGGTGGCGAGCCGCTCAAGACGTTCAAGAAGGCGTGGCTGGTGGCCGTCCTGAAGGCGCATGGCGTCGATCCGCACTGGCGGAAGGACAGCTACAAGGACCTCACTGCGGATTGCCAGCACCGGTTCAGGGAGATCTCGGGTTGGCAAGTTGGTACCGGTACCGCGTTATGACAAAGGGTGTTCCGGCGAGAACGTGGAATTCGTCGGCATCGCCGCGTGATCCCTGAGGCTCAGACGCAGCAGAAACGGCAAGTTGCTACGCCGCAAGTCAACGCGAAGTAGGTGTGCGAGCCTTCAATGCAGGAACATCCTCGGATGTGATTCCCGGGTACTTCTCGAGCCCGATGCCGTAAAGCATTTCCACGTCCTTGTTGCCTTCGAAGCAGGCGTCTTCCCAGATCTCGAAATCTTTGGTCGTGTGCCGCATCAACATGAACCCGATGGTGAACGGTCGGGTGTACACGAGCGGGTCGTCCACCGTGGCCCCGTAGGCGATCGTGTTCTGATCGAGCATCGTAAGACGCTCGGTCACGGTCGCGGCGTTGGTATAGAACGTACCCCGCCGGTCCAGAAACACGCGGCCGTTCTGGTTGGTGGTTTCGATCACCAGAGTATTGCCCTCCCACCTGCCACGCGCGTCCCCCAGCCAGAGTCGCATGGTCTTTGAGAGATGCGGACGGCCGTCCATGGCGATAACGCGAAAGGCGTGCACCTCCTCCGACAGGATCGTGACGTGCTCGGGAGTCTGAAGAATGTGGTAGGCCCCCGCCTCGTACATGAAGCGCGGCACGCCCGACAAGAAGCAGTGCGTGTTCTGATCGATGTACCTGGCTTCGTTCTCTCTTTTCTGAACTGCCGCCCAGGGCTGCAACGGAAGCTTTCCGTCCGGTGGGTCGACGATCATGCTTTTTCCCGGCCCAGCATCACGTTCTCTGGGGGCTCCAACCCGCGCGCGGTTATCCCAGGGCACTTCGAGGTCTTCTTTCGCCTCCGTCCCGTGACGCCAGTAGCCGCTGAAGTCCGGTCTGCCGTCCGCGGTGCGAGGGGGATCGAATGCCGTCTTCTTTTCCTGGGCACATCGCCAGAACAGAGCCGGGTCGTCGGATGCGCAACTGTGTTCCGGCTCGGACGCCTGCCGGCTCAGCGCGGCGGCCGTGCCGGGGGGCCCGGCCTGGGACACCTGATCGGCGGCCGCTCGTGGTGGCAGCACCAACACCGCGGCGGCCGCAGCTCCCACGACGCTCAACATGGTGAACCGGCTGTCCATGTCAGGTCTCCCTAATCATCGCTCCCGTGATCCGTCCGACTCCGCCACTCATAGGGATGAAGAGCAGTCCAGATTATATGAGTGGCAAGGGCCGCTTGCTGGGTATGAACATACGGCAGCCCGTCGGACGACTCGCCGGCAAGCGTCACCTCCGTCGCGCCACCCAGGTCATCATCGACCGGGTGTTCTGGACGACACTTGTTTTGAGGGGATCCACGAGTGTCGCGCCGTGGCGGGCCGTGGCGGCCATCACATAGGCCTCGTCAACGAGGAATCGCTCGTCGTCGTCGGGCATGATGTACCGCCGGCCGCCGAGCGGCTTCACCCGCGTCTCGTGCCCGATGTCGGTCGCCAGGCGCGCGAAGAAGAGCCCACCAGGCTTGAGCACGCGAAACATCTCCCGCACCATCGCTTCCCACTGCGCTT
>DATNCQ010000133.1:0-8132 GCA_035571515.1 Vicinamibacterales bacterium
TCGGCGTGACGAGCGGCGGCAACGTGTTCGGCGGCTCCGCGGTGACCTTCAGCGACGTGCTGGGCGACAAGCAGTTCAACCTCTACGCGCAGTCGATCTCGCAGTACCGCACGCTGTCGTTCTCGTTCATCAACCTGTCGCGCCGCTTCAACTACGCGGTGCAGGCGTACTCGCAGACGCTGTTCTTCTACGGGCAGCTGGAGAACGTCTTCTACGATCCCGCCTTCAGCGGACTGATCGATCGCAACCTGGCGCAGGCGACCAGCACCATCCAGGGCGGCTCGGTGTTCGGCATCTATCCGTTCAACCGGTATCGCCGCATGGAGCTGAGCGGCGGCGTGCTGCAGTACAAGCAGTCGTTCAACGACCCGGGTCTGGAGCAGTACTCGCAGGGCTATCAGCAGCAGGTGTTCGGACGGCAGCTGTTCCAGAACGGCACGTTCGTCCCGCTGACCGCGACCTTCGTCGAGGAGACGACGGTCTTCCGCGAGTTCGGACCGCTGGCGGGCCGCACGATGCGGCTGTCGTACGAAACGTCGCCGGGCTTCGGCGGCCTGCTGTCGCGACAGACGCTCGACGCGGACGTCCGGCACTACACGCGGCTCGGCACGACGGGCCTTCTCGCGCTGCGCGTCCGCGGCTTCCGCAGCTGGGGCCAGGTGCCGGACTTCATCTACTTCGGTGGCAACTCGGAGCTGCGCGGCTACGACTACCTGCAGTTCCTCGGCTCGCACACCGCCTTCGCGAACGCCGAGCTCCGCTTCCCGCTGATCGAGGCGATGCTGACGCCGATTGGCGTGCTTGGCGGCATCCGCGGCGTCTTCTTCGCGGGGATGGGCGGCGCCTCCTTCGACGGCCAGCCGTTCACGTGGCTGCGGCGCGGCACCACCATCGAGCAGCCGGTCGTCGACTACAACGTGAACCAGCTGACCGGGACGCAGACGCCGGTCCTCGGACCGAAGATCCCGATCAGCGGCCTGCGGCTCGTCGACTCGCGCGCCTCGTACGGGCTCGGCCTCGAGACCTTCCTCCTCGGCTTCCCCGTCCACTTCGACTGGGCGTGGCGGACGCTGCTGAACAAGGATTACGAGGACGTCCTCTTCTCCAGCCCCGCGTCGTGGGCGGTGGGCGATCCCGACGGCAGCCGGCAGTGGCGCAAGCCGAAGTTCGCGCTCTGGATCGGCTATGACTTCTAGTTAGTCGTTGGTCGTTGGTGGAGGGCCGGCTCGCGCCGGCCCTTTTGATTTTTACGGCACCGCTCCGCCGAGGCCCCCTGTCAAGCCGCCGAGTAATCCGGTGACCAAGCCGAGGATGCCATTGAGCACATTCACCAACCCCGCCACGTTGCCCAGGAGGTCGGACGCGGCACACACCAGGTCTCCGAGCGGCGTGCCCTGCGCCCCCGACAGGTTCAGCGTGAGCGCGGGGAGGGCGACCTGGACGCCGAGGAGATTGACATTGACGGGACCAAGTGCGACGTCGAGGACGCTGCAGGTGGCCGCTTGAATCAACGCGTATCCGCCGGTTGCTGCCTGTGGCGACCATCCGATGCGCGTAATCCCGCCTCCCGTCGGCGTCCCGTGAATGCTCAGCAACTGCCCGCCGGACCGCACCGCTACACGCCAACGGACTTCACCGGCGATCCCCGTTCCGAGGGCTTTGGCTCCGCGGCTGAGCACACCGCTGACGAATCCGACCGCCTCGATCTGATTGTCGCTGGTCTGCTCGAAACGATTGATCGTCACCATGCCGGTGAACGATCCACCGCCATGGAAAGACCCGATCACCGGCAATCGCACTGCCGCAGGTGGGGGTGGCTGTTGAGCGAGAGGGGTTCCGGCGGCGATGAGGACGAACATCATCGCGCTGGCGCTCCGTACGAGCATCGACTTCATGTGGCCTCCAGGGCTGTTGGCAGCAGACGATCCGGCTGCGAGGCGAAGGCGCGATGCAACCGCACGACCGCGTGCGGCGGAGACGCTGTCAACTGCAGGCACATGTTGTCCGTATGTGTGTTCGGTGTTTTCGCATGCTGAGTCGTCAGGCATTTGATCTCGCGCGCGGGCCGCAGCGAAACCGAACGCGGCCGCACGGACGTGGGGACCGTACGCGGATGTACGTGGCAATCAAAAGGGTGCTCGCGCAGCCCTTTGTCCAGCGTGACAAATCGACGCACTGACAGGTGGCGGTTTGCCAGTTGGTCGTGGGTCGTTGGTCGTTAGCAGTTACGGGCGGCGTTTCTTGATCGGCGTCAAGATTTGCGCCCCAGACATGCCTGGATGAAACGCTTGCGGGACGAGCGCAGAGCTTCGACGTGGTCGCGACTCGGAGAACGATGTCTCAGCGGCCACCAGCTACAACGGCCAACGAGCCAACGAGCCAACGAGCCAACGAGCCAACGACGAACTAGAACTTCTGCAGCCTCAGCTCGCTCCGCTCCATGTCCAGCGCCACCTTGTAGTGGCTGAGGAAGTTGTGCCCGACGATGCCGCCAAGCTGGAAACCGAGGAGGACGCTCGGCGCGCGCAGGTTCAGCACCACGAGCGGCATGTTCTTGTATTCGATCTGATCGAAGTTCAGGTCCATGCCGGGCAGCAGGAACGCGTCGCGATCCCAGCCGGAGGTGCCGTAGACCTTGAGCGGAATCCGCCGGTAGGTGTTCTGGTTGAAGTAGCCGGCGGTCGCGGCGCTGATCGAGATCACCTCGCCGCCGGTGTCGACGACGAAGTAGGTCGGGCGCGTGGAGTTCAGCATGCCGCGCACCATCGCGAGGCGATGGACGCGCATCGGCAGGCGCAGGTCGCCCGCGTCGCCCTCCGGCAGCGTGCGCCCCATCGTCAGCGTGCGGTGCTGGTAGTCGATCAGCATCGACATGCCGAACGATAGCGGCGAGAAGCTCTCCCCTTCGCGCTTCGGGATGCCGCGCAGCGCCGGGTTCTTGACGAGCACCGGCAGGTTGCGCACCTGCAGGTCGCCGATGTCGAGACGGTTGATGCGCGACAGCTGCAGGCCGCGCAGGCCGACCTCGCCCACGCCCGCGCTCAGCGTGTAGGTGATCGGGGTGATGTTGGCGCGCTGCGCCGTGTCGCGCGAGATCACGGTCTCCTCGGAGCCCGTGTCCAGGATGAAGTCCTGGTTGCGCCCGCCGTTCACCTTCGCCTGGATGACGATCTTGTCGTCGACGAGGCGGAAGGGCATCGTGTGCGTCGTCTCGAGATCCTCGGGATCGATCTCGACCGGGTTCCTCCCCTCGAACGCCTTCAGGAACTTCACCTGCGAGCGCGTCCACGCGGCCTTGTCGCTGCGGTCCTTGTTCGGCAGCAGGTTGATGAAGTTGTCGTAGGCGTTGGCGGCTTCGTCGAAGCGGTGGAGCCGCTGGAAGATGGCGCCGATCTCGGCGTGAATCTCGCCGTCGCGCGGCGCCATGGCGGCGGCCGCCTGCGCTTCCTTGAGCGCCTCGTCGAGCTTGGTGCGCGTCGCCAGCGAGCGCGCCAGGCCGAAGCGCGCGCGTGACGATTCCTTGTTGATGTCCAGCGCCTGTTCGTAGACCTCGTCCGCCTCGTCGAACAGGCCGACCGACCAGAGGGAATCCGCGTAGAGCGCCAGCGCCTCGGAGTCCGACGGCGCCGCGGCACGGAGCAGCTCGCCTTCCTTCTGCGCCAGCTCGTACTCGGCGATGCGCAGCGCGGTCTTCACCTTCCCCGCGCGGGCGCGGACCTGGAGGTCGTGGTCGTCGGTCTTGGTGGCCTTGTCGTAGGCGTCGAGCGCCTCGCGGAACCGCGTCTCGTCCGACAGCAGGTTGCCGAGCTGGAATTGCAGCTCCGCGTCACCCGCCGTGATCTTGTCGTCCGCCTGCAGGACGAGCGTGCCGGCGACGACGGCGGCGGCGCAAAGCACGAAGCGGAGTGTCCAACGCATCATGGTGCGGAACCTCCCGGCCCTGGGAAACCAGACCGACCTGCTTGCCCGCCGAAGCCTTGTGCGAAGGCGGGCAGGCCGGCCCCTACTTTTGAAAGTGCTGCGCGTTGACGTCGATGAAGCTCTTCCACTTTTCCGGCGTCTCGTCGAGCGCGAAGATCGCTTCCACGGGACAGGCCGGAACGCAGGCGCCGCAATCGATGCATTCGTCGGGATGGATGAACAGCTGTTGCGCCGATTCGAAATCGGGCTCGTCCTTCCGCGGATGGATGCAGTCCACTGGGCAGACGTCGACACACGCGGTGTCCTTCGTGCCGACGCAAGGCTCGGTGATGATATACGCCACGCAATTCTCCTGAAGCGGTCTCGACGCAGGGGCGGCGCGGGGGGCCGACCTCGCGGGGGCCGCCTTCGCCGGCCCCACGCGTACAGCGGCGGAAGTATAACTCGGAGATCACGGTTGACGCGGAAACTGGTCGGTGCGGTGCTGCTCTGTCTTGCCGGTCTGGTCGTGGCGGCTCAGGCGCCTCCTGGGGACTGGCACGAGGCGCGAGAATACCTGCCGCTGTTCGCACCGGCGGGCGCACGGGCGCGCGCGTATCACATTTACGTCAGCCGGCTCGACCTGCAAGCCGTGCTCAAACAGATCGACGCCGATCCGCTGACGCAGCACCCGCCGGGCTCCTGGCTGCCCGTCGCTCAGCTGCCGTCGGACGCATTCGGACAGACGGGTGGATACGATCGATCGCGGCTCGCGCGCCTCTACGGCTCCGCGCGCGCTACGGTTGCGCGGGGACCGCGCGGGCCAAGCCCATCGACTGCGCTCAGGACAGGCCCCTCGACTCCGCTCGATTCAGGCCGTCCCGGCGAGTCGTGGACGCTCATCTCGCCGTATCCAAGCGGAGACATGCGGCGACTCGAGCCGGGGACGCTGCTGATCGTGCTCGATCTCGGAGAGTCTGGCGCACCCTGAAGGCGGCACTCCGTCTTCCGCAATCCGTATTTCCTCGCGGGCGATTTACGCAGCACGTATAATCGCAGTTCCGCATCTCAAAGAAATATCAGGGATTTGGCCGCGCTTCGTGGCCCGACCTTTGCCGTTGCGGAGGACTTCATCACCAGTGCGCTGATGCCTGCGACATCTTCGCTCACGAACCGGATTTTCATCGCCTGCACGCTGCTGGCGATGCTGTCGCTCGGCTTCGCGTTCTATTTCGTCAACGCGCGGGCGATGAACGAGGCGGAGGCGGATCTGCGCCGCGGCCTGATCGAGACCGGTCTCCTGGTGGACCAGAACCGCGTCGGCCTGACCGACACCTTCACGCGGCTGGCGCGGCTGGTCGCGGACCTGCCGAAGCTGAAGGCCGCGGTCGAGACCAGCGACCCGCCGACGGTGCAGCCGCTGGCCGACGAATATCGCGAGCAGATCAAGGCGGACATCCTCCTGCTGACGGGACGGCGCGGCGAGCTGCTCGGCACCTCGGGCGCCGGCGCCACCGCGCTGACGCTTCCCGGCCCGCTCAGGGACACCGACTCGCTCGACGAGATTTCCACCTTCGCGCCGCATCCACGCGGCGTGCTGCAGGTCGTCAGCGTCCCCATCCGGCTCGATCGGGATCCCGAGCCCGACGTGCTCGGCCGGCTGACGGTCGGCTTCTTCCTCGACGATCGGTTCGCCGAGCAGATCAAGCGGCTGACCGCGAGCGAGATCGCGTTCGGCGCCGGCAACCGCATCCTCGCCTCGACGCTCCCCGCCGACTCGCGCGAGGCGCTGGCGGCGGTGCTCGGGACGCACGACATCGCCACGGTACGGATTGGCGGCGAGGAGTACCTCGCGCTCGCGCGTCCGCTCGAGCCGCACGGCGCCATGAGCCCCGTCGTGCTCACGCTTCGATCACGGACCGAGCGCCTCCGCTTCCTCACCACGATTCGCACGGGCCTCGAAGGGGCGCTCGTCTTCACGCTGCTGCTGGCGACGATCGTCAGCTACGCGCTCGCCCGCACGGTGACACGTCCCCTTTCGGCCATCACGCACGCGATGCGCGACGTCGCCGCGACCGGCGACCTGACGCGCAAGGTCCAGCTGCAGAGCGGCCCCTGGGACGACGAGGATGCGAAGCTGCTCGCCGCGACGTTCAACGCGCTGACCGAGTCGGTGGGGCGCTTCCAGGCCGAGGCGGCGCAACGCGAGCGGCTGTCGTCGCTCGGGCGGATGTCGACGGTGATCGCGCACGAGATTCGCAACCCGCTGATGATCATCAAGGCGACGCTCAGCATCCTGCGCCGCGCGGACCTTTCGCCCGAGGAGCGGCGCGAAGCGGTCGCCGACATCGCCGACGAGACGACGCGCCTCAACCGGATCGTGACCGAGGTGCTCGACTTCGCCAAGCCGATCCAGTTCGACTACGCCGAGTCGAGCGTCAACGACATCTGCCGCGCGTCGGCGGCCGCCGCGTGGGCGGGCGACGCCGAGAGCCGGGTCGCGCTGGAGCTCGACACCTCGCTGCCGCGCATCGTCACCGACCCCGAGCGGCTGCGCTCGGCGCTGGTCAACATCATGACCAACGCGCGCCACGCGGTGCTGGCCGCGCACCCCGGCGACAACGGCGCCGCCGTCACCGTCCGCACGCGCAGCAACGGGAACGGCCACGTGATCGTGTCGATCAAGGATCGTGGCGTCGGCATCGCGCCGGAGGACATGGCGCGCATCTTCGACCCGTACTTCACGACGCGGCGGGCGGGCACCGGCCTAGGCCTGCCGATAACCAAGAACATCATCGAGGGGATGGGCGGCCGGCTGGCCGTCAGCAGCGAGCGCGGGGTCGGCACGGAAATCCGCATCGACCTTCCGCTCCGTCCTCCAGAGGTACACCTGTGACCCGTCGACACGCTCAGCGTCTTGGTAAGCAGGGAATCGAACCATGAGCGCCATCCACGGCTCGATCCTGCTGGCGGACGACGAGGAGAAAATCCTCAAGCGGCTCGGGCGCGCGCTGCGCGACGAGGGGCACGAGGTCGTCGAGACGACGTCGGCGCGCGGCGCCCAGAAGCAGCTCGTCGAGAAGTCGTTCGACCTGCTGGTCGTCGACAACGTGATGCCGGGCATGACCGGGCTGGAGCTGATTCGCGAGATCGCGCAGACGATGCCGGCCTCGGAGCGGCCGCAGGTGCTGATGATGACGGCGCACGCGACCGTCGAAAGCGCCATCGAGGCGATGAAGCTGGGCGCGCTCGACTACCTGCAGAAGCCGTTCGAGGTCGAGGAACTGCTGGCGCTCGTCAGCCACGCGCTCGAGCACCAGCGCCTCCGCTCGCAGCGCCAGTACCTGATCAGCGAGCGCAGCGCCGAGTTCAACCAGTACGGCATCGTCGGCCGCAGCCGCGCGATGCAGGAGGTCATTCAGCGGGCGGAGCTCGTCGCGCAGACCAAGAGCACCGTGCTCATCACCGGCGAGACCGGCACCGGCAAGGAGATGGTGGCGCGGCTCATTCATCACCGCAGCGCGCAGCGCGAGATGCCGCTCATCAAAGTGAACTGCGCGGCCATCCCCGACACGCTCCTCGAGTCGGAGCTGTTTGGCCACGTCCGCGGCGCGTTCACCGGCGCGACGATGACCAAGCGCGGCAAGTTCGCGCTGGCCGATGGCGGATCGATCTTTCTCGACGAGATCGGCGATCTCAGGCCCGAGACACAGGTGAGGCTGCTGCGGGTGATCCAGGAACGTGAGTTCACACCGATCGGCGATACCACCCCAACCAAGGTCGACGTCCGGATCATTGCAGCCACCAATGTCGATCTGAAAGAGGCCGTTCGCACCGGACAGTTTCGCGAGGACCTCTATTTCCGTCTTTCCGTGGTGCCGATGGAGTTGCCGGCCTTGCGCGAGCGCCGTGAGGACATACTGCCGCTTGCGCAGCACTTCATTAATAAGTATGCGGTCGAAAATGGCCGAGCCATCTCCGAAAATCTCTCGCCCGAGGTGCTTTCGCTTCTGGAGGGTTATAACTATCCCGGGAATGTTCGCGAACTCGAGAACGTCATCGAGCGGGCCGTGGTCATCGCACCGGGTGACGAGATAACAGTCGACTGCCTGCGACCGGAGGTCCGAGACCCTGAGCATGCGATGGCAATGGTCGCGGCTACGACTGGAGCGTCCGGGAGCATCGATATCTCGCGCGGCGCAAATTTCTATGACGAGGTTCGCAAATTCGAG
>DATNCQ010000134.1:0-27153 GCA_035571515.1 Vicinamibacterales bacterium
CCGGCGCGGTGCGCGACCAGATGGCCGATCACCGGATAGCCGACCAGCGCGAGATCGCCGACCGCATCCAGGATCTTGTGCCGCACGAACTCGTCGTCGAAGCGCAAGGCGTTGTTGAGAACGCCGGTCTCGCCGAGGACGATGGCATTTTCGAGCGAGCCGCCGAGCGCGAGCCCGTTCTGCCGCAGCATCTCGACGTCCTTGAGGAACGTGAACGTCCGGGCTGGGGCGACCTCCTCGGCAAAGGTCTCCTCGGTGATCCGCAGCGTGCGCGACTGGTGACGCAGCAGCGGGTGGTCGTAGCTGATGCTGTAGGTGACCTTGAAGTGGTCCGACGGGTAGAGCGCTATCCGCTTGTCGCCGCGCGAGATCGCGATCGGCCGGACGATCTTCAGATACTGGCGCGGCGACTGCAGAGACTTCACGCCGGCCTCTTGAATCAGATAGATGAACGGCGCCGCGCTGCCGTCCATGATCGGCACTTCCGGCGAGTTCAGCTCGACGACGACGTTGTCGACGCCGAGGCTGACGAGCGCCGCCAGCAGGTGCTCGACGGTGTCGACGTTCACCGCGTCGCGCGTCAGGCCGGTGGCGTGGTCGATGCCGCCGACGTGACCGACGTAGGCCGGCACCTCGAGGCCGCCGAGATCGGAACGGCGGAACCGGATACCGAAGTCAGAGGGAGCGGGCTTGAGGGAGAGCGTGACCTTCTTGCCCGAATGGAGACCAATCCCCGCGCAGGAGATAGGTCGACGAAGTGTCCGTTGTGCGTTCATCAGCGCCTGAGAACCGTCCGCGGGGGGTGCTCCTCCCCTAGCAAGCAGGGTACCCGTGTGCGCGGTGTCTGGGGACGCCTCCTAAAATCTTCCCTTACCTGGATTTATCTGGGGACCGGTCCGGCGGGATCGTCGGGTGATCGTCGATTTGTAGCGACCTCACCACATCACGTCCCGCTCGAATTGTGGCGAGTTTACCACAGGCCATTCCGTGAAAAACTGCAAACCTGAGTCGCATCGCTTGCGAGTCGGAGTCGCCCGCGGCCCGTAGCCGAGTCGGAGTCGCCGGCGGCCCGTATCCGAATCGGAGTCGCCTACGCCGCGTAGCCGAGTCGGAGTCGCATACACCGCGTAGCTGTCTCCGAGTCGCCTTGGCCGGGCGGGCGTGCCCCTAAGCGGCGCCGAGGAGCGGCTGCAGGAATTTGCCGGTGACCGACTTCGGGTTGGCCGCGACCTCTTCGGGCGTGCCGCTCGCGATGACGCGTCCCCCGGCCTCGCCGCCTTCCGGTCCCAGGTCGATCAGGTAATCCGCGCAGCGGATGACGTCGAGGTTGTGCTCGATGACCACCACGGTGTTCCCCTGATCGACGAGCTTGTTCAGCACGTCGAGCAGCTTGCGCGTGTCCTCGAAGTGCAGTCCCGTCGTCGGCTCGTCCAGGATGTAGAGGGTGCGACCTGTGCTGCGCCGCGAGAGCTCGCGTGACAGCTTGACGCGCTGCGCCTCCCCGCCGCTGAGTGTGGTCGCCGACTGCCCGAGTTCGATATAGCCGAGACCGACGTCCTGCAGCGTCCGCAGCTTGTTGGCAATCGGGGGGAAATTCTCGAGCAGCGGCTGCGCCTGATCGACGGTGAGGTCGAGCACCTCCGCGATGGACTTGCCCCGGTACTGGATGTCGAGCGTCTCGCGGTTGTAGCGGCGCCCCTTGCACTGCTCGCACGTCACGTAGACGTCGGGCAGGAAATGCATCTCGATGGCGATGACGCCGTCGCCCTGGCAGGCCTCGCAGCGGCCGCCCTTCACGTTGAACGAGAAGCGTCCCGGCTTGAAGCCGCGCGCCTTCGCCTCCGGCATCATCGCGAACAGCTCGCGGATGAACGTGAACATGCCCGTGTACGTCGCCGGGTTGCTGCGCGGCGTGCGGCCGATCGGCGACTGGTCGATCTCGATCACCTTGTCGATCAGGTCGATGCCGTCGATGCGGTCGTGCGGACCGGCGTCGGTCGTCGCCTTGTACAGCGTGTGCGCGAGCGATCGGTAGAGGATGTCGTTGACGAGCGTCGACTTCCCCGAGCCGCTGACGCCCGTCACCGCCGTCAATGTGCCGAGCGGGATGGTCACGTCGACGTTCTTCAAGTTGTTCGCGCGCGCGCCCCGGATGACGATCTCGCCCTTGAGCGACGGCCGCCGCGCCTTCGGCGTCGGGATCGATCGCTCGCCGCGCAGGTAGGCGCCCGTCAGCGAGCCGTTGCCGTTCTTGAGCAACTCCTCCGGCAACCCCTGGAAGATCACCTCGCCACCGTGCTCACCTGCGCCCGGCCCGAGATCGACGACCCAGTCCGCCATACGGATCGTCTCCTCGTCGTGCTCGACGACGACGACGGTGTTGCCGAGGTCGCGCAGCCGCGCGAGCGTCGAGAGCAGCTTCCGGTTGTCGCGCTGGTGCAGCCCGATCGACGGCTCGTCGAGCACGTAGAGTACCCCGGTCAGGTTGGCGCCAATCTGCGTCGCGAGGCGGATGCGCTGCCCTTCGCCGCCCGACAGCGTCGCCGCGCTGCGGTTCAACGTCAGGTAGCCGACGCCGACGTCGTGCAGGAACTTGACGCGCTCGCGGATCTCCCGCAGCACGCGGGTCGCGATGAGCGCCTCGCGCTCGGTCAGCTCGAACTGCTCGAAGACCTGCAGCGCCTCGCTGATCGGCAGGTTCACGTACTCGGCGATGCCGCGCCCCTTCACGCGCACCGCCAGGCTCTCCGGCTTGAGGCGCTCCCCCTTGCACGCCGGGCACTCGCGCAGCGTGCGGAACGGCTCGAGATCCTCCTGCACGGCCCACGAGCCTTCGTCGTAGCGGCGGCGCAGGTTGGGGATGACGCCTTCGAACCCGCGGCCGAACGGATCCGTCTCCTCGCTGCCTCGCCGCCGGCTCTTCGGCAGCTCGAACTCCACCTCCCCCTCGTCATCTTCGTCGTCGACGTCGTCCACGCGGCGCAGCGGCTTGGCGAGCTTCACGCCGCCCTTGACGCCCCCGGCCGGCGGACCGAACAACACCAGCTCGCGATGCTTCTTCGGAAGCTTTCCGAACGGCGCGTCGGGATCGATGCCGAAGGTCTGGGCGAGCTTCGTGATTGCCTCCTTCACCAGCTTGCGGTCGCCGCGCGCCCACGGCGCAATCGCGCCGCCGAGCAGCGATTTCGCGTCGTCCGGCACGACGAGCCGCGGGTCGAAGTCGTAGGTCGCGCCCAGCCCCTGGCAATCGACGCAGGCGCCGTGCGGAGAGTTGAACGAGAACGCGCGCGGCGTCATCTCGGGCATCGAGATGCCGCAGGCGACGCAGGCCAGCCGCCGCGAGAAGAGCTGATCCCCGCCTTCGTAGGTGTTGATGACCACGATATCGTCGGCGAGCACGAGCGCCGTCTCGAGCGACTCCGACAGCCGGCGCTCGATGCCCGACTTGACGATCAGCCGATCGACGACGATGTCGATGTTGTGGTTGCGGCGGCGATCGAGCTTGATCTCCTCGTCGAGCGATCGGAACTGGCCGTCGATGCGCGCCTTCGTGAAGCCGCGCTGCCGCAGCGCCTGCAGCTCCTTCTTGAACTCCCCCTTGCGGCCGCGCACGACCGGCGCCAGCACGTTGATGCGCGCGTCGTTCGGGTAGAGCATCACCAGGTCGAGAATGCGCTCGAGCGACTGCGACGCGATCTCGCGGCCGCAGTTGTAGCAGTGCGGCGTGCCGATGTTGGCGAACAGCAGCCGCAGGTAGTCGTAGATCTCGGTGACGGTGCCGACGGTCGAGCGCGGGTTGGAGCCGGTGGTTTTCTGCTCGATGGAGATCGCCGGCGAGAGGCCTTCGATCAGGTCGACGTCGGGCTTCTCCATCTGCTCGAGGAACTGGCGGGCGTACGCCGACAGCGACTCGACGTACCGCCGCTGCCCTTCGGCATAGATGGTGTCGAACGCCAGCGACGACTTGCCCGAGCCGGACAGGCCGGTGATGACCACGAGCTGGTCCCGCGGCAGATCGACGTCGATATTCTTGAGGTTGTGAACGCGGGCGCCACGCACCGCGATCCAGTCGTGCCCCATAGCCCCTATGTCTGGAATTTCCCGGATTTCTGAATTGATTATTTTAACCGATAGGGGGTGGGCCGGCTAAAGCCGGCCCCTACGTACGTCTTTCGTAGGCGGCCGCCCTCAGGCGGCCCGCCGCAGGCGGGAGTGTCGATATCCGTAGGTCGCGTACAGCACAGCTCCGATGATCAGCCAGACGACGAAGCGTTCCCATGCCTGGCGCGGGAGGCCGATCATGACGAACAGGCAGGCGGCCGCGCCGAGCGGCGCGATCACCCAGGGGAACGGCACCCTGAACGGCCGCGGCCGGTCGGGCTCCTTGACGCGCAGCACGAGCACCCCGAGGCAGACCAGCACGAACGCGAAGAGCGTTCCAATATTCGTCAGGTCGTAGGTCTCCGCCGCGTCGCCGATGAGCGCCGCAAGCGCGACGACGATGCCGGTGATGAGGGTCGTGGTGTAAGGGACGCGCGTTCGCTTGTCGACGCGCGCCGCCCATTGCGGCAGCAGGCCGTCGCGCGCCATCGCGAAGAAGATGCGCGGCTGGCCGTACTGGAACACGAGCAGCACCGCGGACATGGACACCGCGGCGCCGAGCGCGACGACCCAGCCCGCCCCGGCATAGCCGGCCAGCTGCAGCGCGCGGGCGAGCGGATCCGCGACGGCGAGCTGCTGATACGGCACCATGCCGGTCAGCACCGCCCCCACGATCACGTAGATGACGGTGCAGATCGCCAGGCCGCCCAGGATGCCAAGCGGCAGGTTGCGCTGCGGGTCGCGCGTTTCCTCCGCCGCCGTGGAGATGGCGTCGAACCCGATGTAGGCGAAGAAGACGATCGCCGCGCCCTGGTGGATGCCGGTGAAGCCGTTCGGCGCGAACGGCTCGTAGTTCTCCGGGTGAATGTTGCGCAGGCCGACCGCGATGAAGAGGCCGAGCGCGAGCAGCTTGATCACCACCATGACGTTGTTCGCGGTGGAGCTCTCGCGCGCGCCGCGCAGCAGCAGCCACGTGATCAGCATCACGATGCCGAACGCCGGCACGTTGATCAGGAGCGGCACGCCGGCGATGCGCGGTGCGGTGTCGAGCAGGCCGTGAATGCCCGCGTCCGAGCTGAGGAGCGCCGTGCGATAGCCCGTCGTCAGGAAGGCCGGCAGCTGGACGCCCGCGCCGCGCATCAGCGTCGTGAAATAGTCGCCCCAGGAGATGGCGACCGCGACGTTGCCGACCGCGTACTCGAGGATCAGGTCCCAGCCGATGATCCACGCGACCAGCTCGCCGAGCGTCGCGTAGGAATAGGCGTAGGCGCTTCCCGCCTGCGGGATCATCGCGGCCAGCTCCGCGTAGCAGAGCGCGGCGAGCGCGCACGCGGCGCCGAGCAGCACGAACGAGAACACGAGCGCGGGGCCGGCGCCGTAGCGAACGACCTCGCCGCCCGGCCCCGTCTGGCCCGCGGCGGCGGTGCCGATGGCGCCGAAGATGCCGGCGCCAATCACGGCGCCGATGGCGAGCATGATCAGGTCGCCCGCGCCGAGAACGCGTTTCAACGACTGCGCGCCCTCCGGCCCCGGCTGCAGGTCGGCAATCGGCTTGCGCGCGAACAGGTGTGACATGCGGAGGAATTCAACCACGAAGGTCGCGAAGTTCACGAAGGAAAAACATAATCTTCGCGCCCTTCGCGTCTTCGCGGTTATTCGAAGCGGTAGGCGGTTTCGTTCGAGGCGACGACCAGCTCGCCGCTGGGACCGAAGGCGACGCCGACGAGCGTCGCGCCGGCGACGACCGGTGTGAACGAGCCGTCGGCCTCGAGCCGGTGGAGACCGCTCGAACCGGCGAGCGCGTCGATCACGTACAGCGCGCGGTCGGGACCGAAGGCCAACCCCTGCGGCCGCCCGAGCGACGAGGCGATCGTCGTGACCGTCCCTCGCCGGTCGATCTTGTAGATGGGATCGTAGGTGCCGAGCGTCGGCGCGGTGACGTGGAGGTCGCCCTCCGGGCTCATCGCGAGATGAAACGCGGCGACGCTCGCGGGAAGGGTCGCGAACGCGGTGGCGCGGCCGTCGCGCACGCGGAAGATCGTCCCCGATCGGTCGCCGACCAGCATCCAGCCGTCCGGGTCGAACGCGATGCCGCACGCGACGCCGAGGTCCGTCGCGACCTGTTCCGGTGTGCCATCCGGCGCCACGCGGTAGACCGCGCCCTCGAACCGGCTCGAAACGTAGAGCTTCGCATCGGGTCCGATGGCCATCGACGTCGCGTTGACGATGCCCGAGGCGAACGGCTCGCGCGTCCCCTCCGGCGTGACGCGGAAGATGGAGATGGGCGACTCCTGCCCGCGCGACCCGCTGTAGGTCACGAACAGGTTGCCCGACCGATCGAACACCGGGTTGTCCACCTGGTGAAGGCCGGTGGCCCATACCGACCCGATCGTGACCTGGCCGATCGTCCTGTCGCCGAGCAGCACAGGGACGCGGCCGCCTTCCATCTCGTCGGGAATCGTGATGACGAGCCGGCGGCTCGACGCGAACGCGATGCGGGCGGGCGTATCGCGCAGCATGACTTCAGCCGTATCGCCGACGGAAAAGTCGGAGCCGGTGATGGTGACGCGGCCGCGGCCGACCGCGCGATCGGGCAACACGGAGCTCACTGTCGCGGGCACTGCGAGAGTATTGACGAATTTACGAAATTACGAAATTACGAATTGCAAAATGCAGGTTCGTCCATTCGTACATTCGTACATTCGTAAATTCGTCAACGGTCGGTTAGGAGTCGTCGAGCTCCATGTTCCAGTAGAGGTAATCGCGCCAGCTCTCGGGAGCATTGCGGAGTCCGACCGTGATGCGGATCGCCGGCGCCGAATCGGGCCGTCGCGGGTGCCGCTGCAGCCGCATCCCCGCCTCGGCCGGGGTCCGGCCGCCCTTTTTCCGGTTGCACATCACGCAGCACGTGACGATGTTCTCCCAGTCCTTGCGGCCCCCATGCGCCACCGGCACGACATGATCGAACGTCAGCTCGGAGGTCGGGAACGGATCGTTACAGTATTGGCAGGTGTGGTTGTCCCGCGCGTAGATGTTCGCGCGTGAGAAGGGGACGTAATCGAACCGGCGTTTTATCCTGACGAAGCGGAGGAGGCGGATGACGGAGGGCAGCTTGAAACTGACCGAAACCGTCCTTATCTCGCGCTCGTGATGCGCGATCACCTCCACTTTTCCCTGGCACCAGAGCGTAATCGCCTTCTGCCAGTGAACGACCTTGAGAGGTTCGTACGATGCGTTCAGAAGGAGCGCCTGCTCCATACTCGTGAACAATGATGCCGGACGGCGGACGAGGTGTCAAGAATCGGCGGTGCCCAAAAACCAAGTAACGAAAGGGGTTAGGCGGTTACAATACGAGTGGTTGAAGGGAACTCTGGACCTCGCTCGGGGCCGGCTGCGACCCGCGGCCCTCGTGCTGATCGCCCTCTCCGCGGCCGCCTGTGCCTCCACCGGCGGCCCTCCTCGGCCGCGTCCCTTCCCCGGCGCTCCGCCTCCACCGTCGGCCGCACCTCCGGTTCCCGTCGGGCCGCCCGTGGTCGTGCCGCCCGCGCCGGCCGCGCCGACTGCCATCGTCTCCACGGCGATGATGCTCAGGGGTATTCCGTACCGGAATGGTGGCAGCGACCCGTCGGGGTTCGACTGCAGCGGGTTCGTCCAGTGGGTGTTCGCGCAGAACGGCGTCCGCCTGCCGCGCGAGGTGCGCGAGCAGTACGACGCGGGCCGCAGGATCGATCTGCGTGAGGTGATGCCCGGGGACCTGGTGTTCTTCGAGACCGTGAGCCGCGGCGCGTCGCACGTCGGCGTCGCCATCGGCGGCGATCAGTTCGTCCACGCGCCGAGCTCGCAGGGCGTCGTGCGTGTCGAGCGCTTCACCGCGAATTACTGGTCGATGCGCTTCGTCGGCGCCCGGAGGATTACCACAGAGAACACAGAGGCGGGGGCCACAAAGATCACAAAGAACACGAAGTTCTAGAGCACAAGGAAGAAAAAATCGTTTTCCTCTTTGTGCTCTTAATCTTGGTGCTCTTTGTGTTCTTCGTGGCTCGCGTTCTTCGTGCGCTTCGTGGCGATCACGCCGCGCAGAACTTCCCCTTGCGAACGAGCGCGCGCGACGTCGTCGGCATGAACTGCCGCACGACGATGTCGTCCTCGGTGAAGCGCGTCGCCACGCGCGGCGTCTTCACCGGATCCACGCGGCACCCTTCCATCTCCGCCGGCGGCGCGGGCTGCGGGTTGACGACTTCCGTGAAGCGCTGCGGATACGACGGGAACGAGCGGAACGTCGTGCCGACGATCCCGCCGAACTTCTCCGTCAGCTCCTCGAAGGAATACTGCAGGAACTCGTAGGTCGCCGGGTCGGGCTTCGAGTCGAGATATTGCCGGACCATGTCGACGACGTCCTCGAAGAACCGGTCGCCGTGGCAATTGGCCGCGAAGGTGCCGTCGGCGCGTTCCATCCGGCGGATGCCCGGGCGCTCGGGATCGATGTGATAGAGCTCGTGGATGATCGTATCGAGCTTCGCGATCCAGTTCGGGCCGCCCGCGTAGTGCACCTGCTTGCGCGAGCGTGACAGCTGCTGATCGCAGAAGCGCGGCAGCGCGAACGAGACCATGTAGTCGATCGACTGCGTCCCGATCGTCACCTGCGGCGACCTGGTGACGAACCACTCCGAGCGGCGCGTCAGCTTTCCGGTCTTCCGGTCACGCCAGAAGTAATAGCCGGGCTCGCTCGGCGGCAGGCTGATGCAGTGGCACGTGGCGTACGCGCCCTCCGCGTGCGTCCGGCCGCCGCGCGCGAAGACCAGCACCTTGCTCATGTCGATGAACGAAAGGGTGGGGACCCTCGACACGACATCTTCCATGAGCAGCGAAATCCGCTCGGTGTAGTTGATCAAATCCGTTTCAACTGTTTGAGTTACGGAGAACGAGCCGCGCTTAATGTACGGACTCGCCATGAAAAGCGCAAGCGGATGCGTAACGATGACGAACCCGCTGTTGCCGTTCGTACGGTGATCTCGGCACCGGAGGCGCCGGACTGCACTCGACCATTACGGGCTATTGCTGGGGTGGCTCCGTTGGCTGAGCAGGCTCAACAGGTTCGGGCTGCGGCGTGGGCAGAGCCGGGTCGGGCTCGGCGACGGGTTCGGCGGCATCGGTCGGTGGGGGCGCGGCCGCTTCGCCGGTGGTGCCGTCGCTCGGCTGCGGCTCGGTGTTGACGACCGGGACGGCCGCCGGCGGCACGTAGCCGCCCATGCGCGACAGGATGATGCGCTGGCGGCGCAGCAGCCGTGCGTTCGGATGCGCGGGGCTATAGACGCGCGGGTTGATGATCGCGCCGGCGAGCAGCGCCGCCTGGTCCGCGCTCAGCGCGGCGGCCGACGAGCCGAAATAGCTGCGTGCCGCGGCTTCGGCGCCCCAGATGCCGTCGCCCCATTCGATCACGTTCAGGTAGATCTCGAGGATGCGTGCCTTTGACAGCTCTGCTTCGAGACGACGCGCGATGATCAGCTCGCGCAGCTTGCGGACGGGGTCGCGCGAGGGCGACAGGTAGAGGTTCTTCGCCAGCTGCTGGGTGATGGTGCTGCCGCCGCGAATTGCCTGCCCCTTGATGTCGTTCTGGATCGAAATCTTCAGCTGCTCCATGTCGATCCCCTCGTGCTGCCAGAAGGCATCGTCTTCGGCGACGAGCACGGCGCGCTTCAGGTTCTGCGAGATGCGCGAGTAGGGGACCCACACCTGGTAATGACGGATCTGCTTGCCCTCCTGTGCGGCTTCGCGCTCGCGCAGCTCCCGGAAGGCGGTCGTCTTCGGATTGGTGGACGCCAGGACGCGGACGTCGGGCAGCGTCAGGTAGATGTACGCGAAGAAGGCGAAGACGAGCGCGGCGAGCGCGCCCAGACCGCGGAGAACGGCATGGCCGGCTTTCACGGCTACCCTGCCACCACGATCTTGATCCGCTTGCCGACCACGGGCTGCGAATTCGGCTCCGCGCCGTTCATGATCGCCAGCGTCGCCGGCTTGACGACGCCACCCGAGCGCTCGGCGATCGACTGCCAGGAGTCGCCCTGGCGGACGACGTAGATGTCGACGCGATTGGGACGGACGGCCTCGGCTTCGGCGGCCGAGAGCGGCCTGAACGAGCGGATGCTCGAGAGGATCGACGAATCGAGCGGCTCGAACACGTTCGGCGCGCTGAAGCCGGCGACGAGATAGACGTTGCCGTTGTGGACGATGTGCGCCGCGCGCATCGTCACGTTGCCGAGGCCTTGGAGCGAGCCCTGGTAGAGCCCGATGAAGGCGTCGAGCCCGTTGATCTGCTGGCGGCTGCCGCTGGCGATGCGGAAGCCGGCGTTCTGCATCGACGCGCGCGCGATGTTCTCGGCGCCGTTGCCGCGCGGCATCTCCACCTGCTCGAGCAGCATGTAGACATCGGCGCCCGGCGCCTTCGCGACGACCTGCTCGGGGCTGTTCTCGATGTCCCACCCGCTCGGGAAGTCGATGCGGAAGCGGAGCGGCGGATGGAGGAACGCGGCGCCGCGGACGATGCCCTGGTCCGGGTTGTCGCCGTAGATGATACCGTCCACGGCGCGGAACAGCGCCTCCTGGTTGCGCTCGAGATCGGTGCGGCCGGCGGACAGCTCCTGCACGGACGCCTGGATGTCCTTCACGCGCGTGAGCGGATCGGGGTGCGTTTCGAGCCAGTTCGGCACACCCTTGCTTTGTCCCGACGCTTCATCGAGGCGGCCGAGCGTCGTCAGCATCTCGGGCACGGCGGCCGGATCCCAGTTGCCGCGCGCCGCGTAGCGAGCGCCCAGCTGATCGGCCTGCAGCTCGTCGCCGCGGCCGTACTTCAGGAAGAGCACGCCCAGGCCCTGTTCCGCCAGGCCGCCGAACTGCTGCGCGCCGGGGACGAAGATGCTGAGCGCCACCAGGCCTACGGTGCCGCCGACCGCTCGCGTGTACTGCTGCGCCGCGTGCCGCGCGGTGACGTGCCCGGTTTCATGCCCGAGCACCCCGGCCAACTGCGCTTCGTCGTTGAGAAACGGGAGGATGCCGCGCGTGATGTAGATCGGCCCGCCCGGCAGCGCGAAGGCGTTGACGGCGGGCGTATCCGCAACCGAGTAGTGCCAGGGCAGGTTTGGACGCTCGGAGAGCTTCGCGAGCTTCATCCCGACGCCGTTGACGTAATCCTGGACATTGGCGTCGCTGTAGACGCCCATCTCCTTCTTGACCTGCGCGTCGGCTTCCTGCCCCGCCGAAATCTCCTGCGCCTCGCTCATCAGGTTGATCTGACGCTTGCCGGTCGCAGGATTGGTCGCGCACGCGGCGAGACAGAGGGCAACGACAAGGAGTGGCAATCTCATAGACGTAGAGGCGGACCTTCAGGTCCGCCTACACCCGAACCGGCAATACTCCCAGCGCATCCAGCTGCCCCCGGATCGTCTCCACGATCGGCTTCGAGGCGGGCCGCAGCGGCGGACGCGGCAGACCGCCGTTGAATCCAAGCAGATCCAATGCCGCCTTCAGCCCCGTGATCCCGAAGCCGCCGCCGATCGACCGCGCGAGCGGCGTCAGCTTGCGCTGCAGCGCGCGCGCCTCGGCGATCCGGTTCTCCTTGACGAGCTTGACCATCTCCACGCACTCATCCGGCAGCAGCGCCGCCAGCGCCAGCACCGCGCCGTCGCAGCCCGCGCAGAGCGACTGGAACAGCGTCGTCGCCGAGCCGGCGAGCACGGTGAAGTCGTCGGGCGTCCGGTTCACGCACTCGGTGATGTAGAGCAGGTCGTTCCCCGATTCCTTCATGCCGACGATGTTCGGGTGGGCCGACAGCTGCTCGACCGCATCGGCGCCGAGCGTCACGCCGGTGTACATCGTGACGTTGTAGAGCAGGACCGGGATGCGCGACGCGTCGGCCACCTCCGCGTAGTGGCGCATGAAAATCTCGCTCGTCATCTGCGACGTGAAGAACGACGGCGTCCGCACGAGCGCGGCATCGGCGCCGAGGTCCGCGGCGCGCTGCGTCGCGGCGATGGTGGCCTTCGTCGACTCGCGTCCGGTGCCGACGATGAGCGGCCGATCCTTCGGCACGCCCGCGCGGACGATCTCGATGACGCGGTCGGCTTCCTCCTCTTCGAGCTGCGGCGCCTCGCCGTTGGAGCCGAGCACGACGAGCCCGGTGAGCGGCGTCGTCATCCAGCGCCTGACGTTGCTGGCGAGCGCCTTCTCGTCGAGCGCATCTTCGCTGGTGAACGGGGTCGCGATGGGGGTGAAGACGCCGGCGAACCTCTTGGAGCTCATGGCTCCAATTGTACAGGGCTGCGCCCGCTTCCCTGAACAAGGAGGTTCACCGCGAGCACGACGAGGAAGATAGCCGCGGCGGGCGCGAGCATCCACGGCGCGTCGGCGACCAGCGCCACGTTGGATGCGTCGTGCAGCATCGTGCCCCACGTCGGCACGGTGTCGGGAAAGCCGAGACCGACGTACGAGAGCGTCGCTTCCGCGAGGATGAACGACGGCAGCAGCAGCGTCGCCTGCGTCGACAGGTATCCGCGCGTGGCCGGCAGCAGGTGCACCCCCAGCAGGCGCAGCGGCCCCGCGCCCAGTGCCCGGCCGGCGGTCACGTATTCGCGCTCGCGCTCCGACGCGACGATGCCGCGCACGCCGCGCGCCACGATCGGCCATCCGACCAGCGCAAAGATGCCGACGAGGAGCGCGAACACGCGCCCGGGCGGCAGCACGAGCGGCATCACCGCCCGCAGGGCGAGCACCACGTAAATGGCGGGAAGGACCAGCACGAAATCCGAGAAGCGCGACAGCGCCTCGTCGATGGTGCCGCCGGCGAAACCGGCCACGCCGCCGATGGCGGCGCCGAACAGCATCGCGGCGAGCGTGGCCAGGACGGCGAGGCCGAGCGAGGCGCGTGAGCCGTAGAGCAGCCGGGAGAAGATGTCGCGCCCGTACGAATCCGCGCCGAGCAGCAGCAGCGGCGCCTGTTCGTCGGCGCTCGAGAGCAGGCGGCCGTCGAACCACGCGAGGGCGACCGGGCGGTCGCGCATCTCCTCGAAGCGGCGTTCGAGGCGGCTCACGATGCGCATCGGGTAGAAATACGCGCCGCCACCGGCTCCGGCGACGTGCACGCGCGTCGGCGGCGCGAAGAGATAGCCGTCGAACTGACGGTCGGGTGAATTCGGCGCGAGCCATGGCGCGGCGGCGGCGACCAGGACGATCGCCATGAGGAGCACGCGGCCCGCGGTCTTCACGCGGTCTGGCCCTCGCGCACGCGCGGGTCGGCGGCAAACAGCAGCAGGTCTGACACCACGCTGCCGAAGGCCAGGAAGACGCCGCCCATCGCGGCGCAACCCGCCACGAGATAGACGTCCCGCGCGCGCAGCGCCTCGTACATCAGTCGGCCGAGCCCCGGCCACGCGGTGACGTACTCGACGACGAACGATCCCGAGAGCAGCGCGCCGATCGCCAGGCCGTAAATCGCGCACATCGACCGCAGCGACGCGCGCCACGCGTGATCGATCAGCAGCTGCCGCCCCCTGACGCCGCGCGCCAGCGCGGCGACGACGAACGGCTGGTGAATGGTCTCGGTCATCGCCTGCGCCTGCAGCCGCTCGAAGGTGGCCGCCAGCGGCAGCGCCAGCGCCAGCGCCGGCAGCGGCAGGTGCCGCGCCACGTCGAGCATCCACGCCAACCACCCCGCATCGACCGCGTCAACCGACGTCATGCCTCCCGTGGGCAGCCATCCCGTGCGCGACGCGATGAAGAGCAGCAGGAGCGAGGTGAGGAGCGGGGGGATCGAGAGGCAGACGAGCGAGGCCGTGCGAATGGCGCCGGCGAGCGCGCCCCGGCGGCTGCCGGTGATGATGCCGAGCGGGATGCCGGCGAGCGTCGCGATGGCGAGCGCGGCCAGCGCGAGCACGGCGGTGTTCCCGGCGGCGCGGCGGATGAGGCCGCCGACCGGACGGCTGTAGAGAAACGACTCGCCGAAGTCGAAGCGCGCGGCGCGAAGCGCCCATCCACCGAGCTGCGCGGCGGGGCTGCGATCGAGGTCGAACCGCGCGCGCGTGCGCGCGACCTCCTCCGGCCGGGCGCGCAGGCCGAGCTCCGACGTCATGTCGCCCGGCGCCAGACGCGTGAGCAGGAGCGCCGAGGACGAGACTGCGACGACCAGCAGCAGCGCGAACGCCAGGCGTCGAACGAAGAAGCGCCCCACGCCTGTTACCGCGTGCCGGACTGCCGGACGCTGAGCATGTCCGCGTTCCAGAGCGCGACGGGCCGCAGCACCGACGGCTTCACGCCCTGCACGCGCGCGTTGTAGGCGTAGTACATGCGCGGGGTGGCGAAGTAGATCACCGGCAGATTCTCGGCGAAGATGCGCTGCACGTCGTTGAAAATCGCCTTGCGGCGCCCCTGGTCGAGCGTCGCCATCTGCTCCTTCATCAGCGCGTCGATGCGCGCCTCCCACGGCTCGGGGCTGGTGTCGCCGAAGTGCCAGAAGTGCGCGTCGCCGTTGCTCAGCCACATGTCGAGCTGCGAGGCGGGATCGACGTCGGTACTGCCGAACCGCGTATACATCGCCTCGTAGTCCGACTTCACCATCCGCTGGTTCATCGTCGCGTTCTCGAGCGGCGCCGCCTCGAGGGCGATGCCGACCTGCGCCAGCTGCGTGCGCAGCTCCGCGAGCCCGCGCTCGAACCACCCGATGCCGCGCTGCGTGATCACGGTGAAGCGCGCCTCGTGCCCTTGCGCGTCCTCGACGACGCCGTCGCCGTTGCGGTCCTCGAGGCCGAGGCCTTTCAGCAGCGCCTTGGCCTTGTTCACGTCGTGGAAGTAGCGCGGCACGTCGGGCCAGAACCACAGCGTGTTGCCCGGCGTGATCGGCCCCCAGATGGGGACGGCCGCGCCGAGGAAGACGTTCTCGGCGAACTTCTCGCGATCGACCGCGTAGGAAATCGCCTGGCGGAACTCGGGCCGGCGCACGAACGCGAAGCGCGGATCGCCCTTCCACGCCTCGGGCTTCAGGTTGAACCAGAAGGAGTCCGCCTGCGGCGAGAGGCCGACCTCGGCGACCTTCAGCGTCCCCTTGTCCTCGGCGCGCCTGGCGGGCACGTAGTCGTCGGGCCGCAGCTCGCTTTGCGTCAGGTCGAGATCGCCCGACTGCAGGCGCAGCAGCTCCGCGTCCTGGTCCGGGATGATTTCGTAGACGATGCGATCGAGGTACGGAAGCGATGTGCCGTCGGCCGCCTTGCGCCAGTAGCGCGGGTTGCGATCGAAGATCAGCCGCTGGTTCGGCACGTACTCGCGCAGGACGAACGGGCCCATGCCGACGATGTCGGACGGCGGCGTGTCGGTCCCCCACGCCCTGGCGAACGTGCCGGCCTTCAGCGCGCCTTCGAGCTTGTGCTTCGGCACGATCCACAGGCTGTCGAGCAGCCGCAGCCCCGGCCCCGACGGTTCGGGAAAGGTGATGACGACGGTCGCCGCGTCGCGCGCCGAGGCGGCGATCGGCTTCCCTTCGACCTTCAGCGTGTCGGCGATGAAGCTCTCGCTCTTCGCGTCGAAAATCGCCTGCACCGAGAACAGCACGTCCTCGGACGTAAACGGGACGCCGTCGGACCACGTGACGCCGGGGCGCAGGTGGAACGTGTAGGTCAGGCCGTCGGCCGAGACGTCCCACTTCTCCGCGAGCCACGGCTCGACTTCGAAGGTCTGGTAGTTGACGCGCACCAGCCGCCCCTGCGTGAGCATGCTGAGGACCTGGGAGAACTGCTCCTGGCCAATCAGGCGGTTGAAGGTGCGCGGGCCCGCGCGGCCCGACGTGACAATCTGGCCGCCGCGGCTCGGGACGTCGGAGACGGTGATGGCGGGCGCGGCGTCATCCGGAGTTGTGGTCGATCGCCAGAAAACAAATCCCGCCGCGAGGATGCCCGCGGTGATCAGGACGCCGAAAAGTCGAACGTTCATAAGGTAGTTAAATTCTGCACGCCCGGCCAAGAAATTGGCCGTGCAAACGGCCCGCGGGATGGATACCCAAACCCCCGAAAAACCACGTGCAAAGCACGTCCGTTGCACACGCGTCCGTCGTTACCGCCCCTTGCGAGCCGGCTCAAGCATTGGTGCGGGACAACGGGCTGGCTCTGCCCAGGGTATCGGCGTATCCGCACACATGGCACACTCTGCCCATTTAACTCATTTGCCGTCAACACCTTAAATTGCACGCACACCTCTGCACAGCTTGCTGGCACCGCTCCTGCCACTGTTGAGGGGCACGGAGGGCAAAAAGGTGTCCATGGACAGCGCAGCGACCCCGACAACCCCAGTGAACACCCTCGAACCCAGACTCGGTAGAAGCGTCTCGATCGATCAGGCGGCGGTACTGCTCAACGTATCCCGCCGGACCATCTACAACCGGATCCGCGAGGGCCGGCTGCAGACGATTCGGACCATCGGCGGCTCACAACGAGTGCTCGTCGAATCGCTTCACGATCTCGGCTTCCGCCCGCAGGCGTTTCCCGCCTCGGCCGCGCAGGCCTCCTTCGACCAGCGTCCTTTGACGCGCTGATCGATCCACCGCCGGGTCGCTCGCCCGGCTTTACGAACCGCCCGCACCGGGCACCGGAACACCGGGCCCGATAGAGGTACGACCCATGGCGACGCACGGCCCGTCGCGCCGAAACACGCTGGCGCAGGCGGAGAACACCGCAGCATCCGGAAATGAATGGATGCTGCGAGCGGCGCGGCTGGCCCTGACGGGTGCCGCGGTTCTTTTCACGGCGGTCTCCGGGGCGGATGCGCAGGGCAAGCGGGCGCATCTCTCAGACGATCTCCAGCGCCATCTGGATGCGGGCGACGCGACGCCGACGACGGTGATCGTCAGCGGCACGTCGGACCGGGTCGCGGCCATCGCGGCGCGCCACGGGCTGAAGGTCCGGCGCGCGCTGACGAGCGGCGCGGTCCTGGAGGTACCGGCAGGGCGGCTCGACGAGCTCGCCTCCGACGCCGACATCCCGCACCTCTCCGGCGATCACGTCATGCGCGGGCAGATGGCGGTCACCGACGTGGCCACCGGCGCCGATCAGGCGTGGACGGGCGGCTTCGGTCCCGGCCGGCACGGCGTCACCGGCAAGGGCGTCGGCGTCGCGCTGCTCGACTCGGGCGTGACGGTCGTGCCCCAGCTGCGCGGCCAGGTGAGCGCGCGGGTGGACATGATCGACCCGCAGGGCACGGGCAGGGACGAGTACGGTCACGGCACCCACCTCGCGGGGATTATCGCGGGCGCCGGCGAGATGGCGGGCAACGGCCGCGGCCTCGCGCCGGACGCGCACGTCGTCAGCGTCAAGGTGCTGGGCGCCGACGGCTCCGGCCACGTCAGCGACCTCATCGAGGGAATCGACTGGGTCGTCGCCAACCGCCAGCGCTACCACATCGACGTCATCAACCTTTCGCTGGGCGCGCCGATCGAGCAGTCGTGGCGCGACGACCCGGTGTGCCAGGCCATCGAGCGCGCGTGGCGCGCCAACATCGTCACCGTCGCGGCCGCGGGGAACTTCGGCAAGACGGCGGACGGGCGCGAGATTCTCGGCGGCGTGACGTCTCCGGGCAACTGCCCCTACGCGATCACCGCTGGCGCGGTGAACACCAAGGGGACGCCGTTCCGCAGCGACGACGTGATGGCGAGCTACAGCTCGCGCGGGCCGACGATGATCGACCGGCTGGTGAAGCCGGACCTGGTCGCGCCCGGCAACCGGATCCGGGGCCTGCTGGCGCCGAACGCGGCGATCGCGCAGGCGCACCCGGAGTTGGTGGTCGGCAGCGGCGCGGAGGCGCGGCTGGAGCTGTCGGGGACGAGCATGTCGTCGGCGGTGGTGGCGGGCGCGGCGGCGCTGCTGCTGGAACAGCGGAACGGGAAGACGAGCCCGGAGTCGATTCGGGCGCTGCTGCAGCTCGGCGCGGAGCGGATGCCCGGCGTGGGCGCGGTGCGCGAGGGCGCAGGGAGCCTCAACGTGCTCGCGTCGCTGACGCTTGGCGAAGGAACGGCGAATTTCTCGACGTCAATCAGCGGCGAATCGATTAGCCCCGGCCGCATCGCATTCGCAGCCAGCCCCGTGGCGAACCGCCAGTGGAGCGCGCAGGGCCAGCGTCAATGGACGGCGTCGAGTCTTTCGTCTCACACCCTAGTTTGGGGCGACACGCTCATCTGGGGCGACACGCTCGTCTGGGCGGACACGCTCGTCTGGGCCGACACGCTCGTCTGGGCCGACACGCTGGTCTGGGCCGACACCCTAGTGTGGGCAGACACGCTGGTCTGGGGCGAAACTCTCGTTTGGGGCGAATAACCGCAATTCTGGAGCAGAGGCAATGCAGCGACTGATCATCTGGGGCGAATAGCGAGGGCCGATTAGCGGTTCGTGAACCCTCAGCGAATCGGGGGTCCGAACAGCACGTGTGGCACGTTGTTCTAGATTGGAGCACAGAATGCAGCGACTGATCATTTGGGGCGAGTAGCTGGGCATCGACAACGGTTTCGGCGATCAATCACGATTTGGTCGGTAAATGCAGCCTACTAATCGTTTGGGGCGAATACACCGATAAGGCGACCTGAGCTCTCCAGTCTCCAGATGTCGCGAAATATCAACACAAACAGATGGCGGCACTCCACTTACTTGGGAGTCGTCATCGCTTGCGGTCTAGCGATCATCGCAAAATCGCTTGCGGCCACCATCCAGTCTCCTCCAGGGTTTGAATGGTTCACCCTGGCGGTCCTTACCTTGTTGACGGGATCTTTCACCGTCAAAGTTCCGTCTCTCTCAGCAAGATTTTCTGTATCTGAGACTTTCGTTTTCGCGTCAGCACTGATGTTCGGGCCATCGGCGGGAACGCTTACGGTTGTTCTCGACGCCCTGGTCATATCTTTCTGGCTTAACAAGTCCACACAGTCGCTTCGACGAATTCTGTTTAACGTGGCGGCGCCATCGATCGCGTTCTGGACCGCCGCAACGACCTTTTTTGCCTTAGCGCATGTAGCGCCCGGCGGCGTCCACGAGCACGAACTACGAGAACTCGTCCTGCCGCTATTTGTTTTCGCCCTGCTGTATTTTCTGACGAACACGTGGCTCGTGGCCCAGGCTGTGGCCGGAGAAAAGGACCTTTCGGCGGCGTCCATCTGGGTGAGTCATTTCGCAGGTTTTGGAATCAACTATTTCGTCGGCAGTTCCGTTGCGATATTGCTCGTGAGCTACGCAGCTCGCATTGACCTAACTGTTCTCAGCATCATTGTTCCACTGCTCCTGATTTCGTACGCCACTTTTCGGACGTCGATGGGTCGCCTGGAAGACGCGAATCGACATGTGTCGCAGCTCAACGACATGTACCTTTCGACAATCGAGGCTCTGGCGATGGCCGTCGATGCGAAAGACCAGATTACGCATGGTCATATTCGGCGCGTTCAGAGCTACGCGGTGCAACTCGCGAGACGAGTGGGCGTCAACGAAGAAAAACAACTCAAGGCGATCGAAGCTGCCGCATTGCTGCATGACATGGGCAAGCTCGCAATCCCAGAACACATTCTCAACAAGCCTGGAAAACTAACTCCTGCAGAATTCGACAAGATGAAGCGGCACGCTGATCTCGGTGCTGACTTGCTTTCATCGGTCAGGTTTCCGTATCCCGTTGTTCCCATCGTTAGGCATCACCACGAAAACTGGGATGGTTCGGGCTATCCAGCAGGCATCGCAGGTACCGACATTCCGATCGGCGCTCGCATTTTGTCCGTCGTCGATTGCTTTGACGCGCTCACGTCCGACCGCCCATATCGGCCGCGCCTGACCGTCACAGAAGCGTTCGAGATCCTCAAAGAGCGGCGCGGTACGATCTATGACCCGCTGATTGTTGATGCGTTCACCGAGGCGTATTTCGACATTGCGCCGGCAGCAGCCGAAGCCGTTGAGAGCGTGTCGCCAACTGTGGTGATTGCCGCCGACACGCTCGATACGGATCACTTCGCGTCTTTGCGACACATCAGGGCTAACGCTGCGGAAAATGCGCTGTTGATTGCGCACCGCGAGAAAGTTCTGCGCTCCCCGTCGATAGAGGAAGCGATTCAGTCGGCCGCACAATGTTTGCGTCAAGTGACGCCTGCCCTCGTCTGCGCACTCTACACGTACGATGTCGCAACAGATGCGCTGGTGTGCAAACACGCGGTCGGTGACTCGAGTCGTCTACTCTCGGGTCTCTCGATTCCGATGGGTGAACGAGTCACAGGGTGGTCCGCTGCGAACCGACGACCATCTCAGAATGCGGACGCTTCCCTCGACTTGGCGAACCTTTCTGAGTTTTTTGAGCCGCCGTTGCGAAGTGTTCTGTGCACACCCTTGATCCAGAATGATCATCTGCTGGGGGTTTTGACAGCCTATTCCATCAAAACATGCGCATTCAGCGACGTTCACAGCTACGCCTTCGAGCAGATCGGCGACGCATTAATTGATCGACTTCAGGCTGATTCTGTTGTAGATACAAACCGCCGCCGACTAGTATTTCGTCCGCGCAATCGATGATGTTGCCGCATGCGGCAACATCCTCTCGGGGGATGAGCCGCATGACCTATCAGGACGCGCTCGCACTGGTGCGCAAAGGGCAGTTCCGCGAGTTCATCGATAAATCGACGCGATCCGGCAACCCAGCCGAGCTCGACCCAAACCTCAGAGTCCTGTTGGCGTACGCCATAGAACTAACCGGCGACAAATCGGCTGCATCGCCAATTTCGAAAATCGACGCCGAAAAGCTAGCTCCGAGCATCAGATCGCAACTCGAAACAACCCTCGGCATCGCTAGCGGGTATGCCGGCGATCACCAGTCATCTTGGCGACATTTGCAAGCGGGCGTTCGCTTTGCACGTGAAGCCAACGCTCCGGAGCGCTTGGCTTGGGCCTATCTGCATTTCCTCCGGCTCGCGATCGACACTCAACCGCTCGATGCACTACTTGCGATGTTGCGTGAAGTCCGCACGGCGGTCACACGTGCCGGCGCTTCTGCTTCAACTGCTTACTTGCACATCTGCGTATCGACGCTCGAGGGACAGCGCGGCCACCTCGACGAGGCTACACGCCATTGCGACATCGCTTCCTCTCTACTTGAGTCCGAACCGAATGCTTGGCTTCTTGGCAATGCATCAGTAAATCGAAGCTGCATCGCATGTTTGCGCTGCAACTTTAGAGAAGCTTTCGAGCACGTCCATGACGTGATTGCGCTGACAAGAATCAACGGCAGCGTGCGACATCGTTTCGCAGCCGAGATAATGTCCGGCTACCTCCAATTCTTGATGGGCGACTTGCAAGTCGCTGAACGGGCTCTGACCGGTATTCTTTCGAAGACCGCGAACGCGGATGCTGCCGACGCTCTCGCTCGCGTCTACTTGGCAAATGGAGATTTGGAAAGGTGCGCGAGGGCGTTAGAGCTTGGGGGATTCGTACTGGACGATTCTGCAGAGCCCGATGCCGGGTACGGCAAGAGGTGGGCATCACTGACGAAGGCAAAGTGGCTGTTGAAGCGCCGCGAATACACGGCGGCGTTGAGGTGGCTTGAATCCGTCGAAGCTCAGACCAGCACACGTAAGGATCAATCTTTCAACGCCGCAATTCATCTGCTGGCCGCGCAGGCTCTCGACCGCCTCGACAGGCGTGATGAATGCGCACGTCGGATTGAGCAGGCAGACTCGTGGGGTATCAGGCAAAGCACAGACATTCAAGGGCAGTTCCACCATTCCGTTGGTCTAATCGTCAGAAACGAAATGCCGCGGCTTGCCGTTCAATTGCAAGAACGGGCCAAGCGAATTTGGACAAGTCAGGGGATCGTGTCCGTCCGCTCGGAAATAGACGACGGCACTACGGTGGGTACCGATCGCGATGCCGCGCGTCGCGCTTACCGGGAGCCTACGAAATCTCTCATCAATTGCATCGCCTCGGCATTCGACCTTGCGTATAGCCCCAAACTTCTCGGCGCTGAATTGCTGACGGTTCTTGGGTTGTCCGGCTGCCGTTCGAACGCGTCGGTCACCGAAAAACTCGACGTGCCTCGCGACGTTGCAAACGGAACCGAGACGCGCATGGCACTCCGCCTTGGCTACGCTCCGGGGTCCAGAAAATCTGTGGTGTTGTCGTGTGATGTTTCAGCCTCACCATTGGACGCGATAGTTCTGACCGACGTACTCCGTATCGGGCGCGCGGCGGTAGAACTTGAAAAGGCGCGACAGGAGGAACGCAGCCGCGCCGCGCTGTGGCCGTCCGAGCCGATCGAAGAGCAGGCCGGCGCGCTCTTCCTCGCCGAGGACATGCAGACGCTCCTCTCCACCGCCCGCCGCGTGGCCGCGGCGAACATCCCCGTCCTCATCACCGGCGAGACCGGCACCGGCAAGGAAGTCCTCGCGCGCCTCATTCACGGCTATTCGCCCCGCGCGGCCAGGACCTTCCTCCCCTTCAACTGCAGCGCCACGCCGCGCGAGATGCTCGACGCGCAGCTGTTCGGCCACCGCAAGGGCGCCTTCACCGGCGCCTCCGAGAACTTCGCCGGCGTCATCCGCGCCGCCGCCGGCGGCACCCTCTTCCTCGACGAAATCGGCGAGAGCACGCTCGACGTCCAGCCGAAGCTGCTGCGCTTCCTCGAGTCCGGCGAGGTCCATCCGATCGGCGAAACGCATCCGCACCACGTCGACGTCCGCGTCCTCGCCGCCACCAACGCCGACGTCGATGCCCTCGTCGCGCAGGGGCGCTTCCGCGAGGACCTCTTCTACCGCCTCAACATCGTGCGCCTCCACCTCCCGCCCCTGCGCGAGCGCCGCGTCGAAATCCCCGCCTTCGCGAATCACTACCTGCAGAAGTTCGCCAGGGAGATGGGCCGCGGCGACCTCAGTCTCTCCGAGGAGACGATGGAGTACCTGATCCTCTACCGCTGGCCCGGCAACGTCCGCCAGATCGCCAACGAGATGCGCCGCCTCGCGGCGCTCGCCGAGCCCGGCGCCGTGCTGATGCCCGAGCACCTCTCCGCCGACATCGCCGCCTCGCGCCGCACCGTGCCCGCCACCGAGCGTCCGCTCGGCCCGAGCGAAATCGTCGTCCGCATCGACCAGCCACTTGGTGCCGCCGTCCAGCACCTCGAGCGCGCCATGCTCAGCTCCGCGATCGCCAGGACCAGCGGCGTCGACGAAGCGGCGAAGCTGCTGGGGCTGTCGCGCAAGGGCCTCTACCTCAAACGCCTGCGCTACGGCATGGAAATCGATCGCCCGAAGAGCGGCAGCGAAGTCGCCTGAGCGGACGAGCGAACCCGCCGAGGTCTGCGGGCCTCATCCTCGATGCGAACGTGACGTTGCGCCGAGAGCTCGCGCGTGCCGCGCGAGCTCGCAAATGCGCGACGCACGAGTTGATCCACATTACATCGCCCGACGTGAACGGGGCGCCGCCAAGCCATCATCAGGACTGAAATACGGCCGCGAGCAGATGAACAGCGGATGAATTCAGTCCCCGAATAGATCTCTTTCGCTCATCGAACGGGAGTTACGCGTCGCGTGAATCGGCAGACGCCGCGCGGAACCGCATGCGCCTTGATCCACGTCAATGCGCCGAGCTGCGGGACACACTACACTTGGAGACGCTGCACGTCTCGATTCACACAATCTTGAACCAAACGGGATGGACCCGCGTCAAACATGTACATGCCTGTACCGACGCCCCGCATACGCAGGTGGCATTCTCCGGTTGCCCGAACCCGGAATGCGTCTTCATAACGCGCCCTGAAAAATCGACTCCTTGCTCAGCTGCCCGAGGGTGAACGGGCGATTCTCCTTTCTGACGCGGAATACGTCGTCGTGCCCGCGGGGCACACGCTTGCCGCTCCAGGAGAACCCGTGTCGATTGCGTTCTTCCCCGACACGGGGGCGTTCTGCTGGATCAGCGACATGCGGACCGGCCACCAGGTCGCGGTCGCGCTCGTCGGCACCGAGGGTCTGGTCGGCGTCAGCAGCGTGATCGCCATTCCGCGGCATCCGCATCGCATCATCGCGCTCTTCGAGTCGGCGGGGTACCGCCTGCCCGTGGAGACGCTGCGCCGTGTCTTCGACGAGCACAACACGCTGCGGACGCAGGTGCTCGGACACATCGGCCGTCAGCTCGTCGAAATCTCGAGCCTCGTGGCGTGCACCCGCCTCCACTCCCATCGCCAGCGTCTCGCGCGGTGGCTGCTGATGATGGCGGAGAAGAGCGGCGAGTCCTCGCTCAAGATCACGCACGACATGCTGGCCCAGGTGGTCGGCGGACCGCGTCACGCGGTCACGGTCGGGCTCAACAAGCTGCGCGCCGAGGGCGCGGTCGCGCACCTCCGGGGACGCATCGACATCCTCGATCGCGCGCGCCTGCTGGCTCATGCGTGCGAGTGCATGCAGCGGCGAACAGGCTGAATGGTGATCCGATGCACGGGAATCGGCCGCTCCGTACACAAATGTACTGACGGCTTTGCCCTTACCCGGGTAGTGTAGCCGCCTCCAACCCCATCCATGTCCATGGTTACACGAGCCATCTCCAGACACACGGTCCTCATCGTCGACGACGAACCGGGTGTGCTCGACGTGTGGTCTCGAATCCTGCTGGACGAAGGCTACAGGGTCGCGCGGGCGTGCGACGCGTTCGACGCGGTCGGCATGCTGGCGAGCAACCGCCCGACGGTCGCCATCTGCGACCTGCACCTGCCGGGGCCGAGCGGCGTCTGGCTGGCGAAGATGATTCGCCAGCACTGCCCCAAGACGGCGGTCGTGCTGGCGAACGGCGATCCGGCGGCGGCCCACGACGAGCCGATGCACGACGCCGTGGTGGCCTGCGTCGCCAAGCCTGTCTGCCGCGACCAGCTGCTGGCCGCGGTCAGGATCGGCATCGGGTGGGCGTCCGAGCGGACGCCCACCGTCAACTGAGAATCTAGACGGGACTCTTCGGCTGTCGCGGCGCGCGCTGCCGCCGCTCCTGCCCGCGCGCGCGTGCCTGCGCCTCGAGCTGCTTCGCCTTCTCCTGCTGCTCGACGGTGAGCACCGAGAAGATGTCGGCGTGCAGCCGCGCTTCCTCGACGGCCGCATCGGCCTGCACGGCGGCGAGCGTCGCCGCGGCCTGCCGCACCGCCGCCTCGTTCACCGGCACCTGGTTGATGGCCGCACGCTGCGCCTGCATCGCCTGCTGCATCCGCTGCATCGTTCCATTCGACTGCTCGCGGTGACGCTGCATGATGTCGCGCACCTGCTGCTTCTGCGCGTCGCTCAGGTCGAGCTGACCGAGCGCGAAGCCCGCGGCGAACCCGCGCCCGCCCGGGCCGCCGGGGCCGAACGGCGCAGCGCCGCCTCCGGGGCCGCGTCCCGGCTGCCCCTGCGCGAAGAGCGCCACGGCGCCGGCCGACATGAGGGTGACGAGTCCCGCCGTCACGACAATCTTTCGAACACGATCCATGGGTATAGCCTCCAAAGAGTCAGACGTGGCATGTCGAATCGAAGTTGGCCGCGCGCCGGTGACAATTCCGTGTCCGCCTCCGTGGGCGTCTGCCGTCAACCGCCTGGCGCCGTCATTCATACCGCAGCGCGTCGATCGGGTTCAGCCGCGCGGCCTTGCGCGCCGGGTAGAAGCCGAAGAACACGCCGATGGCCGCGGCGACGCCGAACGACATCGCCACCGCCGACGGCGTCACCATCGCGGACCACTGCATCACGCGCTGGACGCCGTAGGAAATCCCGAAGCCGAGCGCGATGCCGATGGCGCCTCCCGCGAGGCTGAGCACGATCGACTCGACGAGGAACTGCAGCAGCACGTCCACGTCGCGCGCGCCGACCGCGAGCCGCAGGCCGATCTCGCGCGTCCGCTCGGTCACCGACACCAGCATGATGTTCATGATGCCGATGCCGCCGACGATGAGCGAGACCGCCGCGATCCCCGCCAGCAGGTACGTCATCGTCGACGTGGTCGAGGTCAGCACGCTGGCCATCTCCTCGAGCGTGCGCACCAGGAAGTCGTCGTCGGCGCCCGGCTGCAGCTTGTGCCGGGTGCGCAGGAGCGCCGCAATCTGCTGGGTCAGCCCGTCGAGCGGCACGCCGTTCTCCGCCGACACCGTGATGTTGGTCACGTGCTGCACGCCCATCAGCTTCTTCTGGACGGTCGTGAAGGGGACGATGACCGTGTCGTCCTGGTCCTGGCCCATCGCCGCCTGTCCCTTGCTCGCGAGCACGCCAATCACCTGGAACGGCTGGTTCTTGATGCGAACGATTTCTCCCGTGGGATCGGCGCCGGCGCCGAACAGCTGATCGCGGACGACGGAGCCGAGCACCGCGACCTTGCGGGCCGCGGTCACGTCCTCGTCGCTGAAGAAGGTGCCGAACTGCGCGGGCCACGAGCGGATCGCCGCCAGCTCGGCGCTGGCGCCCTGGATTTGCGTGTTCCAGTTGCCCGCCGCCGCGACGACCTGCGTGCGGGTGTTGAGCCCGGGCGAGATGTAGCGGACGCCCGGCACCTCGCGCCGAATCGCGTCCGCGTCCTCCGCCGTCAGCGTCGTCACGGCCCCCTGGCCCTGGCGGACGGGACCGAAGCCGCCGGAGCCCGCGGTCACCATGACGATATTGGAGCCCGCGCTCTGGATCTGGTTCTGGATCGACGCGCTCGCCCCCGTGCCGATCGCCACCATGACGATGACGGCCGCCACGCCGATGATCATGCCGAGCGCGGTGAGCGCGGTGCGCATGGCATTGCGGCGGAGCGCCTTGACCGCGACAACGAACGTCATCAGAAACGACATGGCAGCTCCCCTACGCGATGCGGCGGCGCTCGATGGCGCTGTCGTCGCGCACCAGTCCGTCGCGGAACGTAATCACGCGCGTGCCGTACTCGGCGATGTCGGCCTCGTGCGTCACGAGGACGATGGTGATGCCGCGCTCGATGTTGAGGCGCTGGAAGATGCCCATCACCTCGACGCTCGTCTTCGTGTCGAGATTGCCGGTCGGCTCGTCGGCGAGCAGCAGCGTCGGGTTGTTCACCA
>DATNCQ010000135.1:0-9675 GCA_035571515.1 Vicinamibacterales bacterium
CTGCTGCTTCCGTTCGAGCTCGCGCTCGCGCCTGCGCATCGCCAGCTCGGTGCGCCGCGCCTCGTCCAGGTCTTTTGCCTGGTCCTTGACCTGGTCGCGCAGCGCCGCCAGCTCCTGCGCCAGCTTCTTCTCGGCCTTCTTCGCGCCTGCCTCCTGCGCGCGCTGCAGCTCCTCGTCAAACTCCCCGCGCAACGACGCTTCGATCTCGGCGCGCAGCGCGCGCGTGAGGGGGATCTTCCTGCCGCACGAGGGACACGCAATCGACTGTTCTGCCATGGGGCCTCCCCGGCCGGCCCGATGGGCCCGGCCGTGGGATCAGCCTCGCGGACCGGTGTGACAGCACTGGTCTTACGTGTTTTCTTCCCGTTGATGCGCCGGGCAGACGCGCTACTATCCCGCGACCATGTTTCCCAATCTCTTTCAGATCGCCGGACTTGGCATCGTCGGCTGGGCGCTCCTGATCTTCCTTCCGACCTGGCGGCCGACGCGTGCGCTTGCCGAGAGCGCCTTCTTCCCGACCTTCATCGCCATCCTCTACGCGTTCGGCGTCGGCGCGCTGGTCATGGCAAACGGCCTCGGCTTCATCAGTGACTTTGGCTCGGTCGAAGGCGTCACCCGCCTCCTCGCCCAGCCTCAAATCGCCATCGTCGCGTGGATCCACATCCTGGCATTCGATCAGGTGGTCGGCCTGTGGATCTACCGGGAGAACATGCGCCATTGCTACGTGCCGCTGCCGGTGCAGTCGGCGATTCTCTTTCTGACGCTCATGTTCGGCCCGCTCGGGTACCTGCTGTTTGTGCTGATCCGGGTCGGAAGGAAGGGGACTGGCGCGTTCAGGGACGACGTCGGACGTGCGCCACATCCGATTGATGACACCGTCCCCACCGCGGGGTCGATCCTCCAGTCCTATCGCGACGAGCGGAACGTCGTCCTCGTGTCGTCTGCCGGCGTCGCGCTCGGGGTCCTGATGCTGATCCTGATCGCGATCCGCGGCAGCGCCATCGTGCCGCCGGAAGGGGACCTGACGAAACCCGCGACCTTCAACATCGCTCTCGGCATGTTCGTCCTGTCGCTGATTCCCTGGGTGCCGGCCGCGTTCGGCGAGACCGGCCGGCGCCGATGGCGGTTCTGGATGACGCTGCTCCTCAGCTTCAACTTCGGCATCGAGACCGTGCAGCAACTGCGAGGCATCGATCCGCGCTTCTCACAAGTCGAACCGGTGAGCCAGGCGTTCGGAGGGCTGTTCTTCATTTCCGCGATGGGAGTCCTGTCGCTTTCCATCGCGCTCGCCGCACGTGCGTTCGAAATGCCCACTACCGGTCGTCGCGGCCTACTGGTGCTCTCCGCCCGCTGGGCCAGCGCGTCGATGCTGATCGGATTTCTGGCGGGGTTCTACCTGAGCGTCAACCAGGGACGCTTCGTCGGCGTGGCCGGCAACCTCCTTCCGCTGCACGCCGCCGGGTTCCACGCCGTGCAGGCCCTGCCGCTCGTCGGCCTGCTGTTCGCCTGGTCTGCGGTGTCCACCGCGACCGCCAGACGCTGGGTGCATGTGGCGGGTGCGGCGTGGGCGCTGGCGTGCGTGGCCCTCTGGTGGCAGACGGCGCTGGGCCGTGCCGTCACCGACTTGACGGGTGCAGGGGCGCTTGCCGTGATCGCTCTAGCGATCTGGGCGCTCTCGGCGCTGCGTGCGGTCGCGGCATGGGCATCGATGCGCGACGTCGTCCGCGAGGTGAAGGCCGGGTAGACTTTCGCCAGCATGAAAACGCACATCGAAATGCTGAAGGAAATGGGCGTCGCTGACGCCGATGCCGAGCAGTACCTCCCCCATCTCGAGGAGACGCTGCCCAAACACGGCATCGCCGATACACGGCTGCGGCTCGCGCACTTCTTTGCCCAGGTCCTCCACGAGTCCGGCTCCATGCGGTTCGACATGGAGAACCTGAACTACTCGTCCGACGCCTTGCGAAGGGTGTTCGGCAAGTACTTTCCCACCGCTGAGGACGCAGACGCCTGTGCACGCAACCCGGAGAAGATCGCGAACCGCGTCTATGCCAACCGCATGGGCAACGGCGACGAGAGGAGCGGGGACGGCTGGAAATACCGGGGCCGCGGTCTGATCCAGCTGACAGGCCGGTCCAACTACAAGGCCTTCGCGGACTGGATTGGCGATGCGCGCGTGATGGATGACCCTGACCTCGTCTCCATCGAGTACGCCGTCCATTCAGCCGTGTTCTTCTGGGTCAGGAACGATCTGAACCGCCTCGCGGACAACGACGACGTCGTCGGCGTGACGACGAGAATCAATGGCGGGGTGAACGGATTGGCACACCGCCGGGAGCTCCTGAACAAGGCGAATGGCCTGCTCAGCATGCTCAACCTGGGTTCTGAAACGGTCGTCGCCTGATTGTCCGCAACATCTTCAACATGAGCGACAACTGCATCGAGATGGACGGCGGCGCGCACACCATCCGCGTGTTCGGGAATCGCGCGCTCAGCGCCACGCCGCTCATCGGCGGCCCGGACTATTTCTTCCAGAAACGTCGTCTACAACACCACGACCGGCGGCGTGTTGAAACACGACCGCGTGCTGGTGACATGTGACGATGGCAACATTGGCTCGATCAAGACCATCGAGAACAATGGCGGCGTTTTGGAGGACATCGTCAGTGGGCCCGATCTGGACAAGCCGAAGCGGCGCTACTGGATTGACATATGTCGCGCCGCGCCATGAGGACGTGCGCCCTCGGGTGGTCTCCGGCGTTTCACCACGGGCTGCTAGTTGGCTATGCGTAGCCTTGCGGCGCCGCCGATCGTTCCGAAGGCTGCCACTCGGGCTGCACCGAGAGGACCTTCTTCGCAAGGCCTAACGGAAGAATTAGTCCGACGATCGACGTGCTGCGCCGCCGAACTCCGTGATATCACGCAACCGAGATTTGACTTGAAGAGCGCGAACGATGCGGAGACTTCACTTCTCGTAGCTCGTGGTGATGATCGAGGTCACAACGTCGTTCAGCAATCGCCCGCGAAAATTAGTCACGGCTGTATTGCGTGTGCCGTCCAGTTTGGCCATAGCGGAATCGGAAAGTCGACCGCGGTCGTAAGGCTGATAAACGATTAGGGGTGAAGCGTCAGACTTCGAAGCAAGGATCGCATCAATGTGTTCCGACCAGTCTGGCCAGAAGACAAGGTACACGCTTGCTCCGTCAGCGCGGCCAATGTCCCCCGCATATGTCACTTCACAGATGTTCTTGGCTCGAAACAACTTCGAATCTACTAATAAACTTCGAAGGCTGCTGAGGGTATCGCCCTTTGCAAACACAGCGATCTTGCGATGTGCCAACCCGTTGCCCAGTCGCCACAACACTGGCGCGATGCCGCGAGTCCACAGGACTATCGCAGCGATGATCAGAATGACGAGGACGGCGGCTTCAATCAGGCCGACGACATTCAAGAAAAATAGCACTTTAGACGCACCCCCGATCATTCCGCCTCACCTTGGCCGCGCGCGATCATGCGGCACTCTCTTTTGCGGTTGGTTCTCGATGCGAGCTTGGCCCGATCCAATCGCCGGTGACGAGCCACGCTTCGTAGTAGTACAGCCATAACGCCGTCCATGGAACTATCGTGGCGGCCAGCCGCTCGTTCGATGTCCACCGCCACTCCGCAGGAAAGTACAAGCACAATGCGTTGTCGTCAGAGCGGTAAACGTGCGGAGGGCCCATCACCAGAGGCGGATCCAGAACCCACACCCGCGGATGCCTCCAAACCTGGTGAAGAATCCTGACCGTGTAGACAGGTGACGATTCCGTCGGTTGTAACGTGCCGCGCCATTCGACGGTCCCGCCGCCAGCAGGGCAATACCGAAACTGCGGGAAGAACTGTCGCATATCCGCAATTTGAAGGAGCGGCCGTTCCCGCACCCGATCCTCGAATCGGTAGGGACGCACGTCATCGGTCTCCGTGGTAGGTCGTCGGGCGAGTCCCGATTGAACGCGCCATGGTGCCAACAGCGAAACCTGCCGCGGCGATCCCGGTGACGCCGGGTATCACCGACGAGGCTTCTGCACGCGCGGCGGATTTGACCTGATCCTCGATCGGCCAAAACGACCCGAATATTAGCTTCCACTCTCGGATAGCGTCTTCAATGGTCTCAGCCGCGAGCGCTTTTTGGGCAGCCGTGTCGGCCTCCCGCGCACGCCGCATGAACGTTTCGAAATGCGGCCGTTCCCACCCAGCGCTGATTCGCGCTCCCGTTTGCGGATCGCAGATCCGCGGCGCTTCGTGTCCGTCGTCCATAAGGTCTTGGTACCTCGTCGTGACATACGCGACGAAATCGGCGAAATTCTGTGCCGGAGAATTTCCTATGAGGGAAATTCCCGTGTCGTTGACAGCGTGGTAAACCATGACCTCAAGGACGTAGCTCTTTGGACGGCGAGTGATCATCTGCTCGTCGCGCCATGCCTTCACCAGCTTGATCAGAGGGATCACCTTTTGACCGTGCTTCTGGTTAAGAGTGGTCAGCGAGGCGGCATATCCCAAGGGGTCGGAGTCAATCCATTCCTGTCGGGAACGGTCCGGCACTTTCAACGCCCGCCCCGAGCCGTTTTCGGCCACGACGGGAACGATATCGAGATGAAGGTCGTGTTGCGGGAACTCGAGATGGATTGAACGACGCTGTCCCGATGCTTCCAGGGCCGCGTCGGGGTACTCATCGAGCACCTTCTTAAGATCGAGCAACACGGCGTTCGGCGTCCGATCTAACTGCTCCTTGGTCAGGAACAGGAGCACATCGACGTCCTTGATGGTGCCGATAGCCGTATCGCGTGCATAAGAGCCAGACAATCGCGTATGCGGTGCCGCGGTTGCGAACTCGTGCTCCTTCAGCCAAGCACGAACGTCGTTCGGTAGCGACGACGCAAGCGACGCCCGTGTGTCTTGGGGATTCACATTCTTGAGCAATGCTTGAAAGTGGTGATGCACACTCGCCATTTTCTTGTTCCTCTCCTCTGCATTCCTCGCACCCGCGCCCGCGGCCAAATTTGACGAAAACGACATGCCCGTCCTACGCGACACGAAGTGCTGCGGGCCAAGTGTTGCCAGACTGTTGACAGGGAGATGGAACAGGGAAGGAACCAGCCTTGAGCTGTCATCTCACAAGCCACGCGATCGATACGCCGCGCTAGATACGTAGCGGCCCGTCACGGTGCCGCAGCCCTGACTACTTCAACGAAGCTTCTTACCGCTTCGCCTACTTTCGAATCGCGAGACGAGCTCAAGAGGCTCGTCTCGCACTCGCCTACTTACGCGCAGCCACTCGTTGTGCCGCAGTTGGTGCACTTGTAGCAGCTGCCGCTGCGGATCATGATCGACCCGCACGTGCTGCACGGCGGCGCGTCCTCCTGGTTGCGTATGGCGGCGAACGAGGATGGTTTCGGATCGGTCCGGCTGAAGCCGGACCCCACCGATGAGGAGTTGCCCGCGCCTGCCGATGTTGATCCGCCGGATGCGGCCGGGTTCACCGTGCCTGATCCCTCCGGCCTGACACCTGGACCCGGCCTGACACCTGATACCTGAGACCTGATACCTTCCGGCGGCGCCGGCGCCGGGCTCTCGGCCGGCGCTTCGATATTCACGCCGGCGCGGTACTGAGCCTCCGGCGAGAGAAACTTGGTGGCGAGCCATCGGAAGATGTAGTCCACGATCGACTTCGCGAACCGGATCTCCGGGTTCTTCGTCATCCCCGACGGCTCGAACCGCGCGTGGCTGAACTTGTCCACCAGCGCCTGCAGCGGCACGCCGTACTGCAGCGCGTAGGAGATCGCCTGCGCGAACGCGTCCGCGAAGCCCGAGATCGTCGAGCCCTCCTTCGCCATCACGAGGAAGATCTCGCCCGGCGTCCCGTCCTCGAACAGGCCCACCGTGACGTAGCCCTCGTGCCCCGCGATGTCGAACTTGTGCGTGATCGCGTTGCGCTCGTCCGGCAGCTTGCGCCGCTTCGGCGTCTCGATGACCTTGATGACCTCGCGCACGATTTCGGCAGGGGCGTTTTCGGGCCGGCTGAAGCCGGCCCCTGCGTACCCGGCCCCGACGCCGGCGGCATTGCGGGTATCCGCGACGCCTGCCTTCGAGGTGTTCAGAGGCTGAGTCCGCTTGCTCCCATCTCGATAGATGGAGATCGCCTTCGCGCCCAGGCGCCACGACTCGACGTAGGCCTTCTCGATCTCCTCCACCGTCGCCTCGCGCGGCACGTTCACCGTCTTGCTGATCGCGCCCGAGATGAACGGCTGCGTGGCGCCCATCATCTTGATGTGCCCCATGTAGTGGATCGACCGCTCGCCCTTCGCCGGCTTGAACGCGCAGTCGAACACCGGCAGGTCCTCGTCCTCGAGGAACGGCGCCCCTTCGATGGTCTCGTGCTCGTCGATGTAGTGGACGATCGCCTCGATCTCGGGCGTCGTGTAACCCAGCTTGCCGAGCGCCATCGGCACGGTGCCGTTGACGATCTTCATCAGCCCGCCGCCGACGAGCTTCTTGTATTTCACCAGCGCGATGTCCGGCTCGACGCCCGTCGTGTCGCAGTCCATCATGAAGCCGATGGTGCCGGTCGGCGCCAGCACCGTCGCCTGCGCGTTGCGGTAGCCGAAGTCCTCGCCGAGCTCCACCGCCTCGTCCCACGCCTGCTTCGCGCCCGCCATCAGCTCCGCGGGGACGAACTTCGCGCTGATCTCCGACACCGCGTCGCGGTGCTTGTTCATCACGCGCAGGAACGGCTCGCGGTTGGCGTCGTAGCCGGCAAACGGCCCGCCATGGTCGCGCGCGATGCGCGCCGACTGCGCGTACGCCTCGCCGGTCATCACCGCGGTGATCGCCGCCGCATACGCGCGCCCCTCGTCGCTGTCGTACGGCAGCCCGCGCGACATCAGCAGGGCGCCGAGGTTGGCGTAGCCGAGACCGAGCGGACGATAGTCGTGCGAGTTCTTCTCGATCGCCTTCGTCGGATAGCTCGAGTTCGGGACGATGATCTCCTGCGCCGTGATCATCGTCCGGCAGGCGGACTTGAACGCCGCGACGTCGAGCTCCCCGTCGTCACGGGTGAACTTCATGAGGTTGATCGACGACAGGTTGCACGCCGAGTCGTCCAGGAACATGTATTCCGAGCACGGATTGCTGGCGTTGATGCGATCGGTGTTCGGGCACGTGTGCCATTCGTTGACGGTGGTGTCGAACTGCATGCCCGGGTCGCCGCACACCCACGTGCCCTGGGCAATCTGGCGCATCAGGTCGCGCGCCTTGTAGGTGTCCATCACGCGCTGGTCGGTCACCGCGTGCGTCTGCCACTCGCCGTCGTCGAGCACCGCGCGCATGAAGTCGTCGGTGACGCGCACGCTGTTGTTGGAGTTCTGGAAGAAGATCGACCCGTAGGCGACGCCCGTGAACGAGCCGTCGTAGCCGGCGTCGATGAGCGCCCACGCCTTCTTCTCTTCCTCGACCTTGCAGTTGATGAACTCCTCGACGTCGGGGTGGTCCGCGTTGAGGATGACCATCTTCGCCGCGCGCCGCGTCTTGCCGCCCGACTTGATGACGCCCGCGAACGCGTCGTACCCCTTCATGAACGACACCGGCCCGCTCGCGGTGCCGCCGCCCGCGAGCAGCTCGCGCGACGATCGAATCGTCGACAGGTTGCTGCCGGTGCCCGAGCCGTACTTGAACAGCATCCCCTCCGTCTTGGCGAGCGTGAGGATGGAGTCCATCGTGTCCTTCACCGAGTTGATGAAGCACGCCGAGCACTGTGGCGCCGCCTCGAAGCCGCAGTTGAACCAGACGGGGCTGTTGAACGCCGCCTTCTGATACACCAGCAGGTGCTTCAGCTCCGCGCTGAACGCCGCCAGCGCGTCGTCGCTCGCGAAGTACTGCTGCTCGCGCGCCCACGCCGTGATGGTGTCGACGACGCGGCCGATCAGCTGCTTGACGCTGCGCTCGCGATGCGGCGACCCGATTTGCCCGCGGAAGTACTTCGAGACGACGATGTTGGTCGCCTGCTGGGACCAGAACGAGGGAATCTCGACGTCTCGCTGCTCGAAGACGACGGCCCCCTTCTCGTTGCCGATGACCGCCGAGCGGACCTCCCATTCGATTTCGTCGAACGGGTCGACGCCGGGCAGCGTGAAATAGCGTGGAAACTCGAGTCCCTGGACAGACGGACCCCTGGCCTCGGCGCTGGTCCTCGCGCGCGCATCGACGGCTCCGCGGTGAGTCTGTGCAGGGCCTCTTTCCATGCTCGTCCTCCGTCGTTTCCCGGCACGGCAAGCCCGAAGGCTTCCGCCTCAATGGACGCGCTCACCCCGGGAGTGCGTCCGATCCTTTTAGTTGTTAAAGGCGCTCGAGATGTCCTGCGGAACCCCTCATGGCGGCCCTGGGCTGGGAGGCTTCAGGCCGTTTCAACCTCTTTGAGCGCGAGAGCGATGGTGCGCTCACCTGTCTGCCTTGTCAAGGGGCAAACCACAAGATATTGCGCCCTCATGTTAGGGCAGCAGCAATATGTAGCTGTTAGTGTAACAGGCCTGCAACCTCGACTTCTACTGCCCAACACCCACGCCAAAAAGGGTTTGGCGCTAAGCTCTGCGCCATGCCCGCCACCACCCAGGTCCTCGAGGGTCTCTGGCAGATCAACCTCGGCGCTGTGAACGCGTTCCTGATCGATTCCGGCGGCCTGACGCTCATCGATACGGGGACACCGAACAGCGAGGGAAAGATCGTCGCCGCCATCGAGTCGATCGGGAAGAAGGTCACCGACCTCGAGCACATCATCGTCACGCACTGCCATGCGGATCACTCGGGCAGCGTGGCGGCGTTGAAGCGCATGAGCGGCGCGCGCGTCTACATGCACGCGACCGACGCCGCGATGGTGAGGAAAGGCGAATCCTCGCGCCCGATGTCGCCCGCGCCGGGCCTGCTGCGCGGCGTGATGTACCGGCTCTTCATCCCGAAGAAGCCGACGCCGATCGACGCGTGCGCGATCGATCAGGAGGTCAACGACGGCACCGAACTGCCGATTGCCGGCGGCCTGAAAGCGATTCACGTCCCGGGGCAGTGCGCCGGGCAGATTGCGCTGCTCTGGCCGCGCCGCCGCTTGCTCTTCGCGGCGGACGCGTGCGCGAACATGCCGACTTTCGGCTACGCGCTCGGCTACGAGAGCCTGGAGGACGGCCGGCGAAGCCTGCGGAAGCTGGCGGCGCTCGATTTCGATGTCGCCGTGTTCGGGCACGGCGGGCCGATCAAGACGGGCGCGGCGCAGAAGTTCCGGTCCACCTTCGGGTAACCACGAAGGTACGAAGACCGCGAAGGGAGAATCTGTTCTGTACGTGCTGCGTAATAACGCAGGGCATGCGAAATTTCGTGGTGGCCACGGACATGACGGACGTAGAGGCGGACCTTCAGGTCCGCCTGGCGAAGCCGGAATATCACCCAAAACCTTCGTGTTCTTCGTGAATGCGCGCAGCGCCTTCGTGGTCCCCGGGCGGCGAACACCCCGCGAAAGGAGGCTGTCGCAGGGCTTGACGCCACGCGCTGGCGGGCGTTCAATATGCCTCGTCAGTCCATCCGCCATGAAACACCGGCTCGGGCGCGCGTGTATCGGTGCGGTCGGGGCGATCGCCGTGCTGGCGCTTGCCGCGC
>DATNCQ010000136.1:0-43238 GCA_035571515.1 Vicinamibacterales bacterium
CATGCGTGGCTGCATATCGACGTTAAAGGAGCGGACGGGAAGGTCGTCGCCTGGATGATCGAAGGAGGTGCGCCCAACGCGCTGCTCCGACGCGGATGGAACAAGGAGTCTGTCGCTCCTGGCGCGGCCGTTGTCGTTCAGGGATTTCGCGCCAGGGACGGTTCCAACAGGGCGAGTGGCGGTGATGTCACGCTGCCGGACGGCAAGAAGTTGTTCATCGGATCGACCGGCACCGGCGCACCAGGCGATGCGGGAGGCAGGAAATGAAGACACTCACCGCGATCGTGATGCTGATCGCCGCGTTCGCGGCGGCGGCCGCGCAGCAGGAATCGTCGAAGAACTGGGCGCAGCCACGCACGCCGGACGGTCAGCCGGATCTGCAGGGCATCTGGACCAACTACACGAGCACGCCGTTCGAAGTTGCCGACGAAAGCGACAAACCTGATTTTTACGCCGGCGATGTCGACGGAACGGGGCGCGGCACCGGTCCCTCGTCATTCCTGACCGACACCAGCGATCGCAAGCTGACGAAGGCACGATCGCTTGTCGTCGACCCGCCGAGCGGCCGGGTTCCGATCATGCCGTGGGCGGAGGAGGTCCGCAATTACAGGCTCACGCACATCCAGGACGACTGGGTGAACTTCACGCCGTGGGAGCGATGCATCACCCGTGGCGTGCCCGGCGGGATCTTCCCGGCCGGGTACGGCTCGGGCTATCAGATCCTGCAGGGTCCCGGCTACGTCGCGATCGTCTACGAGATGATCCACGAAGCGCGCATCATCCCGGTCGACGGGCGGCCGCACCTCGGCGCGAGCTTCCGCTTGTGGAACGGCGACTCGAGAGGCCGCTGGGAGGGCAACACGCTGGTCGTGGACATCACGGGTTACAACGACAAAGGGAGCGTCGCGACCAACGTCGCCACGCAGCGCGTTCGAGCCATCCCGCAGAGCGAAGCGCTGCACGTCGTCGAGCGCTTCACGCGCGTCGACGAGAACACGATCAACTACGACGTGGCGATCGAGGATCCGAAGGTCTTCACCGCTCCGTGGAAAGTGGCGATGCCGCTGCACAGGGAGCCGGACTATCAGCTCTTCGAGTACGCGTGCCATGAAGGCAACCGCGCGGTTCCCAATACGCTCAGCGCGGGACGCGCGCGCGATCGGGAGACCCGCAGCGGCGGTTCGCGGTAATCCTCCGAGGAGGTTCGATGCCGAACTGGCTGAAAGGCGCGCTCATCGCGCTCGTGTCGGTTGCCGCGACGCTGGCGCTCGTGCAGATGATGCGATCGCCGGTCGAAGGGCGCGCGCCCGACGTCAACGTGCTGCGAACGGCGGACGGGAAGCCCGATCTCAACGGCATCTGGCAGGCCGTCGGTTCCGCCAACTGGAATCTGCTCGACCACCAGGCGCGAAGCGGTCCGGTGCTCGAACTGGGCGCCGTCCTCGCGGTGCCCGCGGGCCTGAGCGTCGTGGAGGGCAACGAGATTCCGTATCAGCCGTGGGCGGCGGCGAAGCAGAAGGAGAACTACGAGAACTGGCTCAGTAGAGATCCCGAGGTCAAGTGCTACCTCCCGGGCATCCCGCGCGCGACCTACATGCCGTACCCGTTCCAGATCCTGCAGACCGCCAGCAACGACATCCTCGTCGCCTACGAATACGCGAGCGCCAGCCGCGTCATCAAGATGGGGAAGGCGGAGCCGCCGCCCGTGGACACGTGGATGGGCCAGTCGGTGGGCCGCTGGGAAGGAGACGCCCTCGTCGTCGACACGACGGGCCTCAACGACCAGACGTGGTTCGACCGCTCGGGCAACTTCCACAGCGAGGCGGTGCACGTCGTGGAGCGATTCGCGCCCGCGAGCGCCGACATCCTCGACTACCAGGTGACGATCGAGGATCCGAAGGTGTTCACGCGGCCGTGGAAAATCCAGATGCCGCTCTACCGCCGGCAGGACAAGGGCGTGCAGCTGCTCGAGTTCAAGTGCGTCGAGTTCGTCGAGGAGCTGATGTACGGCGGCCTGCGGAAGAAGACGGGTCAGGAACTGCCGTTCAGCACCGCCCGGATGCGGTGGCCGTAATCCTGCCGGGAGCGCGGCGGCCAGGGAGCGATTCGTGCGATCCGTGACGGAATGGCTCGACACCCCGCTGAAATGGATCGGGGCGATTACGGCTGTCATCTCGCTCGTGCTCGGGGTGAACGAGCTCACGAAGGTGTTCTCGCAGACCGGCGAGCGCCGTGGCCGCGTCACCGAGCTGCAGCGTGTCGCGTCCGAACAGCAGAAGAGCGGGGACTATGCCGCGGCGTGGGCGACCCTCGACCAGGCCTCGAAGGCAGCGGAGGAGGACGGCGGTTTCGCGGGCCTCATCGGCGGTCTCGACAAGGAGCGTCTCGCCGTGCGCACGTCGCAGGAGGATCTGGCGATGGCGTGGCTCCGCGACGTCAGGATCCCCGGCGGCGGAAGCTTCTCCACCGTGGTCGATCCACTCGCCGCGGTCGTGACGCGCGGCGTCGTCAGCGCCACGGGCGTCAGGAAAGCGGATCTCCTCGGGCACCTCGGCTGGGCGTACTTCCTGAAGTCGCGCGACGGCTCGACGACGCGGAGCCCGGAGGAGAACTACCAGCAGGCGCTCGACATCGATCCGTCGAACCCCTTCGCGCACGCGCACTGGGGCCACTGGATCATGTGGCAGCGCGGCAGCGTGGACGAGGCGAACCGGCATTTTGCCGCGGCGGTCGCCTCGGGACGGGAGCGCCCGTACGTGCGGCGGATTCAGCTGGCGGCGCTGCGCCTGTACGGATCCGCAGCCAACGAGAACGCTCTGTTCCATGCCGTCGACGATATGCGGCGCAACAACGAGCCGATCGACGCGGTGACGCGGCGCGATGTCTACAACAGCTATTACTCGGCGTTCAACTCGGACCCGTACGTGCAGCGGGTCGTCGGCATCCTACCACCAGACGAGCACATCGCCACGATGCGCGCGCTGTTTTTCGGCGCGGATTTCGATCCCGCGCGCGTGCCGCTTCGGGACGCGATGATGGCCCTGCTGCTCGAAGCCGCGGGCCGCCGCGACGAGTCGCTCGCCGCGTGGCGCGGCGTGCGCGCCGAACTGCCGCGCGGTGGTGATCAACGGGTGCGCGATCGGGCGGATGCGGCGATTGCCCGCCTGTCGCGACCGGCTGCCGGCAGCGGCGGCCGCTGAGCGGGCGGATGCTGCGGGTCCTCGTCGTTCCTTTCCTCGTCATGGTCGGGTTGATCGTCATCGCGGTGTTGCTGCCGTCGAAACGCGACACGAGCGTGGCGGCGTGGTGGGCGCGTGTCTCCGTCCAGATGATGTTTTTCGCGCGGGCCCTGCTGGCCGTCGCCGGCGTCGTCGCGGTTGTCTGGTTCGTGTTGCTGCCGATGTTGGGATGGCGGTGACGCCGGGTCCGGAAGGACCCGGCCTGCACACTAACGCCCGTCAGTGACCCCCGCGGCGGGGTTCGCGAACAGCTGGTTGTATTTCGCGGTCTCGGAGGGAACGCACTCCTGCTCGGGGATCTCGAGGCTGGCCGACTGCAGCCGGTACGGCATCTTGTCGAGCGCCACCCACGGCCGCGTGTAGTACTTCGGATCGTCGATCGTGATCGTCTTCTCGAGGTGATCGGCATCGACGCGGTGATACGTCTCGATCACGTGCAGCGCATCGCTGTGCGGCCGGCCCGCGTTGTCGAGCCACGTGCGATCGTCGAAACCATTCGAATCGGCGACGAACGTGAAGTCATCGGTCCATCGACCGACGGAGTAGCCCCAGAAGCGTGCTTCAGGTGGAGGCGAGCCCTTGATGTCCCACGCCGGTACTTCGGGATTGCCGGGGAGCTTCCGTCCATCGGTCCAGATGACGCGCCACTTCTTGTTGAATTGATACAGGATCACGACCTGCGTCGCGGTCTGAAGGATCTGCTCGTGATGCGCGTTGTGCAGCACGATGCGCGGGAAGCCCTGCGGATCGCAGCCGGGCATCGGGTCGTTGGTCAGTGCCGACGGAACCTGCGTGAACCCGTACGTCGGCTTGTTGTTCGTGAACGCCTTGCGGCCTTCCGGCGTGAACGGCAGCTCGTGCTCGGGCTGGCCGTCCGATGGGATCGCCTTCGCGCCGTCCGCCTGAATCCCCTCGGCGCCCCCCTTGGCGAATTCCCAGATGCCCGAGATGTCCCGCTTCGGCGCCGGGCCGGACTTCTTCCCAGCGACGTCGGCGTCGTACACCGCGCCGGGTGTGCGGCGGAATCCCTGCTGACCGCGGATCACTGGCGACAGCAGGGTCGCGATCGCGATCGCTGCTATCGCTGCGATGATGGTCCGGTTAAAGCCGGACCCCACCGATGTCCTGACGGATCCCGGATCCTGGATCCCGGATCCCGGACTCATGGGCGCGCTCCGCTTCCATCGCTGGCCGGGAGGCCGTTGCCCGCGACGAGCGTCTTCCCATCGGGCAACTTCACCTGCAGGATGCGGCCGAGCGGAGACCCGTTCTTCACGGGCTCGAGCGTGACCGTCACCTGGTCGCCCACCGAGAACGACTGCTTGGTCCAGCCGAACGGGGTCATGTTCGGTGGCGCCTGTGTCTCCGCGACCCAATGCGTCGTCTCGCCGCTGTCGTTCTTGACGTCGAATCGCAGGAGGCAGTGCGGGTTGGCCCAGAACCACTCTGTCACCGTTCCGATGACGGTGACCCGCTTGCCGAGATCGAAGACGGCATTGGCATGGTGCGCCGTCAGCATGCTCGACAGCAGCACGACACCGCACGCGACCGCAACAAGCATCCGTCTCATGTGATTACCTCCGGATCGGGATGTTCACCTTCTGGTTGAGGAACCGTTCGCGGAACCGCAGCTCGTCGGAGATCGTATAGATGTTTTCCGACATCGATCCATCGGGCGACGGCTTGAAGATCAGGTGCGCGGCCCACGGTTTCGTGAACGCGCCCGGATCCTCGAACGTGATGTCGAACGCCAGATTCTCGCCCATCCGGTGGATACGCTCGACGAGGTGGAGATCCTGTGTGTGGGGCAGGCCCCGCGCGTCGAGCCAGGTCGAGTCCTTGTAGCCGACGGAATCGACGACCAGCGTGTCGCCTTCCCATTTGCCCACCGCGTTGCCGTACCACGTGATCGCAGGGTCGGGATCCTGTGGCACGTTCAACGCAATCTGCCGCCAGTTCTGGTTGTATTCCCACAACTGGTACACGTAGTCGTCGGTCTGCACGATCTTGAAGCGCATCGGGTGCAGCGAGATGCGCGGGTAGCCGTTCGGATCCGCGTAGCGCAGCGACGGATCGGTGGTGTTGGCGAAGTCCTGGTTGTCGCCGGCTGCCGGCCGCTCGGCCTTCAGCTTGGCGGCGGCCCAGGGCGTGAGCGGAATCTCGTTCAGCGGTGGGATTCCCCCGACGTCCTGGTCGCGGAGCGGGCGTACCCACGAGCCGGAGAGATTCGGATGTGCCGGCGCCGCGGGTGCTGCCGCTGGCCTCGAGCACGCGGCCGCCGCGAATACCACGGCGGCCGTTGCGGGCAGGAGGAGATGCCGGATCACGCGCGGAGCTCCTTGCCGTCGGCGGTGACCATTTTCACGACCACGCCGATCTTCGCGCCGCGCAGCCCCGGATGAAACGTGACGGTCACGACGTCTCCGGCCTTGACCGTTCGGCTCGACCATCCCCGATTCCTGATGTTCGGCGGAGAACCGAGCTCGAGCAGCAGCTCCGTGGTGGCGCCGCCGCTCGGTGAGATCCCGAGCTCGACGTGCGGGTTCGTCCACACGTATTCGGTGACCGTCGCCTTGATCGTCGTCTCCTTGCCCATGTCATAGATCGACGCCGCTCCATGATGGGCGAACGCCGAGGCCGAGACGAGACAGGCGGCGGCGGTTACGGAAAGGGTCCGGCTGAAGCCGGACCCCACGAGCCACAGGCTGCGACGCATGGACTACCTCCTACCGCGTTCCTCTGGATGCGCCTTCGAGGTTGAACGCGATCAACAGGTTCTTGTACGGGACGACGCGGCCGTGCACCGGCGCGATGCGATCGGGATTGAGCTTGAGCTCGTTGACCTTCTGCACCAACTGCGCGGCGAACTCGGGCCCGCGCTCCGGCGTGCGAATCTCGTCGCCGGCAGGCGGGTTGTAGCCGTCGCCGTACATCAGGATTCGCTCTTTCGGCAGGTACGCGATCAGCTGGCCCGTGTGATGGCCGTGACCGGCCAGGTAATACAGCTCCACCGTCCGCGTGCGGTCGCTCAGCACCTTCTTGTCGCCGACCGTTTCGATCTTCGGCTGGTTGGATGTCGGCGCCGTGTCCTCGACGGTCCGCGGCCGCGCCCACGCCTTCTCGTAGAAGTCCTTGTTGCTCTCGTGCGTGATCACGGTGATCCCTTCGGCGACGTATTCGCGCAGGCCGCCGGCGTGATCGTAGTGGGCGTGCGTGTTGACGACCTCCGTGATCGGCTTGTTCGGCACCGTCTTGCGGACCAGGTCGTTGGCCGCCTTCGAGCGCGCGTCGCTCGTCGGACCCTCGAGCATCGTGATGTGATCGGCGAACTCGACGGCGAGGCTGCGCGTCCCCGCGCCGTTCACCGACCAGAGGCCGTCGCCGACCTTCTCGATCGTCACCATCGGCGTGGCCGGCGGCACCGGCGCGGACGCGACGTTCGGCGGGACGGGGAGCGAGACGGCGGCATTCGGCTGCACCTCGCTCACCATGATGTCGAGCGTCGGCAAGCCGTCCTGCTTCTCGACGATGTGCTTCGGGAACTGGATGTCGCCGAACTTCGCGTAATCCGAATACGTGAGCTCGACCGGCACGTCGCCCACCACCGAGTTGGTTGTCAGGTACTCGACGCGATCGACCAGGTTCTGATCGTTGAGCGTCACCTTGACGTCGCGTCCTTCGGCCTTGAAGGTGAACGCCTTGCCTTCGCCGGCGACACCGCTCGCCATGGCGGCCTTGATGACGCCGTGCGGCGTCAGCCAGATCTGGCGCAGGCGCTCGGTCTCGGCGCCGCGATTCGGGGCCGGCTGCGCGCCCCCTTCGCTCCACGCGTCCTTGCCGCTGACGACCTGGATGGTCCGCTGATCGGTCGCGAACGGCTGGGCGCCGCCGCCCTTCGGCGGATGTTCACCCTGCGCGCGCAGCATGTCGAGCCGCATGGCCGGCGTCTTGTAGTCGACGGCGGCCGTGTAGGTCTTCACCTCGAAGCGTGGCCACGGCCCGCCGGGGGTGTACGCCTGCCCGTAGGCGTAATTGGTCCCGCTTCCGGAAAACTGGATGGAGTTCAGGTTCGTCGCGCCCATCGCATCGGCGGCGGCCGCGACGCCGGTTTTCTGGCTGCAGCCGGCGAGCGCCACGGCCAGCGCAAGACCGGCCAGCAGGGCTGTCATGCTTCGCATTAGTGACTCCTTCGTTGTGAGGCGCCGCGATATTACACCCCGTCGTGCCCGGTTGCCATCGGCGGGCGGTCGAGGGCTCCCGCGCGCCAGTCGCCCCGCGCAATCGCCCGCGGGTTGTCGTGGCGGAAGGAACTGAAGACGAGGCCGGCAACGCCCGGAATGGCGCGGAGATCGCGCTCCGCCTCCTCGCATCGCGGAGACCACTGCCGGGCGACGAACAGTTGCGCCGGGCTGCCCTGGATGACCGGCGCGTACGTGCCTCGTAGATGCTCCGCGAGCGCCGGGAGGCCATGGCCGTCCAGGTAGTTCTGCCTGTAGCCGGTGCCGCGATGCATCGGCCACAGCTGATGCCACATCGACGGACACTGGGACGAGTTCTGATCGACGACCAGGCGATCGACGAGGCCGCGGCGCGTCCAGTCGCGCCAGTGGAGCGTGGTGTTGCCGAGCGGTGGTCCGAGCACGTCGCCGCGCGCGACGCCAACGCCAACCCGGCGGTCTGCCAGTTGCCGCCGCGCCAGCGCCTCGCGCAGCTCCGTCAGCAGGGCCGTGATGTATTCCCCGAGCAGGTCGCGCCACGCCTGGCGGTCGAAGTCGTCGTGCAGGATGTCGGCGCCGTAGCGGCGCCGGAAATCGGCGCGCACCGGCTCGTTGAAGCCGAACTGGTCGGCAGCATCCGCAGGCCGTGATTGCGAGCGGAAGCAGAGGAACAATCCATCGAAGCGCGTCGGTGCGATCAGCTCGACCCAGCGGTCGATGAGGGCGCGCCGCGCCTCGGGGTAGGCCAGCGACACGACGCCGGGCTGCCGCGTGCGGCCGCTGCGATCCACGACGAGCCAGTCAGGGTGGGCGCGCGTCAGCTCGCTCTGCCACGCGACGTGCTGGCCGTGCATCGCGTTGTGATGACTGCGCGCGCGCTCGCGTGACCGCGCCAGCGGCCATCCCTCGTCGAAGACGCTGACGTACATCCACGCCTCGACGCCCGCCTCGTGCGCGAGCGCCGGCACCTGCGCGAAGTCGTCCCACGCGATCGATCGCGACGCGGCGAGCGACGGGTGGCGATAGCCGCGGGCGGCGTGGAAGCGTCCCGCGATGCGCGTGCGCAGCACGCGCCAGTGCAGCGCGTCGGCGCCCAGCTCGTCACGCCACGCGCGGATGCGCCGGGCGAGTCTCTCCGGCGTGTCGAGACGGCCTTCGGGCTCGCCAAAGGCGATATGGTCCGCCCACGAGACGCTGACGATGTTCATGGCCGCGGCAAGGGGCTCCGAGCGTCATTCTATTCGGCTGGCCCTCGCCCGGTTCAGTAGGTCATCGACGCCACTCGCAGCGCCGGCTGGCGGTCGCCGGCGGCGCCGAGCTCGACGAGGCCGCGATCGATCAGCTGACGCACGCGGTCGTCCCTGCGGAAGTCGGACAGCAGGCTGCGGCGGCTGCTGGTGTACGCCTGGTCCATCACGTAGGTGAGCACCGTCTCCATGACGATGCCTTCTTCGGTGTTGGTCTCCCTGAACCGCCGCTTGAACTCGGCGAGGACGGGTGCGAACGTCGGGTCGTCCCACCGCTCGGGGCCGGCGCCGAGGCGCGTGAACGCCTCGAGCACCGCGGTGTAGGCCGCGCCGGGCGGCTGCCGCCAGAACGAGACGTCCGCGCCGAAGTCGGCGACGTAACGCGGAAGGTAGAGCGTCGAGCGGGCCGGAACGCGGTCGGCGAGCGCCGGGTTGAACCGGCGCACCTCGTCGACCGACAGCCCCGTTCGGGTGGTGATTTCCGCGAGCGTGATCGCCCTCGGCGTCCGCATCGCGTAGATCGCCTCCTGCGGCATCGACGCGATCAGGTTCCTGACGTTGAACGAGTTGCCGAACACCATCTCCGCGTAGAGGTACGAGCGCGGGCCGTAGCTGCGATACACGTCCTCGTACTTCCTGCCCGGCAGCGCGCGCAGGTCGCGGGCCAGCCGCGAGCCGGCGAAATAACGGGCGCGCACGTCGCGCGCGCCCATGTATTCGCCGTTGATCAGCGTGCGACCCACGTTGGTGCCGCCGGCGTTGTGCTCCGACAGCGCGGGAATGAACGAGCCGTACTTGGTGGCGAGCACCGACAGGTACGCCGCGCAGTACGGCGCCTGCGTCGTCTGGTTGCGCCCTTCGATCGGCGTCGGCGAGAAGTGGTTCAGCCGTTTCCAGTTCTTCTGCAGCCACTGACAGAAGCCGACCGCGTCCGCCTTCGAGCGTTTCGTCGCGTTCATGCCCGACTCGAAGATGACCTGCGCGAGGCCGATCTCCGCGGGCACGCCGAATCGCTCGTAGATGGCGCCCCATTCGGCGAGGAAGGGGCCGTAGCGGCGGGCATTGATGCGCAGCGCGTCTCCACGCGTCGCGTTGTGCACCACCGGCCCCGTGGCGCGCTCGAGGAGAGCGGCCACCTGGTCGCGGCGATCGCCGACGTTGCGGGCGAGGCGTTGATTGTCGAGGACGGACGCGAGCGCGGGATCGCTCCACACCGCCTGGCGCGTCCAGTCACCCTTCGCGGGAAACGTCGCGAGCAGGCGCCCGTCGGCGGCGCTGCCGAAGGCAATCGAGCCGTCGTGCAGCGTGAAGACGTGCTGCCAGAACGGGTAGCCGGGCCTGAAGGCCTGCATCGCCGCGAAGTCGGCACGGCGTCGCGCCTCGACAGGGCTGACGGGCGGGGTGGCCGGCTGCAGCCGTGCCGCAGGCGCCGGCGGCGCGGTCGCGTGCCAAGAACCAAGCCTCCACGCGCCCACGGGAATCGCGGCGGCGACCACTAGCGCGGCCGGGACCAGCACGAATCGACCTGAGCGACGTCGAAGAGCGTGCCCCGAGCGACGTCGCAGGGCTGGCCCCGAGCGAAGGGCTCTCCGCGTGCGGACTAGCGCGATCGTTCTCATCCAGGGCATTCGCATGTGATTGGGCATAGGCATCGAGGCGCGCGGCGCCGTCGCCGTCCCTATGACAACGGCCGTCCGAAGACCTGGACGTAATAAGGGCGCCCGGCCGTGTCGGTCGCGTAGCCGGCGCCGATCTCGGAGAAGTCGGCGTTGAGGATGTTGGTGCGATGCCCGCGCGAATGCATCCAGCTGCGGACCACGTCACGGGCATCCGGCTGCCCGAGCGCGACGTTCTCGCCGTAGGTCCGCCAGCGATAGTTCGCCGCCGCGAGCCGATCCTGGGCGGACGGATAGGTCGCGTTCGGCAGGACGTGCGCGAGCCGGTGTGCACGCGCCATCTGCTCCGCCTGGATCTGGGCCGCGCGCATCAGCCGCGCGTTCGCGTGCAGGGCCGAGCGATGCTGACGCGTCCGTTCGACGTTGGTCAGGTCGATGACGTCGCCGGTCACGCTGGACGCAGCCGCCGCACGCGCGTCCGGCCGCGCGATCGATGGCGCCGGCGTCGAGCACAGAGCCGCCGCGCAGATCGCCGCCGCAACCGCCGGACGGTGCCGCATGAAAGGCATACGGCTGAACGGGCAAGTCACGTGCCTGAGGCCGGGGCGTGCAGTTCCGGCTACTCCGCCTCGGATTTTCGGCCGCTGTCACATCGGGAGTACGCCGCCCGGTGACGAGTTTGGGCGCGCAACCCGCAAATTCGCCATCGCTAATCTATAATCCGCGCGGATCGAGATGAAACGACAGCCTCTCGCGCGGCGCCTGGCGACGATCGCCATCGCGCTCCCGCTCGCGTCCGCGGCGCTATCAGCCCACCATTCGTTTGCCGCCCAGTACGACGCCACCAAGCCGGTCGAGATGCGCGGCACGGTGACGAAGGTCGAGTGGACCAACCCGCACGCGCGGATCTACATCGACGTGAGGGACGACACGGGACAGACCGCGAACTGGAATTTCGAGATGGCCAGTCCCAACATCCTCGTTCGCAACGGCTGGAGGCAGAACACGGTCCGCATCGGCGATCGGATCACCGTCAGTGGATACCTGGCGCGGAAGGGCGAGCATATGGCGATTGCCGGTGCTGTGGCCGACGCAACCGGCAAGCCGATCTTCGCCTCGGACCCGACGGACGTCGGTCGCTGAAGGGAGAGCGCCGTGCGACAGAGCGCCGTCCGACTCGGAATGCTGGCCGCGCTCGCGCTGGCGGCGCCGATCGGCGCGCAAATCAGCGTGCCGTCCACCCCGCCGCCGCAGACACGCGCGGGCGGAAGCATCACGGCGCGGCCTCCCGCCGGGCCCGTGCCGCACAAGCCGAACGGCCAGCCCGATCTCGCCGGCGTGTGGCTGCGCCGCGCGGGCATCGTCAACATCACGCAGCTGTTGCCGCCGGGCGAGAAGATGCCGTTCCTGCCGGAGACGCTGCGCCGGATGCGCGCGCTGAAGTCGCAGGACGATCCGCAGCTGAAATGCCTTCCGCTCGCGACTCCGCGGTCGGCTCCCTATCCGTTCCGTATCGTGGAAACGCCAGCGCAGGTCTTCATCCTCACGGAATCGGTCCACGCGTACCGCCAGGTGTTCATGGGCCGCATGCATCCGCCCGCCGACGAACTTCAACTCACCTGGCAGGGTCACTCGATCGGGCGCTGGGAGAAAGACACGCTCGTTGTCGATACGGTCGGGTTCAACGACCTCACGTGGTTCGACAACTACGGGCACCTGCACAGCGACAGGATGCACGTCGTCGAGCGCTTCACGCGCGCCGACCTGGGCCACCTCGCGGTCGCGATGACCATCGACGACCCCGGCGCCTATTCACGGCCGTTCACGCTGCGCTATACCGCGGAGCTGATTCCGAATGGCGAGCTGATGGAATACATCTGCGACAACGAGCAGGACGCGGCCAACATCGACGCGCCAGCGGATGCCGCCATCGACGCGGCGAAGCTGCTCGGTCAGTAATGGCAGGCGATCGCTTCGCTGGCGGCTAGGCTGCCGCTTTGCGACGGTCCACGCCTTTGAACGGCAGATCGGCGTGCCGGCGGCCTTCGCGCGCGGCTACACGTTCGAACCGCTCGCGCAACTGGGCGAGTTCCAGCCGCAGGTAGTTGAGGCGATCGCGTGGACGTTCGTCCCGGTCTCGGCCTTCGTGGTCCATCGCATGTGTTTACAGCAAGAATCGGTGCCTCTACCGTTCTGAAAGCTCAGACAATCGCTCCTATAATCTCAGCGTTTATCCGCGGCGGTTCGGGCCCGACGCGGTCGATGCAGCCAACTGGCGAAGGAGAGAACGACAATGCGCGTGCGCTACTTCGTTGCGGCAGCCGTTGTGGTGCTCGGCGCGACGCCGGCGCACGGGCAGAACCGGGCTGCGGCTCCTTCTTCGTGTGACTTGCCTCACGCGTCGGGCGTGTCGTCACAACAGCTGATGTCGGGCCAGCGTCAGCGCGGTTACAGGTTATTCGTCCCGCCGGGATACGACGGGCATCAGCGCCTGCCGCTAGTCCTCGATCTTCACGGGAGCGGCGGCTCGTCGGCGGGCCAGGCGAGGAACAGCGGTTTCGAGACGGTCGCCGCGACCGAGCGGTTCATCGTCGGAACGCTGGACGCGGTGGACGCACGCTGGAATGTTCCGATCCAGGCGGGTCGCCCTGACGACGTGGCGTATGTAGGCGACGTGATCGCTGACGTCGCCGCGCGGGTATGTACCGACGAGACGCGCGTCTACGCCACCGGGTTTTCCGGCGGTGCGCGCATGACGTCTTTGCTCGGGTGCAGGCTTGGCTCGCGCATCGCGGCGATTGCGCCCGTGTCCGGGCTTCGACTGCCGGGCACCCAGTGCAGCGGCCGCCCGGTTCCAGTGCTGACGTTTCATGGGCTCGCCGACCCGCAGAATACCTACGACGGCCATGCCGCCGGCCGCGGCGAGGAGTGGCTGGAGAGCGTACCCGAGGCACTGGACGGCTGGGCGCGACACGACGCGTGCAAGGGCAGCGTAATGCTCGAGGACCCGCCGGGTCCGCTCTCGACGATGCGCTACGCAGGCTGCGCGGATGGCGCGGAGGTGCGGATGATTCGCATCGACGGCCTCGGCCACGCGTGGACCCGCAAGGAGGTCGACACGACCGTGGTCATGTGGCAGTTCTTCAACAGCCATCACCTGACGCGATAGACGAAGCGCGAGTTCTACTCGCGCCCCACAGAGAAGTCGAATCCGGGCTCGCGCGCCTGGCCTAGTCGCAGTCCACGCAGCGGCCCTCACCATCGAACGAGCGCGTGACGTCGCTGAGCGGCACGACGAGCGCGACGTCGTTCCGCACGAGCGACTGGAAGAGCGCGACGCGAGTACCGGCCACGATCTGCCCGCCGGATGTCGCGGCTTCGTTCACGTGCGAGGGCATCACCGCGCGCGGCCGCACGAGCTCGCGCGTGACGAACGCCGCCTCGCGCGGGCCGAGCGTCACCTGGTCGCTCATGTTGATCACCATCAGGTTCGCCTTGTAGAAGCGCGCGATGATGGTCTCCTGATCGCCGAACATGCCCGAGTCGCCTGTCAGGTAGACGATGAGCCCGTTCGTGAACATGACGACGAAGCCCGCTTCGCTGCCGCCGTAGCCCGTCAGGCCAGGTGCGACACCGGGCGGGTCGATCAATGCGGCGGCAATGCCGTTCGAGTGGATGGCCTGGACCGCCGCAATGCGCACCGACGCCGCGCCGCCGTTCGAGACGGTGAAGCTGCCACCGGGACGAATCGACGCCGTGCAGGGCGATGTCCGCGGGACGTCGATGCGGTTGTCGAGCGTGACGGTGGGGCACGCCGGCGGCGGCGCGCCCCGCACGTTCTGAATCTTCCGCGCGAAGAACGTCGACAGCTCACCCGGCACCAGCACCGCGGCGTTCTTGGCCGCGGCGATCGTGGCGAAATTCGACTGCGGGTTGGCGGCGGCGGTCGCCGGCGCCGCGCACGTCCCCGGATTAGCCGTGTTCGGCCGCACGTCGCCGACGTGATCGTTGTGCGCGTGCGACAGCAGCATCGCGTGCACCGCGCCGAGGCGCGCGTCGTTTTCGTCGACCGTGCGGCCCGGGTCGTAGAGGATGCGAAGGCCGGTCGGATCCTCGAACAGCAGCGCGCGGTCGTTGCGGCACAACTCGCCGGTATGGCTGCCGAGCGGTGTGACGTGCACGAGGCCACCCGAAGCATGGTCGGGTGCGGCCGGCAGTCCGGCCCAGGACAAGGCGAGGATCGGGATCGAGACGAGAAGCGGTCGCACTCGCATGATGCCCTCCAGTACCTATTTGGCGGGGTCGCTATCGAGGCCGGTCAGGCTGCCAAAAATCTCGTAATAGTGCTTCTGATCAGAGGGTGAGCACTCCATCTCCTGGATGTCGAAGCTCGGTGATTGCCGCCTCAGGGACAACCTGTCGAGCGCGACCCAGGATCGCGTGTACAGCTTCGGGTCGGTAATCCTGATCGACAACTCCAGGTGATTGGCGTCGACACGGTGGTACGTTTCCTCGACCTCCGTGGTGTCGCTCTGCGGCAGTCCCGCGTTGTCGAGCCACGTCCGGTCGTCCTGGAATCCGTTCGTTCGCGCGACGAAGGTGTAGTCGTCCACCCAGCGGCCGACGGAGTAGCCCCACCACCGTGGCTCCGGCGGCAGCCGATCGGCCGTCGTCCACGCGGGCTGTTGCGGATCCTTCGGCAGCTCCCGCCCGTCCGTCCAGATCGTCCGGTACCGCTTCTGAAACTTGTAGAGCATCACCATGTGCGTCGGCGTCTGCAGGATCTCGCTCGTGCGGAAATTGTGAAGCACGATGCGCGGAAACCCTCCCGGGTCGCAGCCGAGAATCGGGTCGTTGTTGACGGCGTCGGGCACCATCCGGTAACCCTCGACCGGTTTGTGCGCCTTCATCCTCTCCAGGCCGAGCGCCGTATACGGCGGCTCGACCTCCGGCTTCAGGCAATCAACGGTCGCATAACCCGTATCGGTGAGCGGTGGGTTCTGCTGGACGACGTAGCGGCCTGTTGCCTTGTCGCGCCTGCACGAATCCATCGCGAGCGCGCCCTTCCCCTGGATGCCGCCGCCCGGCGTCGCAGGTTCCCAGATGCCCGACAGGTCATGACGAGGCGCCGGCCCCGGCTTCTCGCCCGGGCGGTCCTTGTCGTATACGGCTCCGGGGAGGGGACCCTGCGCGCGCACCGCAAGTCCGCAGATGGATGCGGCTATCAGCGCCAGCGTCGGAACCAGGACACGTCTTGGCATTGGAAGGTCCTTTCCGCGGTCAGTTCCGGGAATTGCCGGCGCCGAACGGCAACGTCGAGCCATCGGCGAGCATGACCTGCAGGAGCCGTCCGAGCGGCCGGCCGTTCTTGACTGGTTCAAGCGTAACCGTCACCTGATCGCCCACGGTGAAGGTCTGCTTGGTAAAGCCCTGGGGCAGGATGTTGGGGCCGCTCTGCGTCTCCACGGCCCAGTGGACCACTTGACCGTCATCGCCCGTCGCGTCGAACCGCAGGAAGCAATGCGGGTTGGCCCAGAACCATTCGACGACCTTCCCCTGCACCGTGACTTTCTTTCCCACGTCGAACTGCGCGGCGCCGTGGTGGGCCAGCAGCGGGACCGCAGCGGTCCAGAGCACGAGCGCGAGACCGAGAGTCCGCAGAAGCCGATTGTTCATGCCGATGCCTCCAGGGTGCGCCAAGTCTACCCGCCGCGAGCGCCCCGTCAAACTGTGGTGGCGAGGCCACACCGGGGTGGCAGGCCCGAGACACTCGCCGCTGCTGATCCACCGTTCTCTCCACAGCGGGTGCCCCAACTCGAGGATCAGCTTTTGCTCGGGGCAGGCTGAAGTGGTCGGCAGGAAGACGATCCGACTCGCTATCCTGGCCGTCGCCATCGCGCTCTTTCTCTGGGGCCTGGTGATCGTCTTTGGCGATGGATTCATCATCCACACGAGTTTAGGCACATTCTCTTCGCGGAGGCCGTCGCGTCCATTCCTCGCCGCAGCCGCCCTCGTCATCCTCGTCGTCGCCAGTCTCCGAGAGAACGTGCGAGAGGATCTCCGGAAACTCGCCAGAATTCCCTGGCCCAGGGTCATCGCCACCGCCACGCCGATCGCCGCCTTCCTTATCGGTGTTCACTACAGCGCCTTTCTGGGCGCCGGTCCGGATTCTTCCGGGTATGTGAGTCAGGCACACAGGTGGGTGAAAGGCGATCTCCGTTCGCCGATTCCCGAATGGGCGGCTCGCGGCACGTTCGGGGGCGCGCTCTGGGCAGCGGCACCCGTCGGGTATACGCTCGCCGCCGACCGGCAGTCCTATGTCCCTGTGTACTCGCCGGGCGTTCCGCTGATCATGTCGGGGTTCGAGCGCGCAGGCGGCCCGGATGCGGTCTTTTACGTCGTTCCGCTGTTCGGCGCGCTCCTTGTGTGGGGAGCGTACCTGCTGGGCCGTCAGCTCGCCGATGAGTGGGCCGGTGCAATCGGCGCGGCGCTCATGCTCGTCAGTCCCGCGTTCCTCTGGGTGCTGATCGAGCCGATGAGCGATGTTCCCGTCGCCGCGTCCTGGACGATGGCGCTGGTGTTCGCGTCTCGAGCAGACACGACGATCGAGGCGTTCGCCAGTGGGATCGCCAGCGGAATCGCCATCCTGATGCGGCCAAACATCGCCCCACTCGCCGTCTTCCCGGCTGTGCTCCTCCTCCTCTCGGGCCGGCGGCGCCTCAGAGACATCGTCCTGTTCGGTATTCCTGTTGTGTCAGCGGCCCTCGTGATTGCGACGATCAATGCACGGTGGTACGGATCGCCGCTCACCTCGGGCTATGGTCCCATCGATGAGATCTACTCGTCCGGCAGGATCGGTCCCAACTTGCGACAGTACGTTGGATGGCTGAGTGACACGCAGACGCCGCTTTTCTTTGTCTGGGTTGCAGCTCCGTTCGTCGTCAAGGCCTATGACGGTGGCCGGCGGTTTGTGTTGCTGCTGTATCCACTCGCGGTGCTCGCGATGTACGTCGCCTATCTGAATTTCACCTCGGGCGATTGGGGCACCCTGCGCTTTCTGCTGCCCGCCTATCCAGTCATGCTCGCGAGTCTCGCCGCGACACTGGTGATCGTCGCGCGGCGTGCGCCACACGGAGGGCGTGCCGTGGCTGCGGTGGCAGCGGTGACGATCGTGCTGCTGGTGCACGAATGGCGCTTCGCCAGCGATGCCGGGGTATTTCGCGGGCAAGCGCGAGGGGAGCGCTTTGCCCGGGCGGTGTATTTCACCCGAACCGCCCTCCCACTGAACGCGATTGTCTTTTCCGATGCGTACTCAGGCACGCTGGCGTTTTACGCCCAACGGGACGTGCTGCGGTGGATGTGGATTCAGCCTGGATATCTCGATCCGGCCCTCGTCGAGTTGACGAAACAGGGTCATCATCCGTATTTCGTCGGTGACCCCTTCGAAGTCGGCGCGTTCAAGCGGTACTTCGACGGCAGCGAGGCCGTAACGAGGCTTGATGGACAGCTGCTGCCGATCGTCGGTGAATCGTTCGTCGTGGCCGATCTCACGCCTCCGTGACGGCTCCAGCCGGCGGCTTCGCGCCGGCCTGCCTTAACCGCGGAGGGCGAGTAGCCGGTTGGCGTTTTGCGAGACCCACGCCCGCACATCCCTGGCGAGGGCGTCTGCGCATGCTGCCCACGGATTTCGTGCACTCCTGCTGGCGCCCCGGCGCACATCGCGGCCGCTCAAGCCGACGACGATCTTTCTGTAGCAGGAGGCGGACGCACTGTGACTCGCAGGGCTCGCGGCAGCGTCACCACAGGCTCCGACGGCAAGCATGGCTTCGACATACCGCTCGTCCGCGCGAAGCATGACCGGCGATGCGACAACGGCCGGGTCGAGCCCTTGCAGCGCGGCCGTCAATTCCACGTCGCCCGTCCCGCGTCCCAGTATCGTGAGAACCGCATCGCTCTCCTGCGGGCGGTCGACGACTCGAAACGTTTCCGCGGCATCGAGTGCTTCGTGCACGACTCCCAGCGTCTCGACGAGCGCGTCGGTGGCATCGGCGAAACCGTTGGTCATCGGCAGCGTGACAAACACGGCGATGGGCCGCTGGTCTGCGCTGGCCGCGGCGCCGGTGCTTCCCGTGGCGATGAACGCGACAACCACCGCCAGGACGGCAACGAAGCGAAGGATCATCGTGTTCTTCCTCCGTTGCGGCACGTGCAAGCCCGATTCCGGTGCACCCATCGCCCGGTCATGGCGGAGGGTTAACGGAAGCGACCGTCCGATTGCAGATTTGCGGTGGCCTTTCCGAAAAGCGTAACGGTCACCGCGCGTACATGGGGCGTCCGTCCCGGAGCGCCAGCCACCCACGGACGACGCGGTAGACGAACCAGATCGCCACGATCCCGAGCGGCAGCCAGGCGATCAGGAGGCCGATGCCCAGCGTCAGGACGACGAACAGCAGGCACAGGCCGACCCAGAGCAAGCCGTACCAGAACGTGCGAATCTGCCAGCGGAAGTGCGACTCGAGCCACGTGCCCCGCGTCTCGCGCCGCTTGACGTAGTTGAGAATCACCGCGATCAAGGAGGGCCACCCGGTGAGAAACGCGCCCACGACGGTCGCCGCACCCACGATGCCGGTGAGGAGGCTGAAGGCGTGCAATGCGTAGATGCCCTGCGTCCAGTTGAAGAGCGAACCCGACGTGGAATTGACGGTGTTCATGCAGATCAGAATCGCGACGTGATGGGAGGGTGGATCGCGATCAAGTCGATGTCGAAGACAAGAGTTCCGCGCGGCTTGCCCCGTTCGCCCCTGTAAGCGAGCTTTTCAGGGACCCAGAAACGGGTTCGCTCGCCCTCCACCATCAGTGGCACCCCTTCGGTCCAGCCGCGGATCACGTTGTTCAGATCCAGCGTCACCGGCATCCCTCTCAGCACGCTGCTGTCGAACAACATGCCGGCCGTCGTCCAGCCGCTGTAGTGGACGGTGACGTTGTCGCGCGCCGCCGGGTGCTTTGTTCCCGTGCCCGCCTTGATCACCTTGTAAAACAGGCCCGACGAAGTACTCGCTGCATCTGCCGGCGGAGCGGCGACATCAGGCGGCGGTGTGCTGGGGGTTCGGCGGACGTCGAGCAGTTCGATATCGAAGACGACGGTGCCGGCGGGCCGGCCAGGCTGTCCCTTGAACGCGAGGTCCTGCGGCACCCAGCAACGCCGCGTTTCGCCCAGCTTCATCAGCAGCACGCACTCGCGCCAGCCGGCCATGACGCGATTCAGCGCGAACAGGCCCGGCATGTTGCGCGCGTGGGAGCTGTCGAACAGCCGGCCCTCGCTCGTCCACCCCGTGTAGTGCACGGTGACGAAGTCGGTTTCCTGCGGCGTCTCTGTTCCCGTTCCTGGCGTGACGGTTCTCGAGACGAGACCGGAAGGACTTCTCACGGCCTCTGCCGGCGGCGCCGTCAGGTCGGCCGGAGCGGGAATGTCCGGCAGACGCTGGGCCGATGCCACCGACGCTGCAAGCAGCGCCACGGCCGTCGTCAGAAATCGTCGCATCACGACAAGGGCAGGGTAACTCAGAATCGTCTCGACGCTCCTGCTGAGGGTGTGGTTCATCGCGTGACTTATAATCGGCGCCCACCGATGAAACGCAGCGTCGATCGCATCCTCACCACGCACACCGGAAGCCTGATCCGGCCGCCACAGCTGCTGGAGCTCGTCAAGGCGCGGCAGGCCGGCCAGCAGATCGACCAGCGCGCCTACGAGGCGACGCTCAAGGACGCGGTACGCGACGTCGTCGCGCGCCAGGTCGAGGCGGGCATCGACATTCCCAACGACGGCGAGTTCGGCAAGTCCACGAGCTGGTCGCTCTATGTCCTCAAGCGGCTCAGCGGCTTCGAGCTGCGGGAGGTGAAGGGCGCCAACCCGTTTGCGCGCGGAGCGGACAGGCTCCGCTTCGCAGACTTCTATGCCGAGCTCGAAGGCCGAGGCGACGGGAAAGACTGGTCGAACGTGACGAGAAGGGACGCGGTGTGCATCGGGCCGATCACGTACAACGGCCTCTTCGAGCTGCAGCGCGACATCGACAACCTCAAGGCCGCGGCGAACGCCGCCGGTGTCGAGGAAGCCTTCCTGCCGGTCGCCGCGCCCTCGAGCGCCATCCCCGACCGCAAGAACGAGTACTACAAGACCGACGAGGATCTCGTTGTCGCGCTCGCCGAGGCGCTGCGGACGGAGTACCGGTCGATCGTCGACGCCGGGTTCCTGCTGCAGGTGGACGATGCACGGGCGGCGGTGACGTACGACCGCATGGTGCCGCCGGCCAGCTTCGAGGATTACTTCAAGTGGCTCGAGCGTCACGTGGAGATCCTCAACCACGCGCTCAAGGGCATCCCTCAGGACCGCATCCGTTATCACGTCTGCTGGGGCAGTTGGCCCGGACCGCACACGACCGACGTGCCTTTGAGGAAGATCGTCGAGCTGATCCTGAAGGTGAACGCAGGCGCCTATCTGCTGGAGGCAGCGAACCCGCGCCACGAGCACGAGTGGAAGGTCTGGCAGGAGGTGAAGCTGCCGCCCGGCAAGATTCTCGTGCCGGGCGTCGTCAGCCACGGCACGAACGTGGTGGAACACCCGGAGCTCGTCGCCGAGCGTCTCTCGCGGTTCGCCTCGTGCGTCGGGCGCGAGAACCTGATTGCCGGCACCGACTGCGGCTTCGCGCAGGAAGAAATCAACCGGCGCGTGCATCCATCGATCATGTGGGCGAAGCTCGAAGCGATGGCGGAGGGCGCCCGCATCGCGAGCCGCGCATGATCCTCCGTTCGGCTCGATTAAGATCCCACCCATGAGCGACGCACACAGCCGACCGTCAGGCAACGCATCGGAGCCGCTGTACGACGTCAATGTTCCGACACCCACGCACGCGGAGCGCGCACGAAGCCTGGTCGCGCAGATCTCGACTGGGACCCTGTGCACCCTCGCCATCGAGCCCGCGGGCTACCCCTACGGCTCGTTCGTGACCGTCGCCTTCGAGAGGGGAAACCCGATTTTCCTCATCAGCGCACTCGCCGAACACACCAGGAATCTGCAGCAGGATCCCCGCGCGTCCCTGCTGGTGGCCGAGAGCGGCGCCGCGGATCCGCTTGCCAACGGCCGGGTGACGATGCTTGGTCCCTGCACGCGTGTCGAGGGAGACGGGGGCAGCGCCCGCGCGACTTTCCTTGCCGCGCATCCGAACTCTGCGTACTACGCCGACTTTCGCGACTTCGGTTTCTGGAAGCTGCAGGTGGATTCGGTTCGCTACATCGGGGGCTACGGACGGATGTCGTGGATTGACAAGGTCGAATGGCAGACCGCCGAGCCAGATCCCCTCGGCCCTTCAGCAGCCGGCATCATTGCTCACATGAACGCCGACCACGCCGACGCGATGGTGCTCTACTGCAAAGCCTTTTCGAAGGCGACCGAGATCACCTCCGCGAGCATGACGGGCATCGACCGGTATGGGTTCGAGATGTCGGCGAAGACCACCGCGGGACCGCGACCGGTCCGCCTGGCGTTCGCGAGGCCGGTCAACACGGCGGAGGACGCGCGCGCTGTCCTCATCGCGATGCTGAAAGACGCCAGGAGCAAGCTGGGGGCCGTTCACGGAAGGGTCAACGGGTGACGGAGCCGCTGACGATCCTTGGCGAGCCGTCGCCCTGCGAATACCGGCCCGACCAACAACAGCAACTTCGGCACGACGTGATCCTCGATCTCGCCCCCGAGGACTACTCGCAACGCCTGCAGGAGGGCTGGAGGCGCTTCGGGCCGGTCGTATTCAGACCCGAATGCCCATCGTGCAGGCGGTGTCAGTCGCTGCGGGTCGAGGTAAGCACATTCCGCCCGAGCGCGAGCCAACGGAGAGTGTGGAACCGGAACATCGGGGAGGTCACCGTTCGGATCGGATCTCCATCCGAATCGCCCGAGAAGGTGGATCTCTTCGCGAAATTCCACCAACACGGCCATCAGGCGAAAGGGTGGCCCGAGGGCGAGGATCCCGATCTGACCCTGTTCCTCGCGAACCCCTTCCACACGGAGGAGTGGACCTACCACGTAGGGGATCGGCTGGTGGGAGTCGGCTACGTCGATGCGCTGCCCGAGGGGCTCTCCGCGATCTACTTTTACTGGGATCCCGCCGAGAGCCGTCGTTCACTCGGGACGTTCAACATCCTGGCGACGATCGCGTCGGCACGACACCGCGGCCTCCCCCACATGTACCTCGGCTACCACGTCGAGGGCTGTCGATCCCTTGAATACAAAGCGCGATTCAGGCCGAACGAGGTGCTGGCGGAGGATGGCACCTGGGTCCGCTTCCAGCCGATTTCATCACGGTAGTTGGAACGCAAGACTGTTGACGCGCTCGCGGCGGCGCACGCCCGCGCATCGTCACGATTTATGGATGGACGAAATCGTCTCGCACAACCTCGCCTTGCGTTGCTGCACGACACGCCCACGACTTCGGACCAAGGCTGGCCACCCAATGCCAGTAGAATCCTCGCGTGAGAACCGTGCTGAGACTGTACGTCTGTGTGGCCGTGTTGCTGATCGTGGCGCCGCCGAAACTCTCCGCCCAGGATGCGGCGGCAGCGCAGCCCCCCGCGCCCTCGGCGTCAACGCCGATCGAAGAGGATTTGTCCACCGCTCTCGCGCAGTTGCGCAACGTCGCGATTCGTCTTCCCGTCGCTGCGCTGCTGGGCGCGGCACTCGCCTTTCGTCCACGGCGCCGCGGCACACCGCCGCGTTCGGCCCCGGTGATTCAGACGCAGATCATCCTCGCCATCGTCGGCGCGCTCGTCATGGTGGTTGTCGGTGCGAGCCTGGCGCGCGCGTTTGGTGTCGCGGGCGTCGCCGGCCTGATCCGCTATCGCGCCAAGATCGAAGACCCCAAGGATGCCAGCGTCATGCTGGCGACCCTGTCCGTGGGGCTCGCGTCGGGTGTCGGGCTCTTCGTGATGGCGATCGCTGGCGCCGTGTTCATGCTGGGGGTCCTGTGGGCGATCGAATCGATCGAGCCGAACCCCTACAAGGTGTTCTCGCTGAAAGTCACCAGCAAGGAATCGGAAAAGCTGCAGCCGCGCATCGAGCAGCTGCTGCGGCGTCATCGCGCGGCCTTCGAACTGCGCGCCGCGTCGGCGGAAGAAATCTCCTACGAGGTGAAGTTGCCGCTCCAGAAGAGCACCGATGCGTTGTCGAACGCGATTGTGCGGATGGACGAGGCGAGCGGGGTGGAATGGGAGGAGCAGAAGAAGAAAGACAAGGCCTGATGGCATAGGCTTCGTTGATGCGCGCCCCACGCCCCCGGAGCCAACCGCTCGGCTTCCGCCGTCCGTCGCTCGACAGGAGGAAGCGCCGGCCCGTCGGCATCGACCCGCTGAAACGCGCTCCGAAGGGCGTCGCCTCGTTCTGGACCCGGGGGCGAAAGCTGCTGTGGTCCTGGTGGCCGTGGCTCCTGGCCTCGCTCTATGCCGTCGAGCAGACCAAGTGGGGCTGGGCGATTGGCATGGCCGCGATGGCCACCTTCAGTTACCTGATTGCGCCCGTCGAATCGCCGCCTCGTTACGGCCTGGATCACGAGTTCGGCGTGGATTCGCCCGAGTTCCTGTCCACCATCGCCGGCGCGCTCGGGGTCCCGTTCACGCACGGCAATCGCATCGAGCTGCTGCAGAACGGCGCCGAGTTCTATCCGGTGATGCTGCGGGAGATCAGGGGCGCGCAGACCTCCATCACCATCGAGGCGTATATCTATTGGGAAGGGACGATCGGCCGCACGTTCGCCAAGGCGCTGGCGGAACGGGCCAAAGCCGGCGTCAGGGTCAAGATCCTGCTCGACGCGGTCGGGTCGAGCAGCATCGGTGCAGACATCCTGGAGATTCTCGAATCAGGCGGCTGCCAGATCGCCTGGTACAACCCGATCAAGTGGTACACGATCGGGCGCCTGAACAACCGGACCCACCGCAAGTCGCTGATCATCGACGGCCGCGTCGGCTTCACGGGCGGCGCCGGCATTGCCGACCAGTGGGACGGCCACGCCCAGGACAAGCAGCACTGGCGGGACACGCAGATCCGCATCGAGGGCCCCGCCGTCACCCCGCTGCAGACGGGGTTTGCGCAGAACTGGCTCGAACGGACCTGGGAGCTCGTCTCGGGTCCCATCTACTATCCGCAGATCGACGCTGCCGGTCCGCACATGGCGCTGACGCTCATGAGCACGCCGGTGACCGGCGCCTCGACCGCCCGGACGATGTACTACCTCTCGATCGTGTGCGCGCGGCGCCGGATCTGGCTCGCCAATCCGTATTTCGTGCCCGACCCGCCCGCCATCGACACGTTGATCGAGGCCAAGCGGCGCGGTGTGGATGTCAAGATCATGGTGTCGGGAATGAACAACGACAACTGGCTGTCGCGGCAGAACGGGACCCGCCTGTATGGACGCCTGCTCGAGGCGGGGATTGAGATCTACGAGTACCAGACCACCCTGCTCCACCAGAAGACGATGGTCGTGGACAGTGTGTGGGCGACGGTCGGAACGACCAATTTCGACAGCCGGTCTTTTGCGCACAACGAGGAAAGCAACGTGTGCTTCAACGACGACCACCTCGTCGCACGCATGGAAGCAACGTTCCGGGACGACCTGACCGCGTGCAAGCGTGTCGAGCTCGACGCCTGGCGGCGGCGCGGCGTATGGGCAAAGGCGCAGGAGTTCGTCGCCGCCTTTCTTCAGGAACAGGTATGAAAAGGTCCACCACCATGTCAAAGATTCGCACGCTCTTGGTAGCCATCGCCGCGGCAGCCGTCAGCACGGTCGCGGCTCGGGTCGGCGCGCAAGGCTCCGCGACGGCCACCGCACCGGATCCGCTCGCCTTCCTCGCGCACGTGAGCAATGCCCGGCTGCTCGCGGCGGATGACCTGAGCGCGCAACTCGTGGACTGCAGCATGCCGCCGGCAAACGCCGCCGCATCCGTGACCACGGTTGTTGATGCCCCTCCCACGAAAGTGTTCGACCAGCTCTATTACCTGGGAAGCAACAGCGTCGCGACGTGGGCTATCGTCACCAGCGGCGGCATCATTCAGATCGACAGCCTGAACAACACGGCCGATGCGCAGCGCGTCATCATCGCAGGCTATAAGAAACTGGGCCTCGACCCCGCCCAGATGAAATACCTGGTGCTCACGCACGGTCACAACGACCACTTCGGCGGCGCGAAATACCTGCAGGACACCTATCATCCGCGCGTCCTCATGTCCGGCGTCGATTGGGACATGGTCGCGAAGCTGCCGCCGGCGACCGCTCAAGGCGTCGTCCCTCCCGCGCGCGACATGGACATCACCGACGGGCAGAAGCTGACCCTGGGCGGCACGACCCTGACCTTCTACATCACCCCTGGCCACACCCCGGGCACCGTCTCGATGCTCGTCCCGGTTACTGATAAGGGACAGTCCCACCTGCTTTCGTTCTGGGGTGGCAGCGCCATCCCGCGCAACCTCGAGCCTACAGGGCAGGTTGGCCGTATGGACGCGGGCATGCTGGCCTACAAGGAATCGTTCGAGCGTTTCTTCAAGCTCGGTGAGGATGCCGGCGCCGATGGCTACATCGCCAACCATCCCTATCGCGACCTGACATTCGTCGACGGCAAGAGCGACCGCATCGCCAGGAACCAGGCGCGCAAGCCGGGCGCTCCCAGTGCGTTCATCGACCGCGGCACCTACATCCGCTACTACATGATCAGCGTCGAGTGCATCGAAGCGCAGGAAGGCTGGGTCCGCGCGGGCAGGCCGCCGCTGCCCAAGTGAAGGCGCCGCGAACCTACCGCTCCAGACGAAAATCCACCGTGAGGGCGCAGGAGGACCCACAAAACAAGGTGATGGACGGCGACGGGTACCCTTCCTTGTATGTGCTGATGTGAAGCCAATCTGGATGCGGACGCCTGGATGCGATCCGGAAACGGCCGGCCGCATCCGTTGAGGTGACACCGACGTACCAGGCAACGCCGTCACTTGCGTCTACGTCCACGCCGGCGACGGGATTGCCCAGACTGTCGCGGATGGTTCCGCTGACGCTCCATTCCGGGTTCCCTTCGAACGACCGCCGCAGCACCACCGTGTCTACCGTCGTGGTGACACCGGCAATTACCGCTCCCGGATCGCTGTCGCGAGGTTCCGCGCCCTGCGCTGACCAGCGCAGGCGGAACGGTCCCGGCGGCAATTCCAATCGGTACGCACCGTTCGCGGCCGTAGTCACGCTCTGGCCGGCGCCCGCCCCTTCGGTGACAAGTACCTGCGCGCCTGCAAGCGGCCCTTCGGGAGAAAACACGAGGCCCGAATACGCCTCGCGTCGGACGATGCCTTCGACGAGTCCGGTCAGCGGTGCGGACGGCGTCACCACCGCGGAAGAGGGGCCGGTGGGCGTGGGCGCGTCCGACGCCGTGCCGCATGCCGTCAGCAGCGACACCACCGCGCAGAGCGCGAACAAAAGGCCCGTCGTCCCGGCAGGTCTCGTCATATGGGAAATGAGGTTTCAGACTACGGCAGCAAAACGTGATCCGCCAGGGCGGCCGCAAATTGTTGACGCGCCGGAATGTCAGCTCCTTGACGCCGCGGCGTATGTCGCGCGCCAGCAACAGCACTGTTGCGCGCGCGGCACACGGATCAGGCCCACCTGCGACTTCGTACAGCAGGCTCTATGCGTGCCGGCAACCGACGATGACCGCGAACGGTGAGCGGCGCCACGGCACGTCCACGGCGAAGCCGGCCCGTTGCAACAGGCGGATCTCTTCGGCGAGCGGCACGTACACGTCCTCGTCGGCCCACGATTCGTAGACGCGCCGTCCGCGCGCCCGGCCGCCGAATGTCTTTCCGAGATGCGCGAGCCAGACGTCGAGATCGCGTTCAAATCCGCGCGGGGTCGAGGCCGGTGCGCAGTCGCCGTTGATCAGGACGCCGCCGGGGCGAAGGGCGCGGAAGCAGCGCCGATAGAACGTCAGCTTCGCACGGCGCGTCCGGATGTGATGCAGCGAATAGCTGGCGACGATGGCATCGCACGGCGGCAGCGCCTTGTCCAGGAAACTGCCGGTCGTCATCGCGACACGGCGTGACAGGCGCCCCAGGCGCGTGCGCGCGATGGCCATCATGTCCGGGTCGGCGTCGATGCCCCGGACGCGCGCGCCCGGCGCGCGCTCCAGGCACGCTCGGGTGAGCGCGCCGGTTCCGATTCCGAGATCGACCACGACCCGCACGGGACGCGTGGCATGACCGAGCGCGCGAGCGGCTTCCACGATCAGCTCGTCGTAAAGCGGGATCAGCGAGCGGATGCGAGCGTCATATGTTGCCGGCGAGACGGCGAGGTGCGAGGCGACCGACATCAGGCAGATTGTAGCCGCGCGCCACGGGCTCTCCTGCAGAAGTGCGTTGACGGCCGCGCGCCGCCGGCGTATCGTGAGCGCCGCGCCGCGCGGCGTAGCAAACGCAGGATACGAAGGAGGACGTGATGCAGTGGTCCTCGCGTCGTTTCACACTCGTCGCATTGCTGCTGCTGATCCCGTCTGCGGATGCCTGGGCGCAGCTCGCGACCGCCCAGATGAACGGCAGGGTGACCGACCCGAGCGGAGCGGTGCTGCCGGGCGTCGCCATCACCGCCACTCAGACTGACACCGGCGCCACGCGAACGGTCGTGACCGACGACCGCGGAGCGTACGCCCTGCCGAACCTGCCAACGGGCCCGTACCGGTTGGAGGCGATGCTGTCGGGGTTCCGCACCTATGTGCAGACGGGCATCGTGCTCCAGGTCGCGGGGACTCCAGTCATCAACATCGTGCTCGCGCTCGGAAACCTCGAGGAAGCGGTGACGGTTGACGCCGCGGCGCCGCTCGTCGACGTCAAGAGCGCCGGCATCGGGACCGTGATCGAGAACGAGCGGATCCTGGAGCTCCCGCTGCAGGGCCGCCAGGTCACCGACCTCATCCTCCTGGCGGGCGCAGCCGTCCAGACCGGCCAGCCGAACACCCGCAGCTTTCAGGGCGGGGTGAACATCGCGGTGGCCGGCGGGCAGGGGTTCGGCGTGGCCTACCTCCTCGACGGCGCGATGCACAACGATCCCTCGACTGCGGCCGGCCTGCCGCTGCCGTTCCCGGATGCGCTGCAGGAATTCAGGCTGGCCACGAGCGGCCTCTCGGCCGAGAACGGGATTCACTCGGGTGCGTCGGTCAATGCAGTGACGAAATCGGGGACCAACCGATTTCACGGCAACGCGTTCGAGTTCTACCGGGACAAGCGGTTCAACGCCACCAACCGGTTTGCCCCGGTCGGTCCGGATGGCAAGCGCCTGGACGACGGCCTGCACCGGAATCAGTTCGGCGGAACGCTTGGCGGGCCGATCGTCCAGAACAGGCTCTTCTTCTTCGGCGGCTATCAGCGGACGCAGCTCCGTCAACAGCCGAACGCCAACGTCGCGTATGTGCCCACGCCCGCGATGCTGTCCGGCGACTTCACCGCCTTCGCCTCGGCGGCGTGCAACAACGGGAGAGCCATCGCGCTGCGCGCCCCGTTCGTGAGCAACCGCGTGGATCCGGCACTGTTCAGTCCCGCCGCGATGAGGCTGGTGCGATCGCTCCCGAGCACGACCGATGCATGCGGAGAAATCAGATTTCCATTCGGCGGCGGCGAGAACATCCAGGGGCAGACGGTCGCCAGGGTCGACTTTCAACGAACCGCCAACGATTCGCTCTTCGTGCGCTACATGGCCACGACGATCGATCAGGACATCCCGGACTTCGACAACGTTCTCTCGGCGATGAATCCGGCGACGATCGGCATGGACAATCTGTCGCAGGCGGTCGTGGTCGGCAACACCCGGGTGTTCGGCAGCAACACGGTCAACTCGCTTCGCCTGGCCTATAACCGTACGCGCGCCCTGCGCCTCAATCGCCCCGAGATCGGCCCGGAGGATCTGGGCATCAGGGACTTCTACAACTACGAGCCGCACCGCATGGCGCTCAACATCCCCGGGGGGTTCACATTTGGAACCAACGCGGGCAGCAGCCGGGCCCTGTCGCAAACGTACCAGGTGACCGACGACCTCACGCTCGTCCGCGGCAACCATCAGATCGCGTTCGGTGGGACGCTTGCCTACTGGAACACGTACATCAGGAACTGCACGCGGTGCGGCGGTCAGTTCGAGTACAACGGCCAGGTCACCGGCCTGGGCTTGTCGGACTTTCTGTTGGGCAAGGTGCTCTGGATGGAGCAAGCGGGCGCTGGCGGCACCGATCCCGAACAGCACTACGTGGGACTGTTTGCGACAGACGCGTGGCGGGTCACGAACCGGCTGACCCTGAACGCCGGTCTCCGCTGGGAGCCCTTCTTCGGGCAGGAGATGGGATACACAGGGGAGTTCGGCACACCCGTGTGGAGCTGGGACAACTTCCGGAGCGGCGTGAAAAGCCGCGCGTTCGTCAACGCACCGCCCGGGCTTCTCTATCCGGGCGATCCGGGCTTTCCACCGGGCCGCTCGGGGATGTTCGACCAGTGGTTGAATTTCTCGCCGCGCGGCGGCGTGGCCTGGGACATCAGCGGCAACGGGCGGACCGCGCTGCGGGCGTCTTACGCGCTCGCCTACGACTTTCCGACCGGCGACATGCAAATCCTTCAGACGTCGGCCGCGCCCTTTGGCAATCGCGTGCGTGTCGATCTGCCACCGGGAGGGATGGACGATCCGTATAGCGTCATTGGCGGCAATCCTCACCCGATCGCGACGAGCAGGGACACCGTCTTCCCGCCGAGCGGCACCTACGGCGTGATGGCGCCCCAGATCAACTCACCGCGCGCGCAGTCGTGGAACGTCACGCTCGAACGCCAGATGGGGGCCCACTGGGGGGTCACGGTGAGCTACCTGGGTAACTACTCGGACCGCCTGTGGGACCTGGTGCCGCTCAACCCTGCCGTCTTCATGGGGCTCGGCCCGTGCACGCTGCCGAACGGGGTCTTCCAGCCGGTGTGCAGCACGACCGCCAACACGAACGATCGGCGCGTGATCGCGCTCGAGAATCCGGCCGTCGGGCGACAGATCAGCAACCTCGAGGTCTTCGACGACTACGGCGTCTCGACGTATCGCGGTCTCCAGTTCTCGGCGCGGCGCCAGTCGGCGAACGGCGTGAGCCTCAACGGCAACTACACCTGGTCGTACTGCTTCGGCGATCGAATGGCCGATGGCAATCATCAATTCGCGTCGGGACCGACGAAGCTCGACGACCTCACCTTCGATCGAGGCAATTGCACGCAGAACAGAACGCACATCGCCAACCTCACAGTCGGCTATCAGACGCCGCGGTTTGCCGGCGCGCTGGTTCGGGCCCTCGCCTCCGATTGGCGGGTGTCGGGAATTGTCACGGCAATGTCGGGACCCTGGCTGACGGTCCTCACCGGCCGCGACAACGCGCTCAATGGACAGGTTGGCACCGCCACGCAGTTCACCGGACAGCGGGTCAACCAGATCAGCAACGACGTGTATGGACCGAAGACCCTGACGCAGTACCTGAACACGGCGGCGTTCGCGCAGCCGGACCCCGGCACCTTCGGCAATCACGTCCGCGCCAGCATTGCCGGCCCGGGACAATGGGTGATCAATACGGCGTTGTCGCGCATGGTGCCTTTCTCCGGCACGCAGGGCGTGGAGCTCCGCCTGGAAGCGTTCAACGTCTTGAATCACTTCAACTGGGGACTCCCGGTGACGAACTTCGGGCAAGGCACGTTCGGGCGGATCACGTCGCAGGCAACCGATCCGCGGATCCTGCAGTTCGGCGTGAAGTACGCCTTCTAGCCTGCGCGCGTCAGGTTAGCCTGCGCGCCTCAGGCGCGCAGGCTTCCGGGGAGGCTTACCAACGCACCTGCGCGCCGAGGCCGAAGAGGCGGCCGTTGAGAATGCCGGCCGGCTGGTTGTACGTCGCCGGCGCGGTCGCACTCGCGATCGAGTAGTCGGTCGAGCGCTGGAGAATGACCGCGCTGGAGTTGAACACGTTGAAGACCTCGAGCTGCGGGAGAATCGTCGTCCTGCCCACTCGGATTGACTTCGTCAGGCGCAAATCGAGCTGGTTGATCCGATCCGTGAACTGGCCTTCCGAGTTGTACGGGATCAGTTGAACCCTCAGGTTGGCGGCGTTGTCGGGTGTCCCGTTGAGGGTCGGCAACACGAGCGCGCCGGCGGGGCACGGGGATGGGCAGTTGGCTGGATACCTGGTGGTTCTGCTCAGCAACCAGGAGGTGCCGCCGGCCGCCCTGTACGAGAAGACGGCGGGCGTGAGTGACCGGTACGGGTAACCAGGGTTGCTCTGGAAGGCGCCGCTCACCTGAATGCCCGCGGGAAGCGATACGGAACCCGACAGCTTGCCCTGCGCCTGGTACGGGATTCTGTACCCTTTCGGCGCCTCGCCGGCAGGAAGGTGCGCGTCCAGATTGGCATCGTCGCAGAAGCGGAGCTGGTTCGGGTCATCCGGTTCATCGCAGGTGTTCCGAAGCAGTCGATCGAATCCAAGACCTCCAAAGAGCGCAGCCCCGAGGGGAAGCCGCGCGCTGAACTGCAGCCCGTAGCTGTTGAACGTTCGCTTGCGGGTCGAGCTGGTGGTGTCGAGGGTCGATACCTGCCCGTTCTTCGATGGATTGAGGTTGTAAATCGTCATCGGCGTGCCGTCGATGGGATTGAAAATCGACACCGGCGTCCAGTCGTCCAGGGTCACGAGCCGGTTGTCGTACAAGAGCTCGTTGTGGAAGTTGCCGTGGTACCAGGACGCGGTTACGGAGACCCGTGGCAACAGCTCGTGCTGCACTTCGACGCCGCTTTCAAGGTTCCAGGTGCGCCGGCTGTTCGGGTCGTACGTCGTCAATGCCCGGCGGCCGAAATCGGACGGCAGGGTGGCAACGTTGATCTCGCACCCCGGGGTGAGATAGACGCAGCCACGTTCGCCCTGGGCGATGTCATCGCGGTTCAGGTCGGTCCAGGGCAACGTGAACGAGGCCTGAGCGATCGGATTGTATCGTTGCGCTCCTGAGTTCGCGTCTCCCGTCGTGCGGGATGCGTTGTAGCGGTTCAGCGAAAACTTGACGGCGGTCTTCCCGGTCCCGAACAGATCGTAGGCGACGCCCAGCCGCGGCGCCGGGTCTCTCCAGTTCGGCACGTTCGGTGTGGGAGCAAACTGCCGCGCGTCCACGAAGCGGCCCGCTGGGGATGTCTGCGCGGGCACCTCGGAGTTGACCGCCTCCCACCGCAGGCCGGCGTTGACCGTCAGGCGCTTCAAGGTCCACTGGTCCTGTCCGTAGATGCCAAGGTCGTAGTTCAGGTCCTCCTCCTGCACGAACGGCGTGTTGTAGACCAGGACGGAGTTGGGCACGGTGAAGGGAATGCCTGTGGTGCCACTCCGATACTGTTGGACGAGGTCGGCGTTGACGTCCTTGGTGTGGCCAAAGTGCCCCCACGTCCGCTGCACGCCGACCTTCGTGTTGTGCGAGCCGGTGACATACGACGCCGACGCCTGAACGTTGAATCGCACCGGGCTCTGGGTACTGACGTTGGCGATCAACGGGGTGCGCGTGGTCGAGATCAGATCGAGATCGCGGCGCGACGCGCCGGCGTACCAGTCGGCGCTGCCGCGTGCCTTCAGGAGCCCGGGCTGATACTCGTTGGTGTAGTTTTCCGTGTTGTTCGAATAACCGCCTTCGATGAGCAGTCTCTCGCTCATCGTCGACGTCCACTTGGCCGACGCCGTGTGGTACGCCGGCGAATTCCAGACGACGGAGGCCGTGTCGTAGTCGTCGCCCGCGGTCATCGCGTGGCCGCGGAACTTGTCGATCTCGTCCCAGTAGGCGGAGAACTTGTGCCGAGGGCTCACCCGCCACGTCACGCGCGCCAGGCCGCTCTTGATTCTCTGGTCGTCAATCCCCTGCTTGCAGCTGGCAGGCGCCGCCAGGCAGTTGGCAAAACCGCTCGACGTCCCATCGCTCACGAAGGTATCGGCGATGGGGGCGTTCACCGACCACTGGCGTAATGCCACGAAGAACCACAGCTTGTCGCGCCAGACCGGCCCGCCTTGCGAGACGTTGAAATCGTAAATCCGGTCGATGGAGCTGGGGTTGCGAAGGCCGCGGTCCTTCAGCGACTGCGTGAAATTGTTGGCCTGCCATCTGCCATCCCGCCACGACGAGAAGAACGAGCCGCTGAACGTGTTGCCGCCTTCTTTCGGGATCATGTTCAGGCGTATGCCGCCTGCCGATGTGTCGGCGCCCATGCCGCTCGTCTGATAGCTGACTTCCTGGTTCATCGCGTCGTTGAAGTAGCTTTGCACCTGCCCGTCGGTCTGCAGGCCGTTCACCATCAGCCCGTCCACCAGGACCGTGTTGTTCGAGGCCTCCATGCCATGTGTCGACATGTAGGTCTGCTGCATGGCCCTTGACCCGCCGACGTCAGGGATGTTCAAGCCGATGCCGATCACGAGCTGGCCCACGCCCTGGATCGTGCGCCCGGTTGGAAGCGCGTCGAGCACCTCCCGGCTGAGTACTTGCGTGTGGACCGTACTCTGGACGTCCACGATGGGCGATTCGCCCGTCACGGTCAGGGTCTCCTCCAGCCCTCCAACCTTCAGGTCGGCGTTGACAGTCGCCGTAAAACTCGAGGGCAGCTCGATCCCGTCCCGCCTGAACGTTTGAAAGCCGGCGAGCGTGAAGGTGACGAGGTAGACGCCGGGGCGCAGGTCCACGATCTTGTACTGGCCGGCGGCATCGGTGAGGACTGCTCGCGTTCGTTCGATGAGGACGTCGCTCGACGCCTCCACGGTCACACCCGGCAACACGGCGCCGGATGCGTCCTTGACGACGCCGGCGATGGTACTCTGTGCGCGCGCTGCCGTGGGCAGCACCAGGGTCCCCAGTACGACGCAGATCGCCGCTGCGATGCTCCTCATGCCCTTACCTCCTAACGGTCCACTGGGTTGATCCCGACGAAGAAAGGGGCGCCGAACGAAGAACGCGAAAAGGCAGAAGACTTCTAACGCCGCACGACTCGCGCAGTCAATGACGGAACACGAAATTCAAGGTTCGTCAGCCGCTCGGGGACGAGGGTTCAGATTGCGGAAGTACGCGTCCCGCCTGCTGCGTATCTCGTCGGCCAACGGCCCAGGTGGCGCGAGGCGAAGCGCGGCATCGGCGATCGCCACCGCTCGATCGAACCGCCCTGACGCCGCGTACGCCGACGAGAGCGCGTTGAGTCCCTGGAGATTCCCGGGATCGAGCCGGATGGCTTCTTCGAGGTACTTCACCGCCTCGACCACATGCCCTTGCTGGAGGACGACGGCACCGAGATTCGCAGACGCGGCGGCGGATCCTGGATTGATCTCGAGTGCCTGTCGTAGCGCCACGGCAGCCTCGTCCAGCCGCGACGCCGCGGCGAGCGCCGTGCCGAGGTTGTAAAGCGCCGCGGCCGAGTGCGGCGTGATCGCCGCCGACGCGGCGAAGTGGGGCACCGCGTCCGCCGGCCGGCCCAATCCCAGATACAGCAGCGCGACATCGTCGTGCAGCTCCGTATCGCCGGGCGACGTACGCAGCATGGTTTCGTAGCCGATGACATCCTCGGCCGTCATCTTCCGATTCACGTCGCGGGCGAGCGTCGCGCGGTCGCGATCGCTGCGCGCCAGCAGCTGGAACCACAGATCGCCCATCTCGTCCTGCGATCGCTGGCCCCACGAGACGCGCGCCGGCGGCAGCTGCGGATTGCGGACGTTCTCCGCGGAGTTGTCGAACGTGTATTCCATGGACAGGACCGTGCCCTTCGGCAGCGCGATCGGCGCGACCTCGCGGTACACGTGCTGCCAGCGGAAGTCCCAGTCGGTGATGTGCATCATCCAGCGCGTCGAGCCGTCGGGCAGCGTCGCGATGCCCTTGATCTCTCGCGCGCGGTAGTGGGCGTGCGGCTGGACGGCCAGCACGTCGACGTCAACCGGCAGCGTGTAGGCATCCTTGATCACGTACCGCGGCTCGCCGGGCGGGATGTCGATGCTCTGCGATCCGAGACGGAGAATCGTCGGCGTGTGGCGGGGCGGGTCATGACCGAAGAAGAGGCCGATGGAAGGTTTCACCTCCTCGACGGCGCCGCTCGGTTGCATGTGCAGCTGCACGACGAGATCGCTGCCTGGCTCGAGCCGCCAGGCGAGGTCGGACGGGACGAGCGGCGCCACCTGCCCTGGCGTCCAGCCGAGAAAGTGTCCTTCGGGATACGTCGCCGAGCGCGGCATCAGCCCGTCGTACCCGGGCGAGGGATCGGCTGCGTCGAGCCGCCGCGAGGCGGGCGTCGGATCGATGCGTATATTCGCGTGATGGACGACGCGCGCGTTGCCTGGGTGAAACTCGATGCCTCGCACGAAGCGCGTCGCCGCGACCGGCAGAGGGATGGCGAAGATGCGAAAGACGTCGGTCGACGTGGCGGACAGCGTGTACGGGGCCTCGAGCGTGACGACGAGATCGGGCGTGCCGAGGAGCCATCCATCCGGCCAGGTGGGCCTTCGCGGCAGATCTCGCGGATCGCCTTCCGGCGCGCCCGCCTCGACCCACTGCCGAATACGTTGAATCTCGCGCGCGCTCAGACGGCGCTGGCCGACGAAGTCGCCCGACTCGGGTTCGGCCTTCCACGGCGGCATGAAATGGCGGCCGGTGACCTGCGCGATCTGCGTGGCGCGGCGTCGCACCTGGTCGTACGTGATCAGGCTGAAAGGCGCCGGCCCACCCTCGCGATGACACGACGCGCAGGCTTCGTACATCAGCGGTGCGATGTCGCGCGCGAAGGTCGTCGCTGGAGCCTGGGGGGCGGCCGCCATCGTCGTCGATGCCAGCAGCAGCAGGGCCGTCCACGCTCCGCGACTCATCGGAGAAAATCCGACAGGATGCAACCGACCGCCGGCGTCGCGGACTGGGCGACGGCTTTGCCATCGAGGATCGCTCGCAGTGCCTCTGCCAGATCGGCGCGCGTCGGCGAAGGTCGATCGCGTCCAATATTCACCCAGCGATCGTCGATGCGGCCGTGATACAGGAGCACACCGCCCGGGTCCACGACGGCCGCTTCGGGCGAGACCGTCACTTTCGTGAAGCGGACGAGAGCGTGCTCGGGATCGCGCAGCGCGGGAATCGCGTACTGGAACTGACGCAGGTGGTTGCGGATGGACGCCGGCGGTTCGTGGGGGTTCGCATACACCAGCCAGAAGCGCACGCCCTGCGAAGCGAAGATCGACGTCAGGCGCTGAATCTCGGGCGCGTAGCGGTTGGCGATGGGGCAGTCGGTCGTAACGAAGACGAAGACGGTGGCCTTCACGCCGGGGGCGGGCGCAAGGGGATCGACGAGGCGGCCGTCGAGATCAAGGACGCGGAGGGGCCCGGCGGACATCGGGCGACCGATCATCACGATCGCCAGCACGGCACAAACCGTCACGGCCTTCGCGCGCGACATCGTGCAGCCTCTACTGAACCCGGCGCCAGTATACCGTCGGGCCCCGCGAAGCGTGCGAACTACCGGACCGTAAAACGCTCTTCGTGGAGCACGGTGCCATCCGAGCTCCGCAGCTCGACTCGCCACTCGCCACCGCGCTCACGGCTGATGGTGTTGCGGGTGTATGTGCGGTAACCCGCGCCGGGATTGGCCTGGATGCGGAGCTTCACGGCCTGCCGCAGGCGATTCCCCTGATACCAGCGGTGCTCAATCGTCGTAGCCGTTGCGGATTTGACCTGCGTGTAGAAGAACATCCGCCCTGGTAGAACCTGACTGTCGGCAGCCTCGCATCGCCACGTCCTGAGAGCGGTGCAGAGCTGCGCCGTGACCACCGTTGGCGTCGCGGCCGATCGTGTGGGCGTGGTCGGCCTGGCGCTGACCGCATCGGCCTCGCGTGGGGTGGGCTGAGTGGGCTTCGCGGTCGGTTGACGGCGCGCGAGCGGTTCGACCGGCGGAACCGTTGGCCCGGGGGCCTGAGCTTCGCGTGCTGGAGCTGTCGCGGTCGCCGAGGGCGACTTGGCCTGCTCCGCTCCACTGCCCCAGGGCCGCGCCATGATGAGAATGACGCTCAGCAGGGCACCCACGCTCAACGAGCCAAGTGCGAGCGGGCGCAGGGATCTCTTCCGAGGAATCCGCGTCACGTCCGGAGTCATCGCCGGCCGCGACGACTCGCGCGATGTCGCTGCAGAAGGCGCGGGGTCTTCCAGCCAGGCGGCGACCGCCGGCGGTGAGGGCGGCAACTCCACGGGCCGTCCGCGGGCCGCGCAGAAATCGTGAAGGTTCTGGCTGCTGATGGCGACGAACGGATGTTTCGGCGGCAGCGCGGCGATCGCGACGGTGTACGCGCGGCGGAAGTAGTGCTCGGCGTCGATCGGATTGTCCGCCATCTCGCACACGACGCCGAGGTTGTTCAGCGTGTTGACGAGGTCCGGATGGTGGGGGCCGAGCGCCTGCTCCTGGAGGGCGGCCGCCTCACGCAACAGCTCCTCGGCGGCGGAGTAGTTGCCGGCCGCGGCCGCCTGTTCGGCGGTTTCGATGATCGAGCGGGCTTCGCGCGCCTCCGGCATCCAGTCTCCCACGGGGATTCGACAGTCGTGAGGGGGGAGCCGTGAACCTCGGGCGGGTCACGAACTGGGGCTAATTGTAAAGCAACGAACCCGAGCCGATCGATCTACTTCGCCGGTCGGCGGATGCGGACGTCCCCCTTCTCGCCGATTTCGGCCGTGCCGGCGGCAAGCGCGCGCTCCGCCGCACCGTCCCAGATCGAGGCGACGCGTGAGCGTTGTCTCGCGGGCACCATGAGAATTGCGGTGTCACGAGCCTGGAGGTACAGCTTGCGACGGCGTTCAAGCTCCAGATCGTCCATCGCGACGCTCATTCGCGGCTCGTCCTCCATTCGGCTCAGGCACAGGAAGTGCCCGCCGAACCTCGTGACAAACACCACCGAGAATCCGTTCGCCGCCAGCGCACGAACGAGCGATTTGCCGTCGAACGTCTGCAGGTGAAAGGCGTTCATCGTGCTGAACATCGACTTTCCCTCGGACAGATATTCGGCGTCATCGGGTTCGTTGTAGAGATAGAGATGGCCGCCGGGTCGCAGCTGCTGACGAACGGTGGTGAGGAAATCGCGCGGCCGCACCGCGTGCGTCAGCATGTGGTTCGAGATGATCAGATCGAACGGGCCCGGGTGTGGGATCGTGAAGCGCTCAAAGTCGAGCAGCGACGTCGGAATGCCATAGACCTCCTCGATGACGAAGCGCTGGTTCTCGAAGATCGCCATCGCGTAGGGGTCGGCGCCGTAGAGACGACGCAGCGCTGCACCGATCGATCCGGCGCGCGAACGCACTTCCAGCACGCGCCGTCCACGCAGGTCCAGCAACGAGCCGAGCAGCTCGACGTGCGCGCTGTTGGCAAGACGATCGCCCGAAAGGACCGGCAGACACTCCTTTCGGCTCACACCCTCGTGTTCGGACACGAATATTCCACGCGCGGCGCGACGCCGCAGGTCGGCCTTCTCCTGGTCCGATAATTCGAACGTACTGAGGGTTAGTTTGGCGGCGGCACCGGCCCGAGGAAGACGTCCCAGCGTCTCCTCGAAGTGGTGGAACAACCACTGATATCGCTCGCCTCCCGGTCTCGTCGTCGCGTACACCACCCCGCAGCGGTGGCAGAGCGAGTAGTTGTACCTGGCGGCCATCTGGTCGGGCGGGTCGTCGGAGAGGACGAATCGATTGAATTCGCTGACGAGCGTGCGCTCGCCGCCGTCGCACATCGGACACCGCGAGCACTCGAGAATCGGTGCGGGCGGACACTGAGAGGTGGGCGCGATCGGGACCTCTTCAGGCTCGCTTCCCTCGTTCGGCTGGGGCCTCCGCGAAGGCGCCAGCGGCGTGTCCGCGAAGAGGACTTGCGCGGCGATCCGCAGACGACGTCGGACGCTCAACCTGGCCATTCAGCGAAGACTCCTCATCCGTCGGCGGAATAGTACCAAATCGCTCGGCTGCGAAGGACCGGCTCAGCCGATGCTCAGCCGATGCTCAGCCGATGCTGAGTCGAGGCTGGGCGATTGGGTGACAGCCCCATCTCCGTCGTTAGATTTTCTCCTTATTGCCAATTTCCAACGGGAAAACCTGGAAATGGACTGCTCACCTGAAGCGCGACTCTGTCGTCGGGAAGCGCCCTGCCGCGTATCTCCCGCGCCTCAGCTCATGGTTCACGTTTTGCGTTGGGCTCTAGCGGAATGTTGACAGGTCAACAGTACAAGACCATGGAGGCATCGATGTCGTTGCAAGTGCCCAAGCCCTGGGCCATCTCGATTCTCATTGCGATTGTCGTCGCGGTCGTGACCGCCTCCTGCGGCGAGTCCGATACCCGGTCAGGGATTAGCCCATCGTCATTGGCCGCATCGACGGATGCGTCGGTCGGCGGTGGCGGCCGGCTCTCGAGTGCGAGCGACGCGCCCGGTATCGTGGGACCAGCCGACGAGGTGCCTCCGCCGCCTGGTCCGGCGCCCGAACCCGCGCCGGCTCCTCCGGCTCCTCCAGGGCCTCCAGCTCCTCCGGCTCCCCCGGCGCCAGATCCCGCGCTCACTCCGGGGCCGTGGCCCGCACCACCGCAGCGGCGTGCGGTCGTCTGGACGCCGACGGAGGGCAATGACTACTTCAACGTGAGAGTCGACTTCAATCCGGTGCCCTTCAGCGGCATTCCCGTCCCGACCTCGTCCTGCAGTGCGCTTTCGAACACTTGGTACTACAAGACTATCCTTCAGTCGCGGACAGGAAACCCGTTCCGGGTCGTCGAGCGGGAGAACTACTTCGACGGCTTCCTCGCGAGCCGCTCGGGGGCGACCGTAGAACTTCCGGCGCAGCAGCCGACGGAGATCCAGGTGCGCTGGTGCAGCGGCTACGGGAAGGCGCACACTGCTCAACACCGATTCCGTGTGGTCGATCAGAATGGTCAACCGCAGATCATCAACGGTCCGCTCATGCAGTTGCAGCAGAACCCGACCTACGTTCCGCCGCCGCCGCAGGCAGCCGAAGCATTCCAGCCGCTGCTGTTGAATCCGAAGCTGGTCTGGGGCGATTGACGTACCAGGCGTCTCACCAGGACGCCTGCAGTACGAGCGCGGTCCATCCCGCACGCGACATGGCGTCCAGTCGCCGGACGCCAAGTCGCGTATAGGCACGATCGACATCTGCTTCGGCGGCGCATGGAATCCCGGAGAGCACGAGTCGCCCGTCGCGGCCCCTGCGGCGCACCAGCGCCGGAGCCATCTCGATCAACGCCGCAGCGAGCATGTTGGCGACGACGAGCGGCCATCGACTCCTGACATTCACCCGCTGGCCCCCGGTCCCCTGACGACCTGCTTCCGCGCGACCGGTGGATTCGAAGCGGTCGACCTGGCGCTGCAGGCGGCGATGATCCACACCGGCCGCCGCGCGTTGCCGTCGCTCGAAGGCAGCTACCACGGCAACTCGCTCGCCGTGTTGAGCATCGCGCGTCCGACAGCCGCGAGCGCAAGAACCTGCTGCTGCACTGCGGCAAGATCACCCCGCCGCTCGACGCGACGGCGCTGCGCCGGATCGAGGCGCAGCTGAAAGCGGCGCGACGTCGCCGCGTTCGTCTGGAGCCGATCAGCATCAACCTCGGCGTCCAGATTCCAGACCACGACGTCATCCAGCGGGTGCGCGACATCCGCCGCCGTTACGGCACGCTGTCCATTGCCGATGAAGTCGCGAGCGGCTTCGGCCGGACCCGGCCGCCTGTTCGCGTGCGAGCACTTCGACCTCGAGCCGGACATGCTATGCGTCGCGAAGGCGATGACCGGCGGACTGGCGCCGATTGGCGCGGTGATCGCGACCGCGCCGGTCGCACAGTCGATGGAGGAAACGGGGCCCACGACACGTGCCGAAGCAACGGGCTGCTCGTGTCGACCGAAGGATCGACGGTAATGGTGCTGCCGTCGCTGGCGATCGACAAGCAGACCTGCGAGAGGGCTGGACATTCTGGCGCGCTCGATATGATGCGCGGCGGTGGCGTGGCGGCGAATCCGAGCGCCCGGCGCAGAGAGTGCGCGCGGGTCAGCATCCCCAGGGCCGGGCTTGCGCCAGCCCGTCCCGTTCAACCCGCTGACTTGCCGTTGACGGTTGGGATATCGCCAATAACGAAGCTGCCTCGTCCGATGCGATGTGGATAATGGCGCGCGCGATCATTCGTCTGGAGGGCGGGACGATCATCGGCTCGTCCATTGCACGGCCCGCCAACCATCGTGACTGACACACATTCTTCAAACGAGCGTCCGACCGTGACCGTCTACGGGCGGACCGGTTCAGCGCAGTGCTACTCCGTCCGCGACTTCTTGTACAGGAACGACGTCCCCTTCAAATGGGTCGAGGTGGCCACCGACGACTCGGCTCGCGCCATCGGCGTCGACGGTGTCGCGGACGAGCGTCTGCCGATCTGCGTGTTTTCCGACGGTACTCGGCTCGAGCGCCCGACGATTCGGCAGATCAGCGAGAAGCTCGGCTGGTTCGGCGATCCTTCGTTGACTGAGTACGACCTGGCCATCTACGGGGCGGGACCCGCCGGCCTGAGCGCCGCTGTTTACGCCGCGTCGGAGGGGCTCAAGACCGTCGTCATCGAACGATGGTCGATTGGGGGCCAGGCGAGCAGCAGCCCCAGGATTGAGAACTATCTCGGCTTTCCCCAGGGGATCAGCGGCGCCGAGCTCGCGGAACGCGCGCGCGAACAGGCGTGCCGGTTTGGCGCAGAGATCCTGATCGCGCGCGAGGGTGTTCGCGGCGAGTTCTCCGCGGGAAAACGCGTCGGCTATCTCTCCGACGGCACGAAGGTGGTCGCGCGCTCGGCGATCTGCGCGACCGGGATCGAGTATCGCCGTCTGTCCGTGCCGAACGAGGAGAGATTCCGTGGCGCCGGCGTCTACTACGGTGCCGGCGCCAGCGAGGCGCAGTTGTGCGTGGGCCATCACGTCGTCGTCGTCGGGGGCGGCAATTCCGGCGCACAGGCCGCGCTCCACTTCTCGAAGTATGCGCCGCGCGTCACGCTCGCCGTCCGCGGCGACAGCCTGAAGAGCACTGTCTCTGCTTACCTCATCGATCGCATCTACTCGACGAAAACGATCGAAGTGCTCACCAGAACCGAGGTGGCGGCGCTCGAGGGCGACAAGATGCTCGAGGCTGTCGTGCTGGTTGACAACCAGACGGGCGAGCGGCGTCGTATCCAGACAGGCTGGCTGTTTGCCTGCATCGGTGGTTCACCGCGGACAGAGTGGGCGAATGAGGCCGGTCTCATTCGCGACGAGGCCGGGTACCTGGTGACGGGCGCAGATCTTCTGCAAGGCGGCCGCGCGCCTGAGAGGTGGCCGCTCGACCGCCTGCCGTACTACCTCGAAACCAACGTGCCGGGTCTGTTTGCCGCGGGGGACGTTCGCCACGACTCGGTCAAGCGGTGCGCATCCGCCGTCGGAGAGGGCGCGATGGCGGTGATGTTTGTCCACCGGTACCTCGCAACCGGCTGACAGGCCGCCTAACTTGTATTCCTGACCCTCGCCCTGTCGCTGCTAGCTATCCGTGAGCTTGTTTTGATCCGACAACAAAAAGGCCCGGAAAACCGGGCCTAATCTTGGTCTGGTGCGGAAGGGGGGACTCGACGGGCGGCGACCCCGAAGCAGTGCTGAGCAGTGCTACCGCGTTCCCCTGCGTCCGTTTTCCTGAGCATTTCGGCTCAGTGCTGGCTAACATCTGGTCGCGTCGAATGCCGCATTGTGACGGCGCGTACTCCACGGTTCGTGCAACTTTTGTGCAACGGCCGCGAACCGCTCGGCGCGTGTCAACCGATCCGCGCGTCTGTGCTCCGCTCAGAACGA
>DATNCQ010000137.1:0-3936 GCA_035571515.1 Vicinamibacterales bacterium
CTGAAGGTGCTCGCGACGAAAAGCGCGGCGGCGATCGGCACGCGCACCGACGTCGACACGTTCATCGTCTTCGCCGCGCCGGCCGCGGCACCCCCGGCCATCGCCGCGGCCGTCGCTCCCTAGCTCTCGCCGCCGAACTCCGGCCCGTCGATCTGCCGCACTTCGCATTCGAGGTTCCATTCGTCGCCGTGGATCTCGAGGAAGCGCTTCGTGATGGCGAGCGCGGCGGTCATCGACTCCGCCTCGAGGATCGCAAAGCCACCGATCACTTCCTTGGTTTCGACGAACGGGCCGTCGACCGTGGACAGCGCGCCCCTGTTCCAGCGCATCCGCTTGCCCTCCCTGGTCGGCCGAAGTCCTGCGGTGCGAACCAGTGAGCCGTCGCGGGTCATCTCTTCGATGAGCTTGCCCATTTCGATCATCAGCCGCTCGCTGGGCGCCTGGCCTTCCTTTTCTTCGACCCGAATCATCGACAGGAATCGCATCTGCTCATGCTCCTTGCGCGGCCGCCAATGACCGCCGCTGTCTCATGGTCGAACGGCCGGCGCTCGAATCGACAAAGGCTTTAGTTGTGCTAGATTCAGCCCGCCATGCATACACGCTTTCTGTCGATCACCCTTGTTCTGGCGCTCGTCCCCGGCGCGGCCCGGCTGGCCGCGCAAGAGGGCAGTATCCTGCCGCCCGCACCGACGCCGACCGACATCAAGCCGGGAAGCATCACCTGCGACGAGTGTCCCTATCCCTACCCCAGCAAGTACCTCGACATCAGGGTCTACTCGCAGGACGTCCGGATCGCCTATATGGACGTGGCGCCGCAGGGCGCCGCCAACGGCCACAGCGTCTTGTTGCTGCACGGCAACAACTTCGGCGGCTTCTATTTCAAGCCGATCATCGATGCGCTGACGAAGGAGGGGTTCCGCGTCATCGTCCCGGACCAGATCGGCTACGGCAAGTCGTCGAAGCCGATTGCGCCCTACAACTTCAATTCGCAGGCGCGCAACACCTTCCTGATCCTGCAGAAGGAACGGATCGAGCGGGCCATGGTGATCGGCCACTCGATGGGCGGGATGCTCGCCGCGCGGCTGGCGACGCAGTACCCGAAGGCGATCGAGCGGGTGGTGATCTATAACCCGATTGGCCTCACCGACGGCCGCTTCGAGCGGCCGATGCCGTTCATCGACGACTCGTATCAGCAGACGCTGAAGAGCGACTACCAGAGCACCCGGGCGGGGCTGGCCCGCTATGTGGCGCACAACCCGAGGGCGTGGAATACGGAGTTCGAGACCTATACGCGGATTCGCTACTCGTGGACGCTCAGCTCCGACTGGCCGCGGCTGGCGATGGTGCAGGCGCTGATCGGCCAGATGCTCTACGCCGACCCCGTCGTCTACGACTGGGCACACATCCAGGTGCCCACGCTCGCGTTCGGCGGCGCCGAGGATATGCTGCTCGGCCCCGCGTCGCGCTTCCAGGAGCAGATGCAGCTGCTCGCGAAGACCATCCCCAACGGCAACGGCCGCGTCCTGCTGCTGCCGGGCCTGGGCCATGTCCCGCACCTCGAAGCCCCGGACAAGGTGCTGCCGCCGCTGGTCGCGTTCCTCAAAGAGGGGCTGGCGGCAAAGTAGCCGAACGCGTGCGTTGTCTGGACGATGCGCTCAAAAGTAGAACTTGAACCCGAGCTCGATCGTCCGCGGTGAGCTGACGGTGCTGGTGATCGTGCCGAACGTGTTCGGCACGGAAATGTCGCGCGCCGGCGGCCCGAAGCTCGGATGGTTCAGCACGTTGAACGCCTCGATTCGGAATTCGGCGGAGCGAGGGCCGCCGAGCGCGAATCGTTTCGACAGCATCAGATCGAGGTTGGTGAAACCCGGCGCGCGCGCGACGCCCACCGGACAGTTGCCAAACGTGCCCAGTGCCGCCGTGGCGAACGCATTGATGTCGAGCCATCGCGTGAGGGACTGGTCGCTCGGCTTCCACTCGCCGACGCAGTTCGGACGTTCGGAGCCCCGCTCGCCTTGCAGCGATCGCAGCCGGCCGTCGACAACGGTGACCGGCAGGCCTGAGCGCGTCTGAAAGATCCCGCTGAGCCCCCAACCGCCCAGAATCGCCTCGACCGCGCCGGGCCAGCTGCCGCCGAACCTGCGCTCCCTCCCGAACGGAAGCTCCGCGACGCCCGACAGGATCAGGTTGTGCCGCACGTCGTGAAAGGCCGGTCCCCATTCCGCGCCCGGATCGTACGTGTTCTGCCAGTACGCCCCTTCGGTCGCGCTGGTCACGCCCTGCAGCCCGGTGCCGCCGAACACGCCGTAGAAGCCGCGGTTGTTGGTCCTGCCTTTCGCCAACGTGTACGACACCATCAGCTCCGTGCCACGGTGCAGCCGCTGCCGCACGCTCGCCTGCATCGAGTTGTATCGGCTCTCGCCGCGCGCGGCCGTCGTCGCGATGGTGGTGACGAGCGGCTGCGCGTTGAAGAGCGGCCGGCGAGTGGCCTTCGGCGCCCACGTCGATGGATCGCCCGTGCCGGGCAGCGCCTGGTTGCCCTCGACCGGCGTCACCAGATGATCGGCACGGTGCCCCACGTAGCCGACTTGTGCGGACATGCTCGGCGTGAGCTCGCGTTCCACGAACACGTTCCACTGCTGCGTGAACTGCGGCCGCAGGTTCGGGTCGTACGCGCGCACGTTGCCCGATGGCGTCGTACCGGGAACCAGGTCGGCGAATCCACTCGCCGCACTTCCCGCGCCGGTGGTGACGTCGTACGCCACCGCCGACTCGAAGAAGAAGGGCGGATTCAGCGGCAGGCGGAGGTTGGCGCCGGTCCCCTCCATGAATTGCGAGATGCCGTAGCCGCCGCGCGCCACCCACTTGTCGGCAAACGTCCAGGCGGCGCCAAGCCGCGGCTCGAAGCCTTTGTAATAGGGGCGGTAGAGCGCCCGGTCCTCGATGCTGCCGTCTGTTGCTGCGATCTGCCGGCCCGTGACCAGATCGAAGTTCGACTGCCGGTTGTCCACCTCGACGAGCGGCGAGGTGTAGGCCCAGCGAAGTCCGAGATTCAGCGACAGGCGCTCGGTGGCCTTGAAGTCGTCCTGGACGAAGATGCCGATGCGATTCTGGAGGTGAGTCCACGGGTCGTTGGGGTCGCCGCCGCCACGGCCTTTGCCCGACGACAGGTCGAGCAGGAAATCGGCGAACGCCGACCCGGTGAACGCGCCGTTGTAGAAGATGAAGCCGAGAAGACCGTTGTTGCCGGCGTAGAAGCGTTGCTGATCGTAGCGCAGCCACTGACCGCCCGACTTGATCGTGTGGCGGCCGCTCACCCGCGTGAATTTGTCGTTGATCTGAAACGTCTTGGCCAGCGTGTTCGAGTCGGGAGCCACCGCTCCCAACGTTGAAATGCCGTTGAGCCCGGCGGTGCACCCGACGTTCGAGCCGATGCAGGTCAACCCGGCGATCGGCTGGCCCCCGGCGATGCCGTAAGTGGCGTCCGCGTTGCCGACGCCGGCCCAGTCGTCGGTCTGGGAGAGGACACGCGTGTGGCTGTAGCCAACCAGCAATTCGTTCATCGCGCTGGGGCCGAACACGCGATTCCAGATCCCACCGAGGTTCCAGAACGGTTGATCGTTGCGCGTCGGGAACAGCAGCGGGAACGGGTTCTTTTCGCGTCGATCGTTGTAGGTGGCGAACGAGTAGCGGGCGACGAACCGGTTGTCGTTCGATGGCGTCCAGTCGAACCGCGCATCGCCCTGATGTGCCCGGATCGCCAGCGCCGTCTCGCCGACGAAGTTGCCGGTGACGCCGCCCGGCACGGTCCGGTTCGGCAGCGGGTAGTTCGCCAGATCATTCAGCAGCGTTCTCGCGACCGAACTGATACGCCCGGCCGGAATCTGATTCCCTGAAAAAGGCTGGCCCGTCCTCGGGTCGCGGATCGCGGTCGCG
>DATNCQ010000138.1:0-6108 GCA_035571515.1 Vicinamibacterales bacterium
GCACGCGACAGACCGTCGCCAATCGGATATCCGTTCTCCGCGACGTCGATCGCCCGCTCCAGCACCTGGGCGAACGTCATCGTGCCCCAGCGGTCGAGCATGATGTACCACGCGTCGATCACGCCGGGCAGCGATGCGGAGAGCAGGCCGTCGCTGTCTGGAATCTTGCCGCCGTTGTTCTTGTTGTACCAGTCGATGGTCGCGAGCTTGGGGGCGGTGCCTTCAGCGTCGATCGAGTGGACCTTTTTCTCGCGGGCGTTGTAGACGAGCGCCACCGCATCGGAGCCGAACCCGTTCGATTCGGGATTGACCAGGGCCAGCACCGCCTGCCCCGCGACGGCCGCATCGAAGGCGTTGCCGCCTGCCTCGAGGATGCGGACCGCGGCCTCCGTTGCCTCGGGCTTCATCGACGACACAGCGTAGCGGGTGCCCCGAACGACGGGCCGGGACGTGCGGCTCGGGGTCGTCGAGCCGTCGGATTGTTCCTGGGCGGTCATCTGGTACGTCACGCCAAGAATCAACAGCAGCACACCGAGAAGACAGGTCTGAAGCCGGCGCATGGCATACCTCCGGGAGGGTGGAAACTCGCGTGGTGATCTCGTCGCGGATTATACGCGCATGGCGCAGCTGTCGCGCGGCGTCAGGGGCTGGTGGCTAGGGGCTAGGGGCTGGGAACTGGGGGCTGGCTGAGCCAGGCCGCCACGCTGACTAGGTTCAGCCAGTTCCAGACGCTCGGTTGCCGCACGTCGTCTATATAAGGAGCGCAGAGCGGTGACGGCGTCTCCGAACGAGACCCAGAAGCCAGTAGACAGGACAAACCCGGTCACGGCGATCACGTACGACTCGCGCTTCGTTGCGTCGGTTCCGCTGTAGCGTGGCGGAACAACAATAGCATCCGCGAAGCTGATCGCCGGTGCCGCAAAAACTCCCAGAAGCCAGTCAGCGAAGTTCACCGCGCCAAACGTTCCGTGCCAGCGAGCGGCCACGACGATCGGCTGATCAGTGACCAGGTCGAGTCCCCCTAGGCCCGTATCACGTTGCAGACGTTGTCTCTCGATGCGACTAAACTCCGCATCGTCGAGTCGTGGGTTGAACGTCAGGAACGACGCCCACACCAACACGTTTGCGAGGGCACAGATTGCAGCGGCACGCGAACCCCGCTGTGTTCTTACGACGAGGCCTTCGCTAGCGATTCCTACCCTGCGGGCAACCATTCAGCCAGGCCCCAGCCCCCAGCACCCAGCCCCCAGCCACCAGCCCCTGTTCGCGCAGCTGTAGCGCGGCCCGAGGCCGCGCTACAGCTGCGTGACGAACATCGCCAGCGTCAGCGCGATCATCACCCCCACCGTCAGCCAGGCAATCGCGTTGAACCAGCGCGAGTTGACGTGGGCTCCCATCAGCTCCCGGTCGTTGACCAGCAGCAGCATGAAGATCAGCACGAACGGCAGGACGACGCCGTTGACGACCTGCGACAGCACCATGATGTGGGCGAGCGGGAAGCGGGGGATCAGGAGCACGCCGGCCCCGACGACGATGATCAAGGTGTAGAGCCAGTAGAAAACCGGCGCCTCATGGAATTTCTTGTCGAGCCCCGACTCGAACCCCAGCCCCTCGCAGACCGCATACGAGGTCGAGATCGGCAGGATCGACGCGGCGAAGAGCGACGCGTTGAACAGGCCGGCGGCAAAGAGCAGGTAGGCGTACTCGCCGGCCAGCGGACGCAGCGCTTCAGCCGCGTCGGCGGCGTCGCGGATCTGGGTCGTGCCCGCCGTGTGCAGCGTCGCCGCGCAGGCGACGATGATGAACCAGGCGACGATCGCGGCGAAGAAGCAGCCGACGATCACGTCCCACCGCGACGCGCGGTACTGGCGCATCGTCACGCCTTTCTCGACCACCGACGCCTGCAGGTAGAACTGCATCCACGGCGCGATCGTCGTGCCGACCAGGCCGATCACCATGTAGAGATAGCCGTAGTCGCGGATGCCGACTTCCTGCGGCCGCGTGACCGTGGCGAACGCCGCCGCGCGCCAGTCGGGGTGGGCGAGGACGCCGGCGACGATGTAGCAGACGTAGAACCCTGAGGCGACGAGGAAGATTTTCTCGACGCTGGAGTAGGTGCCCTGCACGACCAGCAGCCAGACGATCGCCGCCGCCACCGGCACCGAGACGTACTTCGGGATGTGGAACAGCTGCAGGCTGCTGGCGACGCCCGCGAACTCGGCCATCACGTTGCCGAAGTTGGTGACGATCAGCGCCAGCATCAGCAGGAACGTGACGCGAAAGCCGAACTCCTCGCGGATGAGATCGCTCAGCCCCTTGCCGGTCGCCGCGCCCATCCGCGACGCCATTTCCTGGACGACGACCAGCGCCACCGTCGTCGGAATCATCACCCACAGCAGCGTGTAGCCGAACTGCGCCCCGGCCACCGAGTAGGTCCAGATGCCGCCGGCATCGTTGTCGACGTTGGCGGTGATGAACCCCGGGCCGACGACGGCGATGAACAGGGCAGCGCGGGTGCGCCAGGTCTTGAGCGTGGCCATGCACGCGTCAGCTGCGGTGCCGCAGCATCGTGATCACATCGTCGGCGGTGATGATGCCGGCGATTCGCTCGTGTTCGTCGGTGACCGGGAGCGTGAGCAGGTTGTACTTGTCGAAGAGCGCGGCGACTTCGCTCTCCGGCGTGTCGGGCGCGCAGGCGCGATACGGCTCGCTCAACTCGGAGAGCTGCACGGCCGGCGATGACACGGCGATGGTGACGAGCGGCACCGATCCGACCAGCTTGTTGCCGGGGCCGGTGAGGTAGATGGTGGCCAGCGCCTCGCGGCTGCCTTCGAACGTCTTCAGCGCGTCAATCGCATCGTCGACCACCGCGGTTTCGGGGACGGCGACGAACGCGGTCGTCATCCAGCGCGCCGCCGTATGCTCGCCGAACTCGAGGAGGTGCGTGACCTCGCGCCGCTCGTCCGGCTGCATCTCGCTGAGGATCTCGACCGATTGCTTTTCGTCGAGCTCGTCGAGGAGGTCCGCAGCTGCCGCCGGGTCCATTTCCTCGACGATGTCGGCGGCGCGATCCTTGTCGAGCGACTCGACGATCGAGACCTGGATGTCGGGATCGATCTCCTCGAGCGTCTCGGCGGCCACCTCTTCGTCAATGGTCTCGAACACCGCCTCGCGCTCGGCCGGTGGCAGGTCCTCGACGATGTCGGCGATGTCGGCCGGGTGCAGCTTCGCCAGCCCGCCGTAGGCGATCTTGAGCTTGACCCGCCGCGCCGGATCGGTTTCGAGCAGGTCGACGAACTGCCACGGGATGACGCGCGGCGGAATCTTCTCGAGCAGCGCCCGCAGCGTGAAGCTGGGGACGACGCCTTTCGACAGGCGGCGAATCGCGCCCCGCGCGCCGACGTCGACGGCGAGGATGTTGAGCAGCAGGTGGCTGTTGACCGGCGTCGACTCGAGCTCGACGTCGTTGACCCGAACCACTTTGCGGCCGTGGATGTCGATGATCTGCTGATCGAGGAGGTCCCGCTTGAGCAGCAGCAGGCCGTCGGACGGGGTGAACCGCTCCCATTCGGAGGCGTCGCTGCCGGTGCGGACCGAGGCTCCGGCCGAGGCAATCGAGGCCGGCGGGAGCGCGCGCTCGCCGTCCGGCGTCTTGACGATCAGGAACGCGATGCGGGTGGGGTGGTCCTGAGGCGCGACCGCGATCTCGCGCACCCGTCCGCGCACGGCGCCGGAGGCATCGCGCACGCTGGCGCCGAGCAGTTCCGACAGGGCGACGACGGACATCGAGTGGAATCCCCGCGGCTCATCTGAATTCCAGCGAACATTGTAGTCTGCCGGCTTTGCGATCGAGCATCAAATAGGCGCAAAAAGCGGTTCGCGAACCGCGAGCGCAGCGCCTAATGAACATGCGCTGCGCCGGCGCGCGCCGGCCGCCATCTCAGGAAGACGTGATAGGAACGCGGCGAGCCGAAATAACTTTCGAGATCGGCTGATGTCTGGTAGACGGTGATGTCGGCGCCAAGGCCGAGGCTGCCGCCGGTCGGAATCGGCAGGTTGAACACGTGGCCGACCGTCAGCGCGGCGACATCCGAGATGCTGTGCGGGTGCGCGTTCGGCGGCAGGCCGCGCGGGTGGACGCCGAGCGACAGGATTTCCTTTCGCATCGACTCGGCGCGCCCATAGATCGACGACCAGCGCGACGCCTGGAGATCCCATTCCAACAGGTAGCCATCGATCGAGCCCAGGATCTCGCGGTTCTCGCCCCACGCGAGGATCGCTGCCAGCGGCCGCCGGCCGACCGCGCCATTGAATCCAATCGAGGCGGTGAGGCGCGTCACATCGTACGGATCGAACCACTCCGGCTCCTTCAGGTGGCCGCCGGAAAACTGCGCCTCCCACGGCCCGCCGCGCCAGCTGCCGCGCATCGACCACGAGTCGATCCGCGGCTGGTCGATGTCGAGGCGATCTTCGTCGGGTTCCTCGCCGCGGAACCCGGACGCTTCCAGCATGAAGCCGCCGACCTGGACGCCGGTGCGAATCACGCCGGGGGTGATGTGGGTCGAGTCGAGATAGTGGTGCGTCAGCGGCGCCTGCGGGTTGTTGCGCGCCGACTCCCGGTGCATGTACGCGGTCGGCCCGAGCGCGGGCGAGCCGACCAGGTCGGCGCCAAGCGTGTACTTCACCTGCCCCCGATCGAACTGATAGGTGGCGCCAAGATTCATCACCAGGTCGTGCGGGTGTTGATAGTTGATGAGCGGCGATCCGAGATAGCTCTCGCCGGTCTGAAACGTCTGCGGCGATCCGCCCAGCGGCACGCGCTCGCGCGCGTCGTTGAACGCGAACAGCCGCTGCGGTCTTCCGTCGGCGCCCTGCGCGTACACGAGCCGTCCGATCGTCCACGGCTCGAGCGAGATCATCCCCTGCACCGTGAGGCGTCCGGGGCCGGCCGTCCGGTGCCCCGACAGCATCGCCCAGTTCTGTGATTCCCACGACCAGAAGTCGGCGAACTGACGTTGCTGGTAGTTGTAACCAAAGATCACGTTGGCGTCGGTCGCCCAGGTCCAGCCGCCCGCAACGGCTTGAGCCTGCTGGTCATGCTGCTGATGCTCGTGATCCTGGGCCGCCAGCTTCGCGGGCGAAGCCAGACAGACGACGCCGACGAGAATTTGGATAGCGACGATACGGATCAGCCCCTGCGGCGTCATACCCTCAGGCCTCATGATAAACTCAACTTCTGTCGATGCTGTTCGTGCGACGGCGACTGTCGTGGCTGGTCTGCATGTGGCTCACGTGCCAGGTCGCTGGCTTTGCGGCCGCGCCCATCGCGTTCTGCTGCAAGGACGCCCCGGCAGCCAGCGACGAACAGGATTGCTGCGAAGGGCTCCAGCCCGGTCAGTACTGCCCGATGCACCATAAGACGGCAGGCGGCGGCAAGAACGAATGCAAGATGCGCAGCGCCTGCGCGCCGGTCGATGCGATGCTCGTGGCGCTGGCCGGCGGCACCGGCCTCGTCGAGCACACGACGTCGGTGGTAAATCATTTCGTGCCTGGTGACTTCGTCGCGCCGCTCGCGGCGACCTCGATCGCTCGCACCGTTCCTCCCGATCCTCCTCCTCCCCGCGCGTAACGTCCGCCCGTCTCCACGTCCGTACTCGAGATCCCGGCTGCGTCGCCATGGGCAGCGCGTGCCGGCTTCGGTGGCGGATGCGCGGCTCGCGTAGCGCACGTCTTCACGCGTGCTCACCGGCCGCGGGGGCAGCCCTGAAGGGCTGCGCTACACGGTAAACGCGGGGCAGCCCTGAAGGGCTGCGCTACGCGGTAAACGCGGGGCAGCTCTAAGAGTGGGTTTCAAAATTACTCGTAGCGCAGCCCTTCAGGGCTGCCCGCGCGGCGGTTGCAGGCCTAAAGGCCTGCGCTACATGAGGCCGCGCGCATTTTGAAACGGACTCTAAAGGCCGCGCGACACGGTAACGGGGAGCCCTGATTGGCTGCACGGCAAGAGGTGGTTGCGATGCGTTGGATGTTGCGTGCGCCAGCGTTCGGCCTGGCGTTCTCGATTCTCTGTTGGCCGTCGTCTCAGGTTCCGCTGGCCGGCGCCGCGGCGTC
>DATNCQ010000139.1:0-25718 GCA_035571515.1 Vicinamibacterales bacterium
CATAGCCGCGTTGCGCGCCCTCCTTGAACGGCGACGCGTCGTTGAACGCGACCTTGCGCTCCTGCTCGCTGAATGCGCGCGTCGAGTAGTACTGGTTGGGCTGCAGGACGTGAACGTAGCGGATGCCCCTCGCGTCGAGCAGATCACGCATCAGCAAGGATGAGGCGCGCCAGTTCGCCGCGATGTCCTCGAATACCGTATCGCCGGCGCGCGGCTTCACCCTGGGCGTCACGTGAATCACCGAGCTCGACGGCGGGTTCGACGGCAGCGCATCGAAATCCACGAGCTCCCGCTGATACCGGGAGTGCAGGTAGATGTAATAGCGGCGAAGCACGAAGTCGACCGATGCCAACCGCGTCCGGTTGCCCCTCCTGGCGATCGCGTTCAGCCGCTGCTCGTCGCGCTTGATGCGAAAGAGCAGCTCGAGCTTGGCGGGCGTCAGCGTCGCCTGGTTCACGATGTTGATCAGCGGGTCGAGATGCTCGTGGCTCGGCATCGAGACGTCCCAGCCGTATCGATCGTTGATGCCGCCGAGCGCCACCTCGTTGAACCCGTCGATGTCCACCACCGCGTCGAACGACTGGCCAATGGACAGGAAATAGGAGAGGACGAGCAGCTGCTGCGGCTGCTTGTACCCCTCGTGGCTGAAGCAGAGCGTCACCGGCTCGCGATCCCCGGGCAACCCGCGGCGCAGCGCCCGCTCGAGCCTGCTGGCGGCTATCCGGCAGAAGAACGCACCCACCGACCCGCCGAAGACGCCGACGACGAACTGACGCTCGTTCGTCTTCGCGAACGGGTAGTCGTATCGCGACGAGAAGCCGAAGTTGTTGGTCGGCACCGCCGGCCCCGAATCCGCGGTCTGGAGCTGCGGCGGAAGATCGAAGGGGATGCCCGGACGATGCGTCGGGCCGAAGTACGGATGCAGGCCGACGGCGGTCAGCCCCTCGTTCGGCAGCTCCGGGATGAGCGCAATCGCGGGCCGGTAGGGATCGAGGTAGAAGAGCCAGCCGTGCTCGTAATAGAAGATGCCGAGCGCGAGCGCCTCCGCCGCGATGCAGAACACGGCGACGTTGACGAGCACCACGAACAGGGCACGCTTCACGGCAGCCGATCGACCGGAGCGCCGATGTCAACCAGGCGCATCGCGATGTCGTTGCCGCGAAGCACCTGCCGTTCCATCGGCTCGAGCCCCTCGTATTGATACGGCAGAAACTGGAGCGGGTGGCGGAATCGCATCACCTCGATGAGCGACGGCGGCAGCGGCGGCCGCGGCGCGCGCGGATGATACAGGTGCTGCGCGTTGAACAGCACCCACTGCGACTCGACGTGGTCGTGCGTCAGCGGCGGCCCCTGGATGGTGTTGTCGAAATCGATCGGTCCGTACTTCGACGTGATTTCCGAGATGACGTCGCGCGGGAACCGCTGCAGCAGCGGCTGTCGGAAGTTCCATGCGGCCTGTACGACGAGCGCCGCGATGCACGCCGTCACCATCCACGACGGCCATCGCCGCCGCTCGAATACCTCCGTCGCCACGGCCGCGGTCGCCAGGCAGAGGAAGGGCACCATCTGGCGCGACTGGCGCCCCATGACGACGAACGCGTGCAGGACGGCGGAGGACGCGCCGAGGGCCAGGTAGATACACGTCGCCGCGAGCACCCACGTCGCGGCCGTCCGCCGTCGCGGTCCGTTCCAATCGGTGTCATCGAGAACGACGAACAGCGCGGCGGCGATCCACACGAGGAGCAGTCCGTGCTCGGCATGCCACAGGTACGCCCACGGCAGGCTGAATCCCTCGGGGGCATAGCCGTCGGTCACCGTGCCGGCCAGCCGCCGCATCCCGGAAAACAGCAGCGGCGCGCCCGTCGCCAGTTCCACCAGCATGATGACGAGCGGCACGACCGCGAAGCCCGCGCCGGCCAGCAACGCACGCATGACGGCGCTCGTCGCGGTCGTCCGTCCCTCGTGCACGATGTGAAGCAGGAGGACGAGGCCGGCCAGCAGCCAGTAGCCGTTGTAGGTGATGAACGCGGCGCTGGCCGCGGCGCCGCAGGCGATCGAATCGCGGGCAGACGTGCCGACGCCGCACCACAACGCCACCAGCGCCAGGAGCAGCGCGCTGTCGTACGGCAGCAGGTGCCTCGAGTAATAGAACATCGTCGCCGCCGCCGCCATCAGCGCGGCGGCGAGAAACGCCTCGGTTCGATCGCGCCGCGCGCGGCGCGCAATCGCGTAGACGATGGCAATCGAGAGCACCGATGCCTGCGACAGGAGGATGCCCGGCAGGATCATCAGGCCGTTGCCCGAACGGCTCAGCGCGTGGCCGAGCCAGAACTGCGTACCCGCGGGCAACGCGCTGATGAGCGCGAACCCGATGTGGTCCTGCGTCGAGACGAGCGCCTTGACGATGTCGAACGGGCGCCCGCGATGCAGATCGAAGATGTCGAGCACCTGCGTGTAGAGCCGCTCGTCCGGCCAGTACAACTGGCCTCCCTGCACGACGAGCACGAGACGCAGCAGCGATGCCAGCGCCAGGAGAAGCGCCAGCGCACGACTGAAACGCGGGACGAGCACTGAACGCGCAGGGTACCACTTCGAACTTCAACTTCGAAACGGCGGGCGTCGGCGTGGGGCGGGACGGCAGGGGCGCGCCAATGCGCCACAGGCGCGCAAGATCCAAGATCCAAGTTCCAAGCTCCAAGTTCTAACATCCAAGCTCCAAGTTCCCCAGAAAGGTCCGAGATTTAGATTGAAATCGTGTTGGAGCTTGTTCGAGCTTGGATCTTGGAGCTTGGATCTTGGAGCGTGGTGATGAGTGGCAACGAGCTTGATAGACGAGAGTCGGGCTCCCCCCGTTATCAGGCACGTTGCTCGGCGGACATCGGTCCGCCGGGTGCGCCGCACCGGGCTAACGTCGCGCGGCGGGACCCGGCCTACGCACGTGGGGTGGATTCGCGCGATCGGGCGTCCACGCGGCGCGGATCCGCATTTTGTGGGGAGTGCGTAGGCCGGGTGCCGCGGCGCAACGCGGTCAGGTTCGCGGTACCGCGGAACCAGGCGGCCAGCGCCGGCCAGGACCCCTCGAGCGCCGGCGAGTCCACATAGCGCCACTGCCTGATGTATTAATACCTGTGACAGCCCCGTGACCCCGATCGTGCCGGCCGCGACAACGGAGCGGCCGGTCCCGGTGCGGGCACGAATTTACCGGGAACCCGCACCATGTATATCGCAGATAGCCGGCGGCTCACGAACGCGGGCGCGAAGAAGATGGTCGAAGCGGCCACGGCCAAAGCCGCCGCCGGCGGCGCCGCCGTCAGCATCGCCGTGGTCGACGCGGGCGGACACCTGATCCTGCTCGAGCGGATGGAGGGCGGGAAGTTCCACACCGTCCACTCCGCGACGACCAAGGCCGCATGCGCCGCCTCGACGCGGCGCGTGACGACGTCTCACGGCGCGGTGGGACAGGCGCTCGACACGGCGCACGCGCTCGGGCTCGCGCTCGCCGCCGGACCCGAACGGTGGACCGCGATGGAAGGCGGCTGCCCGGTGCTGGTCGACGGCGAATGCATCGGCGGCGTGGGCGTCGCCGGCGCCGACTGGAAGACGGACGAAACGCTGGCGCAGGAAGCCGTCACGGCGATTGGCGCGACATGGGGATGAGCGCCGCGCCGACCCGGACGATCGCTCCCTGCCGCAGGCGATCGCCCGGCATATAGCCGTCGGTCTTGAACCCCGCCTCGACGACGAGCGCGAGCGCGCGGCCGCCGCGTTCGGCCACGTTGCGGTGTACCGTCGCGGCAAACTCTTCGCCCCATTCCGGTCGACGCCAGATCGTCCCTGCACCGTCGATCGTCCATCCCCTGATCGAGGCGAGGCGCGTCGCCTGCATGCCGATGCTCCACGTGCGCGAGCCGATTGTCTGGCCGATGCCGACCGTCGCGTCGAGAAAGCGTCCGTTGCGGACGAACGTGTTGTCGATCACGAACTCGGTGCCGAACGACGTCAGGTGAAAGCGCGCCATCGGCAGGTAGCGCGTCGCGCCGAGGTGGATCATCGGCACGGGCGCGTGGGTCTGCCCGCTCCAGACGTAGGAGACGAAGGTGCTGTAGTACGAGTAGACGAGCATCGGGTTGGCGAACGAGGCGAGCACGCTGCGGCGCAGCGCGCGCGCCGAGAGGCGCTTCTCTCCCGCATCCTCCGCGACATCGTTGTAGATGCGGATGAAGTCGCCGACGTCGTGCCCTTCCTTCTCGAGCCCGTGCGTGTCGAGGACGTAGCGGATGGTGTCGTACTCGGCGTAGAGATAGCGCCGCGCGTCGCGGTAGTGCCACTGCCCCTGCGTCAGCGCGTCCTGGGTGAGCGCGCGGGCAGCCACGTAGTTCGCTTCCATGCCCCCGACGGTGACCGCGAGCACCTCCTCGACGGTCGGCTGGCGACCGAACTCGAAGAAGGTGGCGCCTCCCCCACGCCCGTACGGCGGGGGCGCCGGCAGCTGGTAGCCGATGTGGCCGTCGAACAATTCTCGAAGGCGGCCACCGTGGCCGAACACTTCATGGTTGGCGACCCGGAACCAGTTCTCCTGCGGTTCGTCGAAGAGGGCGAGCTTGGCCAGGCGATACGTCGCGTTGGCGCCGCGCCGGAGCCTGCCGCGTGCCTCGAACAGCCGCATCGGCACGAACCGGTCCTCGGCGCGCGCCACGAGCCGCCCGATCGCGGTGGTGACCGTCGCGCCCGCGCCTGGTGTCATGTCGCGGTCGAACAGCACCGGCGTCGGCATGGGCGCCTGCGGCTGCGCGCTCGCCGCACGGGCGCACGACAGCAAAACCGCCAGCCAGGCGACGCGGCTCGACACACGACTCGTCATCCCGTTTCGACGAAGAAAGTGTAGTTGAGCCACGTCGCCACGCTGCTCCGCGCATCTCATCAACAACCTCGTGCGGATCCCGGATCCCGGATGCCGGACCCGCATCCCGGCCTTATTGCCTCCCATGGCAAACGGTTTGAAACACTTCGTCCCCGGAGGACAATCCATCATGCGTCGATTCATTTCAGCGCTGGCCATCGCGACCCTCTGTACGACGGGCAGCGTGGCATTCGCCCAGGGCGCCAAGGAAGAAACGAAGAAGGCCGGCGAGGCCACCAAGGAAGCCGGCAAGGACACCGCCGATGCGGCCAAGCACATCGGCAAGGCGACCGTGAAGGGGACGAAGAAGGCCGCGAAGGCGACCAAGAACGCGGTGCAGCACACCTACGCCTGCGTGGACGGCACCACCGACGAGGCGACGCTCAAGGCGAACGCGTGCAAGGACCACGGCGGCGTCAAGGTGGAAGCGAAGGTCAAGAGCTAGCTCGCGGGCTTGACCTGCATCGAAGACTACGCGCTCATCGGGGACTGCGAGACGGCCGCGCTGGTCGCCCGCAACGGTTCGATCGACTGGCTCTGCTGGCCTCGCTTCGATTCGCCGGCCTGTTTCGCCGCCCTGCTCGGGCGGCCGGAACATGGCCGGTGGACCCTTCACCCCGCCGACGATGCGGGGACCATCTCCCGGACCTACCGCGATCACTCGCTGATTCTTGAGACCCGCTTCGACACCGCGGGCGGCGCCGCCACCCTGATCGACTTCATGCCTCCGCGCGGCGACAACTCCGATGTCGTGCGGCTGGTCCGCGGCGACTCCGGCCGCGTCCGCATGACGATGGAGCTGGTGCTGCGCTTCGACTACGGCTCGATCGTCCCGTGGGTCAGCAGGCTGTCCGACGGCACCTGGCGGGCGATTGCCGGCCCCGACATGGTGGTCCTGCGCACGCCCGTCGAGGTGAAGGGCCGGGATCTCACCACGGTCGCCGAGTTCGACGTCGCGGCCGGCGAGACGGTGCCGTTCGTGCTGACGTACGGCGCCTCGCACAAGCCTCCTCCGGAGGCGATCGATCCGTTCGCGTCACTGCGCGGGACCGAGACGTTCTGGAAGGACTGGGGGGCGCGGGCGTGCGGAGACGGCGAATGGTGCGACGCCGTCATGCGATCGCTGATCGTGCTGAAGGCCCTCACCTACGCGCCGACCGGCGGCATCGTCGCCGCGCCGACGACGTCGCTGCCGGAGCAGCTGGGCGGCACGCGCAACTGGGACTACCGCTACTGCTGGCTGCGCGACGCCACGCTGACGCTGCTCGCGCTCATGAACGCGGGCTATCACGACGAGGCACGCGCCTGGCGCGACTGGCTGCTGCGCGCCGGCGCGGGGGCGCCGCGCCAGCTGCAGATCATGTACGGGTTGGCCGGCGAGCGGCAGCTGCGCGAATGGGAGGTGACCTGGCTTCCCGGCTACGAGCAGTCGTGCCCCGTTCGCGTCGGCAACGCCGCGCACGGCCAGCTGCAGCTCGACGTGTTCGGCGAGGTGATGGACGCGCTGCTTCAGGCGCGGCGCGGCGGCATCAGCACGGACATGTCGGAGTGGCAGTTCGAGAAGGCGCTGCTGGAGCACCTCGCGCGCATCTGGTCGCAGCCGGACCAGGGGATGTGGGAAGTACGCGGACCGGAGCAGCACTTCACCTTCTCGAAGGTGATGGCGTGGGTCGCCTTCGACCGCGCGGTGAAGACGGCCGAGCTCTTCGGCCTCGACGGCCCGGTGGCGCGGTGGCGCGCCGTCCAGCAGCAGATCCACGCGGAGGTCTGCGCGCGCGGCTTCGACCGCCGGCGCGGCTGCTTCGTCCAGGCGTACGAATCCACTCAGCTCGACGCGAGCCTCCTGCTGCTGCCGACCACCGGCTTTCTCCCCGCGTCGGACCCGCGCATCATTGCGACGATCGAAGCGGTCGAGCGCGAGCTCCTCTGCGACGGCTTCGTGCAGCGCTACGACACGGGCGCCACCGACGACGGCCTGCCGGCGGGGGAAGGGGTGTTTCTCGCGTGCAGCTTCTGGCTTGCCGACGCGTACGTGATGCTCGGGCGCGTAGACGAGGCGCGCGCGCTGTTCGAGCGGCTGCTGGCGCTGCGCAACGACGTCGGCCTGCTGTCGGAGGAGTACGACACGCACCTGCGCCGCCAGGTCGGCAACTTTCCGCAGGCGTTCTCCCATGTGGCGCTCGTCAACACCGCGCACAACCTGAGTCACGCCACAAAGCCGGTGCATCAGCGATCGCGATAGAGTTACCGCGTGAGCTTCGATCCGACGCTGATGATGCTCTCGCTCGTGCCGAGCGGCATCGGGCTGTTCCTGTTCATGTACGGGAAGAAACAGGAGCGTTTCGCTCACATCGCGGCCGGCCTCGTGCTGATGGTCTATCCGTACTTCGTCTCGACCGTCCTGCAGATGCTGGTCGGCGGCGCGCTCATCGGCGGCGTCTTCTGGTGGGCTCTGCAGGCCGGTTGGTAGTTGGTAGTTGGTGGTTGGTGGTTAGTGGATGGTGTCGGTAGGCCGGGTTCCGCCGAGCCCCGAAAGGCCGGCGAAGGCGGACCCGGCACGTCCCGTGCACCTACTCAGCCAGCCGTATGGCTGAGAATCAGCGTTTCTCCCTCCGCATCCCCTGGGCCACGCTGCTGAAAATCATCGCCGCCGTGGCGCTGGTCGCGGTTCTCGTCCGCATCTGGTACATCCTGACGCTGATCGTCATCGCCATCATCGTGGCGGTGGGTCTCTATCCCGCGGTCCTCTGGCTCGAGCGGCGCCGATGGTCCCGGAGCGCTGCCGCCTCGGTCGTCGTGCTCACGCTCCTCGGCCTGATCGTGGCCTTCCTGGCCATCACGTGGTCGTCGATCATGGGCCAGGCGCAGGACGTCGTGCAGCATCTCGAGCGGACCGTCCGCCAACTCGCCGCGCAGCTGCCGGAGCCGGTCGCGAAAACGCTGCAGCGGATGAGCGGACCCAACACGTCGACGATCACGGCCTACGCGCTCTGGGTGGCGCAGTCCGTCGTGGCGGCCGTCGCCGCGTTCCTGCTCGCGTCGATCCTCGTGCTCTACCTGCTCATCGAGGCGGCGCCGACCTATCAATGGGTCCGCGGCTTCGTGCCGACCGCCCTGCGCGAGCGGTTCGATCGCACCGCGTGCGAGGCGCGCGACGTCGCCTCCGCCTACATCGTCGCGAACTTCGTCACCTCGGTGCTGGCGTTTCTCTACACGTTCGCGTGGCTTGCGCTGCTTGGCATTCCCGCGACGCTCGTCCTCGCGGTGCTCGCGTTCGTCTGCGACTTCGTCCCGGTGGTCGGCTTCTTCATCGCGTGCGCGCCGGCGGTGGTGATGGCCGCGACGAAATCGGGGGCGCTGGCGCTGGCAATGATCCCGATCTACGGCGCCTACCATTTCATCGAGAACTACCTGATCGGCCCGAAGATCTATGGAGGACGGCTGCGGCTGAGCACCGTGGCGGTGCTGATCGCGTTTGCGATTGGCGCGGAGCTCGGCGGCGTGGTCGGCGCGCTGCTCGCGATGCCCATCGCGGCGACGTACCCGACGATCGAAAAGTTGTGGCTGCGGGATCAGCTCGGCGACGACGTGGTCGCGGAGCACGAGGCGGTCAGGCGAAAAGCATCGTAGGGGCCGATCGCGAAGGGCGGCCCTAGGAATCTTCCTCGATCTGCCACTCGGCGGGCGGCTGCGGCCCGAGCTTGATGCCCTCGATGTCGGGATCGACGCCGCCGGCGGTGCGTGGCGCCGAGGCCTTCCGCTCTTTTTCCTGTTTGCGACGCTCGGCTTTCTGCTGCCGCCGCTCGATGAGGCCTTTCTCGCGCTCACGCTTCGCGGCGGTGGGTCTGGAGTTACGGGCCATGCTCGTTCAGCATACACCCACCTCAACCATCTCGTCACGTCCCGCATGCTACGATTCCGCTTTTCTGACTCAGCGCCGATGACCCAGCTGCCCGATCGCCTCTCACGTCTCAACGAGCTCGCCTACGACTTGTGGTGGAGCTGGCGAAGCGACGCCCGCAACGTCTTCCGCCGTCTCGACTATCCGTTGTGGCGGCTGACGGCGCACAACCCCGTGCGTATGCTCCGCCTCGTCGCGCCGGAGACGCTCGAGCACGCCGTCGACGATGCCGACTGGCTGGCGAGCTACGACAACGCGCTGGCGCGGCTCGATGCCGCCCGCGCCGCGCACAACACGTGGGTCGAGAGCCACTTTCCCGAGATTGGCGCGCGCGCGATCGCCTACTTCTCCGCCGAGTTCGCGCTGCACCAGTCGCTGCCGATCTACGCCGGCGGCCTCGGCGTCCTCGCCGGCGACCACTGCAAGGAGGCGAGCGACCTCGGCGTGCCGCTCGTCGGCGTCGGGTTCATGTACCCGCAGGGCTACTTCCGCCAGAACGTGACGTTCGACGGCTGGCAGGAAGAGGTCTATGAGAAGCTCAATTGGACCGATGCCCCGATCGAGCCGGCGATGACGCCCGATGGCAAGCCGTGCGTGACGGCGGTGCCGCTCGGCAATCGCACGGTGCTCGTCGCGGTCTGGCGCGTGCGGCTCGGGCGCGTGAAGCTCTACCTGCTCGACACCGATCTCGAGGAGAACGCGCCGTGGGATCGCGACCTGTCGGCGCGCCTCTACGGCGGCGACCGCGAGGTGCGGGTGCAGCAGGAAATCGTGCTCGGCATCGGCGGCGTGCGCGCGCTCAAGGCGATGGGATCGGACCCGGCGGTCTATCACCTCAACGAAGGCCACGCCGCGTTCGTCGTGCTGCAGCGCATCCGCGATCTCTGCGAAAAGGGATGGAGCTTCGACGCCGCGCTCGAGGAAGTGCGGCGCACGACGGTCTTCACCACCCACACGCCGGTGGCCGCGGGGCACGACGCGTTTCCGTTTCACCTCGTCGAGACGCACCTCGCGGGCGCGTGGGGCGACCTCGGCAACCACCGCGAGCGGTTCTTCGCGCTCGGGCACTACGACAACGGCGGCGGCCCGATGTTCAACATGACCGCGCTCGCGCTGCGCGCGGCGGGAACGGTCAACGCGGTCAGCAAGCTGCACGCCGAAGTGACCAAGCAGATGTGGCAGTCGATCTGGCCCGGCACGCCGTACGACAAGCTGCCGATCAGGTCCGTGACCAACGGCGTCCACGTCCCGACCTGGGTGTCTTCGGAGATCGAGCGCCTCTTCGACGAGTACCTCGGCACCGACTGGATCGACCGGCACGACGACCCCGAGTTCGTCGACCGCATCATGTCGATTCCCGACGAGAAGCTCTGGGCCGCGCGGCAGACGCTGCGCTCGTACCTGCTCAACTTCGTCCGCGAGCGCGCGCGCCAGCGCTGGAGCGCCCAGGGCGCCGCCTCGCGCGTCGTCGCCGCGGGGACGATGTTCGACCAGAACACCCTGACCATCGGCTACGCGCGGCGGTTCACGAGCTATAAGCGCGCGGAGCTGATCTTTTCCGACCCCGATCGGCTCGCGCGCATCCTCACCGCGAGCGGCCGGCCCGTGCAGATCGTCTTCGCGGGCAAGGCGCATCCAGCCGACGAGGTCGGCAAGCATCACCTGCAGCGCATCTACCGCAGCGCGCTCGATCCGAAATACGGCGGCCGCATCGCGTTCGTCGACGACTACGACCTGCACGTCGCGCACTTCCTCGTCCAGGGGTGCGACGTCTGGTTGAACAACCCGCGCAAGCCGATGGAAGCCAGCGGCACGAGCGGGATGAAAGCGGCCATCAACGGCACGCCGCATCTCTCCATCGGCGACGGCTGGTGGGCCGAGGGGTACACCGGCGACAACGGCTGGCTGATCGAAGGCCAGGCCGACCCCAACGACCAGGGCGCGCAGGACTGGGCCGACGCGCAGGCGCTCTACGCGATTCTCGAGCAGCACGTCGTGCCCGCGTTCTACGAACGCGACCGCGCGGGCACGCCGCGCCGCTGGCTGCAGGTGGTCAAGCAGTCGATGCGGACGGTGCTGCCGCGCTTCAGCGCGCGGCGGATGGTCAAGGAATACGTGCGCGACATGTACCTGCCCGCCATCAAGGATCAGCCCGTTACGAAGTAGCGCCCCACGGGCTTGGGCCCGAAGCCCACCCGTGCCCCGAGACAACCTGCCGCAGCGGGATTTCGTCCAACTAATCAGCCATGAATCGCTTCACGGGTTTTCTCGCCGCCGCGGCGTTGACGCTGCTGACTGCGACCCAGTCGAGCCTGGGCGCCCGGATCCCGGATCCCCCTCGACTTCGCTCGGGACAGGCCGGATCCCGGTCTGACGCCACCATCACGCACGTCCTCAACCGCCTGACGTTCGGCGCGCGGCCTGGCGACCTCGACCGCGTGCAGGCGATGGGCCTCGCCGCCTGGATCGATCAGCAGCTCCACCCGTCGCGCATCGACGACCAGACGGCCGACGCGAGGCTGCCGCAGCTCGCCGACCCGCCCGACGCGGCCACTCCGCAGGAGCGGCGCCGCTTCGCGCGCCGCCAGGTCGAGACGCTCGCCTCGGCGAAGCTGGTGCGCGCGATGTACAGCGAGCGCCAGCTGCAGGAAGTGCTCGTCGACTTCTGGTTCAACCATTTCAATGTCTACGCCGCGAAGGGGCGAACCGCGATCTATCTGCCGGCGTACGAGCGCGACGTCATCCGCCCGCACGTCTTCGATCGCTTCCGCGAGCTGCTCGAGGCCGACGCGAAGAGCCCGGCGATGCTGTTCTACCTCGATAACTGGGTGAGCACTGCCGTCGACCGGGATCGGGGATCGGGGATCCGGGATCCGCAGGTTCAAGGTTCGAAGATTCAGCGGCGAGGCCGAGCCGGACGGATCCCGGATCCCGGGTCCCGGATCCCGGTAACGCGCGCGAATGCGAAGAAGCGCCCGCGCGGCCTCAACGAGAACTACGGGCGCGAGCTCCTCGAGCTCCACACGCTCGGCGTCGACGGCGGCTACACCCAGGCAGACGTCACGGAGGTGGCGCGCGCGTTCACCGGCTGGACGATCGACCGCGACGGCCGGTTCCGCTTCGTCGCCGCGCTGCACGACAACGGCGAGAAGACCGTCCTCGGCCATCGCATCAAGGCCTCCGGCCAGGACGAGGGCGAGCAGGTGCTCGACATCCTGGCCTCGCATCCATCGACGGCGCATCACATCGCGTTCGAGCTCGCGCAGCGCCTGGTCGCCGACGAGCCGCCGCCCGCGCTCGTCGAGCGCGCCGCCGCGCGCTTCCGCGACACCGGCGGCGACCTGCGAGAAGTGGTGAAGACGATCGTCACGTCGCCCGAGTTCCTCGCGCCCGAGGCGCGCGGCGCGAAGTTCAAGACGCCTTTCGAGCTGGTGGTCAGCGCCGTGCGCACGACCGGCGCGGAGGTCGACGATGCGCGCGCGTTCGTCCAGACGCTGCAGCAGCTCGGCCAGCCGCTCTACATGTGCCAGCCGCCAACGGGCTACAAGGACACCGCGGACGCCTGGGTGTCGGCGGGCGGTCTCGTCACGCGCATGAACTTCGCGACACGTCTGGCCTCGGGAAACATGCCGGGCGTGACGCTGCCGGCCAGCGCGCCGCCGGCCCGCGAGCTGGCGCTGAAGATCGGATCGCCAGAATTCCAGCGCTTCTGACATCGGATGCCATTTATGAATCGAAGGCTCTTCCTCAAGTCCGGCTCGATGGCGATGCTGTCGCTCGGCTTCGCGCCCTCGTTCCTCGGCCGCGCGGCAGCCGCTGCCGGCGCGCGGCGCAAGCTGCTGGTCGCCATCTTTCAACGCGGCGCCGTGGACGGCCTCAACATGATCGTTCCGCACGGCGATGCCGACTACTACCGCCTGCGTCCGACGATTGCGATTCCGCGCCCGGGCCGCGACCCGATGGGATCGGCCATCGATCTCGACGGCTTCTTCGGCCTGCATCCCGCGATGGCGCCGCTCGAGCCGCTCTGGGACAACCGCTCGCTCGCCATCGTCCACGCGTGCGGATCGCCCGACAACACCCGCTCGCATTTCGACGCGCAGGACTACATGGAGTCCGCGACGCCGGGCGTGAAGGCGACGCGCGACGGGTGGCTGAATCGGTACCTGCAGGTCACCGAAGGCGGCGACCCGCTGCGCGGCGTCGCGCTCTCACGCACCATGCCGCGAGCGCTCGGAGGGCCGGCCGCGGCGCTGGCGATCGGCAGCGTCGACGAATTCGGCGTGCGCGGCGCGGCCGCGGCGTTCGAGGAGCAATATGAGGGGTCGGCGGATCGGCTGCTGAGCGCGGCTGGCAACGACGCGTTTGCCGCCATGCGCACCCTGCAGCAGGTGGCCGGCAGACCCTACCGGCCGGCGGCGGGCGTTGAGTATCCGAACGGCCCGTTCGGCAGGGCGCTGGCGGAGATTGCGCGGCTGGCGAAGGCCGACGTCGGCCTCGAGGTCGCGTTCACCGAGCTCGGCAACTGGGATCACCACGTCAACGAAGGCGCCGTCACCGGCCAGATCGCGAATCGGCTCGACGAGTTCTCGCGCGGCCTCGCAGCGCTCGCCGCGGACCTCGGCGACCGGCTCGCCGACACGATCATCGTCACCATGTCCGAATTCGGGCGCGCCGTGGCCGAGAACGGCAACGGCGGCACCGATCACGGGCACGGCAACGCGATGATGGTCATCGGCGGCAACGTGCGCGGCGGCGTGCACGGCGCGTGGCCGGGTCTCGGCGACGAGCACCGGTTCGACGGACGCGACCTGGCGATCACGACCGACTTCCGGGACGTGTTCACCGACATCCTCACCGCGCACATGGGCGTCCCGCGCGCGGCCGTGTCACGGATTTTCCCGGGTTACCACCCGATGACGGCGCCGGGCCTGATTCGCGGCTGACGCCGGGTCGTGCGTCGGGTCCGCGTCCGCCGGGTCCGCCTTCGCGCGGCATTCCGGTGCTTGGCGGAACCCGGCCTACGTACGGAGCCGATATAATTGATGCCGTGCCCCGTAAGGCTAATGTCGCGAAGACGAAGTGCGCGCTCTGCGGCGCGAAAGAGGTCTCGGAACCGCGCGGCGAAGAGCGTTACTGCCGTGACTGCTGGGAAAAGAAGATCGCCGTCGAGGAGATCGTCGCCCGCGAGTTCGCGCTCAAGCGCTACATCCGCGCGCACAGCGCCGAGAAGTACCTGATTTACCACTCGACCATCAAGCGCCCCTGCGGCCAGATCATCGTCGTCGACGACGGCTACGACCTGTTCCTGACGATGGTGCTGTATCCGAACTTCGGATGGGACGAGCCGGCCTACCACCTCGAAGGGGACCCGGAAGGACGCACGTTCGCGGAAATTCTCGTCGACGTCGTCGCCACCGAGGTCATCGAGCCGTGGGGCGGCGGCAAGTGGCACCTCGAAATCTTCCGCTCCGCGAACCCGGAGGCGGAGGATTGGAACGGCGAAATGTAAGCGTATAATGCGCTGGGGCCGGCTTTTGCTGCGCCTGCTGCGTCTGTTTGCCTGGGGAGAATCAGATGATGAATATCAAGCTCCGATCGCTGCTGGCACTCGGTGCCGCTGTTCTGTTGGCGACGACCGCGTTCGCCGGGCAGGCCAAGCCGGCGACACCCGCACCCCAGGCGGCGCCCGCGGCGCCGGCCAAGTTCGTCCCGCCGATCCGCGGTGAGGCGGTCGTCAACATGACCAAGCCGGTGGTCAAGCGGCTGAACGGCGAGATCGTCACGTCGTTCAAGATCAAGAACCCGTCGGCGACCGGCTCGATCGCCGGCCTGAAGATCAGCGAGTTCTGGTACGACGCGAGCGGCAACCCGGTCAGCGGCGACGAGTTCCGCTACCGCAAGCCGCTGCTGCCCGGCGAGGTCGTCGACGTCCAGCTGCGATCGCCCATCAACGAGAAGATGAAGAACAGCCAGTACAAGTTCGAGCAGGGCAACGGCACGATCAAGCCGACCGTCGTCGCGAAGCTCTAGTCCAGGCGGGTCTGAAGACCCGACTCTAAGTCCACGATCGTCGGGGCGGACCTGCCAGGTCCGCCTTTTTCTTTTTTATCGCACCCGAATCTGCACGTCGCGCGCGACGGGCGGGATGTTGCCGTCGCGCCGCTTCCCTTCCACGTGCACGACGTAGAGTCCCGGCGCGAAGTCCTTCAGCGCTATCTGCGCGGTATACCCGTAGCCGCCACGTCCCTTCGCGCCTCGCGCGTCGGCGGGCTGGCCTTCGGTCAGCTCGGTTGACGCGCGCTCTTCGGTGTTGTTGAACACCACGCGTCCGCCCTCGGCGCGCACCTCGGTCGTAATGTCGATCTTGTGCGCCGGCGTGTTCGCGTCGTTCTCGTAAATCTCCGCGAACAGCACCAGCTGATCGTCGCGCGCGAACTCGCGCGCGGTCGTCGGCGGACGCATCAGCAGGAGGCCGACCGGGTCCTCCTTGACGCGCGCGGTGGGCGCCAGCACGCCGGAGGCCGACAGCAGCGTCAACCCGCTCATGACGAGCGGCGGCTTGTAGAAGTCGGGCACGATCAGCGTGCGCATGACGCTGCCGGAAACGCCCGCTGCGTCGGCGGCGGAGACGCGCAGCTGATAGCGGCCCGGCGGCAGGTTGACGGCGGACGTGATGCGGAACCCGCGCTCGCGGGCGCGCAGCAGCGTTGCCGGCATCAGGTTCAGATCCACCGACGCCTTCTCGTTGACGCGCGTCTTGCCGTCGTTGTCGGCCACGAGCGTGACGACGGTGAGCGCGTCGGTGTACGCGCCGTTCTTCTCGGTGAATTTCAGCGCGTTGACGTTCAGCTCGACGGCGAGGGCAATCGCCGCGTTCGGCGCCGCGCCCTTGTACGGTGCGGCGAACAGGCGCATCGGGATGCCGGTGGCCGGCAGCGGGCTTTCCACGGCGGCCTTCAGCGCCGCCTCGCCGGCATCGTTCGAGGCCTTCACGGCGGCCGCGCGGCCGCGCGGCGCGACGTAGCCGCGGCGCGCGCGCACCGTGACGCCGGGCCGCGTCACGCGCACCTCGATCTTCCGGAAGCGGCCGTCGCGCCGCTCGTTGGCCGGGTAGTAGCCGAGGACGTAGTAGCTGCTGGTGTCGGCGACGAGACGGTCGAACGCCTCGTCCACGTTGTTGCGGTTCACCGACGCGAAGCCGCCGGTCTCATCCGCCAGCTCGCGCAGGCTGTCCTGCGAGAGGCGCAACTCGTTCATCGCCGACTGGAGGCCCAGCCCCAGGTTCGGCTCGTCGCTGACGACGCCCGAGGTTTCGATCAGGTCGGCGCCGGGTACCGCGAGCCCGCGCGGGTCGATGGCGTAGATGCTGACGTTGCCGCGCGTCGCTGCCGCAATCGCGTCGCGCGTGGCGTCGATGATGGTGGACGCCGACGAGTTGTTGTCGAACAGGTTGTAGATGTCGTAGTCGATCCCCTCGCTGACGAGCACCATTGCCTTGCGGCGCCCGTGCAGCCCGGACATGAAGTCCGACAGCTTCTGCAGCGACTGCAGCATGCCGCGGGCGTTGTAGGCGCGTTCGAACGCAGCGGGGTCGTTCACCGGGTCGCCGGCGTTGCGCGACCCGGACGCCTGCTGCCGGTTGTACTCGTCGAGCCGCTCGAGCGTCGGCGAGCGCATCTTGCGGCCCATGAACTTGTCCACCGCCGCCAGCAGCAGGCGCGTGTTGTTCGTGAACTCCTGGCCGTCGGCCGAGCGCCCGCCGGTGAAGACGACGGCGGCGAGATCGTTGGCGCCGAAGTTCCGCTCGAAGAAGCGGTGCAGCGCCTCCTTGACGCGCGGGCCGCGCGTCAGGTCCACGTGCAGGTCGTCGAGCACGAACAGGTAGATGCGGCCGTCCATGCCGACGTTGGTATCCACGTCGGGCTCGATGGCGGTCGGCGAGAACAGCGGACGCTCGGCGCGCGCGATCGGAATGTTGACGTAGGAGAACGCGCTCACCATCTGCGGCTTGCCGTCCTCGAGCACCTGGAAATCGGTGGGGCGCAGCTCGGTGATCGGCTTGCCGGTGGCGTCGCTGACGAAGGCGTCGACCTCGACGAAGTTCGCCTCGACGCGGAAGGTCAGCGGCGGCTGCGTCGCCTGCGGGTCGGCGGGCGGGGCGGGTGCCGGCTGCTGCGCCGCGGCAGTCAAAGCTCCGGCGAAACTCGCCGCCAGGACTACGGAGGACAGAAATCGCCGTGTCATACCCGAATTATGCTCCCCAACCGCCGGACCGGACGGTGCGTCATAGGTGGCAGGGGACAGGAGGCAGGTCTACTGCCACCTGCCCCCTGCGACCTAATGTTGACCGTATACTCAGACGTCATGCCGCTCGACGTGGCCGCTATCCAGGAGACCCTCCGCTCCGATGGCCTCGACGGCTGGCTGCTGTACGACTTTCACGGCTCCAACCCGATCGCCGCGCGGCTGGCCGGCCTCACCAACGGCGCGCACATGACGACCCGCCGCTGGTACTACCTGATTCCCGCGCTCGGATCGCCGCGCGCGCTCGTGCACGCCATCGAGCGCCACAACCTCGACGCGCTGCCGGGCACCAAGCAGAGCTATGCGGGACGCGAGGAGCTGGCGAAGGGGCTCGACGCCCTGCTGCGCGGCGTCAGGCGCGTCGCGATGGAATACTCGCCGCAGGCCGCCATCCCGTATCTCTCGCGCGTGGACGCCGGCACCGCGGAGATGATTCGCGCGCGCGGCGTGGAGATTGTCTCGTCCGGCGACCTCGTGCAGCGGTTCGAAGCCGCCTGGACGCCGGCGCAGCTCGCGACGCACGTGCGCGCGTCCGACGCGCTCTATCGCATCAAGGATCGCGCGTTCGACCGCGCGCGCCGCGCGCTCGCGCAGCGCGAACGCGTCACCGAGTTCGACCTGCAGCAGGAGATGGTCGGCTGGTTCGAGGAGGAACGGCTCGTCAGCGACTCGGCGCCGGTCGTCGCGGTCGGGCGCAATGCCGGCAATCCCCACTACCTGCCGTCACGAGACCACAGCGCGGACATCGCACCAGAGCAGATCTTGCTGCTCGACCTGTGGGGAAAGGTGACAGACCCGGGCGCGGTGTTTGCTGACATCACCTGGGTTGGGTTTACCGGCCCGCGCGCTCCGGACGAGGCGTCCCGCGCGTTCGACGCCATCGCGCGCGCGCGCGACGCGGCCGTCGCCCTTGTCGAGGAAGCGGCGCTGACCGGGCGGGAGCTGCACGGGTGGGAAGTCGACCGGGCCGCTCGAGCCGTCCTCGAACAGTCGGGCTACGGCAGCCACCTCCTCCACCGCACCGGTCACAGCCTCGGCGAGAGCGTGCATGGAAACGGCGTGCACATGGATGATTACGAGACGCACGACGACCGGCGGATTCTGCCGGGCACCGGCTTTACCGTCGAGCCCGGCCTCTACTTCGACACATTCGGCGTACGCACGGAAATCAACGTTTTTCGCGGGGAACGCGACGTAATCGTCAGCGGTCCGCGGCAGGCCGCGCTGGTCGCCCTGGGAATCTGAGGCACGCAGAGTCAAGTTTTCACAATTTCGTCAAACGTGAATTCGTAGAGTCTTAAAGAACGCCCGCCGCGAGACAATGAAGGGTCGTGGCCGGGAGATTGACGATTTAACGAGGATTCAGAGATGTCGAATCGCAAAACCACATTCTTTTACGCATTGCTCATCGCTATTGCGTCGCTTGCGGTCGGGATGGTCATTGCGTCGCGTCTGGACCTGACCCCGCAGTCAGCCGCCCAGAGCGTCGCGGCGCCGCCGTTCAACACCGCGCCGATCACCGGCTCGATCTCGGCGACCACCTTCCGCGACGTGGCCAAGGCGGTCACGCCCGCGGTCGTCAACATCCGCACCGAATCGCGCCAGCGCACGCAGGACCTGAGCGAGTTCTTCGGCGGCGGCGGTGGCGGCGGCAGCGACGACCTGTTCGAGCGCTTCTTCGGCCAGGGTGGCCAGGGGCAGGGACAGGGACGCCCGCGCCAGCAGCCGCGCGACCAGGTCGTGCAGGCGGCCGGCACCGGCTTCATCATCGACAAGGCCGGCTTCATCCTGACCAACAACCACGTCGTCGAGGGCGCCACGAAGATCGAAGTGTCGCTCTACGGCGAGGATTCGGACCAGGAATACGCCGCGAAGGTCGTCGGCCGCGATCCGCTGACCGACAGCGCGCTCATCGAGCTGACCGAGAAGCCGAGCCACACGCTGCCCGAGATCAAGTTCGGCGACTCGAGCCAGGTGCTGCCGGGCGACTGGGTGATGGCCATCGGTAACCCGTTCGGGCTGGCGCACACCGTCAGCGTCGGCGTGATCAGCGCGCTCGAGCGTCCGTTCCCGACGACCGAGGGGCGCAGCACGCAGGTGCTGCAGACCGACGCCGCGATCAACCCGGGCAACTCCGGCGGCCCGCTGCTGAACATCCGCGGCGAGGTCATCGGCATCAACTCGGCGATCTACACCGACGCGCGGCAGGCCGGCAACATCGGCATCGGCTTCGCGATTCCGATCAACACCGTTCGCGAGCTGCTGCCGCAGCTGCGCGGCGGCAAGATTACGCGCGGCATGATCGGCGTGTCGATCGGCGTCATCCCGCAGAACGCGCTCGAGACGCTCGGCCTCAAGAACCGGCAGGGCGCGCTCGTGTCGTCGGTGGTCGCGGGCGGGCCGTCCGCGAAGGCGGGCATCGAGCCGGGCGACGTGATCGTCCAGTTCAACGGCAAGCCGGTGAAGGATCGCGACTCGCTCGTGTCGATGGTCGTGGCGACGCCGCCCAACACCACGGTGCCCGTGCGTGTCGTGCGCGACCGTGACGAGAAGACGATCAACGTGCGCGTCGGCGAGCTCGACCTCGACGCCGAGCAGCAGGCGCTCAACGGACGCGGCGGACGCAACAACAACGACACCCCGCAGCAGGAAGCGAGCAGCGGCTTCGGCATGTCGCTGAGCAACATCACGCCCGACGTGGCGCGCCGGCTGCGGCTCGACGACAACGTCCGCGGCGCCGTCGTCGTCGACGTGGATCAGGGGAGCCCGGCGGCCCGTGCGGGCATCATGCAGGGCGACGTCATCACGCGCGTCGGCCGCGCGCAGGTCAGCAGCGTCGCGGACGCGAGCCGCGAACTCGGCCGCGTCGCGTCGGGCGGCACCGCGATTCTCCGCATCATGCGCAACGGCCAGGACACGGCCGTGGTCGTGACAAAGGAATAGCATCCTCAGGGCTTTCGACCTAAGGCTCAGGGTTTCTACCCTGAGCCTTTTTCTTTTGTGATACAAGAGCCTCTTTCTGGAGGCACGACGTGACGCTGATGATCGAGCGTGAAGTCAAACTCCGGTTCGCCAGCCCAGACGAGGCGCGCGCGGCGATACTCGCCGCCGGCGCCACTCCCCTCCGCTCCCGCCGGCTGCAGGAAGACGCGCTGCTCGACACCGAGGACGAATCGCTGCGCCGCCGCCGGTGCGTGCTGCGCATCCGCACCGAATCGGGCAAGAGCCTGCTCACGTTCAAGGGGCCGGTGCTGCCCGGCTCGATGAAGGTGCGCGACGAGTACGAGACCGTGATTGGCGACGGCGAGGTCGTGCAGCGCGTGCTCGAAGAGCTCGGCCTTCACGCCTGGTTCCGCTACGAGAAGTACCGGGAGGAGTACGCCGCCGAGGACGTGACGATCGCCATCGACGAGACGCCGGTCGGCACGTTCGTCGAGATCGAAGGGGGCGAGGAGGGCATCCTCATGATGACGATCGCGCTCGGGCGCACGCCGTCCGACTTCGTCCTCGATTCCTACCGCGGCCTCTTCGTCAAGCATCGCGAGGAGTTCGGCCTGACGGGCGCGAACATGGTTTTCAGCGAGGAATGATCCCGGCGCTGGTCCTGACCGCGGGTCTGGCCACCCGCCTCCGTCCGCTGTCGTTCGTTCGCGCCAAGGCGGCGTTGCCCGTCGGCGACCAGGTGATTGTCGAACGCATCCTGCGCTGGCTCGCCGGGCACGGCGTCACCGACGCCGTGCTCAACCTCCACCATCTTCCCCACACCATCACCGCGCTCGTCGGCGACGGCATGGCCGGCGTGCGCGTTCGCTACTCCTGGGAGACCCCCGTGCTCGGGTCGGCGGGCGGTCCGCGCCGCGCGCTGCCGCTGCTGGGCACGTCGCCGTTCCTGATCGTCAACGGCGACACGCTGACCAACGTGGACGTCGGCGGCCTCGTCGATGCGCACAGGAGGTCCGGCGCGCTCGTCACCATGGCGGTCATCCCGAACGTCGAGCCCGCGAAGTACGGCGGGGTGGTCGTGGAGGGCGAGGCCGTCCGCGGCTTCGCGACGGCGGGATCGGCGGCACCCTCCTATCACTTCGTCGGCGTGCAGGTCGCGGACGCCGACGTGTTCGCGCCGCTCCGCGACGATGTGCCGTCGGAGTCCGTGAAGGAGGTCTATCCGGCGCTGATCGCCGCGCGCCCCGGCAGCGTCCGCGCGTTCGTCACCGAGGCGGAATTTTTCGACATCGGGACGCCTGCCGATTACCTCAGCACCTGCTTACGGTTCGAACCCCACGGATCCCGCATCCCGGATCCCGGATCCCGGTTAGACGACTGCGTCGTGTGGGACGATGTACACGTGGAAGGCAACGTGCGGCTGCGCCGGTGCATCCTGACCGACGGCGTGCGCGTGCCCGCCGGCACGTCGTGGGACAACATGACCGTGCGCGTGGCGCACGGCGAGCTGCTGGCGAGCGAACGGCTGGCCGGCGAGCTGGCGATAGGTTCGATCGATGGAACGACGCGCGCCTGACGACGTTCGCGATCGCATCGACAGGTACCTCGCGTCAACCGGGCTCACGACACGCGTCGTGAAGGTCGTCCCGCTCACGGGCGACGCGTCCGATCGCCGCTACTTCCGCGTGCTCCTGCGCGACGAGCCGGCGCAGGTGCTGGCCGTGCATCCGGGCGCGATCGATTTCGCGGCGCTCCCCTTCGTCAACGTCGCGAAGCTGCTGAGCGAGATGCCGGTGCCGGTGCCGCGCATCCTCGGCCACTCGGACGAGCTCGGCGTCATCGCGCTGCAGGATCTCGGCGACGTCACGCTGCAGGCGCACGTGGGCGCGGCGTCGCCGGCGCAGCACGCGGCGCTCTATCGGCAGGCGGTCACCTTCATCGACACGCTGCAGCGGCGCGGCGCGGAGCTCGCCTCGCCCGACTACACCCCGTACGGGATCGCGTTCGACGTCGAGAAGCTGACGTGGGAGCTGCAGTTCTTCACCAAGCATTTCCTCGAGGCGTATCGCGGCGCGCAGATCACGCCGGCGGCGCGCGAGGCGCTCGCGGCCGAGTACGCCGCGATTGTCGGGGAGCTGGCCGGCGAGCCGCGCGTGCTCTGTCATCGCGACTATCACAGCCGGAACCTCATGCTGCACGACGGCAGCCTCTACATCATCGATTTCCAGGATGCGCGCCTCGGTCCCGACACCTACGACCTGGTGTCGCTGCTGCGCGATTCCTACATCGACTTCACCGAGTCGCAGGTCGAGGGGCTGATTGCGTTCTTCCTCGCGCTCCGCGACGGCCGCCAGCCGGCGCCGAGCGACCCCGACGAGTTCCGGCGGCGCTTCGACCTGATGGCGCTGCAGCGTAATCTCAAGGCGCTCGGCACGTTCGGCTTCCAGACGACGTCACGCCAGAACCCGGTCTACATCCAGTACATCCCGCGCACGCTGAATCACGCCCGCGCCAACATGCTGCGGTATCCGCGCTTCGCGCGCCTGCGCGAGCTGCTCGGGGAGCACCTGGACGAATTCAGATGGGCGTGAGACAGCCGGGGCCGCGAGCCAACGGATTCGGATGCGTCGGGCGCCATCGCATCGCGGACCCGCCACGTTAGAATTGGAGGTTGGCTGAGCATCGTTTCGGCGTCTCCACCCACCTCTTTCACGAAACGCGGCTCGGCCGCGAACAGCTGGCGGACATCGCCGGCCACGGCTTCGAGGCCGTCGAGGTGTTCGCCACGCGCGCGCACTTCGATTACCACGATGCCCGCGCCATCGCCGAGCTCGGGGAGTGGCTGTCCGACCTGCAACTCGCCTTTCACTCGATGCACGCGCCGATCGTCGACGCAATCCGCGGCGGCAAGTGGGTGGGCGCCTACTCGATTGCGACGGGTGACGAGACGAGGCGGAAGGCCGCCGTCGCCGAAATCGCGGCGACGCTGAAGGTCGCCGCGGCGGTTCCGTTCACGTACCTCGTGGTGCACCTGGGCATCCCCGACGGCCAGTCCGCGCCCCCCACCGACAACCAGCCCGACGCCGCGCGCCGCAGCGTTGAAGAGATCGCCGCGCTCGCGAGCGACGTGAACGTCCGCGTCGCGCTCGAGGTGATGCCCAACAAGCTGTCGAGCGCCGCGTCGATCTGCCACCTCATCGAAGAGCAGCTCGACGGCCTCGACGTCGGCGTCTGCCTCGATTACGGCCACGCGCACCTGATGGGCGATCTCGGCGACGCGATCGAAACGGTCAGCGGCCACCTCTGGACGACCCACGTGCACGACAACGACGGGCGGCAGGACGATCATCGCGTCCCGTTCGCGGGACGCATCGGCTGGGACGCGGCCATCATGGAGACGCAGAAGATCGGCTACGACGGCGTCCTGATGTTCGAGGTCGCCGACACCGGCGATCCGATCGAGGTGCTGAAGCGGACGGTCAAGGCCCGCGAACGCCTCGAGCACATGTTCGTCGTCTTCTGATCGCGCGCGAACGCCGCACGCCGGTCAGGGAAACCCACGAAGGACACGAAGAGCACGAAGATTACAGATGGTGACGCACGCCGTGCGCCGCACCGGTGAAGCAGTCGCTGGTCGGCCTGCGCAGCGGGCCGACACCGGGTGGCCGCCTTCGGCGGCCCAGCGACCGCTCTTCGTGGCCTTCGTGCGCTTCGTGGTTCGCCGTGGCCGGCGGCGACAGCGCGCGCTCAGAACGCCGCGTTGCCGGGCGTACGCGGGAACGGGATCACGTCGCGGATGTTCGCCATCCCCGTCGCGTAGATGATCGTGCGCTCGAGGCCGAGGCCGAAGCCGGCGTGCGGCACGGTGCCGTAGCGGCGCAGATCGCGGTACCACCCGTAGTGATGCGGATCGAGCCCGACCTCCGCCAGCCGCCGATCGAGGTAGTCGAGCCGCTCCTCGCGCTGCGAGCCGCCGATGATCTCGCCGATGCCCGGCGCGAGGACGTCCATCGCCGCCACCGTCTTCCCGTCATCGTTCATGCGCATGTAGAACGCCTTGATCTCCTTCGGGTAGTCCATGAGGACGACCGGCGCCTTGACGTGCTCTTCCGTCAGCCAGCGCTCGTGCTCGGACTGCAGGTCCACCCCCCACCGCACGGGGAACTCGAACGTCCGGCCGCTCTTCTCGAGCGCCGCGATCGCCTCGGTATACGACATCCGCTGGAACGACGAGGTGACGAATTTCTCGAGCCGCGCGATGCACGTCTTGTCGATCCGCTCGGCGAAGAACTTCAGGTCGTCGCTGCGCTCCTCGAGCAGCGCGGTGAAGACGAACTTCAGGAACGACTCGGCGAGGTCGGCGTTGGCGGCCAGGTCGGCGAACGCGATCTCCGGCTCCACCATCCAGAACTCGGCCAGGTGCCGCGCGGTGTTGCTGTTCTCGGCGCGGAACGTCGGCCCGAAGGTGTAGACCTTCGACAGCGCGCAGCAGTACGTCTCGACGTTCAGCTGCCCGCTGACGGTCAGGAACGCTTCCTTGCCGAAGAAATCCTGCGTGAAGTCGGTCCGTCCTTCGGGCGTGCGCGGTAACGCGCCGCTGTTGACGAGATCGAGCGTGCTGACGCGGAACATCTCGCCGGCCCCCTCGGCGTCGCTCGCGGTGATGATCGGCGTGTGCACCCAGAAGAAGCCGTGCTCGTGGAAGTAGCGGTGCACGGCCATGCTGAGCGAGTGCCGCACGCGGGCGACGGCGCCGAGCGTGTTCGTGCGCGGCCGCAGGTGCGCCACCTCGCGCAGGTACTCGAACGACGTTTTCTTCGGCTGAATCGGGTAGGTGTCGGGGTCGTCAACCCATCCGACCACCTGCACCGATTCCGCCTGGATTTCCACCGCCTGCCCCTGCCCCTGGCTCGCGGTCACCGTCCCGGTCGCGACCACCGAGCAGCTCGACGTCAGCTTCTTGATCTCGCTCTCGTAGTTGGGCAACGCGGCGGCGGCCACCACCTGGACGGGGTCGAAACACGATCCGTCGTGCAGATGGATGAACGAGACGCCGGCCTTCGAGTCGCGCCGCGTCCGCACCCAGCCGCGCACGGTCACACGGCTGCCGGTCGGCACCTTCCCCTTCAAGACCGAGGCGACGTCGACATGGTCAGCGGTCACCATCGTTCATGATTATCCGTCGAGTATCCTTAGATCGCCGCACATGAAGATTGGGATGATCTCGCTCGGCTGCCCGAAGAACCTCGTCGACTCCGAGGTGATGCTCGGGCTCGCCCAGCAGGGCGGCCATCAGCTCACGCGCGATGCCGCGGACGCCGACGTCCTCGTCGTCAACACGTGCGCCTTCATCGACAAGGCGAAGAAGGAATCGATCGACACGATCCTCGAGATGGCGGAGCAGAAGAAGACCGGGCGCTGCACGCGGCTCGTCGTCACCGGCTGCATGGCGGAGCGCTATCGCGAGGAGCTGCAGGCGCAGATCCCGGAGATCGACGCCGTGCTCGGCACCGGCGAGGTCCCGGACATCGTGCGCGCGATCGGCGGCGGACCAAACGTGTCGCCGCTGACGTTCTATGGGCGTGCCGCCGGGGTGGCCGGCGCGGCGGCCCTCGAGCTCGGCACACCCGAAACGACCTCTCTCAATGGCGATGCGCCAGGCCGGCC
>DATNCQ010000140.1:0-43655 GCA_035571515.1 Vicinamibacterales bacterium
GGGCAAGCAGGAGGCGCTCAGGCGCTACGCCACCGACCTCACCGAGCGTGCGCGCAAGGGCGAGATCGATCCGGTCAGCGGCCGCGACGAAGAGATCCGGCAGATCGTCGACATCCTGATGCGGCGCCGGCAGAACAACCCGATCCTCACCGGCGAGGCCGGCGTCGGCAAGACGGCCGTCGTCGAAGGGTTCGCGCTGCGCCTCGCGAAGGGCGACGTGCCGCCGCCGCTGCAGAACGTGTCGCTGCTCACGCTCGACATCGGGCTGCTGCAGGCCGGCGCGAGCATGAAGGGGGAGTTCGAGAACCGGCTGCGGCAGGTGATCGACGAGGTGCAGGCGTCGCCGAAGCCGATCATCCTGTTCGTGGACGAGGCGCACACGCTCATCGGCGCCGGCGGCGCGGCCGGCACCGGCGATGCGGCCAACCTGCTCAAGCCGGCGCTCGCCCGCGGCACGCTGCGCACGATCGCGGCGACGACCTGGGCGGAATACAAGAAGTACATCGAGAAGGACCCCGCGCTGACGCGCCGCTTCCAGGTGGTGCAGGTCGCCGAGCCGGGCGAGGAGAAGGCGATCCTGATGGTGCGCGGCGTCGCGTCGATCCTCGAGAAGCACCACCGCGTGCAGGTGCTCGACGAAGCGCTCGAGGCCGCCGTCCGGCTGTCGCACCGTTACATCCCCGCGCGGCAGTTGCCCGACAAGGCGGTGAGCCTGCTCGACACGTCGTGCGCGCGCGTGGCGATCAGCCAGCACGCGGTGCCGCCGCAGCTCGAGGACTGCCGGCGGAAGATCGAGGCGCTCCAGACGGAGCTCGAGATCATCGGCCGCGAGGAGGCTGTCGGCATCGCCGTCGCCGAGCGCAAGACGGCGGCCGAGGACAAGCTCGTGAAGCAGGACGCGCTGCGCATCGAGCTCGAAGAGCGCTGGAACATCGAGCGCGAGCTCGTCGACGACATTCTCTCGATCCGGGCGTCGCTCCGGAAGCCGGAGACGACGCCGGAGGAGCGCGAGTCGCTCCTCGAAAGGCTGGGTGGGCGGCAACTGAGGCTGGGATATCTCCAGGGCGAGTCGCCGCTCATCCTGCCGAGCGTGGACGAACAGGCCGTGGCCTCGGTCGTCCAGGACTGGACCGGCGTGCCGGTGGGCCGGATGGTCAGGAACGAGATCGAGACGGTGCTGAACCTGTCCGAGACGCTCAACCAGCGCGTGCTCGGGCAGCGCCACGCGCTCGACATGATTTCGCGCCGCATCCAGACGTCGCGCGCGCGGCTCGACAACCCGAACAAGCCGATCGGCGTGTTCATGCTGTGCGGGCCGTCGGGCGTCGGCAAGACCGAGACGGCGCTGGCGCTCGCCGAGTCGCTCTACGGCGGCGAGCAGAACGTCATCTCGATCAACATGAGCGAGTTCCAGGAGGCGCACACCGTCTCCACGCTCAAGGGATCGCCGCCCGGCTACGTCGGCTACGGCGAGGGCGGCATCCTGACCGAGGCGGTGCGGCGTCGGCCGTACAGCGTGGTGCTGCTCGACGAGATCGAAAAGGCGCACACGGACGTCCACGAGCTGTTCTTCCAGGTGTTCGACAAGGGATGGATGGAGGACAGCGAGGGGCGCTACATCGACTTCACCAACACGATCATCCTGCTGACGTCGAACGTCGGCACCGAGCGGATCGTGCAGCTGTGCAAGGACCCGGACCTGATGCCCGACGCCGACGGCATCACCAAGGCGCTGCGCGAGCCGCTGCTGCAGAAGTTCCCGGCGGCGCTGCTCGGCCGCCTGGTCGTGATTCCGTACTACCCGCTCAGCGACGAGATGATCGCCAACATCGTCCGGCTGCAGCTCGGGCGCATCGCGAACCGCGTCGTCGAGCACCACCGGATCCCGTTCGAGTACGACGAGGCGGCGGTGACGCTGATCGTCAGCCGCTGCACCGAGGTCGAGAGCGGGGGCCGCATGATCGACACGATTCTCACCAACACGGTACTGCCGGAGATCAGCCGCGAGTTCCTCACGCGGACGATGTCGGGCGCGACGCTGACGGGCGTGCGGCTGTCGGCGGCCGGCGGCGACTTCGCCTACTCCTTCGACGGTGTGCCGGCGGAAGCCGCGCTGCTGGGGTCGTAACATGGAATCGTTCGAGCCGCTGAGCCAGACGCTCACCATCGGCGCCGCGATGTCGATCGGCATCGAGTGCCAGAAGCACGGGCACGTCGACCAGGCGGAGGACATCTACCGCGCCATCCTCGAGCAGGTTCCCGACCACGCCGATGCGATGCACTACCTGGGCGTGGTCGTGCACCAGAAGGGGCGGCACGACGAGGCGCTGGCGCTCATCGAGCAGAGCGTCGCGCTCGCGCCGACCCAGGCCGACTGGTACAGCAACCTCGGCATCGTGCTGAAGGCGCGCACGAAGGTCGACGACGCGGTCTCGGCGTTTCGCCGGGCGATCGCGCTCGATCCCCGCCACGTCAACGCCTACAACAATCTCGGCGTGCTGCTGCGGGCGCAGGGTCAGATTCGCGAAGCGGAAGCCTCGTACCGCAAGGCGATCGAGCTGGATCCCGAGCACCAGGACGTGCACCAGAACCTGGGAATCCTGCTCTACGGGCAGCGGCGCATGGCCGAGGCGGTCGCCAGCTTCTGCCGGGTGATCACGCTCGATCCGCGGCACGCGCAGGCGCTGCGGCTGCTCTGCATGGCGCACTGCGTGCTCGGCGAGTTCGACCAGGCGGTGGCGATCTGCGAGCGCTGGGTGCGCGAGCAGCCGGGCGACCCGCTCGCCGTCCATACGCTCGCCGCCTGCTCGGGCCGCGACGTGCCGAGCCGCGCCTCGGACGCCTACGTCGAAGCCGTGTTCGACAGCTTTGCGGCGAGCTTCGACGCCAAGCTGACGGTGCTCATGTACCGCGCGCCGCAACTGGTGGCGACGATGCTCGCGGAGTCGGGGCTCGAGGCGGACGGGACGCGCGACGTCCTCGACGTCGGCTGCGGCACCGGGCTGTGCGGTCCGCTGCTGCGCCAGTACGCGGCGCGTCTGGTCGGCGTCGATCTGTCCGCGAAGATGCTCGACCAGGCGCGCGAGCGCGGCGTCTACGACGAGCTGGTGAAGGGCGAGCTGACGGCGTTCCTCCGCTCGTGCGACGAGGCGTACGACGCCGTCGTCTCCGCCGACACGCTCGTCTACTTCGGCGCGCTCGACGATGTCGTCGCCGCGGCGGCGGGCGCGCTGCGGCCGGGCGGCCACTTCGTGTTCACGGTCGAGGAATTCGTCGGCGCCGGCGACGGCCCGGACTACTGCCTGCGGCCGCACGGGCGCTACAACCACGCGCGCGCGTACATCGAACGGCTGCTCGAGGGCGCCGGGCTGCGGCCCGTCATCGCCCGCGCCGAGCTGCGGCTCGAGGCCGGCGCGCCGGTCGACGGCCTGGTGGTGCGCGCCGAGAAGCGTCACGCCGCGGACACCGTCAGGCTGCCGAGAGCGCTCGCCCTTCAGGTCGGCCCGTCGACCGTTGGAGAACAGCATGTCTAGGGTCATGGATCGCGTGATGGACATCGCCACGCCGCTCGGCGAGGGCGTGTTGCTGTTTCACGGCATGCGCGGCCACGAGGAGCTGGCGCGCATCAGCGAGTACCACCTCGACCTGCTGAGCGACAACGGCGACATCGACGTGGACGCGATCCTAGGCAAGAACGTCACCATCAAGCTGGGACTGCCCGACGACAGCACGCGCTACTTCAACGGCTTCGTCACGCGCTTTTCGCAGGGGCAGGTGCACGGCCGCTATTTCACCTATTCGGCCACCGTCCATCCGTGGCTCTGGTTCCTGACGCGCACCGCCGACTGCCGCATCTTCCAGGAGATGACGGTGCCGGACATCATCAAGAAGGTGTTCGCGGACCACGGCACCGCCGACTTCAAGCTGGAGCTGACCAGCACGTATCGCAAGTGGACCTACTGCGTGCAGTACCGGGAGACCGACTTCAACTTCGTCAGCCGGCTGATGGAGCAGGAGGGGATCTACTACTACTTCCGCCACACCGACGGCCACAACACGATGGTGCTGACCGATTCGTGCAGCAAGCACGTGCCGTCTGCCGGCTACGAGAAGATTCCGTTCGTCGCGCCGGACAAGCTCGTACGGCCGGAGCTCGAGCACATCGGCAGCTGGCAGTTCTCGCGCGAGATCCAGCCCGGCAAGTACGTGCACAAGGACTACGACCTCGAGCGGCCGAGCGTCGATCTCAAGACGCAGAAGGTCATCGCCTACACGTGCGCCGAGGGCAGTCACGAGGTCTTCGACTACCCGGGCGCGTACCTGCAGAAGGGGGACGGCGAGCAGCTGGCGCTGGTGCGCATCGACGAGCTCGGCACGCAGTTCGAGACCGCGAACGGGACCAGCAACGCCCGCGGCATCGCCGTCGGCGCGCTGTTCACGCTCGAGGATTGTCCGCGCGCGGATCAGAACTGCGAGCACCTCGTCATGGCCGCGAACTACGACCTCCAGTTCGCCGACTACGAAGCGCTCGAGGGCGGCGGCACCAGCTACCAGTGCACCTTCGCGGCCATGTCCACCAAGCAGCAGTTCCGCCCGCGGCGGGCGACGCCGAAGCCGTTCGTGCAGGGACCGCAGACGGCGGTGGTGGTCGGCCCCGGGGGCGACGAGATTTACACCGATCAATTCGGGCGCGTGAAGGTGCAGTTCCACTGGGATCGGCTGGGGAAGAAGGACGAGAACAGCTCGTGCTGGATGCGCGTGTCGCACCCGTGGGCGGGCAAGGGGTGGGGCGCGGTCTCGACCCCACGCATTGGCCAAGAGGTCATCGTCGACTTCCTGGAGGGCGATCCGGATCAGCCGATTATCACCGGGCGGATTTACAACGCCGAGCAGATGCCGCCGTACGAGTTGCCGGCGAACAAGACGCAGTCCGGCATCAAGACGCGCAGCTCGACTGGCGGCAGTCCGGACAACTTCAATGAGATTCGCTTCGAGGACAAAAAGGGCGAAGAACAGCTGTTCATCCACGCCGAGAAGAATCAGGACATCGAGGTCGAGAAAGACGAGACGCACTGGGTGGGTCACGACCGGACGAAGACGATCGATAACGACGAGACCGTGTTGGTCAAGCACGACCGAAAGGAGCAGGTCGACAACGACGAGACGATTCTGATCAAACACGACCAGATAAAGACGGTCCAGAACGACTTGACCCAGACAGTGCAGAACAACCGGTCCCGCACGGTAGGCGGACATGAAACGGTGCGCATTGCCAAGACGCTCACCGAGACCGTGGTGTTAGCGTCGAGCGAGCTCGTCGGCGCGGCGAAGACGCTCTCAGTGGGCGGGGCCTATCAAGTGAGTGTTGGCGCGGCCATGAACGAAACGGTCGGCGGTCTCAAAGCCACGGAAGTGGTTGGTGCTTTGATGGTCATGGTCGGCGGCAACGCATCGCAGAAGGTAGCGGGCAGCGAGTCGATCGAGGTGGCCAAGGATCAGACGGTCACGATCGCCAAGGACATGACGCACACCGTGACGGGCAAGCGGACCGAGGGTGTGAAGAAAGAATATGCGCTCACCGCCAAGAAGGTTACCGTGACGGCCGAGGACGAACTGCTCCTCGTGAGCGGCGAGGCCAAGATCCTGCTGAAGAAGAACGGCGATATCGAAGTATCCGGCAAGAAGATCAATATCAAGGGCAGCGGCGACGTGATCATCAAGGGCAGCAAGATTGCGGAGAATTGAGATGAAGTCGAACACCCTGCACATGCCGGCTCCCGGAACGGTCGGCGGAACGATGGCCGTACAGGTGGGACGCGTTGTCGGGTCGACCAGCCGCGGCGAGCCGCTCGTCGATTTTCCGGGCAACAGCGGGAAGCCGGTGGTCGCCCGTGCGCTCACGTCCAGCGGCGCGGCCCACACGCTGGCCGAACGCGTCGCCGAGGTCCTGTTGGTGTTCGAAGACGGTGATCCGGTGCGTCCTATCATCGTGGGAGTACTCGACCAGCACGAGCATCTGGAGCGGACGCTGGCATCCGGCACCATCCGTCGCGACAGCCGCGACAACGTCACAGTGGATGGCAGCACGCTGGAGTTGGTCGGCCGCGAATGCGTGGTTCTGAGCTGTGGAAAGAGCTCGATCGCGCTTTACGCGGATGGTCGTGTGGTCATTAAGGGCACCCGCTTGCTGAGCCGGGCTTCCGAGTCGAACAAGATCAAGGGCGCAACGATCGCGCTCAACTGATGACGAGATCATCGCCGCGTCATCCGTTTCGAACGCAGCATCACCTGAGGAGCAACCTGTGGCTGTGACCGTCGGCGTCAACTTTCTGTCAGTCGTGCACAAGGGCAGCAATGGCGTGACGATCGCGTTTCCTGACGTCTGCAAGACGCCCGCCCCGCCTGCGCCATTCGTGCCGATTCCGTACCCCAATATCGCCAAGTCATCGGACACGGCACAAGGGGCGTCGACGGTCAAGTCCGACGGGAATCCGACGTGCGTCAAAGACTCGAACTTCATGATGAGCACCGGCGACGAGGCGGGAACACTCCTCGGAGTAGCGTCGAACAAGATCAAAGGGAAGGCGGAGTTCGTGAACGTCTCCTTCGACGTGAAATTCGAAGGTAAAGGAGTCGCCCGCGCGTTCGATCCGATGTTGCACAACGACAAGAACACGCCGCCATCTCCGGTTCTCCAGGGTCCCGTGATGGGGATGGCCCCGCCGGAACCGAGGAAATGTCCAATCTGCGGCGATCCCTGGTGAGCCGTCGAACACGATCGAGGCGCCTTCGTGAACCTGTTCATCAACGCCATCGGGATGGTGACGGCACTCGGCCACGACGCGGCCACGTCGTGTGCGGCCATTCGCGCTGGCATAACGCGCGCTGCGCCGGTGCCCGATGCGACGGTCCTGGATCCTGATTCCCACACGATGGTGCCGCTCATCGGCCATGCGGTATGGGGCCTGACCGAAGGCAGGGCGACTGTGGCGCGCTGGCTGGCCATGGCCACCTATGCCTTCAACGACCTCCGCCGGTCCGGCATGCTCCCCGACGCCGATGACGTCGCTTTCTGGCGGCGCACCGCTGTCGTGATCGTCGGTCCGGATCTAGACGAAGATCGGTTTGCCTTCGCGTTTCCGTGCTACCCAGAGATGATTGGCGAGACCTACGTCGCTCCATTGATGCGCAGTCTCGGGATTCCGATTGACGCAGATCGCGTGCATACCGTCTACGTCGGCCGTACGGGTGCGTTCACCGCCTTTGCCGGAGCTGAGACGCTGCTGGCCAGGGGGAGGGTCGATCGGCTGATCGTCCTTGCCGCAGACTCTTATCTGGACGGGCATTCTGTGGAGTGGCTGGGCGAGTCCGAGCGGCTGAAGTCGGCGGAGAAACCGTCGGGCCTCATGCCGGGTGAGGCGGCGGTCGCGATGCTGGTCAGCGGTCCGACAACCGCTCGCCGATCAGGACCGCCGCGCGCGAGAATCCATGCGGCCGCGGTTGCGGCCGAAGACGAGCCGTACCTCGATGGCGGGCCCAAGAACGGCCGCGCATTGGCGCTGGCACTGACGGAGGCGGTGACGGCGTCTGCCCTCGGACGGCCGCTCGATGTCGATGTCTATACGGATCTCAACGGGGAGTCGTGGCGGGCGTACCAATTCGGTGCCGCGTTCCCGCAAGTCTCGGCCGACCTTTTACAGCCGCGCCGTTTCATGATGCCGGCGATGTCAACCGGAGACGTCGGTGCGGCCAGTTCGCTCGCGGCGGTCGCCGTCGCGTCACACGCCTTCGAACGTGGCTACGCGCGCTCCGCGTCCGCCATTGTCACAGGCATGTCTGCGTCTGGACGCGTCGGCGCGCTGGTCATTGGACGGGGCTGACGACCGTGGCCAAGAAAAAGAAGGGTACCAAGGGCAAACACTCCCAGTTTCGTGACACCTTCGCGGAGCACAAGCCGGTGGGCGCATATGAAGGCGGCGGCTGTCTCACCGGTCATCAGAGCGCCTGGAAGGAGAACGACAGCTGCAGCTATCGATGGCAAGGCATACAGAACGCCAAGGACAAGAACGCCAAGGTGTACAACATCAAGAGCGAACCCGACTGGCATCTGGATGCCATCGCCAACACATTTCGGTGGATTCCGGTCAAGAGTATCAACGCCGGGCGGGCCGGTCAGATCGTCCAGCGGCTCAAAAAAGGCATCAAGAAGGGAAAGCTCAAACAGAAGATTCAGGCCAAGAACTTCACGACCGGGTATACGCCGTACTCCAATCAGGTGCACCACGTCATTCCGAACAACGTGTTGAAGGAAGCGATCCTGAAGGCCACCAAGAAGAAAGCGGATCTGGTCAAGGACCTCGTCGACGGCCTGCTCGCGGCGCCGTACAACATCAACTACAAAGTCAACATGCTCATCTTGCCGAGCCTCGACTCGGTCTGTTGCAAACTGGGATTGCCGAAGCACCTTGGCAGCCACCCCACCTACGACAAGAATCTGAAGGACAAGGTGAACGAAACCGTCCAGATGTACACGGAGACGGCCGACGACAAAGAAGAGCACGACCCGGATTTCGGCAAAATCGCCGACGAGTTGGTGGCGATCTCCGAAGACCTCTACGACTCCGTCGTGGACTATGGTCAATCGAAAATAAAGGCCCAATGCGCGGTCGGCACGGTCAATACCCTTCCGAAGAGGGTCTTCAACGTGCTGAACGGCTAGCGGACGTAACGATGCCGTATTTCACATTCTCGACCCTGGGCGATACCGACCATGAGGAGTACTGTTTCAGCGACAACACGCCCGATGGGATCGACATTCGTGCGTACCGGCTCTCTAAGGGTCTAGCTATGGGCACCGACTATCCAGCCGACAGCGGTGAGGTCCGCCTGCGCCTTGGAGAGGACTATCCAGGACTGAAGCGGGCGTCCTTCATCGGCAATACCGGCGGGTTTCTCGCGTTCGATCGAAAGACTGCCGACGTTATCCTGTCGCACAACGTCGGGCGGGTCGAACGGCTGCCCTTCGTTCTGCTTGATCACAAAGGCCGCCTGTACAGCCGCGATTATGTGTTCTTGAACCCATTGGAGCGCGTCGACTGCCTCAATCTCGACCTGAGCGTCGTGCGGCGCGCGAAGGACGGCGAAATCCGCGATATCAAGAAGCTGGTGCTGAAAGCGGTGGCGACGCCGGAGCTCGATCTCTTCCGCCTCGGCGAGCGGCCGAGGATCTACCTTTTCAGCAGCGTTCTTGTCGCTGCGCTGAAGGCAGTCAAGATCACGAACGTGGTGTTCACGCCTGTCGAATTGCGCTGACGTATGAGCGAGGTCCACTTGGCGGATTACATCGATAACGCCGAATTTCAGCTCGAGCGGCTCGTACCGCGTCTGCGGGCGGCGGAGCTCTCGTGGGCCGAGATTCAGACGATGACGTTCGCCTACCGGCAGCGGGGCGTGTGTACGCTGTTGCTGACGGGAATCCCGGATCTCTTCTACATCAGCATGATGCAGAGTGCCGGAGCCTTTCTCTACTACCTGCAGAGGTGTCCCGACGAACGAAAGGTGACCAGCGAAAGCAAACCTTTCTTCGATGCGCTATGCGGAGCGTACGTCGACGGCGCAGAAGCCATCGTTCTGCACAGCCGATCCTCCTGGAACCCGGATCAGGAATACGAAGAGGAGTTTCTCTACATCTATCTGCTGATGCAGATCCTCTTAGAGCCAGACTCGACGTCGCGCTGCCCCGCGCTGCTCGAGCGCCTGGAAGTCGTGCACACCCCGAGCGAAGCCTCACGGCTCGACTTGTGCCGCAGCCTGCTGACCCGAGACAGCATAGCGTTCGATACCGCGCTTGCCGCCGTTCTCGAAGAGCGGGGCGACCGCGTGGCAGCGATGATCGAGCGGGGGGCGCTGCCGGAGGAACTCGCGGCATGGATGCGGCCGTTCGCGGGCGAAGGGCTGGCGGTGATCCGCCTGGCGGAGAAGCTCGGAATGAAGACCGGTCCCCAGTATCTCCACGTACCGGAGCTGCTGCGTCCGGTTTCCCCGTATCTTTTCGACCCTGACGCCTGGCGCGTGCTCGAATACTCGCCCGCGTAGCAGCGGCATTGGACCACTGGCCTTATGAGTTTTTCGGCCGCACCGGACGTGAAGAACCACACGCCTTTTGCGTTCGAGCCAGCGTTCCTTGCCGATGAACATGGGACGCCGTTGTTCGTGCCAATCATCAAGGCCACGTACGTCATCAGCGAGACGGGCTCGCTCGACCTCGCGGCACAGCAGCAACCCGTCAATTTCGCCGGCGAATTCTGGGGCGATCCAGATACATCGAGCTATCGGTACGAGCCCGAATGCGCCTTCATGAAGCCGGCCACGGACATCGTCCTGCTCGGCCACGCGCACGCACTTCGCACCGGAGTCACCGAGTTAGCCGTCGGACTGCGCGTCGGCGCGGTGCAGAAGGTCGTCTCGGTAATCGGCGACCGTTACTGGGAACGAGGTGTCACTGGCGGGCCTACGATGACCCCACCACTGCCCTTCGAACGCATGCCGCTGCACTACGAACGCGCGTTCGGGGGTTGGGACCGCCAGGATCCGGAGCGCCCGGCCTGTGAGCCGAGAAACCCGGTCGGAACAGGGTTCCTCGTCCGTTGGACGGGGAAACAGCCTGTCCCCTTGCCGAATCTCGAAGACCCCGAGCATCGCATTGCCGCCTTTTCCGACCGTCCGCCGCCAGCAGGCTTCGGGTTCCTGTCGGCCAATTGGCAGCCGCGCGCATCGTTTGCCGGGACCTACGATGAAGCGTGGACGGCCGCGCGCCGTCCGTTATTGCCGGTGGATTTCGACCGCCGTTTCCTGAACGCCGCGTCGCCTGGCTTGATCGCGCCGGGTTACCTCGTGGGTGATGAAATCGTGACGGTGGTGAATGCGTCGCCGAGGGGACGGCTCGAGTTTGCACTGCCCGGAATTCCTGCGCCGCCCGTCGAAGTCACACTTCGTCAGGCTGAGAAGACAATCCTGCCGAGCGTGCTGGATACGGTCATCGTCGATACCGATCAACATCGCGTCAGCCTGATCTGGCGTGCGCATGTAAGGGTAGGAGAGGTTCCTCGGGACGTCGCTGCCGTGACCGTCGGTCAGGCACCGTCCTGAGGATTGAGGGAGGCTCGGCGGGATGACGATGGCAGCCACATATGCGGCGTTCCTTCGCCAGCTGTACGAAGAGCATTTGGAGGAGGCCTCGTTCCTGTACGAGCAGCGCCAGCGCCTGTTAACCGATCCGGAGCTCACCTGGCTGGAAGTTGCCGAATTCGAGGAGCGACTCGAGGCGCACCTTGATGCGTTGGTCATCGGCGGGGATGTAGCGGCCGAGGTCTGCCGAAATCGCGCCGCCCAGGGAGATGCCGGGGCGCTGTTCGCGGCGGCCTGCACGTTTTGCCGCCGTCTGCAGGCGCCCATGCTGGCGAACGTCATCAAGACCTTCGATGGCGAGGATGCGGCCAAGAGCGATGCGCTCACAGACGCGCTCAAACACGAGCTTCCCGACGACTGGAAAGATTTCTGCGTGCGCGCGCTGGCGACAGCCGACCCAAGGCTCGGCGCGATCCTGGCGAGGACTCTGGGTTACCGCCGACTCCCGGTCGCCGGCGCTCTGCTCCGGGCGCTTGAGACGGCGGCGCCGACCGCGGCCCCGTCGCTACTCTGGAGCCTCGGACGCACCGGCGACGAGACAGCTATCCCGGCCGCTCGCCGGTTCATGCTCGCGGACGACAGCGCAACCGTGTCAGCGGCTCTCCATGCCGCGCTGCGTCTGAGGGACCACGACGCCCTCATCTCTGTGGCAGCTGCGGCTCCCGTGGCCGAGTCGCATCCCATCGCACTCGGCTTGGCCGGCGACCGCCATTCGGTGGCGGCGTTGTTGGCCGCGGTAAACGGGTCGGGCCGGCAAATCGACGTCATCGTTGCCCTTGGACTGCTGGGAGACCTGTCAGCGGTGCGTCCCCTGATCGGTTTCCTACGAGCGGAGCCGCTGGCTGGTGCCGCGGCTGATGCCCTGCATGTCATAACGGGCGCACCGCTGTTCGAAGATGTCCTTGTTCCCGAGCTGATGACTGAGGAGGAGCTGTTTCCTGCGGAACTCGACGCCTTTCGCGAACGCGCACAATTGCCGCGTCGGCCGGACGGCCAACCGTTCGGCGCAAGAGTTCGGCGTTTGTCACGCGACGCTGCGGTGTGGGGGGACTGGTTGACATCCAATGCATCACGCTTTCACGCGGACCTTCGGTATCGGAACGGGTTCCTCTATGGTCCTGACGCGCTTCTCGACTGCCTGCGTTCGCCCACGTATCCGAAGTCCTTCAGGGCGTTGGCTGCCGAGGAGTTGCTCGTGCGATACGGCGTAGACCTGCAGTTCGAGGCCGACATGCGGGTGACACGACAGGTTGAGATCCTGCGAGATGCGGCCGGTCCGGTAGCCGAGGCGGCGCAACGGTTCGATCCTGGTCGATGGTATTTCGCAGGACGGCAGGTTTGATCGCCCGCCCCGTGATGCGAGATGGCGACGAAATACATCACCGCAACGGTTTCGGTGCTCTTTCTGATGTCGGCGTTCGCTCAACTTCGCGTGAGGATGCCCCAGTAAGCATCACCATTCCATGAACGGCGACTAAATCGCCGCGATCCTCACAGCGTTTTCGAGGGCGAGGCCCGGCTCCCTTCGTCCGGTGGTCCTTTTTATCCTGACCGCCACTGTGCGATGTCACTCCCAAATTCGTTGATTAGATCGGACGCAACGGAGTCGTGTGTCATTCGACCGTCACGCCTTCGAGCGACACCCCAGAGGCGGCCCCACCACACGAACACACGATGCGTCGCTTCGGTATACAGCGAATGTCAGACCTTCATAACGGACGGATAGGAGACCGCATGCCAGGACCGACAGGTCTTGGTGAGCAGGCGCCGACACTGAACGAATCCCGTCGCCGCGCATTTGGCATGCTGCCTCGGGAGCCGCTGGAGATCACCACCTACCGGCTATTCGGCTACTCCCTGATGGAGCAGATGAAAGACGCTCCCGGGCGCCGCGGTCAGTGGTACGTCCGAAAGCTGGGCAAATATCAGAACCAGTTGCAGGAGAGCGCTTCTGCGAACCGTATTCCAATGCAACTGCTGGCGGCCATCATTCTCAACGAGCTCGCAGACATCGAGCCGAGAGACGCGCTGCAGCAGCAGCTCATATCGCATCTGAATTCGGGTTCATTGGGCATGGCGCAGATCCAGGTCAGAACGGCGCTCGACCACGGGCTTCTCCGCGGCTTTCTGGTAGGACGCCATGCGAATACAGCGGCGCGGTTGCTCGCCGTACCGCAATACGCCATTGAGGCAGCCGCGCGGGAGATTCGCCATCTACTCGACGCGATGGAGCTCAATCCGGGTGCGCGCTGGCCTGCGCGCTTCAACTTCGTTCCTCCGCTAGCCGGCGACCGGAATCCGGCGCGGTACTACAGGCCGGGAGCGATCAGCGTGAACCCAAACGAGGATCAGGAGGACCGGGAAGCACTGCTCGCCGCGATGGTGGCCGCCGCGTACAACTTCGGCGACAAGTTCGTGGATGTCATCGACCCGCCGACCACGACGCCGGGCTCCTGGATTCACGGGTTGAATGCGGCACAAATTGCTCGCGACCTGTTTCGACTCAATCTGTTCGGCTCCCCGGCCCCGGTGGTCGCGTCGTCCTCGGATCGCCAGACCACTCGACACATCGTTCGACCAGGCGATAGCCTGTCAAAACTCGCCCAGGAATATTACGGAGAGGCACAGCTGTGGCCTGTCATCTACGACGTCAACCGGGCGATCATTGGCGACGATCCGAATCGGTTGACGATCGGTCAGGACCTGGTCATACCGAGTATTTCGAGCATGCAACAGGTGGACATCGCGAACGCCAGACGGAAGGCGAGCCAGTGGTACGGGCCCTCGCCCGTTCGTGTTGAACCGCTGCGCTGAGCGTGCCGCGGCGGTTACGCGAATTCCGGCGTCTGCTGGCGACCGATCTCGAGCAGCCGCTCCTTCAACGAATCCTGCAGCCGGCCTATGTCGTCGACGTTCACGATCTCTTCGAACGCATCCACGCCGGTCAACTCCGCGCTCTCGAGGACGACGGCATCCGTCGGGCGCGCGGTGGTGACGCGTGACGCGATGCGTGTGATGGGCAGGTCGCCGAACTGTGCAAGCTTGATCGTCGTGATGGAGAAATGCAAGGCCCCGAGGATCGGCTGCAGTCCTTTCTGATTGATCACGACCTGGTGCATGAACAGGTAGCTGAGAATGAATCGCTGGAGTTGCTCCCCTCGCACCCGCGGGTCGAGAAGTTCCTGCAGGCGGGTTAGGGCATATCCGCCATAGCAGAGAGTCCAGGTCAGCGGACACCGCACGGCGATGTTCTTGGTACTGGAGCCGGTTTGGACCGCATGCGTGTACTCGACCGGCGTGAGCTCGAGGCTGGCCTTGGGGAACTCGAACGGCGGGGTCAACTCGCGCCGGAGGCTGAACGGCTTCGCAGGCGCGATCGCATCGTACGCCGCCTGCACCTCCTTCATGACCAGCTCGGACCGCTTGATGGAATCGCTCGGCCCCCCCTGGATGCGATCGCCCAGCACGGTCTGAGGCTGGAACAGCGGCGTCAGCGTTGTCAGATGCTGCGTCAGTTCGGCGCGGAGGAAATCGGCGATCGCCCGCGTGAGCTTCCTGCGCACGAGCAGCGACTGAATGTTTTCGCGTTCGGCCATCAGGAAATACCTGTTCCTTCGATCGAGGCGGTGGGCCGGTGGGAGAGGCGCCAGCTTATCCACCCGTTCACGGCATGTCAACGAAGCGCAAGGGACACCTGTTAGATCCTCCACTCGCATGGCGTTGAACGAATGCGGGCCCGGGCGGATGAGAGCCCGGCCGCATTACGGAGAACGTCATGCGTACCATCGCCGCGCTTGCAATTGTCACCGTGGTCAGCTTCCCTCGCGTCGGTGCCGCGCAGTCGTGGAATATCGACGCGCGATCGGTTGGCATCGCGGGCATCGGCGGTCCCCAGAACGTGTTTGCGACGACCATCGCCGAAGATCGGGGCGACAGGAGCATCGTCCTGCCCCTCGGTCTGCTCCAGGTGCTTCGCGATCGCACCATCTTCAACTCGAGCTCTCGCGATTTCGATCCGGTCCGCGTCATCGAATATGCGTCCCAGCCGCTTCACCTGGAGTTTGGCCGTTCCCGATCGACGGCGGGGGCGGCATTCGTGCACGACATCCGGAATGCGCAACTGAACCCTGACCTGGGCGCCTACCAGGGCTTCGTCCCGGCCTCGATGACGGCCGGCGGCCTCCTGGCGCCCAAGTATGGCCACACCTTCTGGGTTCGGGGGAGCGAGGGGGGAACGCGCCACGGCATCTATGCCGGCGTGGGGCCGCATCTCGCGCTTCGCACGGCGCTTCAGACCGACCCCGGTCTTCTTTCCGCCCTCGACCTGGGAGCGGAACCCTCCACGTATGCAAACCGGCGGTTCGAGCTGCAGAACGATTCGACAGCGCAGCTGGCAGCGGCTCTGACGGCGGGATATCGCGGCCGGTTCGCGAGAGGCGGCGCCTCGCCGGACGAGGGACGGCGCTCGGAAGCCGGATTCGTCAGCGTCAACGTGAACTATCTGCACGGCATCCGGTACGAAAACGTCGGTCTCGCGTTGCGACTCGACACTGACGCGCTCGGCATGCTGACGTCCTCTGACGCGTCGGACGCGCCGCTGGCGTTCAACAGGCGGACGTATTCGAGCGGACGCGGCGTCTCGTTCGACGTCGGCGTCGGCCTGTCGCTCGGCGCCTTTGAAATGGGTCTCAGCGGCAACAACCTGGGCAACAGCATCACCTGGCGCCACGGGAGCCGACGGCCCTATGCGCTCGACAACCTGTTTTCAGGAGCACCCACGCTCAATCGAGGCCAACAGACGCCACTCTCGAACCTCCGTCTCACGTCGCCGGCCGATTACCGCGGCAACTTGTCGTTTCGCGGTCGAGCGCTGTCACTTCACGGCGAGGTGGCGCGAGAGTCGCAGAATACCTGGTTCAAGGGCGGGCTCGAATACGTTCACGACCGGCTGCAGTTTCGCGGCGCCTCGTCCGTGCTCGACGACGACTGGCTGCCGAGCGCCGGCGTGAGCGTCCGTGTGACGTCGCGCTTCTGGCTGGATATGGCCGGCTTCACCACCATGAGCAACGTGGAGCACGAGCGCCGCTACGCCGTCGCCTCGTCAATCCGGTGGGCCCCGGGCAACTAGAAAACGTCCGGTGTGATTTCACATCCTCCGTCGTTATCGAGAACGGGAGGCAGCCGCAGATGTCGCGCTTCAGCAGAGCCCTACTCGCCTGGGCGTGCCTGACGCTGGCCGCGTGGCCGGCGCAGGCGCAGGAAAAGATTCGCATCGCCCTCTGGGACGTCGAGAACAACGCGCCGACCAGCCTGGTGTTCTGGAACGACCTGGGCCCCGCGGCGCGGAACCAGCTCGACGCCGCGTTCTCCGAGAACGCGACGCTGTCGTCGACGTTCACCGTCATCGAGCGCACGCAGCTCGACCTCGTGATGAAAGAGCAGGGGCTCGCCGCCTCGGGCGCCGTCACGCCGCAGACGGCCGCGAAGGTCGGTCACCTTCTCGGCGTCAAGTACATCGTCGTGGGCGGCATCGACAAGTTTGCCGTCAACGACACGAAGGCGGCCTTCGTCGGCGTCGGCGGAAACCTCCAGCAGGCCGAGGCGACCATCAACCTCCGGTTCATCGACACCACGACCGGCGAGCGCGTCATGGCCGTCTCGGGTGACGCCCAGGTGAAGAAGGGCGGCGCCTTTATCCGCAATTCCGGTGTGAGCCACGAAGCTCAGTGGGGACTTGCCAGCGAGACCCTCGAGAAGGCCTCGAAGGCGATGGTGGCCAAGCTCGTCGCCGGCGGCTACATCGACCGGCTGACCACCTCGGCGCATAGCGGCGCGATCGAAGCGAGGGTCGTCAAGATCGACGGCCAGCGAGTCTGGATCAACGTGGGAGCGCAGGCCGGCATCAAGGTCGGCGACACGTTCAACGTCTTCAACGTCGGAGAAGCGCTCGTCGACCCGGTGAGCGGCGTCACACTCGGCGCCGACGAGAAGCAGACCGGCACTGCGGCGGTGAGCGAGGTGCAGGAGCGCTACGCGATCGTCACACTCGAGGGGAAGGCGACGCCGAAGGACGTGCTGCGAAAGCAGCCGTAGCGATGCCGATCTGTTCCACCTGCGGCACCCGCTACGGCCTGACGGTCCGGATCTGCATCAAGGACGGCACGCCGCTCATCGCGGGGTCAGTCGACGACCCGAACATCGGAAAGCTTCTCGACGGCAAGTACAGGGTCGACGCCTTCATCAGCGCCGGCGGCATGGGTTCGGTCTACCGTGCGACGCACGTGATGCTCGGCAAGACCGTCGCGGTGAAGGTGATCAGGAACGAGCTCGTCACATCGGACGACGTCGTCCGGCGCTTCCAGCGCGAAGCGAGGGCGGCCTCGACGCTCGATCATCCGAACATCGTCACGGTCTACGACCTCGGTCAGGCCGACGACGGGACTGTGTATATCGCGATGGAGTACATCGAAGGCCGCAGCCTGAAGGAGACCATCAGGCGCGACGGGCCGGTTCCGTACGACCTCGCGGTCGACATCGTGCGCCAGGTGACCGGCGCGCTTGCCGTCGCCCACCGGAAGCAGATCATCCATCGCGACCTGAAGTCACAGAACCTGATGCTCACGACCGGCGTGGACGGGCGCCTGGTGGCGAAGCTCGTCGACTTCGGCATCGCGAAGACGTTCGACGAGCCGGCGCAGCTGACAGCGGCTGGCTTCGTCCTCGGCACGCCGCATTACATGTCGCCGGAGCAGGCTGCGGGCAAGCCTGTCGATCATCGCGCCGACCTCTATTCGCTCGGCGTGATCCTGTACGAAATGCTCGTCGGCGACGTGCCGTTCAGCGACGCGTCCACCACGTCGATCCTCGTCAAGCTCGTCACCGACGTGCCGGAGCCGCCGTCCAGGCGGCGCACCGACCTTGCGGTACCGGAGTCGCTCGAGGTCATCGCGATGAAGTGCCTGGAAAAGGATCCTGACAAGCGCTTTCAGTCGGCGGCTGACGTCGCGGCGGCGCTCGATCCGGCGACGAACGTTCGTACTCGCGCGCTAGTGCACGCGATTCCGTCAAAACCACGCAGGGCTTGGGTCGTGGCGGCGTCGCTTGCCGCTGCGATGTTGGTGGCGGGCGCACTTGCGTTCGGCATGGTCGGGCCTCGATGGTCTCCCCCCGAGCAGGTGCCTGCGCGTCCAGCCATACACGCCGTACCGCAGGTTCCACTTCGCGAGCCGACGCCCGATCCGATCACACCGCCGAGCGCTCCGGCAACGCACCTCGCGGCTGGGCACCAAGCGATATCCGGAGCTGGGGTCGCACGCGCTGCGCCGGTGCCGACCGTACTTCCTGAGGTGGCGCCGACACCAACGCTTCCCACCCGACCCGAACGTCCACCGGTATTCGTCGACTGCAACGGCATCGTCGACATCTGCGCCACAGCCATCGCCGAGATCGTGAAAGCGCTGCAGGATCGAGAGCTACCCGTGGTGCGAGACGCGCGAAAGGCCGATGTCGAATTGACGGCAACCGTGGGTCTGGTCAGCGAGATCGCGTCGCTCGACTTCGGCACGCCACTCGTCACGAGGACCTATTCGCTCGCGGTAGAGGGCACCTCGAACGGCGTCGAGATTGCGATGCCACCCGCGCGGACCTTCAGCTTCGACGCGCGCTTCGGCAGCGCGCGGCTGCAAGAGAATCTGCGCGTGATCGCGGGCGACGCGGCCGAGCGCGTCCTCGAGTCGTGGCTTCAGCCACAGCGCTGACTGTTTGATCGCTCTTCCGCCGACGTTGACCTCCATGACAGCGGTCCATCCCCCCGGATGCCGCCTGTAATCGGAGCGTCTCATGACTCGCACGTCCGTCGGAGTTCTCCTGGCCGGCGTCCTCTCCCTGCTCATCGCATGCGCCGGCACGACTGATCTTCCACCGTCACCCGTGGTCACGCAGGATGCTGGCGGCGCAGCGCCGACGCCACCGCCTGCGCCAGCACCCCCGGTTCCGAGCCCGACACCCGGTCCGGCGCCGAATCCAACACCCGCGCCCGTTCCGACGCCTTCGCCCGTCCCCGCTCCGAATCCACTACCGGATCCTCCGTTTCCCACGGCCGATCCGGGCCCGTGTCCGGCATCTGTCGATCCGGGCAGCGTGCATGTGAAGGCAAGTGGAGAAGCTGTCAGCTTCCAGGTTGTGGCGCCTGCGGATTGCAGATGGTCTGTCTCGACGGGCATGTCGTGGATTGCGCTCGAGATGCGCTCGGGCATCGGCTCCGGCAGAGGCGCATTCGTGGTCGCTCCCAACGACGGATTTGCGCGCTCAGGCAGCATCAGTATCGGTGCACGGACGATTTCCGTTTCCCAGGATCCCGCTCCGGCTCCTGTGGCTTCGCCATGCCCCGCCTCGGTCGAACCAGCGAGCGTACATGTGAAAGCCAGTGGAGAGGCGGTCACGTTCGGCGTTTCAGCATCCGCGGACTGCAGGTGGTCTGTGTCGACGGGTACGTCATGGATTCGGATCACCGCGCCCTCGGGCACCGGCTCCGCCACGGGCACATTCCTCGTGAGTGCCAACGACGGACCGTCGCGCTCGGGCAGCGTGGACGTCGGCGGCCGGACTATTTCCGTCTCTCAGGATGCGCCGCCTCCTCCGTGCCCTGCTTCAGTCGATCCGGGAAGCGTGCGCGTGAAAGCGAGCGGAGAGACGGTCGCCTTCACGGTTTCGGCATCCGCCGACTGCACCTGGTCTGTCTCGACGGGCATGTCGTGGATTGCGCTCGCGACGCGCTCGGGCATCGGGTCCGGCAGAGGCGCATTCGCCGTCGCGGCCAACGACGGATTTGCGCGCTCAGGCACCGTCAGCATTGGTGGGCAGACGATTTCCGTTTCCCAGGATCCGGTGCCTCCTCCTCCCTGCCCGGCCGCGGTGGACCCGCGCGCTGTGAGGCTGACGGCAGCTGCACAGGAGGTCGTCTTCTCCGTGACCGCGTCCGCGGACTGTAAGTGGTCCGTCACCGGAACCGACGTGCCATGGATCGGCATCCCAACGGGTTCCGTCGCTGGATCCGGCTCGAGCCGGTTCGGCGTCAAGGCGAACGACGGCTCCACCGTGCGATCGGGCTCCGTCAAGATCGGCGGACTCGTGATTGCCGTCACGCAGGACCCGCCGAGGGTCGACCCTCCACCTTCGACAACGTGCATCGCGAAGCTCAATCCCGAATCTGTGTCGTTCCCGGCGATCGGCGGCACCTTCAAGTTCACGGTGACTCTCCAAAACGGTTGCCGATGGGTGATTGAGAAAGCGCCAACGTGGGTGCACGTGACGCCGACCTCCGGGGCAGGCACGACCGATGTCTCGGTCGTCGTCGATCGGAACCTCGAGCGGCTAGGACGGACGGAGCCGGTCGTCGTCAACGGTCGAACCATAACGGTCTCGCAGGCAGGCGCAGTCCTCCTGCGGTAGCGACTGACGATCGAGCAGCCGCGCCAGGCTGTTCGGTCGATTCGTGCAGGACGTTGACCTTCATGACAGCGGTTCACCCCCCGAACCTGCTGATTGATGGAGTCTCACATGAACCGCTTGATTTCCGGAATCCTCGTCGCTGGCGTGCTGCCGCTCTTCGCGGCATGCGGCGCGACGACGGATATCGCACCGTCATCCACCGTCGACTCGGCACCGATTGCCGCGCCGGCACCACCGCCGCCTCCTCCGGTTGCGCCTCCAACGGTTGCGCCACCGCCGGTCGCAGCGCCGACTGCACCGGAGCCAGCGCCCGCGCCTCCCGCGCCCGCGCCGACGCCCGCACCCGCGCCGCCGAGACCGGTGCCCGCTCCCGTGCCGACGCCGACGCCGGTGCCGACGCCCGAGCCGCCCGCGACGGTGCCACCGCCGGCGCGGCCTGCACCGACGGACCCGGGTCGGCCTCCAGCAACGACGCCGCCGCCGAGCACGACGCCGCCCGTGCTGACGCCGGTACCCATCCCCATCCCGGTGCCGCCGCCGGTGGTCAAGCTGCCGCCGATTCTCACGCCGGTGCCGCTGCCGCCGATTCCGCCGCTGCCGCCCGTCCTGACGCCGGTGCCGCTGCCGTCCCCCGTCGTCACACTGCCGCCGGTCACACCGACGCCAGTGGTTACACCGACGCCCATCGTCGTCGCGCCGCTGCCCGTGATCACGCCGACACTGCCGCCGATCCTCGGGGCGACGGCGCCGGCGCTCGTGTCGCCCCGGTGAGCTGGTCCGTCAGGACCGGCTCACCGACGCAGCCGCGCGGACGTTCGATCGACGTCCGCGCGGCGTTACATCAACCAGGGCCGCCTGCGGGGCGGCACGTCGCAGGAGCACTGATGCTGTTTCACCGAATCGTGCCGTATGTCCTGAGGCCGTTGACGATCGTGGCGCTGCTGCCAGGCATCGCCGCGGCACAGACGGCCGCCGCCGACACGGGCCTTTCACCACGACAGGTCCTCATCAAGATCACCAACGCCGCCGGCGCGGGCAGCGGCGCGTCGAACATCGGCGAGGCGATCGCCGATCTCGTCGGCCTCGAAGTCTCGACCGCGCCCATCGGGTCGTCGGCCGGCGGCTTCACGTTCACCTTCGATCCCGCGACGCGGTCGTTCATGCGCGCCGCGCCGTCGTTCGGACCGATGTTCGGCGACCGCGCCATCACGGCGGGAGAAGGGCGCGCCGGCGTCGGCGTCAACTTCATCCACGCCACCTACGACGCGCTCGACGGCATCCCGATCGACGACGGATCGCTGCGCACCGTCATCTTCCACGGCGGCCCCTCGGCGCCGGCGGGAGTGGCGACGCTCACGATCACGAGCGACACGCTCGTGATGTTCGCAAACCTGTCGCTCAACCGGTGGTTCGACGCCTCCATCGCCGCGCCGTGGGTGACGCTGCGTCTCGACGGGACGCACGTCATCGCCGGGCAGCAGGCGATCGGCAGCGCGACGGCGGAAGGACTCGGTGACATCGCGCTGCGCGGGAAGATGCGCCTTTACCAGCGGGGGCAGGGCGGCGTCGCGCTCGGCGTCGACCTGCGGCTCCCCACCGGCGACCCGGAAGCGATGCTCGGCGCCGGCGTGACGCGCACGCTCGTCAGCGGCATCTGGTCGGGCACCGTCGGTCGGGTGGCGCCGCACGCGTCGTTCGGCTACGAGTTCTGGAGCGATCCGTTCCGCGCCTTCGATCCGCTGCAGCAGGCGCCGGTCGATGCCGGCAAGAACGGCACGCTCCTCCAGGCCGGCGTCGAGTGGGCCGCCACGAGCCGCCTCACCGTCAACGGCGAGTTCATGCAGCGCACCATCCGCAACGGCGCGCGGCTCGCGTACAAGGACGTGCCGATGCGAAGCAATCCCTTCGGCCTCACGTCCGCGTCGGTCGCCTCGATCGATCCACGCGGGCTCGATCGCGCGTCGATTGCCGGCGGCATCAAGTGGAACCTGGCCGGCACCGCGCTGGTGACGGCGAATGTCCTCCTGCCGATGACCGACGCGGGCCTCGTCGATCACCTGACGCCCGTGTTCGGGCTGGACTGGGGGTTCTGATCATGACGAACAGATACGTCGCGCTGCTCGCGCTCGCCTGCGCGCTGCTCGCGCCGCTGCCGGCGGCCGCGCAGATCGACGATCCCTCGTGGGGCGTCACCGGCGGATTCAGCCCGCAGTGGGCCGTGCCGGGCAACCTGCTGGCCGGCCTCTTCAACGCCACGACTATCGACGTCAAAGGCCCCGAGTTCCGCCTCGGCATCGTCCGCGGGACGACGATGGGCGGGGAGTGGGGCGTGTCGCTCGTCCACAAGCGCCTGTCGAAGCAGTCGACGGTCGCGGTCGAGGGCAGCCGCGATCTGTTGACGGTCGTCGCCGACGATGCGGAGCTGCTCGGCGTCGAGGCGCACCGATTCATCCCGTTCGCGCGGCTTCACAAGGTGCAGGTCGGCGTCAACCTCGGCGGAGGCATCGCGCAGCTGCGCGGCTTCGTCACCGGCACCTACGTCGGCGCCACGTCGACCGGCTTCACGCTCCCATTTCCCGACGCGCTCGCCGTCGTCGACCGGGAGGTCGACTGGATTCCCGTCGGGCGCGCGGAGCTGGCGGCCGCGACGCTCGTCGGCGAGCGCCTCAAGGTCCGCGTGAGCGGCGGCTTCAACATGCCGGGGTTCCAGCTCATCAGCGTGTCGTTTTCGTATTTGCTCGGACAGGACAAGTAACCATGCGCATCATGCTTTCCCGCATCGCCATCTTCGTGCTGGCCGCCGCGGCGGCCGCGTGCAGTCCGGGGACGCTGCCCGGCTCGCCGAGCCCGATCGTGATCGGCGGCGGCGGTGGCAAGTACAACGGCTCGATCACCTACCGCCGCCTCGGCGGCAACTACACGATCAGCGAGGCGTCGCAGGCGCTCTCGCTGTCGCTCGCGCTGCGCGACGTGAACCAGATCATCGGTCACTTCGAGACGGGAGAGAGCAGCGGCACCGTCCAGGGCGTGCTGACCGGCGACATGTCGAACGGTTCGTTCGACGCGACGGTGCTCATCACGACCGACGCGCGCCAGGCCGGCACGACGAGCCGGTGCGAAGGGCGCGGGCAGATCACCGCCCTTCTCTCCGGCACGAACCTGACATGGACCGGCGGCACGATTGCCTACGACAACTGCCCCGGGCTGACGATCAACTCGCAGGCGCAGGCCGTGGCGGTGAGCCCGATTCCCGATGCCTCGCCAACGCGCGCCAACCTCGTCATCACCGTGCTCGGCGGAGCGACGGTGCAGCGCGGCACGTGCGCGACCGGCATCGCGGGGTATCCGTTCACGGTGGAGATGTCGGAGACGGCGGGCGTCAACGTGTCGTTCGATTCGCAGTTCCGCATCGAAGAGCGGCGCAACACCGGCGTCGGCGCGTCAACCACGATCGACATGCCCCTCAGCGGCATCACGGGCGGCACGCGCCGCACGTTTGCGGCCTGCAGCCCCGTCGCGGGAACCTACCAGGCCTTCTTCAGCGGCACCGACGCCGGCGGCAATCGCGTTCGCGTGGCGAGCCCGGTCATCACACTGGCGCCCTGACGACGGCCGTTCACGCTTGACGGCTCCTGGCCGTTTACGCTTCCGGGTTCTGGGTTCTCTGTTCGTGTTCAAGTTCGGTTCCCGGTTCCCGGTTCTGGGTTCGGGGTTCGGGTTCCGAACGCCGAACCGCGAACCCACGACTCGAACCTGAACACGAACCCGTAGAACCGCCGCACCATAGCGTCTTCGATCGTTCGGTTCATCCGTACGACTTGGCCATTGGCCCGCGGGGTCGTTGAACTTCGTGAGGCGATGGTCGATACCCAACTGGGCACGAGCGTTTTCATAGTTGCCGTAGGGCACGACCGTGTGTGTCTGGCCAATGGCCGCACGGAGTGTAGTCACGGAGGCGCACGCCGCGGGGACTCCACCCGTAGCGACGCAACAGTTTCGTGGTGACCCCAACGCTCTATCAAGGGTGAGCGCGGCAACTTGCCGTTGGAAGAGGGGATGTAGCGAGGAGGGCGTGAAATGCGGGATCGTCCGCTTGAAGGCTTAGAGAGGCCAATTATCGAGCGGCAATAAACGTCTGTCGCTCAACACGCCACAATGAGCGTTTCCTCTTCCGTCGAGTACATTTAATGCTGCTCGAACGGCGGGCGGGGCCGTGGCGCTTCCGTGAAGTACCTGTCCCACAGCGTCTCCATGGTTGTGGCGTTAATGCCACCACCACACTGTGGGACTAAAGATCCTAGCGCTTCGGCCGAGCTAGAGGCGCGTCGCCACGAGCGGCGAGAAGCGATTCGAGGTGGCGTTCATCTGCCGCGCGCCAGGGACCGCATTGTAGAAGGTTTCGATCGTGGTCGCGCCACCTGTGGAATTCCACGTTACCTTCAGCGACGGGCCGTCCAACGCGTATTCACCTTGATTCGCCGGCTGCTTCGGCGGCTGGCCGGTGCCGACCGGTGGGGTCTTCGTGTACTGCACAAACCCGCCGTCGCCAAAGTAGTAGTAGTAGTAGTTGCCGTCCCAGACCTTCCACCACCCCTTCAACCAAGTGATGCTCGCAGGCGCGCCTCCTACGTACCGCTCAAGATCTACCCAGCCTTTGAGTTTGGCCGGGTCGTACGGGCCCTTCCCGTGCACCCGCCCCACCGCATCGTAAAGCGGAATTTGGCATTGTCCTGATGCCCCGCGAATCAGCACCTCACCGTCGAAGCCCATCGAGACATCGATATGCGTTCCCTGATGCAGGAGGATGTCGCCGTACTTCGGTTTCCTGCCGGGCATGGACCGGACCCAGGCGTATTCCTTCTTGATGGTGGGCAGGAACGTCTCGAGGTCGAAACGTCCGAGATTCGGCGTGAGCCCCATCCGACCGCAGTAATGGGCGACGTACTCCATGCACGTCGATAGCTTCGAGCCTTTGTCCCAATTGGCTTTCAGTCTGGCGTGCGTGTAACCGGTGAGCTCTTGGAATTTCTTTTCGTTGAGGTCGGACCTGTATAAGACGTTCTTGGGCAACTCGGCTTCCAAGATTCCTCTGGCTCTTGCTCGGATCTCTTCTCCCATGGTGCGACGCCTTTCGGTGCGCGGCCTCAGCCGTTTAGACCGACGCCGCCAACATGCTGTGCGGACATGTATGAAAACGTCGAAGGGGCCGCATCCTAACGCGGTCGCATTTCCGCGTGAGCGAACCTATAGATTCGGGCGTCGCGCCCTCGACGGACACCCGTTCGCAGGCGGTAGACATCGGCAGGAAGGCGCTGGTGTCGGATGCGGCCGACTATGTTGTATCGGAACGAGACTCTGGAACTCCGAAGCGTGAACTACCGATTACCGCCGGCCCCCCTGCATCGTGCCGACGCTGTCAATGAGCCATCCGTCGCCAATCTTCCGCAGCACGAACACATCCTGAACCGCCTGTGGCTGCGCGGCCTGCGCCGTCTTCGGCTGGCACGTGTAGACCGATCGCACGGTGACGGTGGCGTAGGTGGGATCTTCCTCGTTGAGCGCCAGCTGCAAGTTGCCGAACGTCACGTCGTAGTCGCGGCAGTCCTTGCCGAACGCGCGCTCGAGCGCCTGGCGCGCCTCGCGCGGCAGCCCCGGGTAGACGGCGACGAGCGACTTGACGTTCCGTTCCCGATAGGCGCTCTGATACCGGGACAGCGCCTGCAGGATGCCGGGACGCTCGCGCTCGAGCGGCGCCGGCGGTGTCGCCACGGGCGCAGCCGCAATGGGCGCAGCCGCAGCGGGCGCAGCGACCGTCGCGTTCGCAGGCGTGTTCGTATTCGCGCGCGGCGCGTCGGCCTCGATGGCGGACGGCGGCGCGGCGGCGATCGGCGCTGTCGGCACGGGCGGCGCAGCCGCGGGCAGAACCGGCGAAGCCGCGGGAGGCAGCGGTGGAGCAGCCGGTGTCCGCTCCGCCACGGTCCGCGCGGGCGCCGGGACGATGGGCGGCGTCGATTCGATCGCACGTGGTCGCGGTGCCGGATCCGGGACGACCCGCGGGCCTGGGGGCGCCGGAACGATCGACGGCGCGGGCGCTGGCAGCGGCACCGGAGCCGATACCGGCCCTGCGACCGTGGCGACTGGAACGGGCGCAGACGAGACGCCTGGCGCCCGGTCGCCACGCGGGGCGATCCACAAGACGCCGGCGACACCCGAGGCCACCAGCAGGCCCATCGCGGCCGCCATGTGGCGATTCGTGATGACGATCGTCGTCTGCGTCGGCGGTCGGCTCGCCGAAGACGAGGGTGACGGCGTGGACCTCGCGCCGGACGGGGTGGACGGCCACAACAGCGTCGGCGCCGCGAGCGATTCGAGCGGCTGCTCCGTGTCGACGACGCGCCGCACCTCGCGCAGCGCCACGCGCATCTGGTCGAGGTCCGCGAACCGGTCGTCGGGACGCTTGGCCAGCGCGCGCATCACGAGCCGCTCGATCTCCGGTGGGAGCTCCGGGCAGAGCGATGAGAGCGGCGGCGGCGCCTCGTTCGGCAGGCGGTGGAGCAGCCCGTTGTCGAGCGTCCCGGGAAACGCCTGCTGGTAGCCGAGCAGCTCGTAGGCGACCGCCCCGACGGCAAAGATGTCGCTGCGAAGATCCACGGCGCGACCGAGCATCTGCTCGGGCGACATGTAGTTCAGCGAGCCGATGAGCGTGCCGTCCATCGTCATGCCGGACCCTTCGACGCGCGCGATGCCGAAGTCGACGATGCGGATGACGTTGCCGCGATCGACCATCAGGTTCGGCGGCTTGATGTCGCGGTGCACGATCCCTTCGCGGTGCGCGTGGTGCAGCCCCGCGCAGACCTGCTCGATGTAGGAAAGGCGCAGGCCGAGCGGCAGCGGGTCGCGGCCGGTGATCACCTGTCCGAGCGACGGCCCGTCCACGTACTCCATCGCCATGAACGGCTGGCGGTCGTGCTCGCCGACCTCGTAGATGGTGATGATGTTCTCGTGCCGCAGGTTGGCGGCCGCGCGCGCCTCGCGCAGGAAGCGCTGGAGCACCTCCTCATCCGAGAGGGGGTTGCGCAGGACCTTGATGGCGACGGAGCGGTCGAGGTCGGCATCGCGGCCGAGGTAGACGGTCCCCATGCCGCCCTTTCCCAGGACGCGTACGATCTCGTACTTGCCGATCCGCTCGGGCAGCCTCGCCACGAACACCTCTTGCGGGAAACGACAGTAGTAAAGCGGCGCGGTGAGCCGCGGTTACGGGGTTCTCCAATCGTCGCGCCGCTCGCGGACGCCCGGATCGGACATCTGTGATTCCAGATCCCTCAGGCACGCGGCCCTGCAGTCGTTGCAGAAGTCGACGTGCAGACCCGCGGAGGCGCGGCACTCGCGCGCGCACAGATGGTTCGTCTTCCGGTCGGAAATGACGTCGCACAGCAGGCAGCGGAACCGGGCCATGTCGGATCTCCTCACTGGAGAACAACGTCTCGGGGGCCTTCGCCGCACACACCGTCGGATGTTTGGTTGCCGCGGCCTTGTTACAGGTTTGGTAGGAGGGCCGGCCGAAGCCGGCCCTGCGGTAAGAAAGGCGTGCACGCTGACGTTTCCGCGCGTGCCGCCGGGCGCGTCGTGGGCGATACTTCCGACGGTCATGCTCACGAAATACATCCTCGCCGGTCTCGCGGCGGCGTTCTTCGTCTTCGCGGCCGGGCGCGCGGCGGGCGGACGTGGATGGGTGCACCCGCAGGTTCGAGCGTGGCTGCTGCTGGCTGCGATCTTCACCGGCGTGAGCGCGTGGCTGTTCTACAACGGTTAGACGCAGGGGAGACGGGACGATGGGCGGGAGCAGAACTCCGACTCATGCTGGCGCGACGCAGGGACACGAGCCGATCGATTCGGGAACGTCCGCGCTGATGGCGACGCCCGCGCCGGCCGGCCCGCGCGTGCCCCTTGCGGCCGGGTCCACCATCGACATTCCGATGTCGGGCGGCATCCCGTACGCCGTCGGCCAGGCCAGCGTCGTGCGCATCCCGATTCCCGGCACGAGCGGCCTCGCGATCGAGTTCAGCCCGAGGGGCTGGACGCCGAAGTCCGGCTCGACCTCGACGCTCTTCTTCCAGGACGTCGCCGGCAACCGGCATCTGCGCCTCGATTACGGCTACAACGTGCGCACCAGGACGATCGACTATCACTGGAACCAGAAGCGGACGTTCAGCGAGTTTGGGATCGCCGACCACGCGCCCGCGGGCACCGCCGGCCGCGCCGCGTACCAGGCCGCCCGATATTTCAAGTATGCCGGCCGCGTGCTCATCGTCGCCGGTGTCATCATCGACGCGGTCTCGATCGTCCAGGCGAGCAAGCCGCTGCGGCGCGCGTCGCAGGTGGTCGCCGGATGGGCGGCCGCGTGGGCCGGCTGCAAGCTTGTCGGCGCCGGCGGCGCCGCGCTCGCCACGCCGACCACTCCGCTCGGCATGGCCGCGGTCGGGGTCGGCGGATGCATCATCGGCGGCATCGCCGGTTATGCCGGCGGATCGCTGCTCGCGGGCGAGGTGTACGACTGGGCCGAAGGGACGTTCTTCACGCCGCTGCCCGAAGCGGCCGCGCCATGAGCCGCGGGTCAATCTTCGCGTGCCTCGACCCGCGCGGCGCCGAGTGGCAGCTCGGCGCGCTGCCACCTCCGGCAGGGCGCCTGATGCTCATTGGATGGCGCGAAGAGCCGCCGCCCGTCGACGGCGGCGTTCCGCCGCCTGTGGCCGCCACCTTCTCTCGCGCGCTCACCTCGATCGGTCGCATCACGTATCTCTCGTCCACCGTGCCTGCGCCGGCCGGCGGCGGGTGGCCGCCGCTCAAGCGCGGGCCCGCCCCCGTCGATCTGCTGTCGACGAGCGATCCGCAGGAACTGGCGCAGGCGTTCGAGGACGCGGCGCACCCCTGGTGGATGCAGGGACAGGTGCTGCTCGTCTCGGCGCCCGGTGCAGCTCCGCCCGCCGTCGAGCGGAGGCAGCTGCTCTCGCTCCTGGAAGACGAATGGACCAGCACGGCACGCGCGCTCTCGCCGCTGGGCGTGATCGGCGTCATGCGTCCCGGGGTCGACGGCGATCTCGCGGGCCTGCTGACGTTCACCGCCGATGCGGAGCAGGCGAGCCTTGCCGCGCTCGAACGCGAAACTCTCCTCGCGTCGTTCGACTGGTCGGTCGTGACCGAAGAGGCGTTCGCGGAGCGATACCGCGGCTGACGCCAGCCGTTTCACACAGGAGATCTCTCCGCGGCGGCTGAGGTATCCAACGGGCCCGTTGCACGGGAATATCGTTCGCCTCGACCTGCCGGCGCGTTTTTCCCTACGGGGCGGATAAGATGCCCGCTCCCACCCCCGGCGACACAAGCGAAGACGCCAGTGCAGTCCCGCACGCGGCCCGGTTGACGTGTGCAGGAGGAGGCCTTGTGAGCCCATTGACCACGGTCGGGATGCTCCACGACGAGTACGAGAAGCAGTTCGGCACGGCGCTCGAAACGGCGCTCGATCGCACCGAGCCGCTTTCGACCGAGTTGCTGCGGCAGAACGGGCGCATCGGCCTCGCGATCTCCGGCGGCGGCATCCGCAGCGCGACGTTCTCGCTCGGCGTCGTGCAGGCGCTCGCGCGCCTGCGCCTGCTCACCTCGTTTCATTACCTGTCCACGGTGTCGGGCGGCGGCTACATCGGCTCGTGGCTGTCGGCGTGGGCCTATCGCCACCCGCGCGGGATGAGCGGCGTGATGCACGACCTCGCGCCGGACTGCACCGCAAAGGCGCGTCACGAGCCCGAGGAGGTCACGCACCTGCGCCGCTACAGCAATTACCTGACCCCGCGCACCGGCTTCATGTCCGCTGACACGTGGGCGGTGATTTCCACCTACGTCCGCAACCTGCTCGTCAACTGGCTCGTGCTGGTCCCGTACTTCGCGCTCGCCCTGCTGGTGCCGATGCTCGCGGACGACCTGCTGCCGATCATCCCCGCGACGAGTGCGTGGCTGACCGTCTTCACGTGCATCGGCGGCGCCTGCCTGGTCTTTTCGATCGCGGCAATCGGCGCGAGCCTGCCGAGCGTCAACCCGCCGGACACGGCCGGCACGTTTGCCATCCTGCGCGCGCAGACGAGGAAGGCCTTCTTCTTCAAAATCGCGCTGCCGCTGCTCGTCGGCGGCTCGGGGCTGGCGTGCGCGTGGTTCATCTACGACGGTCCCAGGGGAGCGGGCAACGAGGCGCTCCTCGCGCCCTGGCTGCAGAACCTTCCGCGCTGGCTGATGCTGACGTTGCTCGGCGTGCTCGCGCACGTCGCGGCGCTCTCGGTCTACTACCTCAATGCCAGCTCGCTCGAGCGCGCGATCGCCGACTGGCGTGTGCGGCAGGCGACCTCGACCACGGTGCTCTATCGCGAGCTGTTCGCGGTGGTGGCGTCCGGCGCACTCGGCGGCTGGTGCGCCTGGCTGGCCACCGAGATCCTGCAGGAGGTGTCGCAGGCGATGCAGCCCGCGTGGACCGTTGACGACTCGGTCCACCTCTACGTGGTCTGCGCCGTGCCCGCGGTGCTCGCCAGTTTCCTGATGGCGATGACGCTGTACGCCGCGCTGGCCAGCCGTGTGCTCGACGACGAGGACCGCGAGTGGTTCGCGCGCGCCGGCGGGTGGATTTCGGCGTGCGCGCTCGGGTGGGCGGCGATCACCGCGGTCTCGCTGCTCGGACCCGGCGTCGTGATGGCGGGTGTCTGGCCGCACGCCCCGCTGACGATGACCTCCATCGGCGGCCTGTCCGGGGCGCTGACGATGTGGCTCGGGCGCAGCGCGAGTACGAACGCGACGTCGGACACGCCGGTCGCCCGATCCCCGCTGCAGCTGGTGGCGGAATGGGCGCTGAAACTGGCGGCGCCGCTCTTCGCGCTGACGCTTGCGCTGCTGCTGGCGACCGGCCTGCACTGGCTGCACACGCTGCTGGTGAGCTACGGCGGCATTCGCGCGGCGATTCCGTCGTTCATCCTCGTCGCCGGCTGCCTGCTGACCATCGCCGCCGTGCTCACGACGGTGAACATCAACGTGTTCTCGCTGCACGGCATGTATCGCGAGCGGCTCATTCGGGCGTATCTCGGCGCCTCCCGATCGCGTTCGCGGCAACCCGACAGCTTCACCGGGTTCGACCCGAAAGACAACGTGCCGCTCGCCTACCTGGCGCCTCCGTTCTTCAGCGTCGAGGAGTGGCCGCTGGTGCACGCGATCGCGACGGCGCTGAAGGATCCCTCTGGTGCGCTCGAGCGCGTGAGAGTCGACGCGGTCGACGGCAGGCTCGTCGATCAGGCCGCGGACGTGCGCGAGTGGGCTCCCGCGGCGGTGCAGGACATGGTGCATCGCTTCAACGACGTCCTCGTCGCCTCGAAGCGGCGCGCGCAGCAGCGCGCCGACTGGGAAACGCTCGTGACGCGGCATCTCGCGGACGGCGCGTTCGCCGTCCACGAATGGTGGGACGTCGTGCAGATTGCGCGGGCGCTGAAGACGGGCTCGCATCCTGGCGACACGGTCTTCAGCCATGACCCCGGCTGGGCGAGGGAAGTATTGGCCGTGCCGGTCTGGAGCGCCGCGCGCGCCCGCGATCTGACCTTGCGGTTGAACCGGATCGTGGAGTCCGTTGCGCCGTCAGCGTCGATGGCAACCGTCGCCACGGCGACGGCCACCGGGCGCGGCGGCGGCACGATTGCCGCGACGCTGGCGTCTGGCCCGCCCTCGTCTTCCGGCCGCGGGACGCTGTACCGGCAGCTGCGCGGCCTCGTTCCCGAGACGCCGCGGCGGCCGCTGCCCATCGTCAACACCGCCATCAATCTCGCCGCCGGCACCGACCTGGCGTGGCAGGAGCGGCAGGCCGACTCCTTCACGCTGACGGCGCTGCACGGCGGCAGCCCGAGCGTGGGGTATCGCGGGATGGCGGGCACCGAGGACGATCCGCGCGGGTACGGCGGACGGTTCGGCGTGTCGCTCGGCACCGCGATCACCATCTCGGGGGCCGCGGCGAATCCGAACATGGGGTATCACTCGTCGCCGATCGTCACGCTGCTGCTGACGCTCTTCAACGCGCGGCTCGGCTCCTGGCTCGGCAATCCACGCTACGACGCGCGCTTCAACCATTCGTGCCCGCACGATCGCGCGCTGCCGATGGCGCTGCACGAGGCGTTCGGCTTCACGGACGCGAAGGGCGACTACGTCAACCTGTCGGACGGCGGCCACTTCGAGAACCTCGGGCTCTACGAGCTCGTGCGCCGCGGCTGTTCGCACGTGCTGGTGATCGACGCCGGCTGCGACGAGAACTACGCGTTCGAGGATCTCGGCAACGCGGTGCGGAAGATCCGGGTGGACCTCGGCATCAGCGTCACGTTCCGCGGCTTTCACGTCGGTCCCGAGCAGCCGCCCGCGCCGCACGGCGCCTCGCGCCTCGTCTCGGGGTCGGGACGCTACGTGGCGATTGGCGACATTCAGTACTCGCGGCGCGACCCGGCGCTCGAGGACGGCAAGCTCCTCTACGTGAAGCCGGCGATCTTTGCCCACGACGAGCCGATCGACGTGCGGAACTACGGGCGGACGAACCCCAAGTACCCGCACGAGCCGACGACCGATCAGTGGTTCAGCGAATCGCAGTTCGAAAGCTATCGCGCGCTGGGGGAACACATCCTGTGGACCGTGTCGGGCACGACCGGCGCCCAGGCGGCGCCGGCCAGCATCGCGGAGCTCTTCAATCGCGCCGAGGCGTATCTCGAGAGAGCGTAAGCGCGCTCAGCGTCCGGTCGGTCTCGGTACGTCCTCGCCCGAGGTGGCGACCGGGACCACTGCCGGGAACTTCTCGAAGATCTTCGTCACCTCTTTGTTCACCCGCTTGTCGCGGTGCGATGCCGACGCCATCGGGTGGACGTGCCGTTCGGCCAGGCCGCGCCAGATCAACTGGCCCGTCGCCGCATTCTGGAAGTCCACGACCAGCGTACCGATAATCCGTTCCTCGGTGTACCAGGTGCCGCCGCCGTACCAGGGTCCCCAGCCCGTGTAGTACGGGCCCCAGCCCCACCCGTAGGCGTAGCCGAGCCCCCAGTCGACGGGCGCGTAGGTCTCGTACTCGGTCTTGAACGTCCGTCGCGTCGTGACGTACATGTCCGGGTGCGCATTGTCGCGGCGCAGGCCCCTGGCTTCGAGCTGCGCGGCGATGGCGGCGTGCGTGCGCTGCTCGACGAAGGGACTGTCGTAGGCGGTGGTCGACTCGGTCCTGTTGTCATCCGGGACGCCCCGGAAGGCGAACGTCCTGATGCCCGAGAAGTTCGCGGTGCCGAAGTCGTAGGTGACTTTCTGCGCGAGCGCTGACGCGGCGGGTAGCAGCGTCGCGACCGCCAGGCCGATCAATATCCGATGCATTCTTCTGTTCATGGTGGCCTCCACGGCGACCAGTGGTCTGGGCCAATGAGGGGCAAGAAGCCTGCCTCGATCTCGCCGGCACGATGCACCCGGATTGACGCGCGGCACGCTGCATCAGCTGATGCCGATCGCGTGGCAATCTTTCGCGACAGCAGTCGAAATCCCGCAGCTCGACGCGCGCGCTGACGGAGGGCTCGCGACATTCGCAGGGGCGACGGCGGACGTCCCGCTGGCAGGATTCGTGCGTTTTTATCGCCGCCGGTATCGCGGCCGCGCGAAACGGCGTTACCATCTCGGCCGTCCTTACGAAAGGAGGATGGCCAACGTGAGCAAAGAGCAACTCCTCGATCAGGTCGCCTCGCCCCGACGACGATTCCTGAAGCGAATCCTCGGCGGCGGTGCGCTGCTGCTCGCCATGCCGGCGTCGACGATTGTCAGCGCCGCGCCGCAGGACGATCAGGGCAAGGGCGACGGCAAAGGCAAGGGAAAGGGCAAAGGGAAAGGTAAAGGCAAGGGAAAGGGGAAGGGGAAGGGAAAAGGAAAGGGTAAAGGCAAAGGCGACGAGCCGCAGCAGTAGCGACATGGGACCGTTCATATATCGAGGCTTCCTTTAGTCGGTTGCCGGGAGCGCAGGGCATCGTGCTCCCGGCGGCTTTCCTCCATGAACGCCGACGCACTCCTCCTCAGAAATCCATTCGTCGCGCTCGCCCCTGCCGATGACGGCTACCTGGCCTACGACGTCGCGCGCAACCGGCTGCATCGCCTGAATCCCTCCGCCGCGCTCATCATCGAGCTGTGTGACGGGACGCGTTCCGCCGCGTCGCTCGTCGACGATCTCGCCCTGCTCGTGGACGAGGCGCGCGCCGGCTGCATGCGGTGGATCGAAGGCGCCATCGAGGACGACCTGCTGAAACCGCTGGCGCCCGGCGCGTCAGGTCCGGCCGCGCCGGATGCCGGTTATTTTTCGTCGCGCGCGTTGCAGCTGCGCAGCGAGGGGCACGTGCTCGCCGCCTTCGTCTGCCAGCACTACGCGACGCTGCAGATGGTGGATGCCGCCGATCAGTGGGCGGCGCTGGGCGACCTCGCGCACATCATCGGCCGGCGCGAGGATGCCCGCGACGCCTACGAGCACTACCTGGCGCTGTCACCGGGAGACGCGGAGGTCGAGCACGTCCTCGTCTCGCTGCGCGGCGACCCGGCACCGCCACGCGCGCCCGACGAGTGCATCGTGCAGCTGTACGCGCGCTTCGCGGAATTCTACGAGCACAACATGGTCACCGACCTCGAGTACTGCGGCCCCCAAGTACTCGCAGAGGCGCTGCACCGCGTGCTCGGGGCGACGGCGCAGCTCGACGTGCTGGAGCTGGGGTGCGGAACCGGCCTTGCCGGGCCTCACCTGCGCATGCTCGCGCGGCGGCTGATCGGCATCGACCTGTCGCCCGACATGGCGAAGCGGGCGAACAAGACGAGGTGTTACGACGCGGTGGAGGTGGCGGAGATCACCGAATGGCTGGGGCGCGGCACCGGCCGTGACTTCGACCTGATCGCTGCCTGCGACACGTTTATCTATTTCGGCGATCTGCGGCAGGTACTGACGCCGGCGGCCGGCCGCCTTCGGCGCGGTGGGACGCTCGCGTTGACCGTCGAGCGTGAGGACACGAGATCATTCCGGCTCACGGATTCGGGCCGATTCGTCCACGGCGAATCGCATATTCGCGAGGCGGCGGATGCTGCGGGATTCGAAGTCGTCAGCGTGGAGAACACCACGCTGCGGTACGAGTACGGCGACCCTGTCGCCGGCCTCGTCGTCGTGCTTCGGCTTATGTAAGGGTCAGGCGGTCTGGCGCGCCGTCACGGTTACGGACACCTCGGCGTCGATGGCCGCGACCAGCTGCTCGGCGGTGTACGGCTTCCGTAGGAACCTGACGACGGGCATCTCGAGGCACCGCGGATCGTGCGACGCGACGCCGCTGACGACGATCGTCGGAATGGTGCAGAGACGCCAGTCGCGGCGCTGACGCTTCATGAACTCCCAGCCGTCCATGACGGGCATCATCAGGTCGAGCAGGATGACGTCAGGGTGCGGGCCTTTGGCCATCGCCGCGAGCGCGTCGCGGCCGTTTTCCGCCTCGATGACGTCGTAGCCCATCGACGAGAGGAGGGCGGCGACGGCGTCGCGCGCGAACTCATGATCTTCCACGACGAGGACGAGCGGTTTGCGCGGCGCGCCCATGAAGTCGCGGGCGCGGGTCGGTCGAGGCGGCTGGGAGACGAGCGTACTCATAGGGCGAGGTGTCGGAACGCAAACTCCTCACCACCTCGCCACGACGCGCGCGCTCGCCGTTAAGTACAGCCAATGACGCGGGTTGGGCGTCGCTGCACACTCTCTCACTCGCGCGCGCCGTGGTTCATCTCGGAACAGTGCGTTGCAGCCGGCGGAACACCGCTCGCGACGCTACAGGCGCGCGAGGTACGACACCTTGAAGAACAACGCGCGCGCGGTGGGGATGTACGGACGGCGGTCGACGCTCTCGAGCACCGAGCCGTACCCAAGGTGCGCGACGGTCCCAGGCGCCAGCTCGTACGACGCGAGGAAATCGCCGAGGACGCGCCGCTTCGAGCTGTCGAACTGCGCGATGGCCCGCACGAAGAACCGCGAGTTGAACTGGTAGGTGTTGCGCAGGTTGACGATGTGCACGGCGTAGACCTGCTCGCCGGCTGCGCGGTCGAACTTGACGAAGTCGTAGGACAGGTTGTGCGCGAGCCTCGCGCTCGGCTGCCAGTCGAGGCCGAGGCGGCGATTGACCTGCGTGCCGCCGAACGGGGCGAGCGGGTCGTAGTAAATCGCCGGCGATCGTTCCAGCGTGCCGCTGACGTTCAGCCATCGCGTGATCTGCGTGCGCCCGTCGGCATGCACGCGGCCGGTCTTGAATCGCTGTCCGGCGAACGTCTCGTGGCCACGATCGACATCGAGGCGCAGTTGACCCTGGCGGACGAAGTTGAAGCGGATGCCCGGCATCACCTGGAACTCGGTGCCGCCCTGCGTCCGGTCGTCCGATACCGTCGTCCACGTGAACGGCGCGATGCGTTTGATCCAGCCGAACTGGCCGGCCGGATAGAAATTGACCTCGCCGTAGTCCCACGCGCGCGTCACGCCGACGCGGTTGAGGAACGCGGTGTCCATCTGAAACCCGCGGTCGAAGTGCTCGACGAAGCTCATGACGAACAGCCGGCGCGTGCTGTAGGTTCCCTTTGCCTGGGCGCCGTTGCCGCTCGCCGCGAGGCCGTCGGCATGGCGTGACTCCGAGTGGAGCAGCGCCGCGTTCCAGGCGAAATTCTGGCCGTGGCGGAACGTCGCATCGGCGGCCGCCACGCGGTTGTAGTCCACGCCGTGCTCCGTGTCGGTGACGAGCGCGCCGACATACTGGCCGTTGCCGTAGTTGCGCAGCGCGCGTCCGATCGTGAACAGCCTGTCGCTGTGTTCGGCCGACGCATCCGCTGCCGAGAGCAGCGCGAACGTCTGCCGGCCGGCCGTGCCCGTCAGCTTGACGCCGCCGCTCGGATCGACGATCCGCCGCGTGTGCACGGACCTCTGCATCGACGCGTCGTCCCCCTGGCCCGCCAGGTTGAAGACGCCGAGGCCTTCCATGAAGAACGGCCGCTTCTCGTCGTAGAAAACGGGGAAGCGCTGATTGACTTCCACCTGGAAGGCGTCGCTTTCGACCTGGCTGAAGTCGGGGTTGGCCGTGGCCTCGAGCGTGACGGTGGAGGTGACACCGTACTTCACGCTGGCGCCGAAATCGCCCTTCGACGCCGCGGCCGGCCACGCCTGCGTGCCGTCTCTCGCCTGGTTTCTCGACACCGTGGCGCTGGGAATCACTTCGAGCACGCGCGGCTGGTGCAGTTCGTCGAAGACGAGCGGCGCGTGCGATTCGAACACCCATTGCCCTGGCGCGATCGCGGGCCAGGACCACGACACACCCATGCGGCTGTTGTGCCGGAAGAACAGGACCCCCATCCGCACGTCGGCGCCGCCACGGAAGCGGATGGTCTGCAGCGGCACCCGCATCTCGACGACGTACCCCTCGTCGTCGACGCGGCCGGCGCTCTGCCACACAAAGTCGGGTGCGCTGTCCTCGTTCTTGCCCGTGTTGAGCGCATCCATCTGGATGCCGCTCGGGTTCACGAACAGGTGGTACGCCACCTGCCCCGTGCGCGTGGAATCGAGACTGACGGCAATCCAGTCGTCGTTCCACGCGTTGTCGCGCCGCGTGATCGTCGTGCGGATCTTCGACGGGTCGTCGTCGAAGCAGCGGAACGCGAAGTAGATGGCCTCGCCGTCGTAGGCAATCCACACGCTCGTTCGCTGCTTCTCCGGCTCGCCGCGCAGCGGGTTGTAGGAGACCCATGGCTCCAGGGGATACGGCTCGTGCGCCCAGGCCGCGTCATCCAGCACACCGTCCACCTTCGGCGGCGTTGTCGCGCGCACCGCGTGGAGTTCCGGGCTGGTGACGCCCTGTGCGTTCGCAGACGCTGCGAACTGCGAAATAACGAGCATGCCAAGTGCGATTGGGATCCAGAATCGTCCTTGCACATTCGTATTACGGGCCGGGGTGGTCGATGGTTTCAGCCGGCTGTCCCGAGCGAAGTCGAGGGGCCTGTCGTGCATGCCTCGATGAAAACCGGGCCTTCCGCAAAAGGTTACAATCCGCCTGCCCCGAGCCACGTCGAGGGGCTCGCCCCGAGCCAGGTCGAGGCGCTCATCCCGGGCGAAGTCGACGGGGCAGCTGCATGCCATCCCGGCCGTTGGTCGCGTCACTCGTGCTGCTCGTTGCGGCAGCAGTGGGCCTCTCGGCCCAGAATCCGCCTGCGGCCGAGCCCGGTGCCGTCGTGCTGCGGCCCGCTCGCGTCTTCGACGGCGACACGATGCACGAGGGGTGGGCGGTGCGCGTGGCGGGCGAGCGCATCGAGGCCGCCGGACCAGCTGCGAGCGTGCCCGTCGCGAACGCGCGCGTGATCGATCTCGCGGGCTTCACGCTGACGCCGGGCCTCGTCGAGGGCCATTCGCACCTGCTGCTGCACCCGTACAACGAAGCGCCATGGGAATTCCAGGTCGCGCACGAGCCGCTCGCGCTGCGCACGGCGCGCGCGGTGAACCACCTGAGGGCGACCCTGCTCGCGGGCTTCACCACCGTTCGCGACCTCGGCACCGAGGGCGCGGGCTACGCCGACGTCGGGTTGCGGCAGGCGGTCGAGGACGGGATCGTGCCGGGCCCGCGCGTGCTCGCCTCGACGCGCGCCATCGTGGCGACCGGCGCCTACGATCCGAAGTTCGTTCCCGAATGGAACGCGCCGCAGGGCGCCGAGGAAGCCGACGGCGTCGAATCGATCACGCGCGTCGTCAGCAGCCAGATCGGCAAGGGCGCCGACTGGATCAAGTTCTACGCGGACTATCGCTGGGGCCCGGTCGCGGCCGCGCGCCCCACCTTCACGCTCGAATCGCTGACGGCGGGCGTCCGCGCCGCGCACGCGAGCGGCACGCCGGTGGCCGCGCACGCGACGAGCGTCGAGGGGATGCGGAACGCGATCATGGCCGGCGTGGACACGATCGAGCATGGCGACGCCGGCACGCCCGAAATCTTCAAGCTGATGGCGGAGCGGCGCGTCGCGCTCTGCCCGACGCTTGCCGCCGGCGACGCGACCGCGCAGTACGCCGGGTGGAGGAAGGGCCAGCAGCCCGAGCCGGACTCGATCGCCCGCAAGCGCGCCAGCTTCAAGGCCGCGCTCGCCGCCGGCGTCACCATCCTCAGCGGTAGCGACGTCGGCGTCTTCACCCACGGCGACAACGCGCGCGAGCTCGAGCTGATGGTCAACTACGGGATGTCACCGGCCGACGCGCTGAAGAGCGCGACCTCGGTCGCCGCGCGCGTGCTGCGCATGGACACCCGCATCGGCTCGATCAAGCCAGGCCTGCTCGCGGACATGGCCGCGTTCGACGGCGATCCCACGCGTGACATTTCCGCCCTCCATCGCGTGAAGTTCGTGATGAAGGGCGGCAAGACCTACTGAGCCGCGCCGCGCGCGATCAGTGCCCGACGCGCGTCAACGCGTGCTCGAGCACGTAGTTGGCGACGTTCACCCCGAGCGCCTGTCCATCGTCGGTCGCCGATCGAAAATGAATCCCCGCATTGATGCGGGCGTTCTTCACCTCGTCGAGCGCGGACGAGAAGCTGCGGAACGAGCGGACGACGCCGGGCATCAGGTCGTTGTCGATCGAGAAGCGGGTCCGCTCTCCGAATTGATCGGCCAGCACCACGCCAGCGGCGCCGCTCACGCACGAGTGCCCTGATGGATATTCGGGATGGGCGGGCGTCGCAAAGAGCGGCGTCCACGCCGCATCTTCGACGGTCGCGGCATTGCCGTCGGTTGCGGCAAGCGGAATCGCCGTCACCGGGCGCCAGAAGACGAAGTGGTACTTCGCTTCCCAGCATCCAATAGCCGCGTCGGCCATCGCCAGATTCAGCAGCGCGAGCACACGCGCATTGGCGAGCGTCGACCCTCGCCCGGAACGCTCGCTCCTGTGGTCGTCCGAGTCGCCGCGCCCGTTGTCCCCGTCACCACGCTCCTGGGTGCGATCGACGATGAGCGATCGCGCCACGCTGTTCCACAGGAAGCTCGCCGTGCTCGCCGCCCAGAACCAGGCGGACTCCGTTTGATCGGCAGTCCGCAGCGCGCTCGTCGCGTTGCCCATTGACTTCGTCTCGTTGAAGTCCGCGGCATACCTCGCGCTGGTCAGCGCGGGTGGGCCAGCAGGTTGGAACTGGCCCGGCGCTAACATCACCCACGGTGTCATGTAGGCGAACTGGGGTCCCGCCCCCGGCAGCAAGCCAGGCGGCGTGGGCCGCCACTGACCGGCGGCCGTGCCACCAAGGAAGGGTGGCGGCGCGGGCGTAAAACCGTCCGTGTTGCGCCACGCGATGATGGCGCTCGCGACGGTCTCGCCCCACGCGAGGCCGCTGGCAACCGCACCAGGCGACTCGCGTGCCCCGAGTTCGGCGACCGAGACCGCGAGCCGCGCGTCGAGGGCGGCCTTCTGCGCAGGGTACAGCTGCACGAGCGCGGTGTAGGCGGCCTTGGCCGCTGCCGCCTCGCGCGACGCACCGGCAGGCCCGCTTGCCGGCACATGGACGGGCGCGTACCGCCGGTCGATGCCGTTGACCGCATCGAAGACGGCCGACTGGACGATCGCGGCAACGCGCGACATGTTCAAGGGAGTCGTCCCTCCCACCAGCCCGGCCCGGAACATCATTTCGTTCCAGTCGACCACCTCGTCGGCCCATGCCGGCGTGACGAGCGACACCACGATGACGAGAGGGGCGAGGGCGGCGGTCCGCAGGTTCTTCATGGCGCCTCCTTCTGGCAACCAGTTCGAGGACCGAGGGGGGATATCGGTTGTGCGGGGATGTGCGGGCGCAATCCTAATGCAATGACGTGCGCCGGTCGCGGGCGCTGCACGGAAATCGTGCAACGCCCGCGGGCGTGATGTGAGGACGGATCGAGCTCAGGGCTGCCGCGAGGAGATGTACGCAGCGAGGTTCAGCATGTCGTCCTGCGTGAGGCCGACGACGACCGGCACCATCAGCGCAATCTCCTTGCCCGTGCGCGCGCCGTGCTTGAAGTCATAGAGCTGCCGCACCAGGTAGATCGGTGAGCGGCCGGCGAGCGCGGGCACGTTGCCGAGCCCCTTCAACTGCGGGCCGTGGCAGATGCCGCACGCGACGGTTTTCCCCTTGACGATCTTTCCGTTCACCACGTGATCGCCGCCGGTGGTCGCCAGCTCCTCGCCCTTGGCGATACTCCCCTTCGGTACCCAGGCGACGAACCCGCTGTGCCCGTCGCGCAGCTCCGCCTTCTCCGCATCCTCGGGCAGCTCGATGATGCGCTGGCCGATCGGCTCCTTCTTCCCGTCCGCCGTCGCGAAGCGCATGTTGCCGGGACCGACGAACGTCGTCGGCACCGTGTCGGTTTCGACGATGCGCAGCCACGGCTTCGGCTTGAGCGACGCGTAATACTCCGCGGCGGTCCGCATCTCTTCCTCGGTGGCGGCCTTCGCGAGCGCGATCATGATGCTGTTGCCGACCGAGGTCTTGCGCCGCCCGTCCCGGTACGCGTGCAGTTGCTCGACGATGTAATCGGCGGGGAGACCAGCGAGGCCGGACGATTCCGGATGCCCGAGCCCGTGCGGCAGGTGGCACTGGCCGCACGCGCGGAGATCGGGCTTGCGGCCGTGGGCGACGACTTCGGGCATCGGCGGATGCTCGTCCGGGTACCAGTCGGGCGGCGCGAACGGATCGTTGATCTGCGTCACCGTGAACGCACCCGTACTTCCCTCGAGGCGATGCACCTTCCCGTCGTCAGGTGGCCGCTGCTGGCTCTGCGCCTGCGGGTACGCCCACGGCGGAGGCGTGTCGCCTTGACCGCTGACGCGGATACCGATGGCGCACGCGGCGACGAGGGCGAGGGAGAAGATTCTTTTCATCGGTCTATTTCGCGAGGGGGTCCGGACGCACCTGGAAGTGCGCCGCGAACGGCGTCGACCCCTTGCCGCCTTCTTTCAGCCACGGTGTGCGATCGCCCGCGGCGGCCCACAGGCCGCGCCCCTTCCATCCCGCGTTCGGATCGTCGATGCGGCCGTCGAGCCCCTTCGCGTAGAAGCCCATCGGATACGGCACGCGCAGGACGATCATCTTCCCGTCCTTCAGCGCGATGAGGCCGTCGTTCTCGTTGCCCGTCGACACCGGCACGTCCGCGCCGAGCCCCGACGTGTTGTGCTGGTCCACCCAGCTGTAATAGCTCGCTTCGGCGCTGTTGTCGCCGATGCCTTCGAAGCCCGGGCCCGGGTACTTGTAGAACGTCCAGCCCTCGGGGCAGTGATCGCCCGTCGCCTTCGGTCCGCTCAACGGCGCCTTGCACTTGCTGCGATCGAAGCTGCCAAGGTGGCCGCTCGCGAGCGACACCCAGACGACGCCCTTCGAGTCGATGTCGCCGCCGCGGACGCCGAAGCCGGGCGCCGGCACGTTGTAGATCTCGCTGAGCGCGGTCTCGGATGGGTTCTTGCCGAGGACGACGCGGACGACCGCGCCGGGGTTGCCGCGATAGGAGCCCCAGATCGATCCGTCCACGGGGCTCGGCATGACGGCATAGAAGCCGGCGTCGATGCGCGTGTCCTTCGTCGGATCCACGGGCTGCCCGGGCTCGACGTACGCGTCGCGCTTGCCGTTGCCGTTGGTGTCGAGGATGAACGGCGTCCATCCCTGCGACTTCACGATGTCGCCGGTCTGGTCGTACATCTTCGTGTTGATCCAGCCGAGGACCTGCACGCCGCCGCTGAACCAGACGGTCTCGTTCTGATCGAATCCGAACTGCGGATGGTGTGTCTCGAAGCACGTATTGAGCGGCGTGTACTTGCCGGACTTTGGATCCCACACGGCGGCCTGCCGCGACGATTCCTTGATCGGGAACACCTTCGCGGATGGAAGGTCCGAACCGGGCAGACAGTAGGCGGGGTTTTCTCGGCCACGCGTCGAAGCCGCGAGCCAGACGCG
>DATNCQ010000141.1:0-145186 GCA_035571515.1 Vicinamibacterales bacterium
GACGAGGCGCTCGGCAAGCCGGTGCAGGTCGAGGTCGCTGTTGAGATCCCTCGCAAACCCGACGAGGGCGCGCCTGTAATCGTACCGGTCCCGGTAGAAGGCGCGGTCGAGGGCGTTCTGGACGGCGTTTTTCACAGGCGGGGCGAGCAGCAGCGCCACCAGCGTCGCGAGAAACGCAATCACCCAATTGTGTTCCTGATCGCCCTTCAACCAGACACGCTCGACGCCCTGCAACATCAGCGCGTAGATCGCCACGATTGCCACGAGCGCGGCGGCGTACACCAGCGCGCGCTTGACGATCACCTCGATGTCCATCAGGCGATAGCGGACGATCGCGGACGCGTAGGCGAGCGGAATCAACCCGAGCGGGATGGCCGACAGCTGCATCGGCAGCGTGGTGTTGACGCCGAACGCATACGGCAGCGCGTAGCCGAGCGCGAACGGGGTGCCGCCGAGCGCCGTGCCCCAGGCGATCCATCGCAGCTGGCGGCGGCCCGTGATCGAGCGGACCTCCGTCAGCGCGCGTGCCAGCGCGGCGAGCCCTGCGATGAGACATCCGGCGAGGTAGAGGAACTCGAACCGGTCGAGCGTCTCGAGCGCACGCACCGATGCGGCGGCGCTGCCGCCGCCCCGCGCGAGCGCGACGATGTGCGCGATGCCGAGAAGCGCGGCCGGCACATAGACGAGCGGAACGATGACACGGCCGACGCGACCGGCGGTCCAGCGCCGGGCGCGCTCGGGAAAGACCAGCGTGAAGTGGAGGAACAGCGGCGGCAGCAGCAGCATCGACACCGCGTCGCCCCAGTAGAACACCCAGTCGAGACGATCGAGCCGGCCGCTGAACGAGAAGGTGAAGACCCCGAAGAAGGCGACCGCGAGCCAGAAGAAATGCAGCGTCGCCGGGTCGCGCGGCCGCCGCAGGCGTACAGCCGCGCCGACCACCAGCGTGAAGATGCCGACGGCCGCGAGGAAGAAGTACAGCGCGCGCGGACCGCTCGGGATGGGCGCGATGCGGACGTCCACGACCTCGCGCGTGCCGAGACGCAGGATGGTGTAGCGTGCGGTCTGCCCGGCCGCGGCGCCCTGCAACAGCTGCTCGATGTCCGCGACCTGCTGGACGGGGCGGTCATCGATGGCCAGCAGCAGGTCCCCGCGCCGGATGCCGACCGCCGCCGCCGAGGTGCCGCGCGCGATATCCGACGCGACGACCCCGTCGGCCTGCGCCGTCCAGAGCACCCCGTCTTCGACGGCATGCCACGTCGCGCGCGCCGAGATGTTGGCGATGCCGAGGCACAACAGCGCGCTGGCGAGGACGACCGGGAGGACGGGCCCTCCCCATGGCGTCCATGCACGTGACGCGTCCGAGCTTCGCCGAACGTTTCTCATCCCTTGGGCCCGACCGATGACACGCCGGGTGCGTGGAGGGGCAGCAAACGATATACCACCACCGAGTGGATCTTGCACGTCGTAACTCAATGGAAATCAGCTACTTACCGTGGATCAAGGATATCAGAACCGCGCGGATCCAACAGGGGGGAACCCCCATCCAAGCGGATGGAGGTCGGCCGGCGGGTCCGCTCGCGCGTGACGAGTCCTGCGCAAGCGGGACCCGCCCCACGTACGTAGGGTGGGTGCCGCCGGAGTATCGAGCTGGGCCGACGGCGGACCCGCCGATCAGAACCGGACGGTCACGCCGCCAACGACGTGCTTGGGAGGGCGCACAACCTGGAGTTCGTCGTACACGGAGGCATCGAGGACATCCTCGTGGAAGAGGTTCCGGACGGCGACGAGCATCTCCCACTGCGCCGAAGCGAAGTTGAGGAAGGGAAGCGCCTGGCTCACTTCGACGTCGAACCGCGAGCCGACCTGCGGGCGCAGGGTGGTCGCGTAGGGCCGGGCGAAGCCCGAGTTGATCTTGTAGATCACCAACACGCGCGTATCGAGGCGCGGCACCTCGCTCTCGATCGAGGTGGTCAGGTCGCGCAGTTGCTCGAACTGCCGGCGGATGGCCGACGGCATCACGAGCGCGACGCGCGCCGAGCCGGGTGACGGCCGCAGCCACTCGGCGTCAGTCTGCGTGTAGTCGACGGAGGCGTGAATGGAGTCGGCCACGGTGCGGCTGATGCTGACGCCCCAGCCGCGCGCATCCACGTCGCCGGCATTGCCGACGTAGTAGTGGCCGATATTGGCGCCGGCGGTGCTCGGCAGCGACACGCCAAAGAGCGTCACCAGCTGATCGTTCACCTGCTGGCGGAACACACGCATCCCGATGACGACGTCGTCGGCAATCGGCTGCTCCGCGGCAACCTCCATGTGGTTGATTTGCTCGGGATGGAATCCCGCGCGTGTCGACACCGGTGAGAACGTGCGGCCCGGCGCCACCCAGACGCCGGTGGACGGCAGCATGAATTCCTGCGCGCCGGGCGCCATCTCGCGCCGCGAGAGCGTGCCGCGCAGCCGCAGCGAGCCGCGCGGCAGCGGCATGACGGTGATGCTGGCCTTCGGGCTGAACAGCGTTTCGTGCGCCAGGTAGTCGTAGCGCGCGTAGCGGGCGCCGTAGCTGATGTCGAGCCGCGGCGTGATGGCCCAGCGGTCGAACGCGTACATGTCGCCCGCGTTGCGCCGGCCGTCGGCCATCGCGGCGAGCGCGTCGGCGTTGCCGCCGAGATAGCGCTGCATCGCGTACGATATCCCCGCGCGATAGTTGTGCGACGAGCCGACGGGCTGCCACGAGTAGGACCCGGCGACGATCCACGACGAGAGATCACCCTGCGTCGTTCCGCCGCGCACGTCCCACTTGCCGGTCGTCGTCGGCGCCGTCAGCGTGACGAACGCGACGCTGCTCGGCAAGCCGTTCTGTAGCGAGAACAGGTTCTGCGGCCGGTCGAAGGACGTGCTCGTCAGCAGGTTGATTTGCCCGTTCAGCGGAAGGTCGGAGATGAAGTCGGAGGCGAAGCGAACCGGGTTGCCGAGGGCCTTCGCCAGCGCGGTGAGCGAATCCTCCATGAAGGAGCTGTCGTTGCCGGCCGGCAGAATCCCGCCATCGACATCCTTCAGCACGCTCCGCCGGATGTGGCGAAGCCGCCACGCGAGCTCGCTGTGGTCTTCGTGGTCGGTGTCGCCGGAGACCGCCTCGGCGTCGGTGTCGCCGCCGCCGACGCCAGCCTGCAGGACCTGCGGCTGATCCGCCTTGCCGGTCGCCTTGGTCAGCGCGATCGAGATGTCGCGGGAGGAAACCGGGACCTGGACGATTCGCGCGCGGGCGGCCGTATAACCCTGCAGGTGCGCCCGGACCAGGTAGGGGCCCGACGGCAGGTCGCGAAGCACGAAATGGCCGCTCCGGTCGGACACGGCGAAGGCGCTCGTGCCACCGAGCGCCGAGATCACGACGCCGGCCAGGGGCTGCGAACGCTCGTCCACGACCGTTCCGCGCAGTTCCGCGGCGGTGAGGGCGACAATCTGGGGAACTGATGAGGAGACGGGGCGAGGAGCGACCTGGGCGAGGGACATGGCGGGACTTAACAGTCCCGCCAGCATCACGAGCAACGCCTGCAGGCGCACCTTCACATCTTACGCCTTTGCCGCGACTTTACGATGCCGCCACCGTAAAGTTGACGTTCTGCGTCACCGTCTTCCCGGACGGCTTATCCGTAATCTTGATCTCCAGGCGGTAGTCGCCCGGCGCAAAGCTCGTCAACGGCACTTCCAGGAAGTTCGGGATACCCATGGCGACGGTGTACGGGCTCTGCGCGTTCACGGCCTGCGGCTGCGTCTTGTTGAAGAACTTCTCGCCCTCCGCCGTCTTCTGGTTGAAGGTGTTTTCGACGTTCAGGTCGGGCTTGCCCGCCGCGTCACCGGTGGCGCCATACACCCAGTAGACGACGCTCAGCGTGTCGGTTTTCTTGTACTTCCCGTCTCTCGACGGCGTGATCTGCATCTGTCCGAAGATGTACGGGTCGTCGTCCGCGGACTTGCCCGCCGCCGCCGGCCCGATGCCGCTCGACAGGAGCATGCTGCTGGTCGCCAGATCCGGCTTGTTGTAGTCGGGGACGCTCAGGTCCTTTTTCAGCAGGCCGACGCGCGGCGTGTAGTTCTTGTCGACCTTCTCGACCGTCCCCTTGTCCTTGATCGCGATGTAGACGTCGTAGTCGCCCGGCTTCACCTGCACGTAGCGCGCGAGCTTGCCATCGGCGCCAATCGTGGGGAAGTCGAACCGCTCGAACGCCGGCGCCGGACCCGCGTTCTTGTCCTTGCTGTTCTTCGCCGGCGCCGCGGGCGCAGCGGCCTTGTCGAAGACCGCGAGATAGACCGCCGAGTTCGGCGCCGCGAGCTGGCTCTTGTCCACCGTCAGCGTGAACGGGACGTAGGTCGAGCCGTCTGGTGCACGGAAGAAGTGATTGGAGTCCCACGTCACCGAGATACCTGAAGCCGGTGGCGCACTACGGCTCGCCGCGAGGCCGTCCACGATGTTCACTAGCGTGTCGAAGTCAACCTGCTCCGCCTTGCTGCGTTTGACTTCTTTCTTGGGGTCCGCCTTCTGGGCCAGCAGCGCAGAAGAGCCCAGCCCCATGGTCAGCGCAACGCAGAGAGCACCGATGCCTCTCATCTTCTTCTTCATGCCTCTCTCCCGAAGTGAACGGGGGTCGTACCGAACCAGCTGAAACCGCTGTCGGGGAACTGTGAAGAACCGAATCCGATGATCATAGGGATTCGTTCCCGGGTAAGTCAAACAATCACCATGCTATTATCGCTGGCCCAGCACAGGACGGACGCTGAAGCGGTCCGTCTGGCCAGCACTGTTTCGTCCGGTCGCTGCGCGACCTGACGAGGCGCACGAACAGGTGCGGGCCTCGGCCGGGGCCGCTACCCATGGAACTCGACGATATCCTGGTCATCCTGCTCGCCGGGGGAGTAGGAGAGCGCCTGTACCCGCTCACCAAAGAGCGCGCCAAGCCGGCCGTCTACTTCGGCGGTCCGTACCGGATCATCGACTTCACGCTGAGCAACTGCATCAACTCGGGGCTGCGGCACATCTACATCGCGACGCAGTACAAGTCGCTGTCGCTCAACCGCCACATCCGCATGGGGTGGAACGTCGTCTCCGAGGAACTGGGCGAGTTCATCGAGATCCTGCCGCCGCAGAAACGCGTCGGCGAGCACTGGTACCTGGGCACCGCGGACGCCGTCTACCAGAACCTCTACTCGATCACCCGCGAGTCGGCGAGCCACATCATCGTCCTGTCGGGCGATCACGTCTACAAGATGGACTACGCCAAGATGCTGCGGTTCCACATCGACAGGAACGCCGACGCGACGATTGCGACGATCGAGGTGCCGCTCGCCGACGTCTCGCGCTTCGGCATCATCAGCATCGACGAGACCGAGCGCGTGATCGGGTTCGAGGAGAAGCCGCAGCACACCAGGGGCGCACCCGGCGCGCCGGACAGCGCGCTCGCCTCGATGGGGATCTACATCTTCCGCGCGGACGTGCTCGCGCGCGCGCTCGAAGAGGATGCGGCGCGCGCCGACAGCCAGCACGACTTCGGGCGCAACATCATCCCCTCCCTCATCCAGTCGTCCCCGGTCTACTCCTACCGCTTCTACGACGAGAACAAGAAGGCCGCGAAGTACTGGCGCGACATCGGGACGCTCGACGCCTACTTCGAGGCGAGCATGGACCTCTGCCAGGTCAACCCAGAGTTCAACCTCTACGACCCGGAATGGCCGCTGCGCACCTACCAGCCGCAGGCGCCGCCGGCCAAGTTCGTCTTCGCCGCGGAGGGGCGGCGGTGCGGCCAGGCCCTCGACTCGATCATCTCCGGCGGCTGCATTATCTCGGGCAGCCGCGTCACGGGGAGCATCCTCTGCCCCAATGTCCGCGTGCACAGCTTCTGCGAGATCGAGCAGTCGATCCTGATGCCCGGCGTCCGCGTCGGGCGCCACGCCCGGCTGCGGCGGACCATCGTCGACCGCGACGTGCTGATTCCACGCGGCGCGCTCATCGGATATAACGTCGAGGAGGATCGGCGGCGCCACACGATGACCGAGGGCGGCATCGTGATTGTGACGGCGGACGACGAGCCGCTCATCGGACCGATCACGGAGGAGGCGCTGCGCGCCGAGGCGGAAGCGGACCGCGGCGGCGCGGCACACGCGTAGCGGGATTCAGGCCGGGATTCGGGATCCGGGATCCGGGATCCGACCGGAGCACGACTCATGAAGATCACGAAGGTTCACGCGCGCGAGATTCTCGATTCGCGCGGCAATCCCACCATCGAAGTCGAGGTCACGGCGGGCAGCGCGTCGGGACGCGCAGCCGTGCCGTCGGGCGCATCGACCGGCGAGCGCGAAGCGCTCGAGCTCCGCGACGGCGACAAGGCGCGCTACCTGGGGAAGGGCGTCCGCACGGCGGTCGCGAACGTCAACGGCGAGATCGCCAGGGCGATCGTCGGCGCCGACCTCGACCAGCGCGCGCTCGACGAGAAGATGATCGCGCTCGACGGCACGCCGGCCAAGAGCCGGCTCGGCGCCAACGCGCTGCTCGGCGTGTCGATGGCGGCGACGAGAGCGGGCGCGGCGGCCGAGGGGCGGCCGCTCTACGAATACATCGCGCAGCTGGCAGGCCGGACCGAGGGCGCCTACACCCTGCCGGTGCCGATGATGAACATCCTCAACGGCGGCGCCCATGCCGACAGCAGCGTCGACCTGCAGGAGTTCATGGTGATGCCCATCGGCCTGCCCACCTTCGCCGAGGCGCTGCGGGCGGGCGTCGAGATCTTCCACGCGCTGCGCGCGATCCTCAAGAAGGCCGGTCATTCGACCGGCGTCGGCGACGAGGGCGGGTTCGCGCCGAACCTGAAGTCGAACCGCGAGGCGCTCGACATGGTGCTGCAGGCTGTCGCCAAGGCGGGGTATGCGGCCGGCGAGAACGTCTTCCTCGCGCTCGACGTGGCGTCGAGCGAGCTGTGGGACAACGGCAAGTACGTGTTCAGGAAGTCGGGGGAGCCGACGCGAACCTCCGCGCAGATGATCGATCTGTGGACGGACTGGGTGCGGCAGTACCCAATTGTCTCCATCGAGGACGGCCTCGCCGAAGGGGACTGGGAAGGCTGGAAGGCGCTGACGCGCGCGCTCGGCGACCGCGTGCAGCTCGTGGGCGACGACGTGTTCGTGACCAACCCGGCGATCCTGAAGCAGGGCATCGCCGACAAGGTGGGCAACGCGCTCCTGGTCAAGCTGAATCAGATCGGCACGGTCGCCGAGACGCTCGATGCCATCGACATGGCGAGGCGTGCCGGCTACGGCACGATCATCTCGCACCGGTCCGGGGAGACCGAGGACAGCACGATCGCCGACCTGGCGGCGGGGACGTCGGCGGGCCAGATCAAGACCGGCTCGGCGAGCCGCAGCGATCGCGTGGCGAAGTACAACCAGCTGCTGCGGATCGAGGAGGAACTCGGCGCGGCGGCGAAATATGCGGGCCGAACCGCGATTCGGCAGCTGTCAGTCAGGTCCGCCTGAAGGCAACCTCCACTTATGCATCGACTTGTCCTCCTTCGCCACGGCGAGAGCGTCTGGAACCAGGAGAACCGGTTCACCGGGTGGACCGACGTCGACCTGAACGAGAAGGGACGCGCGGAGGCGCGCGACGCCGGCCAGTTGATGGCGGCCGAGAAGTTCGAGTTCGACCTCGCGCACACGTCGGTGCTCAAGCGCGCCATCCGCACGTTGTGGATCGCGATGGACGAAATGGACCTGCTGTGGGTGCCGGTCTACCGCTCGTGGCGGCTGAACGAACGGCACTACGGCGCGCTGCAGGGACTGAACAAGGCGGAAACCGCGGCTAAGCACGGCGAGGACCAGGTGAAGATCTGGCGGCGCAGCTACGACATCCCGCCGCCGCCGCTCGAGCCGAACGACCCGCGCCATCCTTCTCACGATCGCCGCTACGCGTCGCTCAAACGGTCGGAGCTGCCGCTGACCGAATCGCTGAAGGACACGGTCGCGCGGTTCCTGCCGTACTGGCACGACACCATCGCGCCCGACATCCGCGCCGGAAAGAAGGTGCTGATCGCGGCGCATGGCAACAGCCTGCGCGCGCTCGTGAAGTACCTCGATAACGTGTCCGAGCAGGACATCCTGGAGCTGAACATCCCCACGGGGATCCCGCTCGTGTACCTGCTGAACGAAGACTTGAAGCCGCTGCAGAAGTTCTATCTGGGGAACCAGGCGGCGGTGCAGGCGAAGATGGCCGCGGTCGCGAACCAGGGAAAAGCGCGCTAGCCGCGAAACTTCCCACGCCAAAAACGCCAACTCCCAAGGCGATGAACCTTGGGAGTTGGACACAGGTCGTTGGGAGTTGTCTAGTTCTGACCTTCGACGGTCGGCTCTTTTGCCTCGTCGGCGCCGATGCGCAGCGAACGGAGGAAGCGCTTGTCATTCGCCGTCAGCTCGAACGCGCGGCGCGCCGGCAGCAGGCGCGCAGGCGTGGTGATCTTGGTCACGGCCGCGCCATTGTTGCGGTTCACGAACCCCACGACGGCCTCGAGCGTCACCTTCATGTCGAATCCGGCTTCACGTGCCTTCGCGCGGCACGCTTCCACCTGGGGATTGTCGGCGACGGCAGCGGCGATCGCGTCGGCCAGCTCTTTTGCGAACCGGTTTACGACGTCATCCATACCTGCTTCCTCCTCAAACCGCCGCCGGGCCGGGAATCCGGGGCGTCTCCCGATCCGAAACTGCACTGGCCGGGGAGGCGTGGCAGGGATCGGGCGCCAAAGATGTTCATCTGTATGGGTTTAGCCTTATGGGAAGGCTATCGGCATTCTAGAGACGTTACTGTAGAGTGTCAACAAATGGGCCATTTTGGGCCTGTTTTTGCACGCCGCTGAACAGACGACCTGCCTGCCTTGCACAACATTGCGTCGCCGGGAGGCCACAAGGGATTGGAGTAGAATCGCGAGGCACCACATGACGAACGGTCCGAGCCACCGTTTCTATCGCACCCCCGCCGACCTATCAGACATCGACCCCGACATAGACATCGCAGCGCCCGGCACGTTCCCGTTCACCCGCGGTGTGCAGCCGTCGATGTATCGCGGCCGCCCGTGGACAATGCGCCAGTACGCGGGATTTGCGGATGCCGCGGAGTCGAACCGGCGCTACAGGTATCTGCTGTCGCAAGGTGTCAGTGGCTTGAGCGTCGCCTTCGACCTGCCGACGCAGATCGGCTACGACTCGGACCATGCGCTGGCGGCTGGCGAGGTGGGGCGCGTCGGCGTCGCGATCGACTCGATCGAGGACATGGCGGCGCTGTTCGACGGCATCCCGCTCGACCGCGTGTCCACGTCGATGACGATCAACGCGACCGCCATCATCCTGCTTGCGCTCTACATTGCGGTGGCCAGGCGGCAGGGCATCGCGCCCGGCGCGCTCTCGGGCACGGTGCAGAACGACATCCTGAAGGAGTACGTCGCCCGCGGCACCTACATCTACCCGCCGCGCCCGTCGCTGCGCATCGTGACCGACATCATCGCCTTCTGCGAGCGCGAGCTGCCGCAGTGGAACACGATCTCCATCAGCGGCTATCACATCCGCGAGGCGGGCTCGACGGCCGTCCAGGAGGTCGCTTTCACGCTCGCGCACGCCAGCGCCTACGTCCAGTCGGCGATCGACGCCGGCCTCGACGTGAACGCGTTCGGCCAGCGCATCTCGTTCTTCTTCAACGCGCACAACGATTTTCTCGAGGAGATCGCCAAATTCCGGGCCGCCCGCCGCCTCTGGGCGCGGCGCATGCAGGACCGGTTCGGCGCGACCAACCCGCGCGCGCAGCAGCTCCGCTTCCACACGCAGACCGCCGGCAGCACGCTGGCCGCCCGGCAACCCGACAACAACATCGTGCGCGTGGCGTTGCAGGCGCTCGCCGCCGTGCTCGGCGGCACGCAGTCGCTGCACTGCAACGGCAAGGACGAGGCGCTGGCGCTGCCGACCGAGGAGAGCGCCACCGTCGCGCTGCGGACGCAGCAGATCATCCTGCACGAAAGCGGCGTCGCCAACACGGTCGATCCCGTGGCCGGCTCGTACGCGATCGAGGAGATGACCTCCCGCATCGAGCGCGACGCCTCCGACCTGCTCGATCGCATCGATCGCCTCGGCGGCACGCTCGCGGCCATCGAGGCGGGCTACATTCAGCAGCAGATCCAGGACGCGGCGTACCGCGCGCAGCAGGCCATCGACTCCGGCGAGGCGACCGTCGTCGGCGTGAACCGGTTCGCCGACGGCGACACGCCCGCCACCGAGGTCTTCCGCATCGATCCCGACATGGAACGCCGGCAGGTCGAACGCGTCCGCGCGGTGCGAGCGGGCCGCAGCGAGCGTGAGTGGCGGACGGCGCTCGACGCGGTCGCGGCGGCCGCGCGCGGCACGTCGAATCTCGTGCCGCCCATCATCGCGGCCGTCGAGGCGCGGGCCACGCTGGGCGAGATTGCCGACGCGCTGCGCGGCGTCTTCGGCGAGCACCAGGACGCCACTCCCGTCGCCGCCGCCGCGCGACTGTGATGCCCCTCGACTCCGCCCCGGACAAGTCCCTTCTCGACGTCCAGCAGCTGTCGGTCACTTTTGGCGGCGCCTCCCCGGCCGTGGACGGCGTGAGTTTCCAGGTGGCGGCCGGCGAAACCCTGGGGCTGGTCGGCGAATCGGGCAGCGGCAAGTCCGTCACGGCATTCGCCATCCTTCGCCTGCTGCAGCCGCCGGGACGAATCACGGGCGGCAAAGTGATCTTCCAGGGGCGTGACCTGCTGGCGCTGCCGGAACGCGAGATGCGCGAGGTGCGCGGCGCCGGCATCTCGCTCATCTTCCAGGAGCCGATGACGGCGCTCAATCCGGTGATGCGCGTCGGCGACCAGATTGCCGAGGCGCTGCTCGTCCACGGCAGGGCGACGCGCGCCGAAGCCCGCGCGCGGGCGGTGGAGCTGCTCGAGGCGGTGCGGATTCCCGATGCCGCGCGCCGCGTGCGCGACTACCCGCATCAGCTGTCCGGCGGCATGCGCCAGCGCGTGATGATTGCCATCGCGCTCGCCTGCCGCCCGCCGCTCGTCATCGCCGACGAGCCGACGACCGCGCTCGACGTCACCATCCAGGCGCAGGTGCTGGAACTGCTGCGCGAGCTGAAGGCGCGCTACAACCTGGCGCTGCTGCTGATCACGCACGACTTCGGCGTGATCGCCGAGATGGCCGACCGCGTGGCCGTCATGTTCAAGGGGAAGATCGTCGAGCAGGGATCGGTGCGCGACATCCTGCGCAGCCCGTCGCACGAGTACACGCGCAGCCTGCTCGCCGCCGTTCCCGGGGCACGGTAATGCCGCTCCTCGAAGTCCGTCACCTCGTCAAGCACTTCGTGCGCAAGCAGGGTCTCTTCCGCCCGCCGTCGGTCGTCAGGGCCGTCGACGACGTGAGCTTCGCGATAGAGGAAGGGGAGATGTTCGGGCTGGTCGGCGAGTCGGGAAGCGGCAAGAGCACGACGGGCCGCTGCATCCTGCGGCTGATCGAGCCGACCTCCGGCGAGGTGTTGTTCCGCGGCGAAAACGTGCTGCAGTACCCGACCGAACGGATGCGGGTGGCGCGGCGCGATCTGCAGATCGTCTTCCAGGATCCCTATTCCTCGCTCAACCCGCGCATGCGCGTCGGCGACATCGTCGAAGAGCCGCTCATCATCCACAAGCTGGGGACGAAAGCCGAGCGCCGGGCGCGCGCCGCGGAATTGTTCCAGCTGGTCGGACTCGACCCGTCGTACCTCGCGCGCTACCCGCACGAGTTCAGCGGCGGTCAGCGGCAGCGCATCGGCATCGCGCGCGCGCTGGCGCTGAACCCGGCGCTCGTCATCGCGGACGAGGCGGTGTCGGCGCTCGACGTCTCCATCCAGGCGCAGGTCGTCAAGCTCCTGCTCGACCTGAAAGATCGCCTGAAACTGACCTACCTGTTCATCGCGCACGACCTGCGGCTGGTCGAACACATCTGCACGCGGGTGGCGGTCATGTACATGGGAAAGATCGTGGAGCTTGGCGAGACGGGCGCGCTCTTCGCGCAGCCGACGCATCCCTATACGAAGGCGCTCCTCAGCGCGATTCCGGTACTCGATCCCGATGCGCCGCGCCAGCGCATCGAGCTCGATCCGTCGTCATTCTCGCGCGACGCGCCGCTGAAGGCGGTCGGCACGGCGCACTGGGCCGCTGTGTAAGCGCCAAGATCCAAGATCCAAGATCCAAGAAGCTCCACTGCTTAAAGGATTGGAGCTTGGAACTTGGAGCTGGGAGCTTGGAGCTTGACGTCGTTTTCCACCATACCGTCCCGGATATGAATCGTCCGGTCGGCGAACGACGCGACGTCCGCTTCGTGCGTGACGAGGACGATGGTGTTGCCGGCGGTGTGCAGCCGCGCGAAGAGCGCCATGATCTCGTTGCCGGTCTTGGTATCCAGGTTGCCGGTCGGCTCGTCGGCGAGCAGGATTGACGGGTTGTTCACCAGCGCGCGCGCGATGGCGACGCGCTGGCGCTGGCCGCCGGAGAGCTCGTTGGGCCGGTGCGACATGCGGTCCGCCAGCTCGACGCGCTCGAGCGCCCCGCGCGCCCGCACCTCGCGTTCCGCCGCGCTGACCCCCGCGTAGACGAGCGGCAGCTCCACGTTGTGCAGTGCCGATGCCCGCGGCAGCAGGTTGAACGTCTGGAAGACGAAGCCGATCTCCTCGTTGCGGATCCGCGCTAGCTCGTTGTCGTTCATCTCGCTGACGCGCTTGCCGTTGAGCAGGTAACTCCCCTTGCTTGGCGTGTCGAGGCAGCCAATCAGGTTCATCAGGGTCGACTTGCCGGAGCCGGAGGGTCCCATGATGGCGACGTACTCGCCACGCTCGATGTCGATGGACACCCCTCGGAGCGCATGGATTTCCTCCGAGCCCATGACGTAGGTTTTCCAGAGATCGCGGGTTTCTATTAACGCCATAACCTGTCGGCGCCCCGTGCGGCGCGCCCAATCAGTCTACGGGCGATCGGTCCGGGTGGTTTCATCGAGCGGCCTGCCCCGAGCGGCGCGAGTGCAGGGGCGTCCGCCGGGCGAGTGCAGGGAGTCGAGGGTCTCAGGCCGACTTCAGGCGGGCCAGCAGCGACTTGACGACCGGCGGCGCATCGGTCGGCACGTGCGCGTTCCACGTGCGGGTGTTGACCGGCACCATGAGCAGCTTGGTCGACGTGGGCTTGCGCTGCGATTCCTTGATCGCGGCCGCCAGCTCGCCGGCGGGCGCGATGGCCGGCCCCATCAGGAAAATGATGCAGGTGTCGCGCTGGCTGTCCTTCGGGATGCGGGCCGCCAGCGTCCACGTTTCGCTGAGCGCCTGCCCGTCCACCTGCGGCACGAAGCGGCCGAGCACGCGCGGCGGCAGCTTGAGGCTCCAGAACGCGGCTTTCGGAATGCACCGCACCTCGAAGCCGGGAAGCGCGAAATCCTCCCAGCTTTGGAATTCACCGGTCAGGGCCGTGCGGAATCGCATGACGGTGGCGCGCTGCACGAGATCGTTTGCGCCCGCCCGATCCTGCTGGAAGACCGAGGCGCCGCCCGGCGGCTGCGGTTCCGGCGCGGGACGCGCCGCCGGCTGCGCGGACGGTGGCGTCGCGGGCGCCGCTGGCGGAGCCGGCGACGGCCGGGCCTGCGCGGACGGCTGCCCCTCCTCCTGCGCGTCGTATTCCGCGCGCGCGGCCGGATCGGTGAGCGTCTTGTACGCGCGCGTCAGCTCCGCGGCCTTGGTCGCGGCAATCTCCTGGAACTCCTTGCCCAGGTGCTGAACCTTGTCGGGGTGATACTTGGCGATTTCGCGCCGGAAGGCGCGCTTGATGTCGTCGACCGCCGCGTCGGGCGCGACGTCGAGAAGCTCGTAAAACTCTTTGGCCACGAAACGCGTTGCTTACTTCTTGAACTCGGCGACGTTGGTAGCCGCCGGCAGCTCGCGCATCTGGCGCTGCTCTTTCAGCTTCTTCGCGCGCTTGCCCGGCGACGCCGTCTCCGCGCTCTTCGCGCAGTACGGACAGAACTTCCATCCCGTCTGCAGCGGGCGATGGCAGTGCGGGCACCCGCCGCCGACACGGTGGCCGCACGAGGGGCAGGCGGCGAAATCGGGAGAGACGCTGACGCCGCATTCCGGGCAGGCCGCGCGCGCTTCACGCACTTCCGTGACGACGCGCAGCAGCTCCTCCGGCGTGGTCACGCCGGCTTTCACCTTCAGCAGCCCGTCTTCGCCGAGCGAGATCATCCCGGAGCTGATCGCCGAGTCCCGCAGGTGCGCTTCCGATCCCTTCTGCGCGATCATGCGCCGCAGCTTGTCGGTGACGGGCATGATTTCGTAGATGCCGACGCGGCCGCGGTAGCCCGTGTGATTGCACTGCTCGCAGCCGACGGCGCGATAGAAGGTCAGCGTGGCCGCGTCCGTGTCGCTCACGCTCATCGCGCGGAGCGTCTCCGGGTCGGGCGTGTACGGGCGGCGGCAATGCATGCAGAGGCGGCGCATCAGGCGCTGCGCGATGACGCCGATGAGCGCGGACGCGCTGACGTACGGCTCGATGCCGATGTCGGTCAGCCGGGTGATGCACGACGGCGCATCGTCGGTGTGCAGCGTCGAGAGGACGAGGTGCCCCGTCTGCGCCGCCTGCATCGCGATGCGTGCGGTCTCCTGGTCGCGAATCTCGCCGACGAGCACGACGTCCGGGTCCTGCCGCAGGATCGACCGCAGGGCGCTGGCGAACGTCAGCTTGATCTTGTCGTTGATCTGTGTCTGGTTGACGCCGGGAATCTGGTACTCGACGGGATCCTCGATGGTGATGATGTTGGTCCGCTCCGAGCGCACCGACGTCAGCGCCGAGCAGAGCGTCGTCGTCTTGCCCGAGCCGGTGGGGCCGACGACGAGAATCATCCCGTGCTGATGCCGCAGGAAGAAGCGGATGTGCTCGAGCGCCGTGGCGGAGAAGCCGAGCTCCTCGAGCGGCGGCACGCCCTTGCGGTTGTCGAGGATGCGGAGGACGAGCTTCTCGCCGAAGATCGTCCGCAGCGTCGAGGCGCGGAAGTCTACCTCCTGGCCGTCGTCGGCGGCCACGCGGATGCGGCCGTCCTGCGGAAGCCGTTTCTCCGCGATGTCCATGCCGCCCATGATCTTCATGCGCGCGACGAACCCTTCGTGGACCCACTTCGGCAGGTCCATCACTTCCTTCAGCAACCCGTCGAGGCGGTGCCGGACGACGACGTTGCTCTCGGTGGGCTCGATGTGGATGTCGCTCGCGCGGCTCTTGAGCGCGCTCTTGATCACGAGGTCGACGAGGTCGATGATCGGCGCCGTCTCCGGTGTCGCGCCCTTGAGCCCGCCGCTCTGCTCGAAGACGTCGTCCTCGATGCGGCGCGGCGCGAGGGCGGCCTGCTCGGAAATCGGCGCGAGCATCCCACCGGGCGTCGCCGCCTCACCGGAGTGTCCCGTCGACCGCCCGGTCACCTGGACCGCGATGCCGGAACCGGGCTGGTTCAGCCGCGCCAGCGCCTTGTCGGGATACGACGCATGGATCGAGTCGACGATCTCCTGCCGTGTCGAGACGACCTGCTTGATGCGATAGCCGGTCTGGAACTCGAGGTCCTGGACGAGCGTAAAGAGCAGCGGATCCGACATCGCGACCGTCAGCAGGTTCTTCTCGACGGTGATGGCGATGCAGGTGCGCTTGAGTGCAACGTCCTTTGGTATCAGAATGACGGCTGCGGGATCGGGTACGTTCTCCGCGAGATTGACGTAGGAGAAGCCGAGCTGATAGGCGAGGGCCTTCGCAATCTGGCGCTCGGTGGCCAGGTTCATGCGGACGAGGACCGCCCCAAGCCGCTCCCCGGAGCGCTTGTGTTCGGCCAACGCCGTCTGCAGGTCCTCTTCGGTGATGAGTCCCGCCTGAACGAGACACTCACCGATCTTCTTACGCACTCGTCTCCAATCTCCGGAAATGTAATCTGGGCCCTAATCCGTTTCGGCCGATCCCGGACTCCGCGGTAGTCGAACTGACGGCCGGGACGGGGAGTATAGCCGCGGCTCTCGGGGAGCTCATAACATAAGTGTTATATCCGCCCCCACAAGTACCCTAGTGTCATATAAAGTCGTTCTATGCCTTTAGTTATGGCCCTCTACTAAACGGCCGATACCCGGAACGCACGTGCAAGAACGTTCACAGACCGCCCGCGTCCTCGAACAGCATTTCGACACGATCCTCAAGGATGCTGCCGCGATCTTCCCGTTCGCCGGCGCCGAGTCGTCGGACCAGGTCCGTTCCGCCAACCTTGCCGACCTGATTCTTCAGCTGCTGACGACGGCGGTTCGCGAAGGCGAGCTCGACCAGCGAACCCGGCGCGTGGCGGACCTGCGGCAGCTCGCGCTCGACTTCGGCCTGACGGTGCGGCAGCTGTTCGGGCTCGTCTACGTGATCGAACGCGCGGCGCTCGACGAGCTCGCGCTCGACGAGTCGTACGGCGCGACGTCGGAAGCGTGGCCGGGCGTGGCGCAGATGGTGCGGCGCGCGTCGTTCGACGTCCTGGCGGCGGTCGCCGAGCGGATCACACGCGACCCGGACCAGTCGGCGCTCCACGACTCCTTGACCGCGCTGCACACGCGCGCGGTGCTGCTGGCCGCGCTCGAGAAGGAGATCCGCCGCGCCGAGCGCTTTCTCCATCCGTTCGCGATGATCCTCGTCGACGTCGACCACCTGAACGCGATCAACGCGAAGCACGGCTACGGGTTCGGCGACCGCGTCCTCGAGCGCATCGGCATCGTCATTCGCAACTACTTCCGCGAGCACGACTGGGTGACGCGCTGCTCCGAAGACACGTTCGCGATTCTGCTGCCCGAGACGGCGCGCCCCAACGCGGAGTCGCTGGCCGATGGGTTGCGGGTGACGGTGGAGGAGCGGCTGGCGCTGCGCGACTACCGCACCGAGGAGCAGGTGCAGGTTACCGTGTCGGTCGCGGTTCTCATCGGCGACGGTCAGAGCTCGAACAACGCCGACCAGGTACTGCGGCAGGCGGAGGAAGCGATCGTCCGCGCCAAGGAGCGCGGACGCAACCGCGTCGAAGTCGTCGAGATTGGAGGAACGAGGGTGCCTCGTTCGGTGAGGGCTCGGGGCGTGTAGGTGATCGGGGGTTCGACCCCCTGGCTAGTGCTCTTCCTGGTACTGTTCCTTCAGCTTCTCCACGACTTTCGGATCGGCCAGCGTCGTCGTATCGCCCAGCGCCTTCCCTTCGGCGATGTCTCGCAGCAGGCGCCGCATGATCTTTCCCGACCGCGTCTTGGGAAGATCGGCGGTGAAGATGACGTCGTCCGGCCGGGCGATGGCGCCAATCTTCTTCGAGACGTGCTCCTTGAGCTCGAGCATGAGCCCTTCATTCGCCTGGACGCCTTCCTTCACCGTGACGAAGGCGGCGACCGCCTGTCCCTTGATCTCGTGAGTGCGGCCGACGACCGCGGCTTCGGCGACCTTCGGGTGATCGACGAGCGCGCTCTCCACCTCCATCGTGCCGATGCGGTGCCCGGCGACGTTCAGCACGTCGTCGACGCGCCCGAGCAGCCAGTAAAAGCCGTCGGCATCGAGCTTCGCGCCGTCGCCGGCGAAGTAGACGTCGGGCGTCCACTTGCTCCAGTACTGCTTCACGTAGCGCTCGGGATCGCCGTAGATGCCGCGCAGCATCGACGGCCAGGGGCGCGTGAGCGTGAGCAGGCCGCCGCCGGTCGCGAGGCTGTCGCCGCGCTCGTTCTTGATCTCCGCTTTCACGCCGGGGAACACGCGTGTCGCCGACCCCGGCTTGGTCGTCGTCAGGCCGGGGAGTGGGGTGATCATGATGGCGCCGGTCTCGGTCTGCCACCACGTATCGACGACCGGGCAGCGCTCGCCGCCGATGTAGCGGTGATACCAGACCCACGCCTCTGGATTGATGGGTTCTCCGACCGAGCCGAGCAGCCGCAGGCTCGAGAGGTCGCGCTTCTTCGGCCAGTCGGTGCCCCAGCGCATGAACGCGCGAATGGCGGTCGGGGCCGTGTAGAAGATCGTGACGCCGTAGCGCTCGATGATCTGCCAGAAGCGGTCCTTCTGCGGCCAGTCGGGAGCACCCTCGTACATCATCACCGTGGCGCCGTTGGCCAGCGGACCGTAGACCACGTAGCTGTGACCGGTGACCCAGCCGATATCCGCCGTGCACCAGTAGACGTCGTCCTCCTTGAGGTCGAAGACCCACTTCGTCGTCGCGTACGTGCCGGTCAGGTAGCCGCCGGTCGTGTGCATGATGCCCTTCGGCTTGCCGGTCGTCCCCGACGTGTAGAGGATGTAGAGGAGGTCCTCGGCGTCCATCTTCTCGGGCTCGCACGCGTACGGCGCATCCTGCATCAGCCGGTGATACCAGTGGTCGCGGCCTTCCTCGATGTGCACCAGCTCGGGGCTCTGTGCTCCCTGCAATCGCTGCACGACGACCACGTTCTTGATCGACGGCGTCCCCTGCAGCGCTTCGTCGGCAATCCGCTTGAGCGGCACGATCGAGCCGCGCCGCCATCCGCCGTCGGCGGTGACGAGGACGTTGCACTGCGCGTCGTTGATGCGGTCGCGGAGCGAGTCGGCGCTGAAGCCGCCGAAGACCACCGAGTGCGCGGCGCCGATGCGCGCACAGGCGAGCATCGCGATGGCCAGCTCGGGAATCAGCGGCAGGTAGAGCGCGACGCGGTCGCCCCGTTTCACGCCGAGTGACTTCAGGACGTTGGCGAACTGCCCGACCTGGCGGTGGAGATCGAAGTAGGTCAGCGTGCGGCGGTCGCCGGGCTCGCCTTCCCAGATGAGCGCGGCCTTGTTGCGCCGGGGCCCGCGCACGTGGCGATCGACGCAATTGACGCTTGCGTTGAGGGTGCCGCCGACGAACCACTTCGCATGCGGCGGCTTCCACTCGAGCACCTTCGTCCACGGGGTGAACCACTCCAGCTCCGAGGCGAACGACGCCCAGAACCCTTCCGGGTCCTTCTCGGCGCGCGCGTAGACGCCTTCGTCCTTGATGTTGGCCTTCGCCTGGAATTCCCGCGGCGGCGGGAAGGTGCGATCTTCCTGCAGCAGGTCCGCGATTTCAGCAGGTGGTTTCTTGTCAGCCATGGCGCCTCGGGCTTTTGGAAGTTGGACCCTGGATCAATCGTAGTACTCGCGCCCGAGGTGGGTGATCAGCTCCTCGCCCTGCATGTGCCGCAGCGTGTTCTTCAGCTTCATCAGCTGGATGAACAGGTCGTGCTCGGGGTAGACCTCGCGCGCGTGCATCGGCGCCTTGAAGTAGAACGAGAGCCACTCCTGGATGCCGGACATGCCGGCGCGCCGGGCCAGGTCGAGGAACAGCGCTGAGTCCACGACGATGGGCGCCGCGAGGATGCTGTCGCGGCAGAGGAAGTTGATCTTCAGCTGCATCGGGTAGCCGAGCCATCCGATCAGGTCGATGTTGTCCCAGCCCTCCTTGTTGTCGCCGCGCGGCGGGTAGTAGTTGATGCGGACGACGTGGCAGAGGTCCTTGTAGAGATCGGGATACAGGTGCGGCTGGAAGATGTAGTCGAGCGCCGACTTCTTGCTCTCTTCCTTGGTCTTGAACGACTCGGGGTCGTCGAGCACCTCGCCGTCGCGGTTGCCGAGGATGTTGGTCGAGTACCAGCCGCGCACGCCGAGCAGCCGCGCCTTCAGGCCGGGCGCGATGATCGTCTTGATCAGCGTCTGCCCCGTCTTCATGTCGTTGCCGGCGACGGGCGCGCCGGTGCGCGACGCGAGCTCGAGCATCGCCGGCACGTCGGCGGTCAGGTTCGGCGCGGCGTTGGCGAACGGGATTCCCTCGCGCAGCGCGGCATACGCGTACACCATGCTCGACGGAATCGCGTCGTCGCTCTGGTCGAGCCCTTTCTCGAGGGCCGCGACGGACGCGTGCACCGGCCCCTCCTTCATGTAGACCTCGGTGCTGCCGGTCCACACCATCACCAGGCGATCGCAGCCGTGACGCTCCTTGAAGCCGCGGATGTCGGCGACCACCTGCTCCGCGAGGTCGCGCTTGTTCTTCCCCTTCTTGACGTTCGGGCCCTGCAGGCGCTTGACGTAGCGCTGATCGAACACCGCGGGCATCGGCCGGATGGCTTCGAGCTCGGGACGCACCTTGTCGAGCTGCGAGGTCTCCAGCACGCCCGCCGTGCGCGCCGCGGCGTAACAATCCTCCTCGAAGATGTCCCAGCCGCCGAAAACGATGTCGTTGAGGTCGGCGAGCGGAACGAAATCGTTGATCTTCGGCGAGCGGCCCTCGGTGCGCTTCCCCAGCCGGATGGTGCCCATCTGCGTGAGCGATCCGATCGGCGGCGCCAGTCCTTTCCTGATGGCAAACACGCCGGCGATCGTCGTCGTCGCGACCGCGCCGAGCCCGACCAGCAGCACGCCAAGCTTGCCGCGCGCGGGCGCAATTTGAACTGGTGAAGTCACGATCGCAGACTATACCATGTTGAAAATCACATGTTTTTGCGCAAATCACGCGTCGCGCCGCTGCCGGTGACGATGAGCGCGGTGCGCATGGGCGAGCGCGTGCTGCAGGTTGGCGTCGACGATCCCGCGGTCGCGAGCGCGATCGCCGCGAAGGTCGGTCTCAGCGGACACGCGGCGCTCGCCGTCGCCGACGAGCGCGACGCGGCGCGCGCACGCGGTGCGATGGCGAACGCGGGCGTGCTCGTCGATGTGAACGTGACGCCGCTCGCCTCGCTGCCGTTCGAGGGCGAGGCATTCGATCTCATCGTCGTGCACTCGACGCATGGACTCGTGTCGGCGCTCGACGCGGAGGCGCGGCTCGCGGCGATGCGCGAGTGGCGGCGCGTGCTGCGGCACGGCGGGCGCGTCATGACCATCGAAGCGGGTCCCGCGACGGGCATCGCGAGCGTGTTCAAACGGGCGGCGCCGAACGAGGCGTACGAGGCCGCCGGCGGGGTCGTCGGCGGCCTGTCGGCGGCCGGCTTCAGGCCCGTTCGGCTGCTCGCGGAGCGCGAGGGCTACAAGTTCGCCGAGGGGATCAAGGGTTAGAGGACAGCTCGACCGTTCCGAGGGACACCACGCGCCGTCACTTCCCGCGTTATTGCCCCACATTTCGCGTCTCAAATGAGGCAAGGCTTTTGCCTCGTGCCCTTTACCGCAATGTCTCAGGGTCCTCTCGCCGAAGTCTTCACGGTCGACGAAGTCGCTCGCGCCGCCGGCGTGCCGGCAGACGCCGTGCGCACGCTCCTTGGCCGCGGGGAGCTGAGCTTCATTTCCGACACACCGTTCATTCACGTCGCCAACCCGGCGCGCTCTGCGCGCCGCCTGCGCGAGGCGGCGCTCGCCCAGGATGCGCAGTCGGCGGCCGAGCTCTTCGAGCCGGCCCGCGCGCGGCGCGAAACGCGCAAGCCGGTCGTGCTGTCGCTCGTCGCGCACGCCGCGGTGGCGCTGCTCCTGATCGTGCTGTCGATGGATCGCACCGAGACCGCTCCCGTTGAGGATGCGGTGCACGAGGAAACTCACCTCGTCTTCCTGCTGAGCCCCGGACCCGGCGGGGGCGGAGGCGGCGGCGGGTTGCGCCAGCCGCGTCCGGCGCCGAAGATCGCCCGCCGCGGCGAGTCGCGCCTGCAGGTGTCCGTGCCGCGCGTCAGCGAGAAGCCGGTGCTGACGACCGCGCGCGAGGAGGATGTTCCCAAGCCGACGCCGGTGCAAGCGGTGATCGAACCGCCGAAGCCCGAACCGGCGGCCGAGCCGACGCCCGCGAAGGTGATCGTCGCGCCGGTAGAGACCGTCGCCGCCAACGATCGCGATCGTGAAGGCGCCATCGAGCACGCGATCGAAGGGCCCGACAGCAACGGGCCGGGCGCAAACGGTGGCGTCGGGTCCGGCCAGGGGACGGGCAACGGCGAAGGAATCGGGTCGGGCATCGGCGACGGCGAAGGCGGCGGCACCGGCGGCGGACCGTATCGCCCCGGCAGCGGCGTCGAACCGCCGCGCCTGCTGCGCGAGGTGAAGGCGACCTATACCGAAGAGGCGCGCCGCCGCGGCATCACGGGGGACGTGCTGATGGAGGTTGTCGTGCGGCGTGACGGCAGCGTCGGCGACGCGCACGTGCTGCAAGGTCTCGGTTACGGCCTCGAGGACCGCGCGATCAGCGCGGTGAAGCAGTGGCGATTTGCCCCGGCCATGAGGAAAGGGGTTCCCGTGGACGTGCTCGTCGAAGTGGCCGTCGAGTTCACGCTGCGCTAGTTCGTAGGGGCCGACCTTCAGGTCGGCCCACGGAGTACATCAAAATGGACGTTGTGCTGTTGACGCTTACTACCCTGTCGCTGGCGGCCGCCGCCGGCTTCGGCGCGCTGTCGTGGCGCATCGGACGCGAAGAGCGCGAACGCGCCCGCGCGCGAATCGCGGCGCTTTCGACCGCGATGGCCCCGCCCGCGCCCGAGACTCCTCTTCTCGCGGGAGTTGCCGTAGGATCGGTGTTCGAGCGGACCACGACTACGGAAGGGCTTCGCGGCCGCCTGGGGGTCAAGCTGGCGGCAGGCGTGGCGATGCTGCTCCTCATCGCAGGCGGCGTGTTTCTGACGTCGCGGACCACCGATAGCGCGTCGACAGCGGTGAAGGCACCGGCGCCCCTCGAGCTGCTGTCGATGCGGTACCAGCGTCAAGGCACCACGCTCACGGTGTCGGGCCTGGTGAAGAATCCCGCGGGCGGCGCGACGGTGAACGGCGTGACCGCCGTCGTCTTCGCGTTCAACCGCAACGGCGCGTTCGAGGCGAGCGGCCGCGCGCCGCTGGACTTCCGCGCGCTGGCGCCGGGCGACGAATCGCCGTTCGTCGTCACCGTGCCGAACGTCGCGGATGTCGCGCGCTATCGCGTGACGTTCCGCAGCGGCGACGCGGTGGTGCGGCACATCGACCGGCGGACGAACCAGGTTCAACTCGCCCAGGCTGTGAGGTAGGGTCATGCGCTCCATCCGTCTTCGCTTCGCCGCTCTGGCCGCTGTCATGGCCGCGGCGGTCACGTCGCTGGCGGCCCAGTCGCAGGGCACGGCCCAGTCGCAGGGCGGCGACGCGTTCCGCTTCAAGAGCGGCGTCGAGCTCGTGAACGTCACGGCGACCGTGAGCGACGACAACGGACACTTCGTCTCCGGTCTGACCAAGGACGACTTCAACGTGTTCGAGGACGGCGAGCAGCAGGAAATCGCGCAGTTCAGCAACGAGCGCGTGCCGGTCAGCCTCGGCATCCTGCTCGACACCAGCGGCAGCATGACGCCCGAAAAGATGTCATCGGCCCGCAACGCCATCGACCGCTTCATCTACGACCTGCTCGGCAAGGACGACGAGCTGTTCTTCATGCAGTTTGCCAGCGTGCCGGATCTGCTGCAGGGATGGACCTTCGATCGGCGCGCGATCAGCCGCGCGGCGGGGCAGGTCACCGCAGCTGGAGGCACCGCGATGTACGACGCCATCGCGCAGGCGCTGCCGATTGCCGCCGACGGGCGTAACCAGAAGAAGGCGATCCTGGTCATCTCGGACGGCAACGACACCAACAGCCGGACGTCGGTCAGCCAGCTGCGCAGTCTGATTCGGGAAAGTGAAGTGATGGTCTACGCGCTCGGCGTGGACGGCGACGACGTGTCCACTTACACCCCGCGGCAGCCGAGCGGCCCGCGCTTCCCGATTCCGATCCCGCGCGGCCGCGGCCGGTTCCCGGGCGGGCGCTTCCCGTTTTCGCCCCAGATTGGCTTCCCGCCGATCGGTGGCGTGTGGAACCGCGGCGGCAACGAGCACGTGAACGAAAACGCCCTGCGCTCGATCACCGACGACACCGGCGGCCGCACCGAGATCGTGCGCGGATTCGGCGATCTCGGCGCCGCCACGCAGCGGCTGGCCGACGAATTGAGCATGCAGTACTACATCGGCTACAACAACGGCGGAAAGAAAGACGGTAAGTGGCACGCCATCAAGGTGGACGTCCGCAACCGTCACCTCACGGTTCGCGCGCGCAAGGGATATGTAGCGTCGTAATATTCCAGCGCGTGCCCACGTTCTGGATTGCGCTCGGGCTCAGCCTCCTCGGCGGCCTGGGCGGCCTGCTCATCGCCTCCGGCGTACTGCTCATCCACGACCCGCTGCGATCGAAGCTGATTCCGTGGCTGGTCAGCTACGCCGTCGGCGCGCTGCTCGGCATCTCGATGATGGGACTCCTCCCGGAGTCGCTCGACGACCTGCCCGCCAGCCGCGTCTTCGCGACGCTGCTCGGCGGCATCCTGCTGTTCTTCATCCTCGAGAAGCTCGTGCTGTGGCGCCACTGCCACACGCACGACTGCGAGGTGCACGAGAGCAGCGTCGCCTCGGTGATGATCGGCGACACGTTCCACAACTTCGTCGACGGGGCGGTGATTGGCGCGGCGGTGCTGACGTCGGTGCCGCTCGGCGTGAGCACGGCGATTGCCGTCGCCGCGCACGAAATCCCGCAGGAGATCGGCGACTTCGCCATCCTGCTGCACGCCGGCTACTCGCGCGAGAAGGCGCTGCTGCTGAACGGGCTCTCGGCGCTCGCGAGCGTCGCCGGCGCGCTCGGCGCGTTTCTCGCCTTCGACTTCGTGCCGCGGACGCTGCCGTACTTCCTGGTGATTGCCGCCTCGAGCTTTCTTTACGTGGCGATGGCGGATCTGATCCCCGGCCTTCACCGCGGGCGCACCGACGCCAGCTCCCTGCGTCAGATCGTGCTCATCGCGCTCGGCATCGCGACGATGATCTGGATGGACTGAATCAGTTTCCCCACGAGATCACGACGCGCCCCGCGCCGCTCTGCACGCCCTGCTGGTGCGTGACGGCCGTGGCGCCCGCCGCGGTGAACGACGACCCGCCTCCGCCGCCACCACCGCTCGAGTTCCGGGCCGCCCCGCCGCCGCCGCCCCCGTAAACGCCGCCGCCACCGCCGCCGCCGCCCGCAAACGCAGAAAATCCGCCGCCGCCGCCCCCGTTGCCGCCCGCGCCTATCGCGCCTGGGGAGGCCGGAGACGGCGGTGTCCCTGCATCGGTACCGGCCGCGCCACCGGAGTTCTGTCCTCCGCCACCACCGCCGCCACCGCCGCCGGCTGCCGGGCTGTTCGCACCGGTACCGCCTCCCAGGCCGCCACCAGCGCCACCGGCGCCCGCAGCGCCGAAAGCGGTCTGCCCTCCGCTGCCGCCACCGCCGCCGGCAATCACGAGCGCGGTGGCGCCGCGGCGTACGTCCGACGCGCCGCCGCCTCCGCCCCCGCTGCCGAACTGCGCGATCCCTCCCGCGCCACCGCCATTGGCGCCGCCAGCGGCGGTGCCGGAGCCGGCCTCTCCCTGGCCTCCGACTCTCACGGTCAGCGATTCGCCGCTGACGACGGTGACCCGGGCAGAAACCTGTCCGCCTCTTCCGCCCGCCGGCCCTCCATTCGCGCCGGCACCGCCCTGTCCACCCGACGCGTCGATGGAGATTTCGGTGACGCCGGCGGGAACAACAAACGTCCCACCCGACGTAAACGTCTGGCTGCCCGTCGGCACGTTGACCGTGAACGTCACCGCGTTGCTGGCTCCGCCAGCCGTCGTGACCGTGACCGCTCGTCCGCCGGTTACGGCGGATGCCGCAATGGCGAAGCTTGCTGTCAACGAGGCGACGGTCGTCACCATCACGTTGCTGACGGTGACACCGGCGCCGCCGACGTCAACGGTTGTCCCGCCGGCCACGAACCCGGTACCTGACAGCGCGACAGCAACCGTGCTTCCGCGCATGCCCGAAGACGGACTGACGGACGTCAGCGTCGGCGCGGGCGCGGGAGTTGGTGTTGGCGTCGGCGTCGGCGTCGGCGTCGGCGTCGGCGTGGGCGATGGAGTTGGTGTCGGCGTGGGACTCGGTGTCGGCGACGGCGTCGGACTCGGCGTGGGGCCCGGCGTCGGGCTCGGCGCAGGCGCGGGGCCAGGCGACGGGGCCGGAGCTGGTTGCGGCGAGGGACCCGGTGAAGGCGCGGGCGCCGGCGTCACCGGTGTCCCGGTCGGCGACGTCTCGGGCGAACCGCATCCCGCGGCCAGAAGGCTTAGAGCGACGAGTGTGGCCGCGATTCTCCCGACATGCATGAACACCAGCCGGCGGTTCATCGACCGCGCTGACTCAGTTTACCGGCACGAACTTCTGAATGCGCTTTCCGTCTTCAACCTCGCCTGTATAGACATTTCCCTTCGAATCGGTCGCGATTGCGTCTATCCAGTGGAGTTGGCCGGCATAGCGGCCGTTGCCGCCGAACGACCCGGCGGGCGTGCCGTCGTTGCGGTTGAAGATCCACACCATGTTGTTGGTCCCGTCGGCCACGAATACATAACGTTGCTGCGGGTCGCTGGAGATGGCGATGTGATAGACGGTGCCGCACGGCGGCGCCGTCGTGCTCCACGGTCCGCCGCAGTTCGCCCCGCGCGCCTGCGTCGTCGGGTGGACGAACCACTGCCGCACGAACTTCCCCTGCTTGGTGAACACCTGCACGCGATCGCTGCCGCGCTCGCAGACGTACACCATCCCGTCGCGCGAGAAGTGAACGCAGTGGAGCGCCGGCGCAAACTGCATCTGGTCGGGCGGCGGGCCCGAGATGTCGTAGTTCGGCGTCGGGGTGTTGTCGATCTCGCTCAGCGGAATGCCGTGGCCTCCCCATCCGCGCTTGAAGGCGCCGGTATCCATGTCGTAGACGACAATCCGCTTGTTCAGGAACCCGTCGGCGATGAAGATTTCGCGCGCATCCTCGTCGAGCTCGAACGAGCCGATCCCCGGAGGAAAGACCGCCGTCTGCTGGTTGTCCTGCTTGACCTGGTCCGCCGGTATCTTCGGCCCGCGATGGCCGAAGTCCTTCAGGAATTTCCCGTCCCTGGAAAACTTGATGATGCTGTCGCCGGGCGTGGTGCCCGAGAGGTACACGTTCTTGTCGCGGTCGACGGCAATCGTCTGCAGCCGCCCCGGCCATCCCGGGTGGTAATCCGGGGCGCCCCACGCGTTGACGACGTTGCCGTCGGGATCGAATTCGAGCACCTCCGGCCCGAGGACGCAGCACTCGCCGCGCGGCGGGTTGGCCGCGGCGGTCAGTTCGTCGGGGCGCGCATCGACGCGGCGATTGATCGCCCAGACGTGGTCGTCCCTGTCCACGTAGATGTCCACGATCTGCTGCATGCTCCACTTGTTGGGGAGCGGCTTGGGCCAGAACGGATCGACGCGGTAGCGGGGGGGAGCCGCCGTCCGCTGCTGTGCCTGGACGAGGCCCGCGAGGGCTGCCGCCCCGACGGCAAGGATGACCGCCACGACTGGCACCGCGCGCAAGGTGTGTCGCATGGCGTCCTTATACACGAGTTGTCCCCGGGCGCGGACGCGCGCGCAGGCGAGGCGAGCACCGCCGAGGCAAATCGAGCAATTTCAGGCCTGTTTCAGCGAATTTGGAGCTGGCAAATCCCTTGCCCCGTGAGAAGGCGTGCCTCACCGGAACGCCCGGCAGGGGCGAAAAGATTAAGTCTCAAGAGGAGGGCTCGAAAGATGTTCGCCAGGTTTGTTGCCGCCGCCACCGTCGTGCTCGCGCTGAGCGCGCCAGCCTGGGCGGCGGATCGAAAGGATCTGCAGGTCGTCCGCGACGTTCAGAAACAGGTGCTGACCTACCCGCAGTTCTCAATCTTCGACTCCGTGCACATGCAGATCGACAGTGGGGTCGTGACCCTGACGGGCAAGGTCACGATGCCCTACAAGAAGAACGACCTCGAGAAGCGCGTCGCGCGGATCGACGGCGTGCACCAGGTGGTCAACCGGATCACGGTGCTGCCGGTCTCGAGCTTCGACGACGAGTTGAGGTTCCGCATCGCGCGCGCGATTTACGGGAACTCGAACTTCTGGAACTACGGGTCGATGGCCAACCCGCCGATCCACGTCATCGTCGAGAACGGCCACGTGACGCTCGACGGCGTGGTCAACAGCAATACCGACCGGATGCTCGCGCGTTCGATTGCCAGTTCGTTCGGCGCCTTCTCGGTGACCAACGATCTGAAGACCGACGCGGAGGCCGAGCGGGAGCTGGAGAGGCTGTAATCACGTCGCAGCGGGAGGGGGCAGCGGCTGCCCCCTTCTCGCTACCCACCAGATCACCGCTGCCAGCGTCGCGACCGCCGCGACGATCGTCGTGCCGAAGAGCAGCAGCGTCCGCGCGAGAATGGATTGGGTCTCCATCTGCACGTCGATGTCGACGGGCGTGCCGCGCATGCGGTCGGTGAGGGTCTGCTCCCACTCGAGGATGTTGCCGCGCTCGGTCCGATGCGACGGCGCGTTGTGATAGGCGATCCTGCTCGGCAGGTGCATGCGGAAGGCGACGAGCTCGCCGCCGTCCCAGCCGACATCGCCGACCGGCTTCGCCGCCGCCGCGCCCACCAGCTGCTTGAACGCGAACATGTCGCCCTCGCGGGCGAACCGGTAGGTGGACCAGGCAAACGGGGCTACCCGCTGCAGCGAGCGGACGTCGGCGACGTCCATGCTCACGTGCACGAAGCGGCGGCCGTAGCGCCGCGAGGAGCTGACGGCGGTGACCGTCAGCCCCGGCCCGTTGAAGTACGAGCGGATGCCCTCGCGGTCGAACCGCGCCCGCGAGCTCGGATTCAGATTGACGCCCCGCAGCGCGACGAGCGCGGGCACGGAGGCGTTGACGTTGAGCGTCGCCGATCCGTCGAGACCGAGGTACAACTCTTCCTCGTATTCGTACTGCTTCTTCACGAGCCGGCCGCTGCACGCGGACAGGAGAAGTGCGGCGACCGCCGCCAGGACCCAGGAACGCATCTACTCGAATGATATCCTCGTCGCAGGGACCGCCCCGACGGCCGGTCGTTGCGCCGGACCTTCGGGTCAGCCCTGCAGAGCCCCCACCACATGTCTTGCCAGACACTCTTCCTCATCGACGGCAGTTCGCAGATGTACCGCGCGTATCACGCGTTCCGCGGCAAGGGACTGTCGAACCAGGAAGGGCACACGACGCACGCCGTCTACGTCTTCGTGACGATGCTGCGCAAGCTGATGGCGGACCACAAGCCCGCCTACATGGCGGCCTCGTTCGACCTCGCCGGGCCGACGTTCCGCGACCGCATCGCGGACGACTACAAGGCGAACCGCGCGGCCATGCCTGACGACCTTGCCGAGCAGATCAACTGGGTGCACCAGGCGTGCGAGGCGATGGGGGTGCCAATCGTCACCGCCGCGGGCTACGAAGCGGATGACGTGATCGGGACGCTGGCGAAACGTGCCGCGGCCGAGGGCTTCGAGGTCGCCATCGTGTCGATCGACAAGGATTTCTTCCAGCTCGTGCGCGACGGCGTCCGTGTCTACGACCCGCGCGAGGACGGTGCGTGGTTCGACGCATCCGGGGTGGCCGAGAAGTTCGGCGTGCAGCCGGCGCAGGTGGCCGACGTGCTCGCGCTGGTCGGCGACACCAGCGACAACGTGGCAGGCGTGCCCGGCATCGGTAAGAAGGGCGCCATCGATCTGATCACCAAGTACGAAAGCCTCGACACGCTGCTCGCACGCGCCGACGAGCTGAAGCCGAAGCAGCGCGAAGCGCTCGTCACGCATCGCGCGGCGGCGCTGCAGAGCCGCGAGCTCGTCACCATCAAGACCGACGTGCCCGTCGACGTCGACTTCGAGGCGCTCAGGTATCGCGGCGCCTCCCGGGAGCGCTGCTACGAGCTGTTCTCGCGGCTGGCGTTTCGCACGCTCGTCAACGAGTACGCGCCGACCGCCGACAGCATCCAGAAGGATTACGCCCTGGTGCAGACAGACGCGGCGCTCGACGCGCTGCTGTCGGAGCTGCGCGCGGCCGGCGAGTTCTCGTTGCGCGTCATCCCGAGCGAGCCGTCGGCGATGCGCGCGTCGATCGTCGGGCTCGTGTTCTCGACGCGCGACCGCGAAGCCCGCTACCTGCCCGTGGGACACACCGGTGCCGATGACAGCGCGACCGATCTGCTGGCCGGTGCGAGCGTCCCGGAGCAGCTCGATCGGCAGCGCGTGCTCGATCGTCTTCGTCCGCTCCTCGAGGATCCGTCGATCAGGAAAGTGGGCCACGACCTGAAGTTCGACGTCATCGTCCTCGGGCGCCACGGAATCACGCTCGCCGGCCTCGAGTTCGACTCCATGCTGGCCAGTTACCTGCTCGACGCCACGCGGTCGGGGCATCCGCTCGAGGAGTCCTCGCTCGAGCACCTGGGCTACAAGGCGCTGACCGACGAGGACGTGTGCGGCCGCGGCGCGAAGGCGCTGCCGTTCGCGAAGGTCGCGCCCGAATCGCTGCTCACCTTCGCCGGTGAACGGGCGGACCTGGCGCGGCAGCTGTCGAACCGGCTGGCGCCGCTGCTGGTGACCGATGCCCTCGAGGAGGTGTACCGCACGCTGGAGATGCCGCTGGTGCCGGTCCTCGCCGACATCGAGCGCGCCGGCATCCGCATCGACGGCCCGGCGCTCGCCGCGCAGTCGCAGCACATCGAACAGGCGCTCGCGCAGTACACCGCGCGCATCTGGGAGCTCGCCGGCGGACAGTTCAACATCAACTCGCCGAAGCAGCTGGGCGAGATCCTCTTCGAGAAGCTCCAGCTGCCCGCCAGCAAGCGGACGGGGAAGACCCGCTCGACGTCAACGGCCGCGGAGGTGCTCGAGGAGCTGGCGCTGACGCACGAGCTGCCGCGGCTCGTGCTGGAGTGGCGCGCGCTGATGAAGCTGAAAGGAACGTACATCGACGCGCTGCCGTTGATGGTGCATCCGGAGACCGGGCGCGTGCACACCTGCTTCAACCAGGCGGTGGCGGCAACCGGCCGCCTGAGCAGCTCCGATCCGAACCTGCAGAACATCCCGATTCGGACGGAGCTCGGACGGGAAATCCGGCGGGCGTTCATCGCCGATGCGGGCCACGTGCTGATCTCGGCCGACTATTCGCAGATCGAGCTGCGCGTGCTCGCGCACATGGCCGGCGAGCCGGCGCTCATCGAGGCGTTCCGCAGCGGCGAGGACATCCACGACCGCACGGCGCTGCAGCTGTTCGGCCCCGACAGCGGTCTCTCGCGGCACGAGCTGCGCAGCCGCTCGAAGATGGTCAACTACGCGGTGCTGTACGGGAAGACACCGTTCACGCTCGCCAAGGACATCAACGTCACGCAGGAAGCGGCGCAGGAATTCATCGACGCCTACTTCACGGGCTTTCCGCGGGTGCGCGTCTTCATCGACCAGATGCTCGAGGACGCGCGCCGCACCGGCGTCGTCAAGACGATGTTCGGGCGGCGGAGGCTCGTGCCGAACCTCCTGAGCCGCAACTTTCAGATGCGGGCGCAATCCGAGCGTGAAGCCGTCAACATGCCGATCCAGGGCACCGCGGCCGACATCCTCAAGCGCGCCATGATCGATCTGCACGCGGAGCTGTCGAGGAGCAGGCTGAAGGCGCGGATGATCCTCACCGTGCACGACGAGCTGCTGTTCGAGACGCCGCACGAGGAGGCCGAGGAGGCGGCGGCGCTGGTGCGCGAGAAGATGGAACAGGCGGTGAAGCTGGACGTGCCGCTCGACGTGGACGTCGGCATCGCGGACAACTGGCGCGACGCCAAACCGTGATCGCCGGTAATGCAAGATTCAAAATGCAAACCGTGCGTCCCGTCGAGCCTACAGAGTGAACGTCACAGCGACATTCACCTCGTTGCCCCGACCTACATCGGGTTTGCATTTTGCATGTTGCATTACCGGTCATTTCCATTGTTCTTTGATCACGCTCCACTGACTCCGCATTGACTCGGCGGCGTCGGCCGTCTCCCGCCCCTGACGGGACCGCGCGCGTTCGGGAATGATCGCTTCGGTGACGAGGCGGTCGATGTCGGACCGCAGCTGCGTGCTGTCGGGGGCCAGCGCCGCGCGAACCCATGCGGCCACTGCCGCGTCCCATGCCGTGTCGAGATCACCGGACCCCCGCGCGGCCACCGCGCGCCAGTAGTTGGCGGGCGCGCTGCCCGGGTCGCGGCGCAACTCCACATCCATCCGCTCCATGATGCGCGCGTGCAGGCGTGCCCGGCGTTCGGGCGGGGCCACCTGCGCTTCGCGGTCGAGCGCGGTCGCCCACCAGTCCAGCAGCAGCACGCGGTCGTGATCGCCCGGCAGCGCGCCGCGTTCGAGCGCGGTGTCGAACAGGTCGGCGGCCGGACCGTACAGGTCGGCGAAGTAGAGCGACTGGCCGAGGCCGACGAGGAAGTCCACCTGGTCGCGCGGCGAGAGCACGGTGGGATGAATGGCGTTGAGCGCCTCGCGCGCGGCGGCGAGATCGGTCGCGTCGGCGCCGCGCCGGTAGCGTTCGATGTGCGCCCGCGCCTCGACGAGGGCGGCGGCATCGGCCGCCGCCGGCTGCATGCGCGCGATCGCCGCCGCCGCAATCGCGCCGTCGTAGTCCGCGGCGTTGTAGAGCATGCGGGCGCGCGCCAGCGGCGTCGGCTCCGCCGCGTACGCGCCGGCCGAGGCCAGCAGCACTGCCACCAACGCCGCTGCAACTCGCATCCGCAGATCCTAGTCCCCCAATCCGCTTTGTTACAATGCGCTCCGATGACGGTTCCGGTGGTGGTCCCGCGTGCCGGGCACGCGATCTCGCGCAAACAGATCGATCCGGACGCCCTGAAAGTTCTCTACCGCCTGCACCAGAACAACTACGCCGCCTACCTCGTTGGCGGCAGCGTCCGCGACCTCCTGCTCGGCCGCCGGCCCAAGGACTTCGACATCGGCACCAACGCGCATCCCTACCAGGTGAAGCGGCTGTTCCGGAACTGCTGGATCATCGGCCGCCGCTTCCGGCTGGCGCACGTGCGGTTCGGTCCCAAAACCATCGAGGTCGCCACCTTCCGGCGTCAGCTCAGCGCCGCCGAGCTCTCGGCGCCCGAGGAACCCGGCGAAGGCATCGTCGTCGACGAACTGGGCGACGTCGACCGCATGATCCACCGCGACAACACTTTCGGGACGCCGGAAGAGGACGCGTTCCGCCGCGACTTCACGATCAACGCGCTCTTCTACGACATCGCGGACTTCTCGATCATCGATTTCACCGGCGGCCTGCGCGACCTCGAGGAGCGGGTCATCCGATCGATCGGCGATCCGACGGAACGGTTCCAGGAGGATCCGGTGCGGATGATCCGGGCGGTCTCGATGGCTTCTCGCCTGGACTTCAGCATCGACCCGCCGATTGACGCCGCCATCGCCGCGCACCGCGGCGACTTGGCGCGCAGCGCGCCCGCGCGGCTGATCGAGGAGATCTACAAGCTGCTTCGCGCCGGCGCCGCCGAGAAGGCGTTCCGGATGCTGGCCGAGCGCCGGATGCTCGAGGCGATCGCGCCCGAGATGCAGAAGCGCGCCAGCGATGCGTTGTGGAAATCGCTGGCATCGATCGACCGCTACCGCCGCCAGTTCGAGGAGACACCGGAGACGCTCACCAACGCGCTGCTGCTGGGAACGCTGCTCGTGCCGCTCGGCTACGACTTCCGCCCGCCGCCTCTCGTCCTCGACGCGGACGGACGCCCCAGGAAGGAACCGGCGCTCTCGCTCGGCCTGTTGCCGCTCGCGCGGCGCGACGTCGAACGGCTGCGGCACATCCTGAGCCTGCAGCGGCGGCTCATCGACCTGCACCTCTCGCCGCGCGCGCGGCGGGCGCTGATGCACCGCGGCCCGTTCCGCGAAGCGTTGACCTGGCTGGAGATTCACGGGCACGCGCCAGAGGTGCTCGAGCACTGGCGCGGGTTCATCGAGGCCGCCAAGACCTTCGAACCCGGCGAGGAGGACGCGGAAGGCGCGCGGCCGCGGAGAAGACGGCGCCGCCGGCGGCGCCGTCCGTTCCGGCAGACGACGTCCTAGCCGTGCGTGCGCTCGAACTCCCGCATGAAGGAGACGAGCGCGTCGATCCCTTCCTCCGGGAACGCGTTGTAGATCGACGCGCGCATGCCGCCGACGGAGCGGTGGCCCTTCAACCCGTCGAAGCCGGCGGCCGCTGATTCCTTCACGAACGCCTTCTCGAGCTCCTCGGTCGCGAGACGGAAAGTCACGTTCATCAGCGACCGGTCGTCCTTGCGCGCGGTGCCCCGATAGAACCCCGTCCGATCGATCTCGGCGTAGAGCTTCCCCGCCTTCCGCTGGTTGACCTTCGCGACCGCGTCGAGGCCGCCCTGCGACCGCAGCCACTTCATCGTCAGGCCGAGGATGTAGATGCCGAACGTGTTCGGCGTGTTGTAGAGCGAGTCGTTCTCCGCCTGCACCTTGTAGTTCAGCATGGTGGGCAGCGTGTCGGCGGAGCGCGCGAGCAGGTCGTCGCGGACGATCACGAGCGTCACGCCCGACGGCCCCAGGTTCTTCTGCGCGCCGGCGTAGATGAGCGCGTGGCGGCCGACGTCAATCGGGCCGCTGAACATGTCGGACGAGGTGTCGCTGACGAGCGGCGCGTCGCCGACCCGCGGCAGCGACTTCCACTGGGTGCCTTCGATGGTGTTGTTGCTGGTCATGTGGACGTACGCCGCGCCCGGCGTCAGCTTGATCTCGGACGCGTCCGGCAGCCGCGAGTAGTTCTCGCCCTTGGTCGTCGCGGCGACGTTCACCTTGCCGACCTTCTTCGCTTCCTTGGCGGCCTTGTCGGCCCACGACCCGCTGTCGATGTAATCCGCCGTCTGGCCGGCGCCGAGGAGGTTCATCGGCACCATCGAGAACTGCAGGCTCGCGCCGCCCTGCAGCATCAGGATCTTGTAATTGGCCGGCACGCCCGCGAGCGCGCGGATGTCGTCCTGCGCCCGGTGCATCAGGTCCTCGAACGTCTTCGAGCGATGGCTGATCTCCATCACCGACATGCCGACGCCCGGCAGGGCGATGAGGTCGCGCTGCGCCTCCTCGAGAACCGGCAGCGGCAGCACCGCGGGACCGGCGGAAAAGTTGAACACGCGTGTAGCTGTGGGCATGGTTCAGATCTTAACGACGTACAGACTCAAAATGTCCTGGTTGCCGCCGGCGATTGTGCTCAGCAGCGCCGCGGGCGGCTCGCCGTCGAGGTTGATGCGCGCGATGGCGGCTTCCGCCCCCTCGAAGATGACGTTTTCCGTCTCCTGCACGTTGAGGTTGCCCGCGCGGAGCCGATCGAAGACGTGCGCCAGCACGCCCGGCCGGTCGCGGTGCCGCACGACCAGCAGGTGCGTGGCCGGCGTCTTCGTCGCCAGGTTGACGACGTTGGGCACCTTGCCCGTCTCCTTGTAAGTGCGCACGATGCGCACGGCTTCCGCGGCAATCGCTTCCTGCGCCTGCTCCGTCGAGGCGCCGATGTGATGGGTGCCGATGACATTCGGCAGCGTGACGATGGGATCGGCGAACGCGCCGGTCGATTCCGCTGGCTCCTGCGCGAAGACGTCGAGCGCGGCGCGGATGCCGCGGGTGCGGATGGCGTCGGCGAGCGCCGCGTGATCGACGATCTCGCCGCGCGACGTGTTGATGAAGTACGAGCCGGGCTGCAGGCGATTGAGGATCGACGCGCCGATGAAATTCCGCGTGCCGCTCGCGAGCGCCAGGTGGATGCTGAGGACGTCGGCGCGCTCCGCAACTTCCTCAGCGGAGCGCGCGACGCTCAGGCCTGGATCCGGGCCCCGGGATGCGGGATCCGCTTCAAACCGCCGGCTCCATATGACGACGGGCATGCCGAACGCCCGCGCGCGCCGGGCGACTTCCTGCCCGATGCTCCCGTAGCCGATGATGCCGAGCGTCCGGCCGAACAGCCCCTTCGCCTTCGAGTACTCCTTCTTGTTCCATCTCCCGGCGCGCAGGTCGATGACGTTCTCCGCGATGCGGCGGTCGAGCGCGAGGATCAGGGCGAGTGTCAGCTCGGCGACCGCGATGGCGTTCTTGCCGGGGCAGTTCGAGACGTAGATGCCGCGGCGCGACGCGGCGTTCACGTCGATGGTGTTGACGCCCGCGCCGGCGCGGACGATCAGCGACAGCGAGCCGTTGGCGAGCATTGCGTCGGTCACCTTCGTGCTGCGTACGACGAGCACGTCGGCCTTCGTTGACGCCAGTGCCCCGGCGAGCTGTTCGTCGGCCAGCGCCGGCTGGTAGATCACCTCGCAGCCGGCGGCGGTGATGCCGTCGATGCCCACCTGCTCGAACTGATCGGCGATGAGGACTTTCATCAGGTGGTCCGGCTGAAGCCGGACCCCACCGCGTAGTGGTGGAGTCCGCGTAACAAGGCGGACTAAATCTCGTGCGACAACAAGCCGTCGCGCAGCTTCGGCTCGAACCAGGTCGATTTCGGCGGCATGATGCCGCCGGCATCGCAGACCTGCATCAAGTCGTCCACGCTGACCGGGTAGAGCGAGAATGCCACGGCGAACTTGCCGGAGTTCACCAGCGTCTCGAGCTCGGATGTGCCGCGCGCGCCCCCGACAAAGTCGATCCGCTTGTCGGTGCGTATGTCGCCGATGCCGAGCAGCGGTGTCAGCACGGTCTGCTGCAGGCGGCTCACGTCGAGCCGGTCGGAGGGCGCGAGATCGCGCGGTGCCTCGCCGAGGACGATCGTGTGCCACGCGCCATCGAGAAACATCGCGACCTCTCCCTTCTGCGCGGGAGTGGCCGGTCCTGCCTTGACGACAAACTGCTCCCGCAGCTTCGCCAGCAGTGACTGCGGCGTATGAGAGCCGAGATCCTTGACGACGCGGTTGTAGGGAAGGACCTGCGCCTGATTATCGGGGAACGCGACCGCCAGCAGCGTGTCCCACTCGCCGCGCGCTTCGCGGCTGCCGCGCAGCTGCTGACGCGCCCGGGCGGCGCTGGCCGCGCGATGATGCCCGTCCGCGATGTACAGCCGCGGAATCGCATCGAAGGCCGCGACGAGCTCCTTGACGTCGGCATCCGCGACGCGCCAGATCGTGTGCTGCACGCCATCGGCCGCGGTGAAGTCGAACAGCGGCGGCTCGCCGGTCGTCCGGCGGACGACGCGATCCACCGCGGGCGATGCGCGGTAGGTGAGAAACACCGGTCCCGTCTGCGCGCGCAAATCGATCATGTGGCGCGTCCGGTCGTCTTCCTTGTCGCGCCGCGTGTGCTCGTGCTTCTTGATGACGCCCCGGTCGTACTCATCAATGGAGAACGCCCCGGCAATGCCGATCTGGACGTGATTCCCCATTTTGAGGCGGTAAGCGTACAGGCTTGGCGCCTGCTCGGCCACGAGCGGCGCCTTCGCCTTGAGCGCCGCGAAATTCTCGACGGCCTTGCGGTACACCGCGTCCGAGTAGGGATCGGTGTTCGGCGGAAGGTCGATTTCAGCACGCGAGACGTGCAGAAAGCTCAAGGCGTTGCCATTGGCCAACGCATGGGCTTCCTGAGCGTTGACGACGTCGTAGGGAACGGCCGCGACACGTTCAGCGGCCGCGGGCGTGGGTCGGAGCGCACGAAACGGAGCAATGAGTGCCATGAGAACAAAAAATTATAGCGTGGCACGCGTATTGATTAGATGAGCACAGATCAGGAGACGCGATGACTACCGTTCTGCTCTTCCTCGTCGCACTCTTCAGCTGCATGCCCGCGTACGCCCAAAGCGGGACCGGTGAAATCTGGGGACGGGTGACGGCGACGACCGGCGAGACCGTCGAGCGCGCCACCGTCACGGTCACAGACGTCAACACCGGCGCCGACCGCGAGACGCAGACCGACGGCAGCGGCCGCTTCGGGTTCGCCGCGCTCGCGGCGGGACGCTACCAGGTCACCGCGACGCACGACGGCTTCGCCGGCCGCCGCCAGGACGACATCATCCTGCTGCCGGGCCAGCGGATGCAGATCGACTTGCCGCTGCGCCGCGCCCCGTTACCGGAAACGATCGCCGTGAACCCGTATCCACCGATCGCGGAATCGGGCCGCACGCACGCGAGCGCGACCGTCGCCGAGACGGAGATCCGGGATCTCCCGGTGGCCGGGCGGCGGTACGTGCGGCTCGCGGAACTGACGCCGGCGGTCACGCAGGATGGGAGGACGGGCGGCGTCAGCGTGATGGATCTGCCGAGCGCGCAGAACCGCCTCCTCATCGACGGCTTCGATCACACGAGCAGCGTCACCGGCGAGCCGATCGGGCGCGAGGGGCCGTCCCGCGTGCCGTATCAACTCAGTCAGGCCACGGTGGACTCCTATCGCATCGAGACCAACGGCGCGCCCGCCGTGAACGGGCGCGCCGGCGCGGCGGTGTTCAACGTGGTGACGCGAGCGGGCGCGAACGCGTTTCACGGATCGGGCTACGAGTATTTCGGCGACCGCGCGCTCAACGGCAAGAAGCAACTCGATGAGAAGGCGGGGCTGCACAAGCCGCCCTACCGCAACAATCAGTTCGGCGCGGTTCTCGGCGGACCCATCGTCCGCGAGCACAATTTCTTTCTTCTCGGCTACGACGGCCTGCAGCAGACGACCGGCACGTCGGCGTCCCCGAACCTGGGCCTGTTCTCCGCCGTGGGCGCCAGCGCCTTGTCACGGCTCGACGCGGCGTTGCCGAGGGCCGCGCGCGACCAGCATCAGGACCTGGTGCTGGCACGCACCGATCACGAGTACGCGCGCCAGCACGTGATGCTTCGCTTCATCGATCAGCAGTTCGACGGCCAGCCGATCGACATGGCGACGGCCCAGCCGGCCATCTCGAGCGACGCGCTGTCGCTGCTCCGGACGCGCGCGGCGGGCGCTTCGCTCGGAAGCGCTCTCGGATCCGCGCTGGTCAACGAGGCGCGCGCGCAGTACGCGACCGTCCGCGACCAGGAGAATCCATTGCTCGCGCCTGCGACCGTCGTCTGGCAGGGTGGCAGTCTCGTGGCGCAAACCGGATCGAGCCTGTACGGCCCGCACGCGTTCGGAACAAGACGGCTCGAGGCTGGCGATTCACTCTCGTGGGTGACCGGCGGCCACTCGGTGAAGGCGGGCGGAGACATGTTGCGGGACCGGAATCAGACACGGTTCGGCCGCAGCACAACCGCGGTCTTCCAGACGATCGCAGCGTTCGCGACGGGCGGTCCCGACGCGGTGACGCAGATACCCGCCACCGCGACGGTCAACGCCGACACGACGCAGTACGCCGCGTTCGTGCAGGACGCCTGGCGCGCGAGCGGCGCGCTCACCATCGACGTCGGCGTCCGCTACGACCGGCAGGATTTCGACGGCGTCCTCGCGCGCGACCGCAACAACTGGGCGCCACGCGTCGGCTTCGCCTATGCGCCGGGCGAGCGCAAGAACGTGTTCCGCGCGGCATACGGGCTGTTCTACGGCTCGACGCCCGCCTTGATTCCCGCCTTCGCGCGTGCGTTCGACAACACGTTCGTCGATCCGACGTTCAGGACGCCGCGCGTACACCAGGCAAGCGCCGGCTGGGAGGTCGAGAAGTACCGCGCCGGTTCGCTCGGCATCGATTACCTGTTCGCGCGCGGCGAGCGGCTGCCTCGTGCGGTGGACGTCAACGTCGGCGGCGCATTCCCCGGAGCGAACCGGGTGGTGTCGTTCCAGAGCACCGGCCAGTCGCTCTACAACGGCGTCACGCTGCACGCGCGCGCGCGCGTCCTGCAGCAGTTGTTCTATACCATCGCCTACACGTTCGCCCGCTCCGACGACGCGCCGCAGGAGCCGATCGCGATGGTGTTCGGCGGCTTGAACGGCCGGCGGTCGCTCGCCATGCAGGGCCAGATGCTGGATACGCGCGCGCCGGGCAACAACGACCGGCACCAGCACCTCACCGTCTCCGCGATGTACGACACGTCGCTGCTCGTCGTTGATCGCCGGGGACTGTCGAAGCGGCTGCTCGAGAACTGGGAGTACGGGATCGTCTACACGTGGCAGACCGGCCTGCCGTACAGCGCGTTCGTCAACGGCGACATCAACGGCGACGGCAACGCGTTCAACGACCTCGCGCCGGATACGACGAGGAACCAGTACCGCCTGCCGTATCAGGGGTCGTTCGACCCGCGCGTGGCGCGGCGCTTCCGGGTCGGCGGTTCACGGCAGCTGCACGTGATCTGGGAAGCGTTCAACCTGATGAACCGGCCGAACATGACGGCGGCCGATAACACGCGGTTGTGGCTGAATGGATCGACGCTGACGCCGAACCCGTTGTTCGGACGCGCGACAGCGCAGGCCGACGGCCGCGTCATGCAGCTCGCCGCGCGGCTGACGTTCTGACGGCCTGACCACGACACCTTCGCGGTCTTCGTGTGTGGGCCGTCAGGCCTCCATGTTCCGCGCTTAGTGTTTGGGGAGTACTGACCGGAGAATGGAGTCGAACGCGCTCGGCCGCTCCTGCGGGGACGGCGACGCCTGTGACGGTGCCTGCGCGGCCGGAGCCTGCATCGGCGGGCTCATCACCACCCGCGGCTGATCCAGCGGCTCACCGCACGTCGTGCGCAGCAGCACCTGCAGCGCCATCGCGCCCGCGCGGCGGCTGCCCGGCCGGCTGTTGATGTCCGCGAACGACCGCTGCGCTTCCACCGCCGACCTGAACGCCAGCCGCGGATGAATCTGCAGCGCTTCCTGGAGCCACATGCGCAGCGCGGACGCGGAGCCCGGCGCGCCGGGGACCGACGAGGACTCCGTGGCGGTCACCACGAGGTCCGAGACGCCGCGCGGATACTCGTGCGCGCGCATCGGGCGCTGCAGGATGATCGACAGGATGAGCGCGCCCATCTGGGTGACGTCCGCCTGCTGATCGAATCGTGCGAGGCTCGCCGCGGGCGGCATCGCGAGGCCGAATTCCTTCCAGAGTACTTCGCGATTGCGCTGCAGCACCTCGAGACCCGCGCCAAAGATGCAGTCGGTGAGCATGACGCGGCCGTCGTTGGTGAGCAGCACGTGCGCCGTGTTGATCGCCCCATGCGCGAGGCCGCCGGGCCACGCGTGCAGCGACGCCACCGCGTTGACGACGAGCGAGGCGAGCTCGAGCATCGCCGATTCGGGGACGACTTCGCCTGTCGATTCGAGGTGCGCGAGGAGATCCGAGAGGCGGACGCCGCCTGACGGGATCTCGCTGACGGCCTGCAGGACGGAGCCGACGCGATCGACGCGGCGGACCGGCGCAAACGAGCGGATGTCGAGGTCGGCGTAGCGCGACGCGCGGCCGCAAATCGCCTGCTCGAAGACCGGTTGGGACGCCAGGGCCGGCGCCAGTTCGAGGATTTCGGTGGTGGTCCGGCCGTCGGTCTCTATCCTGCGAACACCCAGCCCGTCGTCCAGCGAATAGGGTTCCCCCGGTGCGGCTCGTCTGACCACGGCCGTGCGGATTGCAACCGGCGCACCGAGGCGCAGTGGGCGAAATCGCCCGCGAATTTGCCAGTCTTCGTGTGCGGTTTCGGGCCCGGCTTACAGATTGGTCACACCTGTTACACTTCGAGCCGGTGCCCATGGTTCTCCTTCTCGGCATCGCCGCGGCGACGGTCGCAGCGGTGCTGGCCTACTGGCTGGCCAGGGCATCGGGGCAGCGTCAGCTCGCCGAACAGCGCGCGGCGCTGGCCGCGGACCTGGCCGCGGCCCGGCGCGACAACGAGTGGCTGACGGGGCAGGTCGAGCGCGAACGGCAGGCGCTCGGCTCGATGCGCGAAGCATTCCAGTCGCTCGCTGCCGATGCGATCGCCAGCAACCGCGGCGCCTTTCTCGACGCCCTCGAATCACGTCACCACGCGTTCAACCAGCTCGTGCAGCCGATTGCCGAGACGCTGCAGAAGGTCGACGTCAAGCTCGCCGACGCCGAACGCGAGCGGCTCGAGGCGTACGCGCGGCTGACCGAGAAAGTCAGCGCGCTCGGCTCGACGGCCGACACGCTCTCGCGCGCGCTGCGCACGCCGGCGGTCCGCGGCCGGTGGGGCGAGATGCAGCTGCGTCGGGTCGTCGAGATCGCGGGGATGCTGCGCCGCTGCGACTTCGACGAGCAGCCCGCGCTGGCCGGCGACAATGGTCGCCTCAGGCCCGACCTGGTGGTGCACCTCCCCGGCGGCACGCAGGTCGTCGTCGACGCGAAGACGCCGCTCGAGGCGTTTCTCGACGCGCAGGAGGCAGCCGACGAGGAGGGGCGCACCATCAAGCTGCAGGCGCACGCGCGCCAGGTGCGCGACCACATGGACAGGCTCGGCAGCAAGGCGTACTGGGAAGCGCTCGCCAGCGCGCCGGAGTTCGTCGTGATGTTCCTGCCGGGTGAAACGCTGTTCAGCGCCGCGCTGCAGAACGATCTCGGGCTGATCGAACATGGGTTGAGCCAGCGCGTGCTGTTGGCCAGTCCGATCACGCTGATCGCCCTGCTCACCACCGTCGCCCATTCCTGGCGGCAGGAGGCGCTCACCGAGAATTTCCGCGAGGTCGCCGCTCTCGGCCGCGACCTGTACGACCGCCTGGCCACCTTCGCCGGGCACTTGAACGAGGTGCGAAAGCGGCTCGACGGCGCGGTCCAGTCCTACAACCAGGCGGCCGGCTCGTTCGAAGGGCGCGTGCTGGTGACGGCGCGGCGCCTGAAGGACCTCAAGGTGACGACCGCCGAGGAGCTGCCGCCGGCGGAGTCGATCGACACGGTTCCGCGCGTTCTCAAGCAAATGGGGCTGATGGGACTGCCCGACGGCGCGACGACCGAAGACGTCGAGCCCGTGTAACGAGCGGGCAGCGGGCTGCTGGCAGCAGGCAGTAAAAGCTCAAAACATATAATCGTCTGATGGAGTTTGACGCCGGGACATCGGCGCCGGCGGCGCCCCTCGATTTCGTGCGCGAAATCGTGGCGGAAGACGCCCGCAGCGGACGGCACGGCGGGCGTGTGCACACCCGCTTTCCGCCCGAGCCGAACGGCTACCTCCACATCGGGCACGCGAAGGCGATCTGCCTCGACTTCGGCGTGGCCAGCGAGTTCGGCGGCCGCTGCAACCTCCGCTTCGACGACACCAACCCCACCAAGGAAGACGTCGAGTACGTCGAGTCGATCCAGGCAGACGTGCGCTGGCTCGGGTTCGAGTGGGCGGCGATGCTCTACGCCTCGGACTACTTCGAGCTGCTGTACACCTATGCGGAGCAGCTCGTTCGCGACGGCAAGGCGTACGTGGACACGCTCAGCGCCGACGAGATCCGCGCGCACCGCGGGACGCTGACGGAGCCGGGCACCAACAGCCCGTACCGCGACCGGCCGGTGGCGGAGAACCTCGACCTGTTCCGCCGCATGCGCGCGGGCGAGTTTCCCGACGGCGCGCACGTCCTGCGCGCGAAGATCGACATGGCGTCGCCGAACATCAACATGCGCGACCCGACGCTGTACCGCATCCGCCACGCGTCGCATCACCGCACCGGCGACGCCTGGTGCATCTATCCGACCTACGACTTCGCGCACCCGCTGTCGGACGCGATCGAGGGCATCACGCACTCGCTCTGCACGCTGGAGTTCGAGGATCACCGGCCGCTCTACGAGTGGTGCGTCGACTCGCTGGCGGGCACGGCGCGCGAGTTCAGGTCGCGCCCGCAGCAGATCGAGTTCGCGCGCCTGAACCTGAACTACACGATCATGAGCAAGCGCAAGCTGCTGGCGCTCGTGCAGCAGCAGCTCGTGTCGGGGTGGGACGATCCGCGCCTGCCGACGATTGCCGGCCTCCGCCGGCGCGGCTACACGCCGGAAGCGGTGCGCGACTTCTGCGCGCGCATCGGCGTCGCCAAGAAAGAGAACGTCATCGACATCGCGCTGCTCGAGCACACCGTGCGCGAGGATCTCAACCGCCGGGCGCTGCGCGCGCTCGCGGTGCTGCGGCCGCTCAAGGTCGTCATCGAGAACTATCCGGAAGGGCGCGCGGAGGAGGTCGAGGCGGTGAACAACCCGGAGGACGCCTCCGCCGGGACCCGCCGCATCCCGTTCTCGCGCGTGCTCTACATCGAGCACGACGACTTCATGGAGACCCCGCCGAAGAAGTTCTTCAGGCTGTCTCCGGGCAGCGAGGTGCGCCTGCGCTATGCCTACATCCTGAAATGCGAGCGCGTCGTGAAGGACGCGTCAGGCGCCGTCGTCGAGCTGCGCTGCTCGTACGATCCGGAGTCGCTCACCGGCGCGACCGCGTCACGGCGCGTGAAGGGGACGGTCCACTGGGTCTCGGCCGACCATGCTGTCGATGCCGACGTGCGGCTCTACGACCGGCTGTTCGTCTCGGAGGATCCGGGAGAGGGCGGCCGCGATCTCATCGAGGAGCTGAACCCGACTTCGCTGGAGACGATCGCGGGCGCCAAGATCGAACCGGCGCTCGCGGCAGCGCCCGCCGGTACCCGCTACCAGTTCGAGCGGCAGGGGTACTTCTGCGTCGATCCGGATTCACGGCCCGGCCGACCGGTCTTCAACCGGACCGTCACGCTGAAGGATTCCTGGGCGAAGATCCAGAAGCGGACATAGAAAGGCGGACCTGACGGTCCGCCGCTACGTTCGGTTGTGGCGGGCACACCACTCGGCCAGCTGCTTGCCGGCCTCCATCGCCACCGGCTCCGTCGACATCCGATCCGATGGCCACGGCAGCCGCCACGTCCAGTTTCCGTCGTTCACCGTCGCCGGCTGGTTGATGCGATCGCGCCAGCCGAAGATGTCGCCGATCGGCAGGATGAGCGTGTCGGAGCCGGACGCGAACAGCGTTTCGAGCAGCGCTTCGTGCACGGCGTGCGGCAGCGTCGGCGCGTCGACCGACGCAAGATCGTCGTCGGTGAGCAACGCGCGCACCGACGGAATCGCCAGCACCGCCTCGCGCTCCTCCCGCGGGATGTCTTCCCACCAGATTTCCATCGGCTCGGTGTCGTGCGTGCCCGACGTGGCCACCGACACGCCCGGGTATTCGACCGGATCCCGGAACGGCTGGCCCTCGGCGTGCCAGTGACGCTCCCAGCGGAACACCTTGTATCCGGCGATCGACAGCCGCGCGAGCGCCGCGCGCACGAAGTCGGGGACGACGCCGAGATCCTCGGCGATGATTTCCGACCCCGGCTCCCGGAAGACGCTCAGCACGCGCTCGCCGAGCGCCAGCTGCGCGTCCTGCTCCTCCGGAATGAATTGCGCGGGGCTGCCGTCGTGCGGCCGGAAGTAGGTGCGGAAGAAGCCGACGAGATGGTCGACGCGGTAGCCGTCGAAGAGGTCCGCGTTGCGGTGCGCGCGGTCGCGGAGCCAGTCGAAGTCGCGCTCCGCGAGCACGTCCCACCGGTAGACCGGAAGTCCCCAGTCCTGGCCCGTCTCGCTGAACGCGTCGGGCGGCACGCCCACCGACGCGTCCATCCGGAATTCGTCCTGGCGCGCCCAGACGTCCGCGCTGTCGCCGCTCACCATGAACGGCAGGTCGCCGAAGAGGGCGACGTCGCCGGCGCGTTGCCGCGCCGCGCTCCACTGGTCGCCGGCGAGCCACTGCAGGTACTGGCGGAACAGGATTTCGTCCGCCAGCTCCGTCCGCGCCTGCTCGATCGCGTCCGCGCGCCGGCACCGCAGCGGCTCGGGCCACTCGAACCAGGCGTGCTCGCCGTGCTGCGCGTGCAGCGCGCGGAACAGCGCGTAGTCGTCGAGCCACCACCCTTCTGCCGCGACGTAGGCGCGAAACGCGTCGCACCGCCGTGTGCCGCCCGCGAGGTCGACGTCCCGGAACCGGGCGAAGCACCGCCGCAGCGCGATGTCCTTCAACGCCCGGACCTCGCCGTACTGAATGCGCGCGGCGATACGCACGGCGTCGAGGCGCGCGCGCAGCGCGGGCTCGAGCGCCTCCTCGCCGCCGATCTCCACGAAATCTTCGACGCGATCGAGCGTGATGAACTGCGGGTCGATCGCCATCGCGCTCAGCGCCGAGTAGGGCGACGTCTCGCCCGGCGGCATTTCGTTGATCGGCAGCAGCTGCAGGATGTGGATGCCCGCGGCGTCGAGCCAGCGGACGATCGCTTCGATATCGCCGATCTCGCCGATGCCCCAGCTGCGCGACGAGGGGATGGAAAAGAGCGGGACCAGCGCCCCGGCGCGGCGCGAGCGTCCCGCCTTCGCGCGATGCGCTTCGGCGTTCAGGGGTCGCGGAGGCGTCATACGGCGGACTCAGCCCGGGTGCAATCGTGGTGCCGCGGCAGGCGCATCATTGCCGTCACGAAACCGCGAACCGCAGCAGCCGCGCGACCGCATCGGAAAAAACTTCGGGCGGCGGCAGCAGGCTCACGACGACGAACGCCTCCCGCGGAAAGTCGAAGAAATACCCGGGATGAACGAGGACGCCTTCGCGATCGAGGAGCTCGAGGATGAGCTGCTCTTCGCTCCGCGTGGCTGGCACGCGAACGACCGCCGACCAGCCGCCTTCCGCCTTCAGCGCCTCGCATGCCGGAAAAGACGTCGCGACCGCTCGGAGAGCCGCAAGATTCGTACGCGTGCGTTGGTGAATCTGCGCGCGGATCGCCGCCCCACGTTCGAGCAGATCACCGGCCGCCACCTGTACCGGCGTGCCGACCGACAGAAAGCTGTCCGCAATCAACTCGAGGCCGGCGAGCGCCGCCGTGCGGGCGGCCTGCGGCCCGCCGATGACGATCCAGCCAAGCTTCACCTGCGGCAGGCCCGCGGTCTTCGACAGCCCGCCGAGCGTGAAGCACGGCACGTCGGCCCGCGCCGCGATGTCGGTGACGGGCGCGTCCGCGTCGAGCGGATAGTCGGCGAAGACTTCGTCGGCGACGAGCGCCCAGCCATGATCGCGGCAGCTCGCGAACAGCCGTTCGAGCTCGCGCGCGCCGACGAACGAGCCGGTGGGGTTGTTCGGCGAGACGATGACAATCGCTCGCGTCCGCGCGGGCGCCGCAGCCATCGTCTCGAAGTCGATCTCCCATCGGCCGTGGTACTCGAGGTGAAACGGCACCGTGCAGATGCCTTCGAGACGGGTCAGGTGCTCGAACAACGGGTAGCTCGGACGCGGCACCAGCACCGTGTCGCCTGGGTCGCACAGCAGCTTGAACAGCCACGCATAGGCTTCGCTCGTGCTCGCCGTCAGCACCACGGAGGCGGGATCGATCGTGACCCCGCGGCGGGCGTGGTCGCGCGCAACCGCCTCGCGCGCGGCGACGCTGCCGAAGGGCTGCGGCTCGTAGCGAAGCGCCCGGACTGAGGAAAGCTCCGCGAGCAGATCGGTGGGATAGCTGAACCCGGCGCGCGTCGGGTTCGATTCGGTGAGATCCACGACCGGCCGTCCCTCCTCGCGCCGCGTCGCCAGCGCACGGGTCAGCGCGTTGAGGTCAGCGTGCGGCGGCAGGCGTCGCGACAGCATCGGTGGAGCGCGCGAACGCGGAATACTCGAGCATCTGCGCCTCCAGGTCGCACGGATAGGTGACCTCGACATCGACGATCTCGCCGTCGCGGTACTTCGGCGTCAACCGGGGCATGACGATGGCGCTGTAGGAGGGGAGGTGCAGCGCGTCGACGCGCGCGACGACCTCGTCCCTGAGCGCCGGGTCGAAGTGGATGCCGTAGGTGTCGAACATCGCGCGCGCGGCCTGGTAGTCGCCTTCACTCTTGATGCGCTGCACCTCGGCGAGCAGGCGCCCGATCCCTTCGCGGAACGCCGCGGCGTCGACCATGACGTAGTACGTCTTGCCGTCGCGCCGGCGGACGTCGATCGCCCGCGTGTGGGCGATGAGCCACGCGACGATCAGCTGCCGGTTCCGCATGTGGTCTTCCTCGATCGTCGTCCCCTGGCGGATGCGCCGGAGCTGCACTAACGCGTTCCGCGCGTAATACTCGTACGCCGTCTGGATGATCTCCGGGTGGTCGGCGGCGCTCAGGATGCCGAGCTCGACGATTTTCGGGTCCGCCAGGAAGTAGAGCGCGATGAGGTCCGCGCGCGATTCTTCGACGGCCGAGTACTGCTCCTTCAGCAGGAGATGTGGCGAGGCGACGCCGTCGGCCATCCTCCCCGAGCCGTGGCCGATCACCTCGTGAATCTCCGTCGCCAGCTCCTGCGAGAACGCGCCCCACTTCTTGGCACGAGCCGCCTCTTCCGCCGTCCACGCGAACTCGGTCCGCATCCCTTCGGGAGTCGACTCTTCGTACGCCTCGTTGACGTTGAAGAGCGAGACCGACTTGCTCCCGTACTGCTCGCGGATGGCCTGGTCGTTCGGCAGGTTGATGCCGACCGGCGTCAAGGGACCCGAGTCGCCGGTCTCGACGACGACCTCGATGGCCTTCGCGGTGATGCCGAGCACGCTGGCCTTGCGGTAGCGCGGATCGAACGGCATGTGATCCTCGAACCACTGCGCGTGCTCGGCCAGCTTCTGGATCTTCCGCGTCTTGTCCTCGTTGACGATGTAGACGAGCGCTTCCCAGGAGCCCTTCACGCCGCGCGGATCCATGTAGACCTCGACGAAGCCGTTGATCGTGTCGACACGCGATTCCTGGTCGCTCACCCACGCGATGTCGTAGGCGATGCGATCGGTCTCCTCGCCGCTGCGGTAGAAGTTGATCAGCGCGCGCAGCGACGCCGCGAGCGCGGGCGGCGCGTAGGCGACGGCGCGCTCGAGGTGCCCGGCGATGGCGCGAATCTCGCGGTCGTAGCGGCCGCCGACGCGGTAGACCTCCTCGACGATGGCGCCGTCGCGCTTCACCAGCCGGGAGTTCAGCCCGTAGCGCTCGTCGAAGCCGGCGACGTCCGACATCCGCACGCCGACGTACAGGTTGTTGCTGCTCGCCTCGAGGATGTCGCGCCCGCCGCCGGGCGTCTTGTTCGTGACCACCGCGTCGAAGGCCGGATCGAACAGCATCGGCGCCAGCCGGTCGAGCAGCGCCTCGGGCTTGGCCGCCAACGCCGCGCCCGACCGGGCCGCGGCCTGCATCGCGGCGGCGAGCTGCTCGCGCGTCAGGTTGAGCACGAACTTGCGCGCGGTGAGGTTGTTGAACGGACCGGTGTTGATCCAGAACAGCTTGGTGTAGCGGCGAATCTCCGCGAGCACCGCCGGATCCACCTGTGCGCTGTGCCGCAGGATTGCCTCGAGCAGGTCGCGAATCTCGAGGTTCAGCGCGTGGCGCTGGTCGTAGAAGATGTCGCGTCCGGCGAGCGCGGCGAGGTAGAGGTGCCAGACGAGAATCTTGTCGCGCAGCGGCAGAGCCGAGAAACCGTCCGCGTAGATCTGGATCACCGCCGCGTCATCGATGCGCTCGAGGAGATACTGCCGGGTGTAGGTCACTCCCAATACAATACTTCGCGATGTCCCTCGCGGTTGCGCTGAACTCCCAGGGCACGGTGATCGCGGCGGAGCTGCGGCCGCCCCGGGCCGAGCTGGGATCGCGCGAGGGGATGGATGCCTGGATAGACATGTACCACGCGATCCGCAGCCTTGCCCGGCGCGATGTACGTGTCTTCCTCACCGACAGCGCGGTGGGAACGCAGGAGGAGAACAACCTCCGGCACCTGGTGACAAATCTCGGACGCGACGTCGCGCGCGACCATGTCATCCCGTTTCTGACATCAAAACACTCGCTCGAGTTCTGCCTCTCGTACGCGGAGCAGGCCTGGCAGCACGGCTTCCCCTCGCTCGTCGTCCTCGGCGGCGACAAGAGCGTCGGGCGCGCGCGCTGCGTGGAGCACGCGTGGGAGCTGCGCGCACGCATCCGCGCGCGCGAGCCGCGGCTGAGCATGGGCGGCTGGGCCAATCCCTACGGCGACCCGGCACGGCAGGTCGAGTACATGGCCGACGAGTCCTTCAACGCGGAGTACTACCTCACGCAGATCGTCAGCCACCTGAACGTCGCCCCGGTGGAGCGCTTCGTCAACGAGACCGTGCGCCGCGGCATCGCCAAGCCGGGCATGTTCGGCGTCTTCTACTATCGAAGCGCCAACGCGAAAACGCTCGCCGCGCTGAGCCAGTTCCTGCCCGTGCCGGTGGAAGGCCTGTCGCGCGAGTTCGCCGCCGGCGTGACGGCAATCGACGTCTGCGCGCGGACGCTGCGCGCGATGATGGACGTGGGCGCCCGTCACTTCTACATCAGCAACCTGCCGCTCGACACCGCCGCCTCCACGCTGGCCGAAATCCTCGATCGGATCGGGGTCAGCTGGCAGCAGGCCGCCGGCGGCCGGTAGTAATCGTCTCTCTCTCTCCGCTCCGGCTCCCCGCTACGCTTCTTGCACCCGCGCCCGTGCATGAAAAGCACAGCTTCGATCAAGTCGCACCCGATCCACCCGATGCTGATCCCGTTTCCCTTTGCATTCCTCACGGGCGGATGGGGGTTCGGTGTCGCCGGAGCCGTCTCGGGCAACGAAGACTTGAAAACAGTTTCCAGATATCTGGTCCCGGCGGGTCTCGTGGCAGGGCTCGTCGCGGCGGTACCTGGGATCGTCGATTACCTCGTCAGCGTGCCGCCGCAGAGCTCCGCCAAGGAACGCGCGACGAAACATGCGCTCATCAACGTCGCCTCGCTCGCGCTCCTGGCGGCTGGCTGGCTCGCCGGCCGGAAGCGCGACAACACGGCGGCGCTCGCCGTACAGGGCGCCGGCGCCGCATCGCTGTGCGTGGGAAGCTGGATGGGCGGCACGCTCGCGTACCGCAATCAGATTGGCGTCGATCACCGCTACGCCAACGCCGGCAAGTGGCAGGAGGAGCGTGTCGGCCCCGATGATGATGCAAAGGGGCTCGAGGAAACCGCGCACGGTCTCTCCGTCAACCAGATGAAGCTGGTTCACCTGGGCGCCAGACGAGTCGCGGTCGGACGCACGGGCAAGGGATACGTCGCGTTCCAGGATCGCTGCACGCACAGGGGCGGCCCGCTGTCGGACGGGACGCTGATGTGCGGCACCGTGCAGTGCCCGTGGCACGGGTCTCAATTCGACGTCCACACCGGCGAGGTGAAGGCCGGACCGGCGGAGAAAGACATCGAGACCTACGACGTGCAAACGGCGCGCAAGAAAGTCGGGGCGTGATCCAGCTCCTTACTTGACATGCCGCCCTCCGTCGACGCGAACGGTTTCGCCGGTGATGAAGTCGCTTTCGACGAGCGCGAGCACCGCCTTGGCGACCTCCATCTCGCCACCCCACCGGCCGAGAGGTGTCGCGCGTTCGACAGCGGCGGAATCGGCCGCGGACGTGCCAGGCGGCGCGACGATCGGACCCGGCGCCACCGCATTGACGAGGATCTGGTCCGCAGCCAGTTCGAGGGCGAGGGCCTCGGTCAGGGCGATGATGCCCGCCTTCGCCACGTAATACGGCAGGTAGCCCGCGTAGCGGGGCCGTCCGCTTCGCGCCACCCAATCCGAAAAGTTGATGATGCGGCCTCCGCGGGCGCGCCGCATGTGCGGAACGGCGGCGTGCGAACAGAGCCAGGCGGCTCGCAGATCGATCGCCATCTGTTCGTCCCAGTCCTGCACGGTCAGGTCGTCGAGCGCTTTCGCGCGGTAAATCGACGCCATGTTCACGAGCACGTCGAGGCGGCCGAATTCGGCCACCGTCTCCTCGACGGCCCGCTGGCAGGCGTCCGGCTGCTGCAGGTCGGCCTGGACGACAACGGCGCGGCGCTTCAGCGCGCTGACCGCCGTCGCCGTCTCCTCGGCTTCCGCGCGCGACGCGCGGTAGACGATCGCGGCGTGCGCTCCCCTGCGTGCGAGCTCGGTCGCGACCACGGCGCCGATGCGCCGGCCGCCGGTAATCAACGCGACTTTGTCGGTGAGGTCCACGGCGCCAGTCTAGCGGAAGGCCGGTCGGGCCCTCGGCGGTTCTCGATTGCCAGCCGCGAAAACCTTTTCGACTGGCGTACGGCCGCGACTCCTCCGTGCGCTACCATGCAGTCATGGCGCGCACGGGCCTGCTTCTCGCCGCTCTGCTCGCGTTCGGCGCCGCCGTCTCCGCGTTCGAGCAGGCGCTCGACCCCGGCAGCCTCGCCCAGGCCATCGAGCTCGGCCAAAGCCGCATCGACGACATGCGATCGCGCTTTCACGCGCCCTACCGCACCGCCGTCACGCAACCGCCCGTCGATTACATCGACGTCGTCACGCCGTTCAGGCGGATCGCGCTCGACGCGGAAGCGCAAGCGCGCGCCGGCGGGCGCCTCTACGGCCAGCGCGAAGCGCTCGCCGCGCTCGGCGACAACCCCGCGCGCGTCGACGTCGTCGTCGATCTGACGTTTCATCCGTTGAACAACTACATCGGCGTGCCGGAGTTCACCGTGACGCTCCTCGCGCCGGGAGGCGCGCGCATCGAGCCGTCGGCCATCAGCCGCGCGCCGCGGTTCGGGCCGCGGCTCTCGACGTCGCTTCCCTATCCGTACCTCACCGGCGGGGCCGGGCCGCAGAACGGCACGTCGCTCGCGGGAGGGCTCGTGGTGGCGGGGTTCGACGGCAGGGCGCTCGATCCGAACGGAACCTACGTCGTGCTGATACGGGAAGGCGCGAAGGACGTGACGAGAGCGACGGTGAATTTCGAGCGGCTTCGATAAGGCGGGCCCCGCAGGACCCGCCGCACGAGATAGAGACAGGCAGGGCAGGCCGGGTCTTTTCAGACCCGGCGGCCCGAGCGCGTTTACGAAAGAACGCGGATGACCACGCGACGGTTCATGGCGCGACCGTCCTTCGTGTTGTTCGGTGCGACCGGCTTGTCCTCGCCGTAGCTGACCACGTTGATCTTGTGGAGCGGGATCTGGTGCTGCGCGTAGAGGTACTTCTTCACGGCTTCCGCGCGCTCCATACCCAGCTGGTAGTTCAACTCCTTGCCGCCGACGTTGTCGGTGTGGCCTTCGACCTCGATATAGATGTCCTTGCCCGCTTCGCCTTTCAGCTGCCCGACCATCTGGTCGATGCGCGACTTGGCTTCATCGGGCAGGTCGGTCTTGCCGAACCGGAAGTTGCCCTGGTCTTCGCTCAGGGTCACCTCGTAGACGAGCTTGCGGCCCGCGATGAGGTCCTGACTGACGCGATCGACCTTGGTGTCGACCTGGCGCGCGGCCTGCTGCGCGGCAGAGGCCGCGTTCTGCGCCTGGTTCGCGCTGTTCTGCGCCGCTTCAGCCGACTTGCCAGCCGCTTCGGCCTTCTGATCGACCTGGCCGATACGCGCCTCGTCCTGCTGGATCCGGCCCTGCGTCTGCTCGAGGGTGCCACTCAGCGTGTCGACCTTCGAGTTGACGCCTCCAACTTCCGTGCGGACGTACTTTTTGGTGGCGCACGCGGGGGTCATGGCCACTGCGAGCGACAGCAACGATGCTGCAATGAGAGTCTTACTCATGTTTGACTTTCCTCCCTAACGGACCAACGAACGCGCAGCGGCCATGTACCCGCCCCGCGCGTGTACAACAAGGTCTTTCTTCCGAAGTACGCGAATCTCGAGCGGGTGCCAACCAGGTACTTCCCCCGGCTCGAAAGTGATGAGGTACTGGTACCGCAGCTCACCGAACAGGTCGTCGACGGCCGCGACCGTGTGCTGCGGCATGCTGGAGATCCGCATGTCTCCTCCCGTCCAGCGCGCGAGGTCGGCCAGTGTCACGACTTTCGCGTTCTCGCCGGCGGCCTCGACCACCGACTGTTCGCCGCCCGGGTGATCGAGCGGGTTGACGACGGCAAGGAGATAGACGGGCACGTCGATAGAGCTGGCGAGGCCCGACACCTCTGGCGCTTTCATCTTGCTCGCCGTGTCCACGCCATCGGTGATGACGAGCACGGCGCGATGGCGGTTCTCGCGCTCGGCCGCCGACTTCGCGGTCGCGGCAATCGCGTCGAAGAGCGACGTCTGTCCCCAGGGCCGGCCCGCCAGGGTCAGCGATCGGATGCGATTGAGGTCGCTGGTGAACGGCACCACTTCCTGCAGCTTCGAGTCGAAGGTGTAGAGCGCGGCCTCGTCGCCGCTCGACTGCAGGTGCGAGAGGACGACGCGCACGGCATCGCGGGCGCGATCCATGTTGCCGCCAACGCCCATGCTGCCGCTGATGTCGAGCAGGATCGCGAGGCTCACCGGCGACTCGCCGAAATAGAAATCCTGGATGGGACGCGTGTAGCCCGAATCCACGACGAGGAAATCGGACTTGGTCAGGTTGCGTACCACGCGGCCCTTGGCGTCGCGCACGGCGGCGGTCACCGTGACGACCTCGACGCCGGACTTGAACGTCGCGGCGGGCTCCTGTGAAACCGGGGCCGCAGATGACCCCTGCGCGAACAGGTCCAGCTGCCCGAACGCCACAACGGTCGTGATGAGAAGAGTTGCTGCCGGGAGGCGCGTCACGCGCCGTTATTAATCAATGCGCTTGCCAGCGTGCGATCGAGGAAATTCCAAACAATTCGACGAAATCGCTGGGCTTGTCTACGATAGCGACAGCACGAGGTGTAATTGTTACATGACTTACTGCTGAGTCCGTGTAACAGCGTAAGATGAGGACGAATGCCGATTTCGCGGGCCGCCAGGCCCATTCCGGTTGCATCCCGAGTCAACCGCTTCTCCTACGCCATTCGGAATATCGTCGCCGAGGCGCAGGCCGTCGAGGCGAGGGGTACGCGCGTCCGCTACCTCAATATCGGCGACCCGGTCGCCTTCGGGTTTCAGACGCCGGCGCACCTCATCGAGGCCGCCTCGCGCGCGATGCGCGACGGACACAACGGGTACCTTCCGTCGGCGGGCATCATGCCGGCACGCGAAGCGGTCGCCGCGGACTATACGGCGAAGGGCGTTCCGACCACGGCCGATCGCGTGCTCATCACCACCGGCACGTCGGAAGCGATCGACATCGTGCTCAACGCGCTCGTCGACGAAGGCGACGAAGTGCTGGTGCCGCTGCCGACCTATCCGCTGTACACGGCGGTGATTGCGCGGATTGGCGCGAAAGCACGCTACTACCGGACCGATCCGCACCGCGACTGGCAGCCCGACGTCGATCATCTCCGCAGCCTCATCTCGCCGCACACGCGCGTGCTCGTCACGATCGATCCGAACAACCCGACCGGCGCGGTATATCCACCCGCCGTCCGCCGCGCACTGCTCGAGGTTGCCGACGAACACGGCCTGACGATTCTCGCGGACGAAGTGTACGGCGAGCTCGGCTTCGACGGCGCCGTGCCGCTGCTCGGCACGCTCGACCGGGACGCGGCGGTGGTGTCGCTCTCGAGCCTGTCGAAGGCGTACCTGGCGCCAGGGTGGCGCGCCGGCTGGCTCGTCGTCGGCGCGACGCCGCGGCTGGACGAGGCGCTCGCCGCCATGAAGAAGCTGGCCGACGGCCGCCTCTGCAGCCCAGGCCCGATGCAGTACGCGGTGGTCTCGGCACTGACCGGCGACCGGTCGCACCAGGTCAGCTTCCGCCACGCGCTCGCGGAGCGGGCACGGCTGACGACGGACGCGCTGAACGCCATCCCGGGCATCCGGTGCGTGGCGCCGCGCGCGGCGTTCTACGCGATGCCGATGGTGTCGCTGCCGCCGGGGCGCACCGACGAAGACTACGTGCTCGCGCTGCTGCGCGAGACCGGCATCCTCTGCGTCTACGGCTCCGGCTTCGGCATGCCGCCCGAGGCCGGCTCGTTCCGCATCGTCTATCTTGCGGAACCGAGCGAGCTCCGATCGGTCTACGCGGATATCGGCGCCTTCACGCGCCGCTACCTGCAGCAGACGTGACCGCTTCGCCGGACTCTCCGCGCGCGTTAATCCGCTACACGCTGGTCGGCCTCGCGCTGACGGTCTTCGTCGCGTGGGCGCTCTGGGAGGTGCGCGACGCGCTGATGCTCCTCTACATCAGCGCGCTCGTCGCCATCGGCCTGTCGCCGGTCGTCAACGCCATCGAGCGCAAGCGCCTCATGCGGCAGCGCGTGCCGCGCTGGGCGGCGATTCTCGTCATCTATGTCGGCATCATCGGCGTCATCGTCACGGTCGCGATGCTGATCATCCCGCCGCTCGTGACGCAGGCGCGCGACCTCGCGATGGAGCTGCCGCGGCTGCTGCACCAGGGGCAGCAGTGGCTCATCACCCACGGCCTGCTCTCGCACGAGATCACGGCGCAGGAGGCGGTGCAGCAGACGACCGGCTCGAGGGCGCAGGACACGGCCGGGCTCGTGATCGGCGCGGTGGGAGGCTTTGTCGGCGGCATCTTCGGCTTCATCACGATGCTCGTGCTCGCCTTCTACCTGCTCAACGACAGCAGCGGGCTGGTGACGGTCTTCGTGCGGTTGTTTCCGCGCGAGAAGCGCGCGCAGGTCCAGGACGCATGCCGCCGCGTCACCAACAAGGTCAGCGCATGGCTCGCCGGCCAGCTGCTGCTGGGCGGCATCATCGGCGGCACCGCGGCGCTCGGCCTGTTCCTGATGGGCGTGCCGTTCTTCTACGTGCTGGCGCTCATCGCCGGCCTCGGTGAGATGATCCCGATCGTGGGGCCGATCCTGTCGGCGGTCCCGGCGATTGCCGTCGCGCTGTCGGTGAAGCCGACGCTGGCGCTTGGCGTCATCGCGTTCTTCTTCGCGCAGCAGCAGCTCGAAAACCATCTGCTGGTGCCGAACATCATGCAGCGCCAGGTCGGCATCAGCCCGGTGGTCGTGATCAGCGCGCTGCTGATTGGCGGCTCGCTGCTCGGCGTGATCGGCGCGATCCTCGCGGTGCCGACCGCCGCCATCCTGCAGGTGGTGTTCGAAGAGCTGATGAACGACACGTCGGAGGAATGATCTTTCGACTCCGCTCGGCGCACGCGCGCGCGTGGTACGCGGCAGCGGCGTACACCGTCATCGCCCTCGGCATGACGTGGCCGCTCGCGAAAGGGCTCGCGCGCGACGTCGCCTGGGACCTGGGCGACCCGGTCCTCAACATCTGGATCCTGTCGTGGGACTGCGAGCAGCTGCGCGGCATCCTCGCGGGCTACTCCTCGCATCTCCGCCATTTCTTCGATGCCAACATCTTCCACCCGGCGCCGCTGACGCTCGCCTACTCGGAGCATCTCGTGCCGCAGGCGGTGCAGATCTTCCCGGTCTACGCGCTGACGGGCAATCCGATCCTCTGCTACAACCTGCTGTTCCTCTCGACGTTCGTGCTGTCGGGCCTCGGCATGTTCCTGTTCGCCCGCGAGCTGACCGGCAGCACCGTCGCCGCGTTCGTCGGCGGGCTGCTGTTCGCGTTCGCACCCTACCGCGTCCCGCAGGCGTCGCACCTGCAGGTGCTGTCCTCGCAGTGGATGCCGTTCGCGTTGTACGGGTTCCGCCGCTACTTCGAGGGCGGACGCACGCGTGCGCTCGCCGGCGCCACCGCGGCGATCGTCCTGCAGGCGTTGTCGTGCGGCTACTACCTCCTCTACTTTTCCCCGTTTGCCGCGCTCTACGCGGCGTGGGAGATGTGGCGGACAGGCCGGCTGCGGGATCGGCGCACGTGGCTGTCGTTGACGGCCGCCGCGGCGACCGCGGCGCTCGTCCTTGCCCCGTTCGTGCTGCCGTACGTGCGCGTCAGCCAGGGCCTGGAGCTGTCGCGAACGCTCGGCGAGACGACCCGGTTGTCGGCCGACGTGTATTCCTACGCCACGGCGTCGGTCGCCGAACGCTTCTGGGGATCGCGCCTCTCCGATGTCTTTCAGAAACCGGAGGGCGAATTGTTCCCGGGTGCCGTTCCGCTCCTGCTCGCATCGATCGGCCTGCTCTGGAGCGGGCGCGCCCGCGTCGAGCGAGAGCCTGCGAGCTGGCGAACGCGCGCCGCGTGGCTGCTGTGGGCCGCCGCGGCCGTGCACGTCGTCGCGCTCGCGAGCGTCATCCTCTACCGCCGGTTGACGGTGGATCTGTGGTTGTTCGACGTGCGACTCGGCAATGCGACCCAGCTGCTGCTTCGGGCGGCTCTCGGCTGCGCGCTCGCGCTTGCGCTCTCACGCACGCATCGGGCGCACGCGGCCGCCTTCATGCGGTCGCGGGGATTCTTCGTCGCCGCGTTGCTGGCAGCGATGTGGCTTTCGCTCGGCCCGTCGCCGCAGGCGTTGGGAAGGCCGTTCGACCTCGCCTCGCCGTATCGCTTCCTGTGGAATTACGTCCCCGGGTTCGATGGCCTTCGCGTCCCGGCGCGCTTCGCCATGGTGGCCACCCTCATGCTCGCCGTGCTCGGGGCGCTGGGGGCGTCCGTGCTCGCGCGTCTGCGTCATGGCGCGATCGTCCTGGCGTTCCTCGCGGCGGCGTTTCTGTTCGAGGCGGGCGCGGCCCCCTTCGTGGTCAACGGCATGACGCCTGTCCGCGGCTTCGTGACGCCGCCGGCGCGGCTCCAGCGTCCGCAGCGGGCGCCCGAGATCTACAAGGCCGTCGGCCGCCTGCCGGCGGATGCCGTGCTCGCCGATCTGCCGCTCGGTCAACCCGACTACGACCTGCGCGCGATGTACTACTCGATCGACCGCTGGCGGCCGGTCCTGAACGGCTACAGCGGCTTCTTCCCGCCGCATTACGCGCGCGCGACCGTGATGCTCGGCGAGGTTCCGCGTCATGTCGGAGACTCGGTCGCCATGCTCCGCGCACTTGGCGCCACGCACGTCATCGTCCACGAAGGGGCGTATCTCGACGCGGAGGGACGGGACACCACCGCATCTCTGCGGGCCGTCGGCGCGGTTGAAGTATTTCGTGACGGAGCCGACGTGCTGCTCGCCCTGCATTAAGCCCTGTCCGGCACGCAGTTTGACCGTGATGTGCCGCGATGGATGTCGCGGCAAACGGCTACGCCGATCCACGAGCTCTTCTTGGAACCACGGTTCCGAAAGTATGGAGCGTTGCACCCCACCGCTCGCTGTTCGGCGACGTCGTCCTGGTCGCGTTCCTCCTCGCCCAGGTCCTCGACGGCGCGTTCACCTACCTGGGAGTGTTGACATTTGGAACAGCCGCCGAGGCCAACCCCGTCATCGCCTCGCTCATGCTCCATCTCGGCCATGGGACCGCCCTGATGATGGCGAAGGTGGTCGCGGCCGTGCTCGGCATCGGCCTGCACCTTCGCGGGACGCACGGCGCGGTCGCGCTGCTCGCCGCCTTCTACGTCGCGGCGGCTGTTCTGCCGTGGGCGCTGATCCTGTTTTTCTGAAAAAATGGCGCGATGCGCGCCGACCCGCTTCGCTATCTCTCGGAGGAGCTCGACGCCCTCAAGGCGCAGGGCCTGTACCGCCGCCTGCGGGTGCTCGACGGTGAGCAGAAAGCTCACGCCACCTTCGACGAGCGCCCCGTCGTCAACCTCTCCTCGAACAACTACCTCGGTCTGACGACGCATCCGAAGCTGCGCGAGGCGGCGCTCGAGGCGACGCGCGCGCTCGGCGTGGGATCCGGATCCGTGCGGACGATCGCCGGGACGATGGCCATCCACATGGAGCTCGAACGGCGCCTGGCCGAGTTCAAGCGGACCGAAGCCACCGTCGTCTTCCAGAGCGGCTTCACGGCGAACGCGGGAACCGTGGCCTCGGTGTTGAGCAAGGACGACTTCATCATCTCCGACGAGCTCAATCACGCCAGCATCATCGACGGCGCGCGTCTGAGCCGCGCCACCATCAAGGTCTTCCCGCACCGCGACGCGAAGGCGGCGCGCGCCATCGTCGCGGCGTTGCCGCGCGAGCGCCAGCGCCTGATCATCACGGACGGTGTCTTCAGCATGGACGGCGACCTGGGCGCGCTGCCGGAGCTGTGCGACGTCGCCGACGAGTTCGGCTGCATCATGATGGTCGACGACGCGCACGCGAGCGGCGTGTTCGGCAGCAACGGCCGCGGCACCGTCGATCATTTCAAGCTGCACGGCCGGGTGGACATCCAGGTCGGCACCCTGTCGAAGGCGATCGGCGCGCTCGGCGGCTACGTCGCCGGCTCGCGCGCGCTCATCGAGTTCCTTTACCATCGCGGGCGGCCGTTCCTGTTTTCCACGTCGCATCCGCCGGCCGTGCCCGCCGCCTGCCTCGCCGCGATCGACGTGCTCGAAGGCGAGCCGCAGCTCATCGAGCGCCTCTGGGAGAACACGCGCGTCTTCAAGAGCGGTCTGCAGGCGCTCGGCTTCAACACGGGCACGAGCGAGAGTCCGATCACGCCGGTCATTGTTGGCGACGCGTCGCTGGCGATGCAGCTCTCGGATGCGCTGTTCCGGGAAGGCGTCTTCGCGCAGGGCATCGGCTTTCCCACGGTTGCACGCGACAAGGCGCGCGTGCGCACGATCGTCACGGCCACGCATACCCCCGGCGAGCTGCACTTCGCGCTCGAATGCTTCGGCAAAGTGGGGCGATCGCTGGGGGTGATTTGAGGTTTAATACGCGTGACGGCGATGCGGGACCGCTTGGCTTTCCTGTTCGTTCGATGTGCGCTCCCGCTCGCGCTGGCGCTCTGCGCGCGGCCGTCGTACGCGCAGGCTCAGCCGCAGCCGCCCGCCGCGCCGCCGGACGGCGTGGCGGTGCTGCTCAACCGGCTCGAGCAGCTGCTGGAGCAGAACAACCGCGACGACTTTCCGTCCCTCATCTCGACGCCTGACATCACCGGCGAGGAAGCCGAACAGGCGACCGACGACCTCTTTTCGTACGAAACCACTCGCGCAACGGTGCGCGAGCGTGACCGGACGCAGCTCGAAACCGCGCTGCCCGGCGACGGTTATCACGTCATCGTCGAGATCCTTACCGAGACGGCCGCGCGCGCGCGCGTGCTCACCGCGCGCTTCGACGTCCGCCGCCCGGCTGGCGGCGCCCTGGACTCGTGGCGCATCATCGCCATCACGCGGCTCACTTACGTACAGGGGCTGTACCGCCTGCGCCTCGACGCCGCGACGCAGTACGTCGCGCGCGAGTTCACCATCCGCGCGCAGGACGTCCAGTTCGTTCTCCACACCGGCTCCGTGTTCGAAGTCATCAGCGGCGAAGGGGTCACGGGCCTCGTGCTGCTCGGCCGCGGCGAAATGCAGTTCTCGCCCGGCCCGCCGACCGAGCGCGGGCAGCTGCGCATCTTCGGCGGCAACGAGACGCTGACGGCGCTGTTCAGCGCCGCCTTCGTGCGCATGCACCCGGCCGACTTCGAGACGCGCGTCGACGTCTCGGGGCTGCGGGCGATGCCGGCCGCTCCGCGGCAGGCCCGGCGCGCGCAGGACGTGTTCGCCGCCGAGTCGCCGAAGTCGTTCAACATCGACCTGCGCGACCTGAGCCGCGAGACCTGGTACATCCTTCCGCAGTCCGGCGACTTCCTCGCGGAGGTGCGCACGAACAAGTTCGGGACGCTGACGTATTCGCGCAGCGGCGGCAACGCCGAGGACGTCACGCTGTTCGACCGCTCGCGCAAGCGCGCAATCGCGCTCTACGCCTCGCCGACGACGCTCGCCTACCGAGGCGCGTCGTACAACGAAGACGAGCTGCGCAGCTACGACGTCATCGACTACAACGTGGACACGGTGGTCTCCCCCGACCGTCAGTTCATCGAGGGACGGACGCGCGTCACGCTGCGCGTCCAGGCCGACGCCGTCGCGACGCTGACCATGCGGCTCGCGGAGCCGCTCGCCGTCAGCAGCGTCGTCAGCCCCGAGTTCGGACGGCTGCTCTTCTTCCGCATCCGCAACGACGACAGCCTCATCATCAACCTGCCGGTGTCGGCGCAGCGCGGCGCGATGATGACCTTCGACATCGTCTACAGCGGGCGGCTCCCCTCGCAGGCGCTCGACCGCGAGACCGTCGCCGTGGAGGCGCAGGAGCAGGATGACGACACCGATCAGTTGATTCGTTCCGAGCCGAATTTCCTGCTCAGCAGCCGCTCCGCCTGGTACCCGCAGAACGTCGTCACCGACTACGCGCGCGCGCGCATCCGCGTCACCGTGCCGGAAGCGTACGGGTGCGTGGGAAGCGGCCAGCTCTCGCCCGGGGAAGTCTCCCTGCGGGACGCGGCGTTGACGACGGGCGGACGGGCGTACGTCTTCAACGCGAACGAGCCGGTCCGCTATTTCGCCGTCGTCATCAGCCGCCTGATGCACGTGTTCGACGCGGTGATCCCCGCGCGCGACGCGGCGATTGGGGTGCCCGCGACGTTCGAGTCGCCCGGACATGCGGGCGCCGGCATGCGCCGCTACGACCACATCACGATCAACGTCGAGGCGAACCCGCGGCAGCTTGGGCACGGCCGCGAGATCGCGCCCGTGGCGGCCGACATCATGAAGTTCTACGGAACCGTCATGGACGACACGCCGTACGAGTCGCTGACGGTGGCGATGCTCGAGCACGACCTGCCCGGCGGCCACAGTCCCGCCTACTTCGCCATCATCAACAACGCGGCGCCGTTCTCGAAGCTGTATTGGGGCAACGATCCGTCGGCGTTTGCCGGCGTGCCCGAGTTCTTCCTCGCGCACGAGCTCGCCCACCAGTGGTGGGGACAGGCAGTCGGCTGGAAGAACTATCACGAGCAGTGGATCAGCGAAGGCTTCGCGCAGTACTTCTCGGCGCTCTACGCGCAGCGCGCGCACGGCGACCAGTCCTTCTTCGCGATGCTGCGCCAGTTCCGGCGCTGGAGCCTCTCCGAGTCGGACCAGGGACCGATCGATCTCGGCTACCGGCTCGGGCTGATCCAGGGACAGGGGCGCATCTTCCGCGCCATCATCTACAACAAGGGTGCCTCCGTCCTGCACATGCTTCGCCGCTTCATCGGCGACGAAGCGTTCTTCAACGGCCTGCGCCGCTTCTACGGCGAGCAGAAGTTCAGGAAGGCGGGGACGGATGACCTCCAGCGGGCGATGGAGAGCGCGTCGGGGCGATCGCTCCAGCGCTTCTTCGACCGCTGGATCCACGGGGCGGAGGTGCCGGTGCTGCACTATTCGTCGACCATCCGGCCCGGCGAGGTATTCGTGCAGTTCGATCAGGACCCGAAGGCGGTCTTCGACGTGCCGGTCACGGTGACGCTGCAGTACGGCGACGGCCGCGTCCAGGACGTTCTCGTCCCCGTCTCCGACGCACACGTCGAGCAGCGGATTCCGGCGTGGGGCACCGTGCGCGAGGTGCAGATCAACAGGGATTCAGCCGCGCTGGCGCGCTTCAACGAAAGCTAGGAAGGTAGATCGCGGCGACCCTCACCTGCCCATCGCCTGCAAACGGCTGCAGCACGATGGCAAACCGCTGACCGTTCAACGCATAGAACCGCGTCACGCGATCCCCGGCCGGCGTCCGATCGATTGTCGGCGGGGCCACCTCGGCATCGCGACGGAGTCGCGTCGTCACCACGTCCTCGGTGTCGCCGACGCGCAGCTCGGCGCCGTCAGCGAGCAGCAGCACCGGGACCGCCACCGAACGTGCCGGCACCGTGGACGGCGGGTCGGGAATGACCTCTTCGTGCGCGATGACGGGCATCACCGCGCTGACCGTGCGGAGGTCCCGCACGAGGACCGATCCAATTGCCAGGACCGCGACCATGCCGGCGGCGGCGACGAGCCATTCGAGCAGCGAGATCACGCCGGCGCGCTTGGCATCCATCTCGGCCTCTGCATCGGTGACTGTAGGGCGTCGTTCCATCCCAGTCAAGCTCAAGTCTTGTGGGATATGATCGCGAGGATATGGACACGGTCACGCTGACGATTGATGGTCGGCAAGTCACGGTGGAGAAAGGGAAAACGGTGTTGCAGGCGAGCATCGAAGCCGGCATCTCCGTCCCCTACTACTGCTACCACCCCGGCATCTCCGTCGACGGTTCGTGCCGCGTCTGCGTCGTCAAGATCGAGAAGATGCCGAAGCTCCAGACGTCGTGCTCGATGGCGTGCACCGACGGGATGGTGGTGAGCACGCGCGACCCGGAGGTCATCGCCGCGCGCGAGGGCGTCTTCGAGTTCCTGCTCGTCAACCACCCGCTCGACTGCCCCGTGTGCGACAAGGGCGGCGAGTGTCCGCTGCAGGATTTCTCCTACACGTTCGGCCCGGCGGAAAGCCGGATGGACTTCCCGCGGCGCGTCTTCGACGGCGAGGGCGTGAAGGCCGACGTCGACTTCGGCCCGACGCTGATGCTCAACCGCAACCGCTGCATCCTCTGCACGCGATGCGTCCGGTTCATGCGCGACATCGACGGCGACGCCCAGATCAACATCGTCGATCGCGGCTACGGCAGCGAGATCGCCACGTTCCAGGAGGAGGGGGTCCACTCGCTCCTCTCCGGCAACCTGATGGACGTCTGCCCGGTCGGCGCCATCACGACGCGCGATTACCGCTTCAAGAGCCGGCCGTGGGACAACCCCAACGTCGTCGACACGACGTGCACGCTCTGCTCGAAGGGGTGCAACACGAGCGCGTGGCTGAAGGCGAAGCCCGAATGGGCGAAGGGGTCGCGGCTGATCCGGATGACACCGCGCTTCAACCCCGAGGTCAACAGCTACTGGATGTGCGACATCGGGCGGTTCGACTACCACTGGGTCGAGGGCGAGACGAGAATCCGCAGGCCGATGCAGCGGCGCGGCGACGCGCTCGAGAACGCCGCCTGGCACGACGTCGAGCCGCGGCTGCGCGACGCGCTCCAGGCCGCCGGCTCGGCCGATGCCGCGTCCGTCCGCTTCCTCGTTTCGGCGCATGCGTCGACCGAGGAGCTCTTCGTCCTGAAACAGCTCACGGAAGGGCTGCTGGGCGCCGACGGCCTCAAGGCGGTCTCGCTTGCATGGACGCGGACGGAGAAGCCCCAGCCTCCCAACACGAAATTCAAGGTGCCGGCCACCAACGCCCCCAACGTCAACGGCGCCAGGGACCTCGGATACCGCGTCGGAGACGGCAACGACCGCGCGCCGGACCTGAAGGACCTGCGAACCGCGATCGACGCCGGGCGCGTCAAAGCGCTGTACGTGCTCGATCCGGGCCCGGACGGCTCGATGGGCGACGTTTCCTGGATCGCGGCGGCCCGCCGCGGCGGGAAGCTCCCGCTGCTCGTCGTCCAGGGGGTCGTGATGACGGAACTGGCGGCCGCGGCGGATGTCGTGCTGCCGGGGGCTGCCTATGTGGAGAAGGACGCGCTCTACACCAACGACGCGGGGCGGGTGCAGGGCGCGGCGCGGGCGATCGCGCCGCCGGGCGAGGCGCGCGAAGACTGGCAGATCCTGGTGAACCTGGCTGCGGCGCTGGGGTTGACGTTGCCGCACAAAAGCTCGGAAGATGTGCGTCGCGCCATCGCGGCGGCGATGCCCGGCACGCCCTACGCGCAGGCCGCCGCGGTGCCGTTCGCGCGGCCGATGTCGGCGCGCAGCTGGCTGCAGGCATCGAACCCGTCGGAACGATGGAAGTGGGATTTCATGTACCAGGACCTGCCGCCGGTGAAGGGGCACAACGTGCAGATGGAGGCCGCGATGCCGCACGGCGCGATCCCCCTGATGCCTGTCGGTAGCAAGTGATCGAAAACGTCACGCTGCTGGCGGCGTTCGGAGCGGGGCTGCTCTCGTTCATCTCGCCCTGCGTCCTGCCGCTGATTCCCGGCTACCTCTCCTACATCTCGGGCCTCTCGCTCGACGAAATGCGCGGGACGGGCGCCGTCGCGGTCGCATCACCGGCGCGCAGCCGCGTCATCATGTCGTCGCTCGCGTTCATCCTCGGTTTCTCGCTGGTCTTCGTCGCGCTCGGCGCGTCGGCGAGCGCGGTCGGCCAGTTCCTGATGACGCGGCTCACCATTCTCGGCCGCATCGCCGGCGCCATCATCGTCCTCTTCGGCCTGCACACCATGGGGCTGCTGCGGATCGACTGGCTCTACCAGGAGAAACGGGTGCAGACCAACCGCCGGCCGGCGGGGTTCGTCGGCGCGACGCTGGTCGGGATCGCGTTCGCGTTCGGGTGGACGCCATGCATCGGGCCGATCCTGGCCGGCATTCTCGCGATTGCGGGCGCGCAGAAATCGGTCGGTCAAGGCGTGCAGCTGCTGGCGGCGTACTCCCTCGGCCTCGCGATTCCGTTCTTTGCCGCCGCGCTGGCGATCAACGGGTTCTTCGCCGCCTTTGCGCGCATTCGCAAGCACTACCACCTGATCGAGCTGACCTCTGGCGCGCTGCTGGTGGTGATTGGCATCCTCATCTTCACCAACCGGTTCACCATCCTCGCGCGCTCGCTGCAGGATCTCGGCCTTCCGGTCTACTGATCGCCATCCGCCGCCGGCGGACTCTACCGAACGCCTGTTTTACACACACGTAACCGCGCCGACACCGATCAGAAACGTCGGCGACGTACACATGACGGACGTATGACGACGCGTCTCCTCCTGATCCTCGCAATCCTGCTCGCCCCGGCGGCCACGTCGCGGGCGCAGACCGCGCCCGCGCCAGCTCCGGCAGCCGAACCCGACTATCCCATCGTGCGCGTCGGCGTGGTGTCTTTCGTCCAGTACGACGCCGAGCTGAAGAACCGCGACTCGTTCAACGCGTTCGACCTGACACGCGGCTACATCAACATCAACGGGCAGCTCGCGCGCAACGTCCGGTTCCGCATCACGCCCGACGTGCGGCGGATCACGGACAGCAGCCTCGCCGGGACGCTGGTGCTGCGCATCAAGTACGCGTTCGTCGAGCTCGACAACCTCACGGGCGCACGGTCGTGGGTGCGATTCGGGGCGCATCAGACGCCCTGGCTCGACTTCGAGGAGAGCATCAACCGGTATCGCGTGCAGGGGACCGTCTTTGCCGAGCGCGAGAACCTCATCCCGGGATCGTCCGACTTTGGTGTCGGCCTGTTCACACCGGTCGGCAAGTACATCGACGTCCAGGCGGGCGTCTACAACGGCGAAGGCTACGCGCAGACGGATACGAACAGGTACAAGAGCGCGCAAGCGCGCGTGACGCTGCGGCCGCTTGCCGGCCGCGGCATCGCGAACGGCTTCCGCCTCTCGGGCTTCTACAACGAAGGCTGGTACGCGGCGGGCCGGCCGCGGCGGCTCGGCATCGTGATGGGCAGCTTCGAGCACACGAACCTCGTCGCGACGCTGGAAGCCGTGAAGGCGACGGAGAATCCGAGCGCGACGGCGCCGCGCGACATCGATCGCAGCGGGTCGTCGGCTTTCGTCGAGCTGCGCGAGGGGATGAGCGGCTGGGCGGCGATCGCGCGCATCGATCTCTTCGATCCCGACGAGGCGCTCGGGGACAACGCGCAGCGCCGCGTCATCGGCGGAGGCGCCTACTGGTTCGTCTGGCCGCGCAGCCGCGTCGGCCTCGTCGTCACCAACGAGCAGGTGCACTACCGCGCCGGCGCCGCGAGGCCGGAGGAGAACAGGCTCCTCGTTCAAACGCACGTGGAGTTCTGATCGTTTGCTGTTATCCTGTCGGCGATGCGGAAGCACGCCAACCGAACCATCGTGGCGATTGTGCTCATGGCCGCCGGCGTCACCGGCGGCTTTTTTGTTTTGACGGCGCATCGGCGCGCGGCGGCGATCGACGCCGCATCGGGCGACGTGGCCGCGCGCATCGAACGGATGATCACGACCGCGAGCGACATCGCCTCGGCGGAGCACGCCTATGTCGCGCCCGGGCAGCCGGCGCAACCGTGGCTGGAGCGCGGGGCGATGCTCCTCCAGCAGTTCGGCCAGGATGCCGTCGCCATTCGTCCCCTGCTGCCGCCGGGGAGCGCCGCGGCGGCACTCGATGAAGTCGACGTGGCCTTCAAGGCGATCGTGGCGCTCGACGGGAAGGTGCGCGAGAGCCTGCAGGAGGATCAGGGCCTGCTCGCTGCAGACCTGATCTTCAGTTCGGGACGCACCACGGCGGGCGGGCTGGCGGCGGCACTGCACGCGCTCGAGACATCGTCACGTCAGGCGCTCGCGGGGCAGCGTGCCTCGCTCGAGAGGCAGCAGTGGGGAACCGTCGGCGCGGTCGCGATCGTGTGGGTCGTGGGGCTGCTGGTGCTGGTGCCGCTGCGGGGATCCGGAGTCGGGGATCCCGGATTCGAGGGCTTGCGGCTGTCGAATCGCGAAGCCCGGGTGCCGCACCCCGGCCCGGCCGCGTCGGCTTCGCCGGTCTCGCGTCCGTCCGTCGACCTCGCCGAGGCGGCGGACATCTGCGGCGCGTTCGCCCGCACCATCGACACCGCCAGCTTGCGCGAGGCGCTCGCGCGCGCGGCCTCCGTGCTCGACGCGCGCGGCATCATCGTCTGGATGGGTGCCGGCGAGGAGCTGTTCCCGGCGCTCTGGCACGGCTACGACGAGCGGGTCGTCGAGCGTCTCGGTCCGATTCCGCGCAACGCGGCCAACGCGACCGCCGACGCGTGGCGAACTGCACACATGCGCACGGTCGCCTCCAATCAGATGTTCGACGGCGCGCTGGCGGCGCCCGTTTCGGGGGTCAACGGCTGCGTCGGCGTGCTGACGGCAGAAGTGCGCAACGGACGCGAGGGGGACGCCGCGACCCAGGCGGTGGCCGCGATGTTCGCGGCGCAACTGGCCGGCATCGTCCCGGCGTGGCCTGCGGCCAGCAGCGTCCCCGAGCGCGCGCATTCCACGGCCGTCACGGCCTCCCGCGGCTGACACCCGCCTTCGGTACGCTTCATACCTCCTCCGACACCTGGACCACGCCTGATCCCTGATCCCTGATCCCTGATCCACCGACCTGATATCTGCCTGCAACCCTGCCTGTTGCCCGCAGCAGCACCATCCGAAACCAGAGGTATGCTGTTTTCTCTTCTTGTGCTCGCGCTTGCGCAGAACGTCGCGCAGCCGTCGCCGACCGCCCCGCCGGATCTCCCCGCTGCCATTCAGCTGGCGCAGGAGGGCCGCAACACCGAGGCGCTCGCCGCCCTGCAGAAAATCGTGGCAGCCAATCCCGAGGATCACACGGCGCGTCTCTGGATCGCCAGCGTGCACGCCCGCATGGGTCATCCGGACGTGGCCGAGGCGGTGTACCACAGCGTGGTCCTCGAGGATCCGCGCAACGTCGACGCGTGGGTCGGTCTCGGGAACGTGATGCTGCAGCAGGATCGGGTCGTCGAGGGGCTCGACGCGCTGCGTCACGCCGAGGAGCTTTCGCCCGAGAACCCGAAGGTCGTCGCGTCGCTGGCCGACGCGTACCGGCTCGCCGGCGAGAACACGCAGTCGATCAGTTACTACCAGCGGCTGACGGTGCTGGCGCCGACGACCATGAACCGCATCACGCTGGAGAACGCCCGCCGCCAGCACGAGCACCGTTTCGAGAGCCAGACGTACGGCGAGGACTACAACGGCGTCACGCCGGCCACGCGCGGCTCGGACCTCGCGCTGAACTACAGGCTGTCGGAGCCGGTGCGCCTCATCGGGCGCGCGCAGCTGCAGACCAAGGCCGATCGCCGTGAAAACCGCGGCGGTGGCGGCGTCGAGTGGCGCTTCACGCCGTGGGGCACGATGACGGGCCAGGTGCTTGTCGGCGGCGACAACCGCGTGATGCCGCAGAACGATTACCTCGGCCGCGTCGAGTACGGCTACCACCGCGCGACCTATACCGGAACGCTCCGCTACTTCGATTTCTTCGGCGCCACCGTCGTGATGTTCGCGCCGGCGGCCACCGTGTCGCTGACGCCGCGCTGGACGGTCGGAGGGCGCTACGCGTTCACCTCCACCGACACCGCGACGGTGACCGGCATCCAGGGTCACACGCTCGACCTGCGGGCCGCTCACGAGCTCCGGCCGCGCATCTGGCTCCGCGGCGGCTACGTGCGCGGCGTCGACAACTTCGACCTGTATTCCATCGATCAGATCGGTGAGTTCCGCGCGAAGACCGCCACCGTCGGCGTGCAGGTGCTGCTGCCGTCGCTGACCGCCATCGTCGCCAACTACGACTACCAGTGGCGCAACAACGCCGTAAGCCTGGTTACCGCTCCCTCCATCCCCGACCAGCGGATGTGGCGGATCAATGTGGGGCTGGTGCAGGCTTTCTGACCCTTTTCCTGGCACCTCTTCAGGTGCCGGGATTGCCGCCTCGCGTGGACACTCTACGGGCGAAATCGCCTGTTACCGGCCGATCCACGCGGCTCTATCGCGGGCATACCTTTTGAACACCCCCTGACCGGTCGCGCCGGATCACCGGGATGCGTCACTTCAGGCAGGCGCTGGCATCGCCGCATCCCGGCCGATTTTTCACGATCCGGTTGCGACCGTTTCTCTTTGAGGGGGACTGACGAAATGGCCAAGGCTCCGCGCTTCGTTCTCGCATTGCTCGGCGCGCTGCTGATTTCAGGTTGCGCCCTGCGCACCGTTCATGTCGCCGAATTGAAGGATCGGCCCACGAAGTACTACAACAAGTCCGTTACGGTGAACGGCGTGGTCACCCGCAGCTGGGGGCTGCCGCTCGTGCCGTTCCAGTTCTACAGCGTCGATGACGGGACAGGGCAGATCACGGTGATCGGCCACTCGGGCCGCGTGCCCTCCACGGGGACGCGCGTGAACGTCAAGGGACGCGTGCAGGAGCTGGCGGCGTTCGGCGGTCAGTCGCTGGGGCTGCACCTCGACGAAGAGAAGCGGAAGATCAAATACTGAAAAGATCCAAGATCCAAGCTCGCAGCTCCAAGCTCAAAACAAGACCGCGAATTGGAGCTTGGAACTTGAACTGACGCCTACGCGGTAATTTTCACGGCGACCGCGGTCATGTCGTCGACCTGCGGCGCCGTGCCTCTGTAGATGATGACCGCGTCGAAGATCGCGTCCACGATCTCGCGCGCGGTCCCCTTCCTGTTCTGGTTCACCACGTCGCAAATCCGCTTCGCGCCGAAATCCCTGCCGTCGGCCGGCGCGGCCTCGAAGATGCCGTCGGTGCAGAAGACGAACACGTCGCCGGCGTGGAGCGGAATGGTCACCTCGTCGTAGGTGACGCCCGAGAACGAGCCGAGCGGCACGCCCGGCAGCTCGATCTGGCCGCACTCGGTCTCGGTGCACCGGACCGGGTAGGGCAGTCCGGAATTCGAGATCGTCACCACGCGCCGCTTGAAGTCGAAAAACGCATAGCACAGCGTGCAGTAGTACTCCTCGAGCTGCCGGTCGTGCAGGATGGTGTTCATCGACTGCAGGACCCCGGCGACGCTGAACTTCTCGGGCGTGTAGCGGCGCCGCACCGTGCGCGAGCGCACGAGCTCGGCGGCGAAGGCGCTGTAGAGCGCCGCGGGCGCGCCCTTTCCCGACACGTCGCCGACGGCGATGACGAGGCTGTTCGGCTCGGGCGCGATGAAGTCGTGCAGGTCGCCCCCGAGCTCGTGCGCCGGCGCGAACCGTCCGGCCACGTCGGTGTTGCGCAGCCGCGTCGGCGGTTCCGACGGCAGCAGCGCCGCCTGCACGCGCTGCGCGAACCGCAATTCCTTCTCGATGCGCTCTTCGTTGCGCCGCACCTGCTCGTAGAGCCGCGCGTTTTCGATGGCGACCGCCGCCTGGCTGGCGAGCAGCGTCAGCAGCTCCTTGTTGTCCTTCGTGAAGGCGTTCAGCTCGGGGCTTTCGAGGTCGAACACGCCGATGCACCGCTCCTTGATCAGCATCGGGATGACCAGCTCGGACCGGACGTCTTCGACCAGGTTGACGTAGCGCGGGTCCTTCGACACGTCCGCGACCAGCACGGGCTCCTTGTGCAGCGCCGCCCAGCCGACCAGGCCTTCGCCGAGCTTGATGTTCTTCGCCGCGTTCTCCTCGCCATAGCGCACGGCGAGCTTCATCTCGAGCACGTTGGTCGTCTCGTTGAGCAGCAGGATGCCGAACGTCCGGTAGTCGATCACGCGCTTGGTCAGGCTCGCGATGCGCGTGAGGAGCACCTCGAGGTCGAGGATGGACGACATCTCGCGCCCGATCTCGGCGAGCGTCTCGAGCGTCTCGGTGTAGTGCCGCTCCGAGCGGAACAACCGCGCGTTCTCGATCGCGACCGCCACGTGCGCGGCGAACTGCCGCAGCAGCGCCTCGTCCTGATCCGTGAACGCGCCCGCGTGTTCGCTCAGGAGGTTGAGCGCCCCGATGACGCGACCCTTGCGCCGCATCGGCACGGCGAGCTGCGACGCCATGGTGCGCAGCGGCCCGACGAAGCGCGGCTCGTTGCCGATGTCGTTGACGAGGATGGGCCGCCCCTGCTCCACTGCGGCGCCGACCACGCCCTGCCCGACCTTCAGGCGCAGCGTACGCACGACGTCCTGCGGATACCCGACGGCGTAGGCGATGTGCAGTTCCTGCCTGCCCTCGTCGAGCAGGTAGACCGCGAACGCGCTGAATCGCGTGAGCCGCGCGATCAGCTGCGGGATCTTCTCGAGCAGGTCCGCGAGGTCGAGGACCGACGTCACCTCGCGACCGAGCTCGAACAGCGTGGAGAGCAGTTCGGTGTCGGTCGCCGGGCGAGGCGGCGGTGCCGCGGGCTGGATGAGCTCGCTCATGTCTCTTTGACGCGGATTATACTGAACGGTCCCCGATGGACCCGCTGACGTTGCCGCTCGACTACAGCGCGATCGAGCGCATCATTCCCCACCGGTACCCGTTCCTGCTTGTAGATCGCATCACCGAGCTCGAACCCGACAAGCGGATCGTCGGAATCAAGAACGTTTCGCTCAACGAGCGGTACCTGTCGCGCCAGCCCGGCATGTCGCCCGCGCTGCCGCCGACGATTCTGACCGAAGCGGTGGCACAGGTGGGGGCGATTCTCATCCTGTCGAAGCCCGAGAACCGGGAAAAGCTCATCTTCTTCATGGGCATCGACCGCGTCCGTTACCGCCTCCCCGTCCACCCTGGCGACGTCGTGGAGATCGAGGCGCGCGTGAAGCGGCTCCGCAGCCGCATGGGACAGCTCCAAGGCGTGGCGCGCGTCGACGGCCGCATCGTCGTCGACGGCACCATGACGTTCGCGCTGGGCCCGCTGCCCGGCTAGCGGGCACCGCCTGCGGCCTGCCGCCGGTCCCCTGCCGCTTTGAAAATCAACATCACCCCCGCGACCTTCGCGGCGCGGCTCGTCCACTGCAGCGCGCGCGAACGCGGCCGGTAGTATCGCGCACCGTCGAGCAGCGCCGGCGCCAGAATCGAGACCCCGATCCACGGCTCGGGAATATCCGCTGATATCGCCATCCCGCGCGTGTCGCGCTCGAGCGGGCCGTGCTGGACGAACGCGGCGCCCGCATACATCACCGACGTCAGGACGTTGAAGGCCAGGAGCCCCTTTGCGACCGGCCCGTGTTCCTCCCGCAGGTTGGGCCGGCGCGACAGCAGATATTCGCTCCCGGCGTGCTGCACCCAGAAGCCGGCTGACGAAATCGTAAATTCCTTCAGCGGCGTCACCGGCTCATGCGTGATGGCAAAGAAGGGGATGAATCCGGCTGAAACTTTCCGTACTCCTGGGTGCGCGCCGAAGGCGCCATCGAAGACGAGGTGCCCCGACTCGTGTAGGCCGAGCCCAAGCGCAGCGCCGGCGAAAAACTGCGCGACAGCGCCCGTTTGCTGCGCTTGCGCGGGCGCCGTTAAACAGCAGAGCACGGCTGCGGCAGCGATCTGGCGGGTCGCGGTACTCATGTTGCAGCCTCGGGATCGAGGCACAGCAACTGCTGTGAGGAGGGTTTGAACGTGCTCGAGACCATTGCGATTATTCTGATCGTTCTCTGGCTGTTGGGAATGGTCAGTGGCTACACGCTCGGTAACTTCATCTGGGTTCTGCTCGTGATCGCCGTAGTGCTGTTCCTGGTGCGGCTCGTGAGCGGTCGCCGCGTCGTCTGAGTTGCGCGTCTGAGTCACGCAGCGGCGTGCCGCCCGTCCGCGGCCGCCGCTTTCTTTTCCCTCCACTGGACGAGCGCCGACCCCGTCAGCACCATCAATGACGCGAGGACGACGCGCGGTCCGAACGGCTCGCCGGCGACGACCGCGCCGAGCACCATCGCGATCACCGGGTTGGCGTACGCATACAACGACACCGTCGCCGTCGGCAGGTGCCGCAGCGCATACGTGTAGGCGGAGTAGCCGACGATCGATCCCGCCACCGTCAGGTAGATTTCCGCGGCGAGCGTGCGGGAGGTGAACGCCAGGTGACTCCACTCGCCGCGCAGCGTCGCGGCGACCAGCATGAACAGGCCTCCGAACGCCATCTGCATCGCGGCCGCGGACAGCACGTTCTCCGAGCGCGCGTGACGCCGCGAGATCGCCGAGCCGAGTGCCCAACCGACGCACGCAACCTGCAGCGCGAGGATGCCGAGCAGGAACCGGTGCCCTTCGGCGGTGTCGGTCGCGATGTCGGGCCACACGAGCAGCAGGATGCCGGCGAAGCCGACGAGCAGCCCGATGACGAGACGCGTCGACAGCGGATCGCCGTCATGCGCCAGGGCATCCATTCCAATCATCCAGAACGGCGTGGTGGCAACCGTTACGGCGGCGATGCCGCTCGGGACCGACTGCTCGGCCCAGATGACGCCGCCGTTGCCGACGCAGATCGTGAGAAACCCGATGAGCGCGAGGCCGCGCCATTGAGTGGGCGCGATCAGCGCTTCGCCGCGGGCGCGGAGCACGGCGATCAGCAGGAGGCCGGCTACCGTGAACCGAAGACCGCCCAGCAGCGCGGGTGGAATGGTCTCGAGCGCGATGCGAATGCCGAGGTACGTGGTACCCCACAGGACGCAGACGGTGAGCCACGCCACGTACGCGGTGCGCGTGCGCGCCGAAGCCTCTGCGGAGGCGTGCCGCTGCGCGGCGTCCGTCGTCGGCGTCATCCGTACAGACTACCCGACAACCCCGAACACGTTGTGCGGGTGACAAAAGGCGGAGCTCACGGTCCGCCTTGTGTCGCGGCTTTTTCGCGGCGTAGCATTGCCGTATCGCGAAGTCTCCCCGTCCCGTGACTGCGCAGACCCGTGCGGACGCGTTCGCGCGCCTGTTCGAAGCCGTACGCGAAGGCGTATTCATGGGCGCGCTCGCCCCTCCTGGCGTCGACGCGGCGGAAACGACGCTCGCGGCCAATCCCTATCTCAAGCAGCTGTTCGGCTACGCGGCGGAGACGCCCGAAACCGACGTGGCGCCATTCGCGCGCGAGCGGTTCGTCGACGCCGACGCCAGGGAGGCGCTGCTGTCCCGTCTCGTCGAGGGCGGCAGCGTCACCGATTACCTGCTGCGCATGCGCCGCGTCACCGGGTCGCCCGTCTGGGTCGAGGTGACCGCGCGCGCGCGTCCGGCGCGGCATGGCGGCCTGCTGCGCGTCGAGGCGCTCGTCCGCGACGTCAGCGAGCGGAAACGCCTCGACGATCAGTCGAAGGACATCTATCAGCAGATCCTCCAGTCCGAGAAGATGGCCGCCCTCGGCCAGACAATTTCGGGCGTCGCGCACGAACTGAACAACCCGCTGGCGACGATCCTCAGCTGGGCCGAGCGGCTGTCGGAGAAGCCGCTCGACGACACGTCCAAGCGCGGCGCGTCCGTCATTCTCGGCGAAGCCGAGCGTGCCGCGCGTATCGTCCGCAACCTGCTGACGTTCGCGCGGAAGCGGCAGTCGACGCGCGCGATGATCGACGTCAATACGGTCGTCAAGGGCACGCTCGCCCTGCGCGCCTACGAGCAGACGCCCTCGCTCACGGTTCGCGAAGAACTGGCGCCCGCCCTTCCTCGCGTCTTCGCCGACGGCCACCAGATTCAGCAGGTGCTGCTCAACCTGCTGATCAATGCCGAACAGGCGATGCTCGGCGCCAACGGCGGCGGCGCCATGACCGTCCGCACGCGGCACGACATCGGTCGCGACATCGCCATCCTCGAGGTCGCCGACGACGGCCCCGGCGTGCCGAGCGAGGTCCAGACGCGGATCTTCGACCCGTTCTTCACCACCAAGGAGGTCGGCAAGGGGACGGGGCTCGGCCTGACGGTCGCCTACGCGATCGTGCAGGAGCATGGGGGCCGCATTCGCGTCGGGACGACGCCCGGCGGCGGCGCCACCTTCGCGGTGGAACTGCCCGTCAACGGCGCGGACGTGCCGATACGGGCGCCACGGCAGACGCTGCCGCCGATGGACGCGGTACGTGGCTCCTCGGTGCTCATCGTCGAGGACGAGCGCGCGCTGGCGGCGGCTGTCGCCGAAGCGCTGACGGATGCTGGACTGGAAGTGGATCATGCAGGCGACGGCCAGGAGGCCCTCGCCTGCTTGAGGAATACGAACTACGACGTGGTGATCTGCGACCTGAAGATGCCGCGCGTCGACGGGATGACGCTTTACCGCGCCATCGCCGCGGCGACGCCGTCGCTGGCGCGCCGCGTGATCTTCGTCACCGGCGACGTCGCGGGAACCGACGCGGAGCGCTTCCTCGAGGAAAGCGGCTGCCGCTGGCTCGCCAAGCCGTTCAGGCTGTCCGACTTGCTGCGCGCGGTGCGCGAAACGCTCGCGTAGTCGACGACGACGGCCGTCTGCCTGGCCGCGGGCATTTCCGCGACGGCGTCGGCCTGCGGGGCCGCGCTGTCGAGCGTCGCCTTCGCCATCCGCGGCTTCTGCTGGAACTCAAGTATCGCAGTCCGCATCGCCTTCGCGGCTTCAGCCGCCGGCATTGATCCGGCCAGCGCATCGCGAAGTCGGCGGATGGCCCGCGCGTGGAGCTGCGATACCCGAGATTCGTTGACGCCGATCTCGGCGCCGATCTGCTTCATCGTGGCTTCCTGGTAGTAGTAGAGCCCGATGACCTTCTGCTCGCGCGCGGGCAGCGATTCGATGGCCGCGCGGATGCGATCTTTGGTTTCGGATTTTTCGTAGGCGGTGTCGGGCTGCTCGGGCTCGGACGGAATGAGCGCCGCCGGCAGCGTCGACTCATCGAGGTTTTCTCCGCTCGCGAGTGGGGAGGTCGATTCAATCGCGTTGATGCGGACGATGGTGCGGCCGAGGCGCTTCTCGTCCGATCCCATCTTGGCGGCGAGGTCGGCGAGCGACGGCTCGCATCCGAGCTCGCGCCGCAGCTGCTCGCGCGCCGCTTCGAGCTCACGCCGCTGGCGGCGGACGCCGCGCGGCCACGCGTCCTTGCGCAGCGCGTCGATCATGGCGCCGCGGATGCGGCGTTCGGCAAAGGTTTCGAACTTGATCCCGCGCGACTCGTCGAAACGATGCGCTGCGTCAATCAATCCAATGACCCCGTCCTGGACGAGATCGCCGATGTCGATCGAGTGGGGCATGGTCGCCGCTACTCGGCGAGCAAGCTGCTCGACAAACGGAAGGCTGGCAACGACGCGGGGATTCTCTTTGACCGAACGCTGGCGCGGGCGCATGTGTGTGACCTCCGGACCTCCAATAGGCAACGGGTATACCAATAAGCTCAGCCGGTGGGAAAGTGATGCGGATCACGAGTCGCGCTCACCCCGTAAGGCTTTGGAATTACTGGGTCTTAGCGTTGTTTTTTGTGAAGTTGCGGACGTCTGGGGAATCGGTCGGAAACGACCGAATCGTCAACGAATCGACGGTTTTGGCGGTCTTGCTCGCCAATTCGTTGACGACTTGAATTACAAAAAGAGGATGTCGTGCCTGATTGAAACAGGCTTCACTGAACGGCGGGCTTCGTGTTTCGTGATGAGACTTCGGCCGGCGTCTGTGGCTCAGAACGGCGCCTGATCTCTTTAGCCGTGCCCATCGCGTCGAGCACGCTCTTCACGACCTGCTCCGCGCGCGCGCGGTGCGCCATGTCCGGAGCCTTGGCTTCGAGCAACTCCGCGTGCGCCAGCACGATTCCCAGCTGGTTGTTCAGCTGATGAAAAAGCTGGCGAAGCTGCGGATCCTGGATGGGGGGTTCCATTCGCATCGTTCCGCGCCGACCGGGCTTAGGCGGATTGCCCGGTCGTCGCAGCGTGCGCCACAGAGTTCGCGGCTGCCGGACGGGCGTTGGCGTCCCGCCACAGCGAATCTGCGAAGATGCGAATCGAGCCGCCGGCCGTCCGGACGTATTCGACCTTCCCCGCCGAGATCCAGTTGTAAATCGTGCGTCGGCTCACACCAACCGCTTCGCAGGCCTTCATGATCGAAAGAGTTTGTCTGTCCATAAGGTTTCAGGTGTCAGGTCTCAGGATTCAGGGATGGTCCCGGAATCAGGCCCTGACGGCTTCACAAGCGTGTATCGGGCGGATGGGCCCAAAGCCTTAGCCGGCCTAAATGGCTGAATCCTAAGCCCATTCTTCGCCCGCTTCCAGGGTGTGTCAAACTATTGGCGGTGCTCCACCTGCTGTTTGTCGACGACGAGCCTGCCTTACGGTCGCTCATGGCCGAGCGGCTGAGCGAGCGGGGCTTCGAGGTCGTCGAGGCCGACAACGGCGAAAAGGCGATTCAGTTCCTCGAGCAGTTCGCGTTCGACGTGGTGATCACCGACCTGCGGCTCCCCGGCGTCGACGGCACCAAGGTGATCGAAACTGCACTCGAACGCTACCCGGGCATCGTCGGCATCGTCATCACCGGCTACGGGACGATGAAGGACGCGGTGGATGCGATCAAGCGTGGGGCGTCGGATTTCATCGCCAAGCCGTTTCAGTTCGACGAGCTGATGCACGTGCTGCAGAAGGCGATCGAGCAGCGGCGACTCAAGTCGGAGAACGCCTACCTGCGATCGCAGCTCGAGGAGCGGTACCAGTTCGGCGGCATCCTCGGCCGCAGCCGCCCGATGCGCGAGCTGTTCACGCTGCTCGAAACGGTGTCGCGATCGGCGAGCACGATCCTGATCACGGGTGAAACGGGCACCGGCAAGGAGGTGGTCGCGCGGGCGATCCATCACGGCAGCCCGCGGCGCGCGCACCGCTTCGTGGCGCTCAACTGCAGCGCGATTCCGGAAACACTGCTCGAGGCCGAGCTCTTCGGCCACGTGCGCGGCGCCTTCACGGGCGCCGTCGGCACACGGCAGGGCCGCATGGAGCAGGCGCACAAGGGCACGCTGTTTCTCGACGAAGTCGGGACGATGAGCACGGCGCTGCAGATGAAGCTGCTGCGCGCGCTGCAGGAGCGCGAGTTCGAGCGCGTCGGCGACAGCCAGACGGTGAAGGTGGACGTGCGGTTCATCGCAGCGACCAACTCCGATCTCGCGAAGATGGTGGCGGAAGGTACCTTCCGTGAAGACCTGTACTACCGGCTCAACGTCATCCCGATGCAACTGCCGCCGCTGCGCGACCGTCGCGACGACATTCCGCTGCTCGTTACGCACTTCCTCGAGAAGTTCGCCCCGGGCACGGGGATGCACGTGGCGCAGGCGGCGATGCGCGCACTGATGGCCTACGGATGGCCGGGCAACGTGCGGCAGCTCGAGAACGCCGTCGAACGCGCCGTCGCGCTCGGCGTCGGCCGCAACGAGATCGACATCGCGGATCTGCCGCCCGAGATCCAGGCGCTGCCGCAGACGGCCTCGACGCCGTTCGTCGATTTCCCCGAGGAGGGACTCGACCTGCCCGCGTATCTGTCGTCCATCGAGCGCGACCTCATTCGCCGATCGCTCGAGCGGACCGGCGGCAACCGCAACAAGGCGGCCGAGCTCCTGAAAATCAAGCGGACGACCCTGGTCGAGAAATTGAAACGGATCGGCGAGGACTGAACGACACATGCCACCGCGCTACGCCTACTGGACCATCATCGCGGGCGGACTGCCGACCGCGTTTCGCGCGGCGGACCGCGACGAGCTGCTGCCCACGTTTCAGCGCATCAAGGAAAAGCATCCCGACGCGCAGATGAAATATTTCGCGCGCGGGAAGCTGTGGGAATCACAGGACGCTGCGCGCGCCGCGCAGACGCGAGGCGGCGCCTGGAACCGCGGCGGTGAGCGACACGGTCGGCCCGGCGAAGGCGGTCGCGAGAGAGATCGCCGAACGGGCACTCGCCCCGACCAGCCCGGCGGCGAGAGACCCCGGGGAACGGGCACTCGCCCCGACCACGGCGGTCGTGAGAGACCCCGGGGAACGGGCGCTCGCCCCGACCACGCCGGTCGTGAGAGACCCCGGGGAACGGGCGCTCGCCCCGACCAGCCCGGCGGCGAGAGAGAGCGGCGAAGCCGGGACTGGCGGCCGGGCGGCGAGCATCGCGACCCGCGGCAGAAGTTCATCGACGCCAAGAAGCAGCGCAACGCCGCCATGAGGCAGGAGCGATGGCAGCGGAAGAACACGGAAGGCGGCAGGGGCCAGGGATCAGGTTTCAGGCAGGGTCAAGGGAACAACCGAGAGGGCGACAGGCCTGCAGGGAACCGGTTCGAAGGGAAGCGGTTCGAAGGGAAGAGACCCGAGGGGAAGCGGTTCGAAGGGACGAGGCCCGAAGGCAAGCGGTTCGAAGGAACGAGACCCGAAGGGAAGCGGTTCGAAGGAAAGAGACCCGAGGGGAAGCGGTTCGAAGGGACGAGGCCCGAAGGCAAGAAGCCCAATTGGAAGAAGCGCCCAGACGCCAGGTGGCGGCCCGCAGCGAAGAAGCCCTGGATGCGCGGCCAGGGCACCGAAGAGCCGGCGCAGCCGCCGCGTCCGCAGGGACCCAACCGAGAGCCGCGGCCGAGCGAGGAGCCGAAGCCGGCGCCGCCGCCGAAACCCGAGCAGCCGATCACTCCACCTCCAGGCCCGCCGGAACGCGGTCTGTCGCGACGCCCATTCCGTCCGGCCGGCAAGTACCCGAAACGTCCGCCCAAGGCCTGAGACCATGGTCACTCATCTTGTGCTGTTTCGACTTCGCCCTGACGTGTCCGTCACGGAGCGTCGCGCGCTGCTCGACACGTGGGAGACCGCGCTGCGCGACATCCCCTCCATCCGGCGCGCGACCGTCGGCCGGCGGATCCGCATCGGCCGCCCCTACGAGCAGTTGACCCACACCGACTTCCCGTACGCCGCCATCCTCGAATTCGACGATCCCGACGGCTTGCGGGCCTACCTCGACCACCCTGCGCACGAGCCGATCGCGACGAGATTCTTCGCCGCGCTCGCCGACACCCAGATTTACGACTTCGACGTGGACGAGAGCGTGGAAGGGTTGCGGGGAATGCTCGAGCCCGGGGTCTGCTGAGCGACGGGAAACCAGACGCAGAATCGCGCGCCCTTGCCCGGTGTGCTGTCGACGTGCAGCGCGCCGCGGTGGCCGCGGACGATGCCCTGCACCGCCGCGAGGCCGAGGCCGTGCCCGGTCTGCTTGGTGGTGAAGAACGGGTTGAAGATGCGCGACAGCGTCTCCGCGTCCATCCCGGGACCGTTGTCGCGAACCTCCAGGAACGCGTAGGTGCCGGGCTCGGCATCGCCGCCGAACGTCATGTCCGCTAGCTTCCAGGCGGAGAGCCGCTCGACGCCCGTCGACACCACGACCGTGCCGGTGTGTTCCTCGACGGCTTCCGCGGCATTGATGATCAGGTTCATCGCCACCTGCCGGATTTGCGTCGCGTCGCCGACGATCACCGCCGGCTCGCCGTGATACTGCAGCGAGCAGTGGCGCGCCGCGGACGCTCGCAGCAGCTCCAGCATCTCGATAATCAGCGCGTCGAGGTCGATCGTCTCCATCGAGCCGTGACGCTCGCCCGCGTAGGCGAGCATCTTCGCCACCAGGTCCGCGGCGCGCTGCGCGCCGAGGATGATCGCGCCGATGTGGCCGCCCATGCCGCTCGACGGAGGAATCTGCAGCGCGAGCAGGTCGGCGTTGCCGACGATGCCGGCGAGCAGATTGTTGAAGTCGTGCGCCAGGCCCCCGGCCAGCACGCTCAGGCTCTCGCGCTTCTGCTGCTCCTGCACCCGCGACTCGAGCGCGTCGCGCTCCGCCTGTGCGTGCATCTGCGCCGAGACGTCGCGCACGAGCATGACCCAGGCTGCATAGCTGCCGCCCCTGGCGCGCACGGGCATGGTGCGGACGTCGTAGTGAACCGGATCCGGGTCCGACGTGGCTACCAGCGTGGACGAGGGCGTGGACGAGAGGGTCAGCTCGGAGTTGGCGAGAAACGGGAAGACCTCCCGCGCGGTCTTGCCGATCCAGCTCACGCCCGGCTGGCCGAGGTTGCGCGCGGCCGCGTTCATGTCGAGCACCCGGCCCGCGGGGTCCACGACGACGACGCCGTCGCTGAGGCTGTCGACGAGCATGTCGTGCGCGACGGGAATCAGGTCGAAGAGAAACGTCCGGTAGAGCGCCCACGTGAAGAGCAGTCCCGAAAACGCGAACGACAGCGGCGTGGCGTCGAAGCCGGCGAGCAGCTGCGGCTCAAACAGGTAGACCGCGTTGCACGCCCAGGGGACCACGCTGGCGGCGATGAGCGTCGAGAACTGCCCCTTGAACGCCGCGGGCGAGCGCCGCATGGCGCGCACCAGGACGTACGTGCCCGCGAGCAGCAGGACGTAGTGGTAGACCGCCACCACCCAGAACCCCTCGCCATGCTCGTAGGCGGCGAGACCGTTCGGTGCGATCCGCACCGACCTCCAGATGAGGTGGTGCGCTTCGTTGGTGAACGCCAGCAGGATCGTCGTCGTCGCGAGGGCGCCGAGCGCGATGCGGACGCGCCGGTCGGCGGACCACCGTGCGCCGACGTAGTCGGAGAGAAACGCGAACCAGAGCGGGGGGACCGTCGCAATGCCGAGGTACTGCACCTTCGCCCACAGGATTTTCTCGTCGAGCGACGGCGTCAGTCCGTGGAACGCGCTGGTGAGACACCAGAGCGCGACCGACGCCATGAGCCACATGAACGGGTATCCGCCCGGCGCCGACGCGCGCTGGCGAATCAGGGCCGCGAGCCACAACGCGAGCGTGGCGCTGACGAACAGGATGAGGGGGACCGCGGTAATCATCCCCGCGCTAGATGCCGATGACGTTTCGCAGGCGCGAGAGGAGGGTCGATTTCGGCGCTTCGGGCACCATCGCCTCGATCAGCCGCACCGCCTCGGCAATGGACGGCACCGGTTCGATGCCGAGCCGCTTCGCGCCGGGTGGCAGCAGCTCGATGGGATCGCGCCAGAGCAGCAGGGGACGCGCCCGCGACTCGGTGGCGACCTCGAGGCAGTTTTCGGGCCGATCGTCCACGACGACGTCGATTTGCAGCGCGGCCGCCGCGAGGCCGCGCGACCCGCGAAGCACGAACACGGACGGCAGCTCGAACCCGCGCGCCCGGAGCCAGCGCTGCGTCTGCAGCTGGGTGATGTCGCCCTGCGTGTCCGGCCGCTGCGTGAGGAATATCACCTCGAGGCGGTGCTCGTTGCGAAGCGCGGCAATCCGTGCGACCGAACCCGGCTCGATTTCCTCGAGCGTGCCCCAGAAATTCTCCGTCGCGGCGACGCGCTCCCACACCTGGCGCAGCTGGGCGCCGCCGAGGACCTGTTTCTTTTCCGGCCGCGCCTCCACTTTCGCCGGATTGTCGGCCACGTCGTCCACGCTGGCCGGTGCGTCGAGATGTTCGCTTCCCGGTGGACGCAGCGCCACGTTCGGACCGAAGAGCTGCTCGGCAACGCGGAGCAGCGCGCTCTCCATGTCGGCGATCGTGCCGTCAAGGTCGAAGGCCACTCTCAGGGACATTGCCTCAACACTCTAACGTTTTTCCTTTTTGTCCCGCGAGGCGTACCCCCGCGTGCACGAAATGGCAGCTTTTTGCTGGTACGCAACTTGGAGCCTCGACCGGTGTGATGACTACCGGCGCCTGGCGGCTTGTCGCCCTTGCGTGCACCCTCGCGGCTCTCTTTCTGGTGAATTGAACATGAAGCGTTCTCGCCGCCTTCGACGGTTTCTGAAGCTCGCCATCAGGAGTCCGTTCGAAAAATGGGTCTGGCCCTCCGACCATCAGCTCTGTCCCACCTGCTGACCACACACGCGACTCCGTCCTCGTCGGCATCGATACGGTTGGCGGCCGTAGATTGTCTGATTGGAGCGGCTGCTAGATCGAGGTCACGAGAGCGCCGGCCGGCTGTGGACGGACGCGGCGCGCCGGCGCCTGGGCAGGCTGGTGAATGGCAATCGCGACGCAGGTTACGAACAACAGCGCGACCGCCGGAATCTGAAGGCTGAACTCCGTCAGCTCCTGGACCGCCATGCCGCAGATGCCCGCGACGGCGCCCATGCGAATCCACCAGGCCGTCTCGCTCTGCGGCTGACGGAGACGAGCGGAGATGGCCCGGCCCACGGCAACGACGAGCAGCACGGCCGGAACGCAGACGAGCAGGCCTCCCTCGACGGCCATCTGTAGATAGTCGTTGTGCGCCTCGCGCGGCTGGACGGACGTGTCCGTCCGTGGGTAGACGAGCATCACGGTCCCATAGGTATTCACGCCGGATCCCGTGAGCCAGAATTCTTTGAGTGCCGGCATCGTGTCTTCCCAGAGCCGGACACGCCACTCGAGCGTCGTCGTGTTGCGGTACCAACTGGCAAGAGTGTGCTCGCCGCGCCAGGCAATCACGCCGGCGACGGTCATGACGAGGTAGCCGGCAAGGACGAGCCGCCGCAACGTCCGCTTCGAACGGCGAAGCGCGGCTGCGAGAAGAATGGCCAGCGCGACGCCGGTTGCCGCGATGCCCGACCGCGACATTGTCCAGACGAGCGCGCACGCCATGACGATGACGGCGGCCCCGACGACGATGAGCGGCGTGGCCTGTTTCGAGCCGAGCCAGAGAATGCGCTCGCGCCACGTCGGCGCTCGCAGGCCGCTGGCGTCACCGATTCTGCCGAACAGCCAGCCGACGCCGAGCGCAATCGCGAGCAGCATCCAGCCGGCGAAGTGGTTGCGATTGACGAACGGACCGAAGGCGTTGGTGGCGTAGAACCGCGGCGTCCAGAACCACAGGAGCTTCCCGTTGAAGGTGGCCTGCTGCGCGAGGCCAACGACGGCGAGGCACGCACCCACCAACACCACGCCGCCGGCAACGGCTTGAAGTGCCGGCGCCTTTCGGACAATCGCCGCCGTTGACGCGCACCAGACGAGCAGCATGGCGAACGCCGCGAGGCCCAGCATCGTGCGATCGGCGCTGACCGACAGCGGATGCGTCGCGCGCGCGCCGATGGCGTACCCGACGTCGGTGGCGGTCAGCACCCGTTGCGAACCTGGACTGAGGGTCGCGAGCGAGGGCACCGCGAGCGGCACGAGTTGAAGCGCGACGGCCGCGAGGACCAACGCCGTCGCGATGGTGGTGAACGAGGGCTGGAAGGACGTGCGGTTGGCGGGAAGGCCAAGGCCGCCGAGGACGACCGCGCCAATCGCCAGCGGGACGTAGCCCCAGGGATAAACGGCGCCGAAGGCGAACGCCGCCCAGGCAATCAGGCCGCCCGTCGCATACGTCCTCGCGCGGTCGGCGCTGCTCACGTCAATGCTGGATTGGAGAACGGCTGCGCGTGCGCGATGGCGTCGTGGTACGTCCGTTCAAGCAGGGCTGTGGTGACGTCCCAGTCGTAGCGGGAGAAGACCTGGCGCCGCGCGGCGTCGCCGAGCGCCGCCCGCTTGGCCGGCTGGGACAGGAGCGAATCGAGCACGCTTTCGAGCGCGCCGCTGTCGCCGACAGGAAACAGCTTGCCGCTGTTCCCGAGGGCCTCGCGGTTCTCGGGCAGATCGGTCGCGACAATCGCCCGTCCGGCCGCCATCGCCTCCAGGAGCCCGGTGGACAATCCCTCCAGCTCGGACGGCAGCACGAACACGTCCGCGTGCTGCACGAGCGCGCGGAACGGCGCGCCCAGCACGGCGCCGACGAAATGGACCCGCGGGCCGGCCCGGGCGCGCAGGCCGCGGGAGTAGTCGCCCTTGTAGAGATCCTCGCCGGCGATGACCAGATCGACGTCATCTCGGCGCAGCCTGGCGAATGCGTCGAGCAGGATGTGGCAGCCCTTTTCCGGTACGAGTCGCGCGGCGAACAGAACGTATCGCCGCCCGGCTAATCCAAGCCCGGCGAGCGGCTCGCGCGATTCCGGAGGCCACGCGGCGATCCCGTTGGGAACGCAGATGGGCGGCTGCCCCCCGGTGTCGCGGTAGGCGCGTTCCAGCGTTTCGCTCACGACGACGAAGCCGTTGGACCAGTGACGCGACAGGGAATCGGATGTCCGCAGGTACGCGGCCGCGCCACGGCCCCACTTGGCCCGCCGCCAGTCGAGCCCGTGACTCTGCACCACCACCGGGATGCCGCGCGCACGCAGGATGCCGACCGCCGGCGCAAAGTTGGTCGTGTGCACGTGGACGATGTCGGTATCCGTGCGGATCGAGAGCGCCGCGGCGATCGCATTGAGGCTGGCGTCGAGATGCTTGGTCGCAATCGACCATGTCGGCCGCAGCCGCATCCCGCGGTACTCCCGGGACGCGCCGTGCGAGAGGTGTTCCCGCGTGAACACCGTCACGTCGTGTCCACGCGCCACGAGCCGCGACCCGACTTCCTCGACCACTTTCTCGACGCCGCTCGCCGACGGGAGCTGCTTGACGCCGAGCATGGCGATGCGCATGAATGGGCTACCGATTGAAGTACGTGCCGAACGACGCGTACGGCGCGGCCGACGCGGCGTGTGGACGGCGCTTGACGGTCACGTTGAGGAACTGCACGCGCCTCGGGACGGTGGGGTCGTACCGCACGTCCGTGTAGTCGATGTACTGGTCGAACGGGATCGACCCGCCCACGGCCACGCGCAGGCGGTTAGCGATGACCCACAGCAGCGGCTGAAGCTTCGGCAGCGCCGGCATCATCGCGCTCCGCATCGCCGTTCTCGCGGTCGTGACCATCCAGCAGTTCTGATCGCACGCACAGACGTGCGCCCGGACTTTCTCCGTCGCGTCGCCGTTGAAGACCTCGGCCCACGACGACTGCGCCAGGTTTCCCATCCGCAGGTCCGGCCGGACGTTGCACGCGTACACGTCCGACCAGGGATCGACGAACACGAAATCGGTCCCGGCGGTGCATCGAATCAGCCGGTCGTGGCCGAGCGTCTTGGCGATCAGACCGAGATTCAGGTAGGCGCGAAACCAGTTCTTGACCGACCACGTGCGCAGCATCTCGACGATGATGCCTTCGATGCGTTTGGCGACGCGGACGCGGTCGTATGGGATGTTGTCGCTCTTGTGGAACTGAAACGCGTTGTGCAGCGCCGAGGTCGCCAGCTCGACGCCCTCGCGGCGCGCAAACCGGTACAACTCGACGATCTCCTCGGCGTTGTCGTCCTGGATGACGGCCGCAAAACCGAGGTCGCGTCCGCCCAGCGCTTTCAGTCGCCGCAGTCCCGCGACCTTCCGCTCGAAGCCGTCCTTCTCGCCGCGTATCGCATCGCTCGTCGCATTCGGGGCTTCGAGGCTGAACCGCACCTTGATGTCCGGGTACTTCCGGATGATCGGCTCGAGGCGCTCGGCGTGCAGGCCGTTCGAGCTGATCTCGAGCGTCCGCGCCTTGGGGTACAGGATGTCGACGATGTCGGGCAGATCGCGGCGCAGCGTCGGCTCGCCGCCAGTGATGTTCAGGTTGTCGATGCCCGACGGGATCTTCTCCAGCGTCGCGAGGGCGATTTCCTCGTGTGGCAGCGTCGGGTTCTGCCAGATGTGGCACATCGAGCACTGCGAGTCGCAGCGGTACGTGGTGATAACGGTCAGGTCCATGATGGATGCATCGCCAGGGAATCGGCTTCGGCCGGCAGGAGGCGCGTGAAGAGCGCGACCAGCCTCGTGAGGTGGAGCGCGGGGCCGTATGCGTCGACCGCACGCGCCCGTGCCCGCACGGCCATCGCGTCGAGCGTGTCGCTGTCGACGATCGCGCGGCGGATGAGCGCCGCCAGTTCTGCCTCGTTGCCGGGCTCGAAGGTCCAGCCCGTTTCGCCGTTGGTCACGACCTCGAGCAGCGACCCGATGCCCGACGCGATGACCGGGGTGCCGGAGGCGTAGCTCTCCAGCAGCGAATTGGGCAGGTTCTCGTAGCAGACCGACGGAATCACCGAAACCCGGGAATCGCGCAGCAGCCGTTCCACCCCGTCACGGGGCAGCGTCCCGGTGAGGTCGATTGTCGGATCGCCAGCCGCAAGCTCCCTGAGCGTTGCCTCGAACGCCGCGGAACCGGTTCCTGCAATCACGAGCGTCATCCCGGCGCGCTCGCGGTCGGGAACGGCGCGCCAGGCGCGCACGAGCACGTCGACGCCCTTTTCCGGCCGCAACTGACCCACATAGGCGACGGTCTTCCGACGGCCTGGTGGCTCGGTGCCGGGCGTGAAACGGGCGCTGTCGACGAAGGTCGGAATGACGACGAAGCGATCGCGATCGAAGCCGCCCTTGACCATCTTCTCGAGCACCACCTGGCTGGGTGCGACGAACCTGTCGACGGCGTCGAAATACCCGCGGAGCCGGTGATACTGCGTGGCCAGGGCGTCGACCAACGACTGGGTGCGGCTCCCTCTCACGCACGCGTGACGAACGCTGGGCCAGAACGATCCGCTCTCGAGGCAGTCCTCGCAGACGCGCGCGCCGCGCAACAGGTCGGCTTGCGGGCACACCATCTGGTAATCGGAAAGACGGACCACAACCGGGATGTCGTGCCGCCTGGCGGCGGCGAGGACGGCCGGCGACAGGTGCCGGAGGTACTGCAGGACGTACATGACGTCCGGCCGGACGTCGGTGATCAGCCGGTCGAGGCAGCGCTCGACGGTCGATGAATAGAACGTACCTCCGAGCTTCCGCAAGACGACGTCGGGCGTCAGCGCTTCCTCGCCAAAACGCATCGCCTCTCCGCCGCCGATCGCGGGCGCGAAGTACTCCTGGTAAGCGCTCGGCTCGTTCCGGCCATGCTGCAGCGAAAACGGAATGACCTCGTGTCCCGCGGCCTCGAGCGACGCCTTGATCCCGAAGAGGTACCGCTCGGGACCTCCCCATTCGTAGAACCGGTAATGAACGATCAGAACTTTCAACGCGTTCCCCGGCTCAGCACCGTTCGGCGGCCGCCGGCGCGACGGCATTGGAGAAGGGCGATGCGAGATCGTCGAAGAGTCGCTCGTAGGACGACAGGACCGAGTCGATCGAGTGGAACTGCTCGAAGCACATGCGCGAGGTGAGCCCGGAGCGCCGCCAGCAGACGTCGTCGCTCATCAACGTCTCGACACGAGCGGTCATCTCGTCGAGATCGCTCACGACGTTCACCACGGGGCGCCTGTCGACGACCGATCCGGTATCGACAACGCTCACGGCCGGTATGCCGCGCGACCAGGCCTGCAGGAAGGTGTTCGGAAACCCTTCGCCCTCCGAGGTGTTCACGAACAGCCGCACGCCGGCAAATTGCGCCTCGATCTCGGGATGCGGCACAAAGCCCACGAATTCGAGGTTCGGAATGTGCGCCGCGGCCGCTTCTATTCGTTCGAACGCCTCGGCGCCGCCATGTTCCGAGGAGCGACCTCCGACCATCCGGAATCGTCGATGCGGAAGACGCCTGGCCAGCTCCAGGAACATTTCCGGCCGCTTCCAGCTGCGCATCATCGAGACCCAGAGGACGACCCCTTCCGGATCCGCGGGCGTGGTTTCCGCGCCGTCATAGCCGCTCCGGATCAACCTCGCATCGCGTTTGTACCAGCGCAGGCAGTCACGCTCCTGCCGCGGGGTTTGAGCGACGATCGCGTCGGCAAGGGACAGCCCAAGGTAGTACAACTGGCGATCCCGCCACCCCGCGCGCCGCCGAAACGCCTTCCATGTCTCGTCGCGGGCAAGATCGAGATCGTGCGCGGCGGCATACACGAAACGGCGCCCGTAACACCGCGCGAATAATCCGACGACCCCTGTCGCTGCGCCCGCGGCGCGCTGGTAGTAAATGTCGGCGTTGGCGCGGCGCAGCGCCGACCAGAGGCCGGTCAGCCGCGGATGAAAGAACCGAATGACCGGGATTCCGCCACCCTGGTCATGACAGGTCGTGACGGTGACGCCATCGACCGTGACGGGATCGGGCTGACCGTAGTCCATGCAGATCATGGAGACCCGGTAGCCGCGGCGAGCGAGACGTTTGGCCAGCAGGCTCTGCTGGACCTCCGCGCCGCCCGCGAAGTCGTTCGCCGAGTCGCCGGACAGAATCGGCCAGGCCGTGGGCGCCACGAAGCAGACGTGGGGACGTGTGCCGGGAGCTCTCATGTGGTCCGGACCGCGTAGCAGGAGTACACGTCCTCGAGGCGCCGGGCCGCCATCGCAATCGTTCCGTGTTGCTCGAGCCATTCCCGCTGTCGGACGGCAAGCGCCTGCCGCTCGGCATCGGCTCGAATAATCGCCTCCGCCACATCCTCGGGCGCGCGGTTCGCAACGACCTGCCAGGGCGTCGGGAGAATCAGGCGGATGTCCGAGTAATCGGTGCTCACAACAGGGGTCCCGACCGACATCGCCTCGAGGACGACGTTGGGAAAACCTTCACGCTGAGAGGTACAGAACAGGACGTTCGAGCCGCGGATGATCTTCTTCACGTCACGGCGAAGGCCGGCGAAGACGACGGACGAACCGAGCGCCAGCTCGTCGTAGAGCCGAAGGACGGTCTCCTTGTAGGCGCGCGTCTGCGGCAGGCAGTCGCCGACGAGCAGCACGCGCCAGGCGGGACTCTTCCCGACCAGCGCGCGCGCGACGCGGAGGGCGAAGCACTGGTCCTTTTCGGGTCGCATCTGGGCGACCATGCACGCGACCTTCACATCGGCCGAACCGAAGAATTCCATCGCCGCCGGGTTGCCGTTCTCGTGTGCCGACTCGTCGTCGGTGTCGATGCCGTTCCACACCACGTGGACGTCGGCGTCCGGCATCCCGAGGATGGGTTGCGTGAATCGGGCGCCAGCGTGGCTGTTGGCGACCAGTCCGGCGGCGAGGTGACGGGTCAGCTCGAGCCCGAGACGCTGCCGGAGCGGCAGGACGTAGTTGTCGGTGCGCTCCGACATCAACGCCGGAATACCGGTGCCCGCGGCGGCGAGCGTCGCATACAGGTTCCCGTCGAACAGGAATCCGTGCACGATGTCGGCGCGGAAGGCGTGAAAGAAGCGTCGCAGGCGCGCCAGCAGCGCGACGTCGAACTTCCAGGCCTTGCAGTCGGCGACGATGTCGACGCCCGATCCGTCGAGCTCCGGCGCGCGCGGGTTCTCGCGGCGGAGCGTGTAGATCGCCACGGCGTGACCCTGCGCCGCCAGCTGGCGGCTCAGCGCCATCACCTGCGTTTCCGCGCCTCCGTAGATCAGGCTATTGATGACGAAAACGATACGCACGGATCAGGCCCAGCGCTCGTACCACATCTGGAACGCGAGCATCGACCAGACCTTGTTGGTGGCGAGGTCGTCGTGCGCATGAAAGGCGCGCGTCGCGCGTTCAACCGCGTCGGGATTGAGCATGCCGCGCTTCCGGATCAGCGCGGGGTCGAGGTAGTCGTCGATCAGGTGATGCAGATCGCCGTGCAGCCAGTCGCCGAGCGGGATCGCGAAGCCCATTTTCGGCCGGTCGACGAGCTCGCGTGGCACGTACTTGTAGAGGAGCTTCCGGAGCAGGTGCTTGGTGCCGAGGCTGCCACGGCGCATGTCGACCGGGGTGCGAAACGCGAACTCGACGAGCCGGTGGTCGATGAGCGGCTCGCGCCCCTCGATGCCGACCGCCATCGTCGCCCGATCTACCTTGGTGAGAATGTCACCGGGCAGGTAATTGTGCAGGTCCCACAGGCACATCTGATCCGCGAACGTGCCGGGATAGGTGTCGGCCAGCGCGCGCGCGGGACGCGGTCCGCTGACGAGCGTCGCGGCATCGCCTCCCCACCACGACGCTCCGAGCATCCGCTCGTACACCTCGCCGTTGCTCGCGGAGCCGAGCCAGTCGCGGACCCGGCAGAGCCTCCACATCGGGCGTCGCCGGGGATGGACGCGCTGCAGTGTCGGAAAACGGGCCGCGCTCCACGAGTCCAATTGGTCGAGCGGCAGCGACCGGAGAACCGCGCCTCCGAGCGCGCGGATCGGCAGCGGAATGCGATTCCGCCGATTGAGCGTCCGCAGCATGCTGGTGTAGATGCCGTAGCCGCTGAACAGCTCGTCGCCCCCGTCGGCCGACAAGACGACCTTCACGGTCTCCGCCGCCAGCTTCGAGACCAGGTAGGTCGGAATACCGGAGGCGTCGGCGAACGGCTCGTCGTACAGCTCCGCCCACGACGGAAGAATGCGTTTCGCCTCGCTCGTCTCGAGCGTCCGCTCCGTGTGATGGGTGCCAAGGTGGCTCGCCACGAGCCTGGCGTGCGCCGACTCGTCGTACTGCTTCTCCTCGAACCCGATGGTGAACGTGTGGACGTCGCCGTGATGCTTCTGCAGAAGCGCCGTCACCACCGACGAGTCGATGCCGCCTGACAGGAACATGCCGACCGGCACGTCCGAGACCATGCGCAGGCGGAAGGCATCGACCATGAGCGCTTCGAGCTCTTCGGTCATCTGCTGCTCGTTGCCCGGCGCCGGGTTGTCGAGCGCGTCGAGCACGTTCCAGTAGCAGCGGATCACCGGCTCTGCGCCATCCTTCAATTCGAGCCAATGACCTGGCTCCAGCTTGAACACATGGCGATAGATGCTGCGCGGCGCGTTGATATATCCGAAGTGAAAGTACTCGGCGAGCGCCGTGCGATCGATCTCGGGGGTCCAGTGACGGAAGGCCCGCAGCGCCTTCAGCTCGGAGCCGAACCACAGGCTCCGTCCGTCCCACCCGTAGTACAGCGGCTTGACGCCCAGCCGGTCTCGAATCAGCAACAGCCGCCGCTCGTGGTTGTCCCAGATGGCGATCGCGAACATGCCGATGAACGAGCGGACCGCCGCCTCGACGCCCCATTCGTCAACGGCCGCGAGCACGACTTCCGAATCGCCGGTCGTGGCAAACGAGCGGCCCTTCACTTCCAGCCGGCGGCGGACGTCGCGGAAGTTGTAGACCTCTCCGTTGTAGACCATGACGTAGCGGCCGTCCGGCGACAGCATTGGCTGACGACTGCCCGTCGACAGGTCGAGGATGGACAGGCGCCGGTGGCCCAGGCCCACGCCTTCTCCGAACCACAAACCCTCGTCATCGGGGCCCCGGTGGCGCAGGGCATGGACCGCGCTTGCCAGATCGGCGCGCCGATCACAGTGCCGTTCGCCGATGCGAAATCCTGCGATGCCGCACATCAGCTGATCGAGACCGCGCCGCGCGGCGCAACGTCATTCATCCGGACCCACCGCGGCCGCGTCCGCTCAATCGGCGCCGGCCGGGATCCTCGGTTCGCATACGCCGCTTGCCGCCCCATGAGCACGCCGGCCGCAATCCACAGGCACACGGTCGTGGCCGTCGGCGTCAACCGGTCGTTGGCCAGCGCAGACACCGCGAGCGAGGCGAGCGCGAGGTGTCCGCCATAGAAGAACCGGCGGTAGGCCTCGTCCTCGTCGTGCTTCGCCTGCCGGATGAACCCGCGCCACAAGTAGGCGTACCACGCGAGGATCGGCAGGGACCCGACGATGCCGAAGTCGAGCAACAGGTCGAGATACGCGTTGTGGGAGAGGTTGACGGGGAAGATCAGCTCGAACCGCTGCGCCTCGGTCCACATGATCGACTCGAGTCCCTGGCCGAAGAGCAGGTGCTCCCTGACATCAGGCAGCAGCGGCATCCAGATGTTGTCCACGCGTCCGGCGCTGATCGCGTTGGCGTCCCTGCTGTCGATCGCATACTGCGCGCGATCGGCGATCGCGGCAGGCGCGACGAGGAAGGCAAGGACGACGACGATCACGAACGCGGCCTTGCGACGAGGCGAGGCGCGCATGAAGAACAGCAGGTTCGTTACGGCGAACGCGACGTAGGCGCCGCGAGAGAACGTCAGTACGAGGGCGCTGGCGGCCAGGGCGAGGGTCAGCGAGATTGCCGTCTTGCCGCGCCGGCCCGGGACCGCGTCCCGGATGCCGAGCAGCAGCGCGTAGGCCACCGCCAGCATCGTGCCGAACTCGTTCGAGTGGAAGCCAAGCGCCGCAAGGTGCTCGTTGCGTTCGTCGGCCTGGGCCATCCCCAGCAGGCTCTGACCGGAGAGGGCGACCGCGCCGAGGATGAGGATGCCAATCGCCCACACGAAGGCACACATCGGGACGATGAACCGCGTCAATCTCTCGCCGTCCTCGACCGCAGCGGCGACAAAGATCGCCAGGACCGGCAGGAACACCGCCGGCAGCACGACGGTCCTGATGTAGACCCACGGCGTGGCGTAGTCGACGTTGTCGACGAGCAGCCAGGGAGGAATGCCGTCCACGCTCGCGGCTCCGCGAAGCCCGCCAACGATCAATACCGCGATGAAGAGCCAGATCCACGGATTGGTCGTCAGTCGCAGCCGGACGCGGCCCGGCGCCACCATGCGCAACGCGCAGGCGACGGCGGTGAGGCAGATGCACGCGTACACGACGTAACTGAACAGAACGAAGTCGAAGAAGACGACGGCGAGGCGTGACAGCCAGATCAGGAGCACCCAGGTCGTGATGACGGCTGCCACGCGATAATTCAGGAGCATCAACGCGGCGACCGGGACGGCGGTCAGCACCAGCGCTTCGGGATGGCGCGAGAGCACCAGCGCGATGGCGCCGAGAATCCCCAGGAGAATCGTGATATGGAGAATGCCGTGTGCGGATGACGCGTCGGATTTCATCGTCGAAGGTCGGTCGGGGGATCGTCGGCTAGATGGCGTTGTGGGCGGCGCTGCGCTGGGCCGGCATCAGCACGGCGCTGCGCATCGTTCTCGGGTTCTTCAGCGCGAAGGTGTCGGCCGTCTACCTCGGGCCTGCCGGCATGGCGCTCGTCGGGCAGGTGAACAACTTCCTGCAGGTGGCCACCGGCGCGATTGCCAACGGCGCCAGCACGGCGATCGTGAATCTCACCGCCGTCCACGGCTCGGACTCCGAACATCTCGGACGGTTGTGGGGCACCGCCATGCGGCTGGTGCTCGGCATGGCCGCCGTCGCCGCGGTGCTGACGGCGGTTGCCGCCGTGCCCCTGAGCGCGTGGCTGCTGCTGACCGGCAGCTACTGGCCGGTCCTGGTCGTCGCCGCCGTCGCGATGCTGATGGCGGTCGCGGACAACGTCATCCTCGGCGCGATGAACGGGCTGAAGCGCGTCAGGCTGGTCGCCAGCGCCGGCATTGCGTCCACCATCGTCGAATTCTGCGTGTTCGCCGGCTTCACGTACCTGTTCGGTCTCTGGGGCGGACTGCTCGGCATCGTGACGATCTACGGCACCAAGCTCGCCGTCTCGTCCACCGTCGCGTTGCGCTCCGGGCTGCTGTCGCCACGAACCCTGATCGGGCATTTCGACCGCGGCATCGCCCGTGAAATCGCCCACTTCTATCCGATGCTGCTCGCGCAGTCGATCGCCTTGCCGTTCGGGCAGATCCTCGTGCGCAACGCGATGATTCGAGGGTTTGGCCTCGAGCAGGCGGGCTACCTGCAGGCGACGTGGCGCCTCTCGGACATGTACGTCGGCGTGCTCACGACCGCCCTCGGCCTCTACTTCATGGCGCACTTCGCGGCGCTGCCAACCGAACGCGAGCGCGGCATCATGCTGCGGCGGACCATCGCCCAGATGTTCGTGTTCACCGCCGCCGCGGCGATCGGTATCTACCTGCTCAGGGACCAGATCATTCGCGTGGTGCTGACGAGGCGGTTCGCGCCGATGGCCGCCCTGCTTCCATTTCAGCTCCTCGGCGACGTCTTCAAGATGGTCGATTACCCGCTGCAGATGGCGCTCGTCAGTCAGCGCCGGATGCGCGCGTACATCGTGCAGGCCGTTGGCGGTCCCGCGTCGTACGTCGTCCTGAGCTACGTGTGGCGCCCCGTGCTCGGCTTGCAGGCGGCGCCCGCCGCTTATGCCGCCAGTTACGTGCTCGCACTGGTCGTGCTCGTCATCGCGCTGCGCACGACGCTCGGGATCTCGTCCCGGAAAGCCGACGCGCCGCGCCCCTGACGTCGCGCGGTCCGCTCAGTACGCCCCGCGGCGGAACAGCGTGGGAATGGTTCGGAGAAGAATCCAGAAGTCCTTCATCACCGACCACTTCTCGATGTAGTCGCGCTCGAGCTGGACGATCGTCTCGAAATCGAGGATCTCGTTCCTGCCGCTGACCTGCCACGGCCCCGTGATGCCGGGGACGACAAACAGGCGCGCGAAGTGCTCGGCCGAATAGTGCTTCAGTTCGTCCGGCACGCACGGGCGCGGTCCGACGAGGCTCATTTCCCCACGCACGACGTTGAACAGCTGCGGCAGCTCGTCGAGCGACGTCCGCCGGAGAAGCCGCCCGAGCCTGGTGACGCGCGGGTCCGCCTTGATCTTGAAGAGCCGCGCGTCGGGGTACTCGTTCAGGTGCGCCACGAGATGCTTCTGCGCGTCCGCCCCCACCTGCATCGTCCTGAACTTCAGGATCTGGAACGACCGCCCGCCGACGCCCGCGCGCACCTGCCGGAAGAACACCGGGCCCGCCGAATCGAGCTTGACCGCGATCGCGATCAGGACGAGCAGGGGCCAGATGAGGGCGAGGAGTCCGACGGTCAACACGAGGTCGATCGTGCGCTTCAGTGCGAGACGCGGCAGTCCGAGCTGAATCGGGAAGACGTCGAGCAGGACGCCGAGCGAGCTCTCGCGCAGCTCGAAATACGACGACCCGAGCGAGCCGAGCGCCCGCGGAAGGAGAGTCACGCCGACGCCGCACTCGAAGCAGTTGAACACCATGCTGCGGAACGCCTCGAACGGGATGCTCGGAGCGATGAGCACCATCTGGGCGCCCGTGGAGCGCACGGCGTCGCGGATGGCCTCGGGCGCCATTCGCGCCGTGAACGGCGACAAAGCGCCGACGATGGCGGTGTCCGGCGTGGACGAACAGGCCGTGCGCATCTTGAGGAGCTGCACTTCCGCCGGCTCGCCGATGACGATCGCGCGCCGCTGCAGCGTCCCGCGCCTGAAGCCTGCCTCGATGACGAAATGAGCGAACTGCCGGCCGAGCCATACGTAGGACGCAATGAGGGCCCCCGAGTAGAGGTAGGCCGTCTTGTTCGGTATGTCGGGCGTGCCTTCGCCGAACAACTGGGCCTGCACCCACCCCACCAGGGCGCTGATCGCGACGCCGGCGGCAATCCGTTCCAGGCTCCGCCGCGCGTTCGCGCCGCCGTACGCGCCCGTCACGTGCAGCGCCAGCGGCTGGATGCAGCAGACCATCGCGATGAGCGGGACCGCGCTCGGCACAGGCCGGAGCCCGTTGTTCGAGACGACGCTCCAGGTCTTGATCGCCGCCACGACGGCGCCGAGCCCCGCGATCGTGTCGAGCGCGAGGAGGAGATAGATGCGCGCGGCGCGCCGCGACATCTCCGACCACCCACGCAGCGCCCGCTCGTCGTGCCAGGTGCGTACGTCGTCTTCGGGCAGACGGACGCCGTCCGGCAGGGTGAATGTCTGAAGCGCTTCGGTGTTGATGTGGAGCATCGACGGACGTCGATGGAGATCAGCCGGCCGCGGGCGTGTAATAGGCCTGGTATTGCTTGCGGTAGTACTTCGCGTAGTAGTACGCGTTGCGATCGAGGTCGACGCGATTGAGCACGGCGCCGATGAGGCGCGCCTGCCCGTGATCGAGCTGGTCGAGCGCCGACTCGACTTCCTGGCGGCTCGTCACGTCCGCGGCGATGACGAACAGCACGCCGGAGGCGCGATGCGCGGCGACCGTCGCGTCCGTGACCGCCATCACCGGCGGCGTATCGACGACGATGTAGTCGAAATGCGCCTTCATCGACTCGATGACGTCGAGGAACCGGCGCGAGCCGAGCAGCTCCGCCGGGTTCGGCGGCGTCTTCCCGGCGGGCATGAACCAGAGGTTCTGCACCGCGGTTTGCGAGACGACGGCCTCGACGCTGGCGACGCCGACGAGCAGGTTCGACAGCCCCGGCTCCGTTCCCACCTCGAACAGCTCGTGCGCGCGCGGCCGCCGCATGTCGGCGTCGACGAACAGCACGCGCATGCCCGCCTGCGCGATGCCGATCGCCAGGTTGGTCGCCACCGTCGTCTTGCCTTCGCCCGGGCCGGTGCTCGTGACGACGATCGAGCGCGCGCCCCTCTCGGTGGTCGAGAACAGGATGTTGGTGCGGAGGCCGCGGAACGCCTCGGCGAAATTCGGCGGCACGCCGTTGTTGATGAGCGGCGATGCGTCGGTCCCGCGCGGCAGCAGTGGAATCAGGCCGAGCGACGGCAATCCGAGGTGCGCTTCGATTTCCTCCGGCGTCTTCACGCGGTTGTCCAGGTACTCGAAGAAGAACGCGAGACCGATCCCGAACAACGCGCCGCCGAAGACGCTCGCGAGGATGTCGCGCGATCGGCGGGGGCTGACCGGGGCGTTCGACGCCTCGGCGCCGTCGACGATGCGCACGTTGCTGGTCCTGAGATCGCCGGAGATCCCCGTCTCCTTCGCCCGCTGCAGCAGGCTCTCGTAAATCTGCTTGCTGCTCTGCACGTCGCGGTCGATGACGCCGTAGTCGATGGCCTTGCGGTTCATCGCCAGCGCTTCGCCCTTCTGCGCGTCGAGCGCGGCGGTCAGGCTCCGCTCCTGCGCGAGCGCGGCTTCGAACTCGGCGCGGACGCCCTGCACGATCTTCGCGATCTCTCCCTGCAGCTTGGCCTGCGATTCCTCGATCGCCGACTGCAGCTTGATCATGTCCGGGTGCCGCGCGCCCAGCTTGTCGGCCAACTGCGCCTTGTCACGCAGCAACGCGGCCAGCGATGCCTTCTGCTGCTGGATGAACTGATTGCCGAGGATGGCCGGGAACGTATCGATCTGCGCGGGATCGTTCTGCACCGCCGCCAGCTGCCGGTACGTCGCCTCCTTCTGCAGCCGATCGGTTTTGGCTTTCGTCACCGCCGCGTTCAGATCGGCCAGCTTCTGGACGACGATGTTCTCGCGATCCTCGAACGCGATCGCGCCGTTTTCCTCGCGATAAAGCTGCAGGCGTGTCTCGGCGGCCTCGACCTGCTTCCGCTGCTGTTCGAGCTGCTGGTTCAGCCAGTCGGACGCCTCTTTCGTGGCCGTGAACCGGAAATCGAGGCTCTGCTCGATGAAGGCCTTCGCGAGGCCGTTGGCGACCGCCGGCGCAAGCGCCGGATCGACCGAGCGATAGCTCACTTCGACGAGGCGGCTGTTGCGAACCGGCGAGATGTTGAGATGGCTCAGGAACGCGTCGATGGTGCGCGCCTGGGCTGCGGTCTCGTCGGCTCCGGGCGTGCCCGGCGCGGTGCGCTCCGATCCGACCAGCGATGCGACCGCCACGCCGGCCGACCGCATGGCGTTGCCAATGGAAAACGACTGCCGCGACGCCACGGGCGCAAGCTCGGGGTTGGCCCACAACCCGAGCGTCTCGATCGTCTTCTTCGCCAGGCTGCGGCTCTGCAGGAGCCGGTATTGCGTCTGGTAGTAATCCTGGCGGCTCTGCGCTTCGTCGATGACTTCCTTGAAGTTGAGCACGTTCGGGTTGTCCGCCTCGATGAGGAGCTGCACCTTGCCTTCGTAGACGGGCGTCGCCGTGAACGAGTAGAGGACACCCGCGAGCGTCACCACGGCAAAGGCCGCCACGACGATGTGCCGCCGCTTCGCGATGACCCGCAGGTAATCGCGCAGGTGCGGCTCCTGGTGACGGTGCGCCGGGGTGCGCCGCGCGTGAATGCGCACGTACGGCTGGTCGTCGAACGGCTCGGCGTCCGTGACGATGGCTTTCGCCGGAGGGAGTGAACCGGAACTCATGTCAGTCATCGCTCTCAGAAGAACCGCTCGGGCACGGTGATCGTGTCCCCCGCGTCGACCACGTCGGTCAGCTTCACCTTCACGTCTTTCTTGTCACCGTCGACGAGGCGGATCACCTTGACGCGGTTGAGCGCGCCGTTCGGCGTCACGCCGCCGGCAAGCGACAGCGCCTGCAGAATGGTGGTGCCGCTCTTGATGGGATAGGAGCCGGGGTTCTTGACCTGGCCGAAGACGTAGACCAGCTCGGCGCGTCCCACATAAATGGTGTCGCCGTCGCGAAGGTCGATGTTGCGCGCGCCCGCCACCCCGCTCTGCAGGTCGTTGAGATTGACGCGAATCGTATCCTTGCTCGAGTCGACGGCCGGCTGCCCGGAGCCCCTGCCGCCGCGGACGACCACGACTTCGTCCGCCGCGCTCTGTGTCGTCGACCCCGCCTTGGCGAGCGCTTCGATCAGCGTCATGTCTCCGGTCAGCGCGTACGACCCCGGGTTACGCACCTCCCCGGTCACGAACACGCGCTGGCTGCGGTACTGCTCGATCGAGACGGTGACCTGCGGATTCTTGAAGAACCCGTCGGCGAGCGCCTTCTTCAGCTCGAGCTCGAAGTTGCGGATGGTCATGCCGCCGGCCTGGATGCGGCCGATCAGCGGAAACGTGAAGCTGCCGTCGAGCTCGACGGCGTACTTTCCGCCGAGATCGGCCTGATCGAAGACGGCGATCGAGAGCACATCCTGCGGGCCGATGACGTAGTCGCCCGCCGACTGCGCCGACGGCGCGACCGATCCCAGAAGGATCAGCAGCGACAGACACCGAACGAAGTGAAATCTGCGCATTGACTGGTTACATCCCGTAGTCGAGCGTGGTGATGAAACGGAAGCCCTGGTAATCGCGCTGGCCGACGCTGGTCGACTCGCGCTGGCGGTAGAACGCGCCGAACCCGAGGCGCGTGTCCTGCCCGAACCGGTAGCCCAGGCTCAGGGAGAAGGTCCTGGTCACGTCGACGCGATCGGCGGCGGCGGCCGGCTGCGCCGTCAAGAGCAGTCCCCGATAGGCGTACTGCTGGCGCACCGCGCTGCCGGTGACGTCGGTGCGTCCGACGATCTGGCGGCGGACGGTGAGGCCGTAGCCGTCCACGACGTAGTAGGGCTCCCGCGGCTCGAAGGAGTACGCCAGGTCGCGGTCGGCGGTGACCGTGAAGCGCGTGGACGACCGCAGGGTGTAGTTCAGCGTGGCGCTCGCGACCGTGCCGTTGAACGTCGGCAGCGAACGGGTGCGCGGAGTGAACCGGCGAACACCGACGTAGGCGCTCCCCGAAATCAACGCCCGAGGCTTGAGCTCGAGTCCCGGCATGACGCTGACCGTGTCGGAGTTACGGATTGGGGACAGCGGGAACCGGCTGTTGCCCGCTTCACCGCGGACGACGAGCGTGGTCAGCGGCGTCAGGTCGTCGCGCACCGCGACGAGCGCCGACCGCGTCGTCCGGTTGAGCGTCTCGCGCATGTTCACGTCGTTGAAGACCGCGTCGGCGGCGAAGTCGACGTCGGTCTGCGATGCGGACAGCTCGACGTACGTCTTCGGCGACAGCCGGACCGAGGTGCCAACCCGCGCGGCATCCTCCGTGCGGCGGAGCCGGGCGTCGATTTCGAAGTTCGGCCGCTGACGGGTGTTCAGGTACGACCCTTCCGCGAACGTCAGAAAGCGCCCCATCACCCCCTCGCCGCGAAGGCGGACCTGGGGGTTGAGCGATCGCTCGCTGCTGTACCTCTGGAAATACACGACGTCGGTTCCCGCCGCGGCGGTCAGCAGGGCGCGTCGGGCGAACGGGATCCACATCGTCGCCCTGGGGACGACGGTGAAGGTGAAGTCCGTCTTTTCCTCGGCGTTGTTGAACACGTTCGTGTCGAGGCCGAATTCCTGGATGGCCAGCGCCGGCGACGCGTAGAGGGGACCGATGTGAACACGGGCGGTTCCCCTGGGATCGATCATCTGCGCGAGGCACAGTTGCGCCGCGAGCAGCATCGGCACGGCGAGCAGAAACACTCGCCGGTGAAGCAGAGCACTCATTGAACTTGTATGCGTGAAGGGAGAGAGAACCGGGCGTCTCCCGCACGGGAGACCTCCAAGGTCGGCGAGCGGTATTTTACCGGCTTGCGCTTGCGTCGTTCGTCGTGGAGACCACCGCCGCGGTGCCAACCGCCGTCGCCGCCGCGGCAACGCTGCCCACGACCGCTGCGGTGCTGATCCCGGCCGCCGCTGCTCCAGCCGCCGCTGCGCCTGCGCCGGCCGCAGCCGCGCCACCCGCCGCCGCTCCAGCCGCCGCGCCCGCGCCGGCCGCCGCCGCACCACCTGCAGCGCCAGCCGCGCCGGCAAGCGCTGCCGCTGACACGGAGGTCGTCACCGTTGCGGTCATCGCGCCCGCCGCGAGACTTGCCGTCGAAGTGCTGAGCACCGCACCCGTCGCGCTGACGACGTTCACGCTGAACGTGCCCGCCGCGAGACCGGTGACGCTGAAGCTGCCGGCGGCGGAGGTCACGGCGCTGCCAACGACCTGACCGGCGGCATTGACGACGTTCACGGTCACGCCTGCCAGCGGTCCTGCGGGGCCGCTGGCGCTACCCGCAATCAATCCGATCGCCTGTGCCTGCCCTGCCTCGAGCGGCGCCTGGGAGAAGAGGACCGCGACACTCATCGCGACAACCACGACACGCTTCATCGCCACACTCCTGATGCCCATTTTACCGATGCGATCCCGCGACCGATCGCCGGCCGCGAAATCTCTGTATCGCAAACGCAACGCACCGCGCAGGATTATGAAACCCGTGACCGATCGCCGGCCCGGCGACGGCTGACGGACAGCTGCCGGACCTTGCGATACAGATTCGTGCGCTGGATGCCGAGCGTCTTGGCCGCCTCGGTCATGCGTCCGTGATGCTGCGCCAGCACCGACGCGACGTACTCGCGCTCGAATCGCGCGCGCGCCTGCTTCAGCGAGCCTCCGTACATCAACGTGGTCGGTCCGCCCTGGAGCCTGATGTTGGCGAGCACGTCGGCCTGCCGGATGACGCGGTCGCGCGCCTTCAACACGAGCACGCGCAGCAGCCCGTCGAGCTCCTGCAGGTTGCCGGGCCACGGCAGCGCCGACAGCAGCGCGACCGCCTGCCTCGACGCCCGCTTCGGCGGCAGGTTCAGGCCGGTGCAGATGTCGATCAGCTGAAGGCGGATCAGCGCCGGCAGATCCTCGCGCCGCTCGCGCAGCGGCGGCATGGTGATGACGGTCTGCGAGAGCTGCCGCCGCAGATCGGGTATCACGGCCTCGTCGTCGTTGGCGTCGACGAGGGCGATCGGACGAAGGTCTACACGCTGCGGTTTCTCCGCCGCGGCGACGAGAACTTCGCCGTCGCGAAGGATACGCGCGAGGCGCATCTGCAGGCGGCTTGGCAGCGCGGACAGGTTTCCGAGCACCAGCGTTCCCCCGAGCGCCTCGTACAGCACGGACGCCTGAGCGATCTGCTCGAGCGCCTCGGGCGCCGGACGTTCGACATCGGAGCCGAACAGGCGGCGTTCCACCGCGTTGGCAACCTCGCAATCGAACACGACGAACGGCTTTCCGTTCGGGGCCGCCGTCTCCATCGCGCGCGTGAGAAGGTCGCTGAGGGCGCAGACACCGCCCGCGCCGTTCGACGCCATGTGGATGGCGCGCGCGAACACGTCGCCGCCGGTGGCCGTTTCGCCGCGAATAATGACGCCGCCGTCGGCGACGAGCGCCTGCTCGAGCCCCGCGATGGCATCGACCATCGCGGCCGATCGGGCGATGCCGCGTTTGCCCAGCGGAAATGTCATTGGGGAGGTCACTTGGGCGCGGTCAGCGCGCGCGTCTGCCAGTTGCCGCGGCCGTCGCGATCGAACTCGACGCGCGCGATGCTTCCCTTCGGCCCGTAGACGAAGCGCCGCTCGGGGCGGCCGGAGCCGCTGTCGTCGAAGGCGGTCGCCGAGATCGCGTACGCCGGTTCGCCCGGCGCGTGATCGGGACGGGGCGTGTAGTAGTCCCACTTGTCCGGTCGGCCGTCGCCGTTGCCGTCGTCCTGGCTGCGCACCAGCACGTTCTTCTCGTAGAACTCCGTGCGATCGAACCGCCCGTCGCGTTTCGTGGAGATCTCGATGCGCTGCAGCACGCCAGCGGGCTCGTAAAACGCCTGCGAATCCATCACGCTGTCGTTGCGGCTCGCGAAACCGACCTTTTCGAGCTTGCCGTCGGGACGGTAGAAGTCCCAGCGCTCGACCTTGCCGTTCTCGTCGAGATCGAGCTCGACGCGGATGATGCGCGTGCCGTCCATGTAGCTGACGGTGTCGTTCCTGCCGTTCTTGTTCGCGTCGAAGGCGATGCGGCGGAGACGGCCGGTGCCCTGGTCGTAGTCGGCGACCGGACGGTCGCCGGCAGGCGTCCTCGAGCAGGCGCCGGCGGCGCCAAGCGCCAGCGCGACGAGCAGCGTGTATCCGCGAGACCTGATGGCCGACATCGAATGAAGCTTCGCCCTCTCGGTCACATCGACCGCGGCGACGTCTTGTTGGAGTGGGTTCGAGCCTGTGTCAATTGCGCTACTTGCTGCGCTGCAACGATACGGATGGGTTATCGGGATAACGCGGGACCGGCTGTAACGGCCGAGTGAAGGAAGAAGAATTCGTGTACGGTTTCGCGCAGCTGCGGCAGCGACGTCGTGCTGTTGACGCGGACGCGGAAGTGGGACCCGGACTCGATTCCTTTCGAATACCAGGCGCACAGCGCGCGCAGCTTGTTGATGACCCAGCGCTCGCGTCCGCGGGCCTCGCGCGGCGCGCCCGTCTGATCCGTGCCCGCCACGTGACGGAAGCCTTCGGATTCACCCACGCGTTCGTTGACCAGCAGGTCGATGTAGTCGAGGAGAAACTGCCCGCGCTCGGCGAGCGTGACCTCGCGCGGTGACCGGCCCGCCTCGAGGTCGGCGGCCTGCGCGAGAATCCACGGGTTGCGCAGCACGCCGCGGCCGACGAGCACCCCGCTCACGCCGCAACGGAGGCGCTCGATGATCTGCATCGGCTCCACGCAGTCGCCGCTGCCGAGCACCGGGATCGCGAGATCGTGCGCGACGCCCGACACCAACTCCCAATCGGCGGACCCGGTATACGACTGCTCCGCGGTACGGCCGTGAATCGTCACCGCGGCGGCCCCCGCGTCCTGTACTCGCCGCGCCAGATCCGGCGCGTTGCGCCACCGATCGTTCCAGCCGGCGCGCATCTTCACGGTGACCGGAATCTTCACCGCCTTCGCCATGGCGTTGATCACGGTCGCCGCATGCTCGGGCTCGCGCATCAGGCTGCAGCCCGCGTTGTGCTTCGCGATCTTGGGAACGGGGCACCCCATGTTGACGTCGACGATGTCCGCGCCCAGCCCCTCGACGATTTGCGCGGCCGCAGCCATCTTCTGCGGGTCGCCGCCAAAGATCTGGATGGACACGGGGCGTTCTTCCTCGGTGTACTCGGCGTACTCCAGCGTGCGATCGATGCCGCGGACCAGCCCCTCCGACGACACCATCTCGGTGACGACGAGGCCGCAGCCGCCGTGCCGCTTGACGAGCCGGCGGAAGGCCGAGTCCGTCATGCCGGCCATCGGCGCGACGACAAACGGCGAGGCGAGCTCGACGGAGCCGATTTTCATCAGTAGGGGCGGACGTCGGCGGCGTCCACTTCGACGCTGACGGCCTGTCCGATCAGGTCGACCGAGAGCACGAGCCGCGCGTGCGCGCCCTTGCGAATGAGGCGGCCCATGACCCCCTTCAGCGGCCCGTGCACGACCTCCACCATCATCCCCTCGCGAATCATCGGGCAGGGATCGTAGGCCAGCTCGCTGTCGATGAGCGTGCGGATGCCGTCGATCTCGTGCTCGGGAATCGGCGCGGGCTCACCCTCGAAGGAGATGATGCTCACCACGCCGGTGCATTTCAGGATGGGCAGACGCTCGCGCGCGTTGAACCGCGCGAAGCAGTAGCCGGGAAAGAGCGGCCAGTCGATCTTCTTCTTGCGGTCCTTCCACCGGCTCCAGCGCGTGACCGTGGGCAGGAACGTCTCGACCTGCTTCTGTTCGAGCTGCTCGCGGACGACCTGCTCGTGCCGGGATCGGGTCCAGAGCGCGTACCAGCGAACCTCCTCGTTCGACGCGGGCACGATGCCGTCGGCGCCGGGAGCGATCGGCGAGTCGTGATTCATGCGGAATCAGCTTTTGGCGGGCGCCGCCCGCTCGGCCTCGAGCGCCTTCTGCCGCTGGCTCAGCGCCTGTTCGTAGGCCTTCTTCAGCTCGTCGTTGTGCCAGGTGATCGACGCCGCCGCGCGCAGTTTCTCGATGTACTTCTGCGTCTCGGCACGCCGTTTCTCCTCGGCGATCCTGTCGCTGATGTCCTGGCGGGCCTCGTCGAACGTCTTCACCTTCTGCTCGGTCCGCGATTCGAGCGCCAGCAGCTGGTAGCCACGCTGCGTGCGGATCACCTCCGAGACGTCGCCGACCTTGATCTTCTCGAGCATCGTCTGCAGCGCCGGCGCGAGCTCGTCGCTCTTGACGGGACCGATCAGCCCGCCGTTCGCCTTGGAGGACGCGTCGGAGACCTCGCCGGCGAGGCGCGCGAACGGCTCGCCCGCGAGCAGGCGGTGACGCACGTCCTCGGCCTTCGCTTTCGCCGCATCGTCCTGGGCGACGTTGACGCCGCGGTCGGTCGCCGGGACGGCGATGAGGATCTCGCGCAGCATCAGCTCGGACGGGGTCGTGAACTCGTTCTTGTGCGCGTCGTAGTACGCGTGCGCCTCGTCCTCGGTGACGCTGATCTTCGCGACCACTTCGTTCTGCTGGACGCGCGTCTCGAGCATGTTCTTCTCGAGCTGCCGGCGCAGGTCGGCCAGCGTCATCCCTTCCTGCCGCAGCGCCTCGTTGAACTTCTCGTCGGTGTCGATGTTGTTGTCCTTCTTGATGTTGTCGAGGACGCTCTTGAACTGGTCGTCGCTCATCACGTAGCCGAGCTCGCGCCCGCGCTGGACGAGCAGGAGCTCGTCGACGGCGTTGAGGATCAGCTGCGGCGTGCTCTCCGCGACCGCCTTCTGCAGCTCCGGGCTTTCGGGGGTGACGTTCTGCAGCTCGGGACGCTGGCGCAGGAAGTCCACCTGCATCCGCTCGAAGTCGCTCTTGGTGACGATGTCGCCGTTGACCTTCACCAGGACCTGTTCGATGACTTCGGCTTCGAGCGGGGCCGCCATGAGGACCGCGGCGAGCGCGATTCGTTTCAGCATGTGCAATTCCTTGGAATTCAACATTTTAACCCGGAGCGAGCGCCGAGAGCAGTTCTTCGAGGCGCGCGAACATGCCGCCCTCCGCGCGCGGGTTCTGCTTGGGTTTCCGCAGGATCTCCTCCTTGGTAAACCCTGTGGTGACCTCGCCAGCCGTCGCCCGGGCCGTCCACCAGGAGGTTTCCCGGCTCCGGGCCGGGATCCGGGAGCGGGGATCCGGGATCCGGCGGTTCTGCGTTTTTGCGGATCCCGCATCCCGGATCCCGGGTCCCGATGCCTCCAAATCCACCTTCAGCGAGACAGGCGGCACCAGAACCGCGCCTGGCCACTCGTGGACGACCTTCACCAGCCGGACCGGGTCCACCTTCGCCTGCGGCCTGAACTTTATGACGACGAGCCGCCCCTCGCGGTCGATGGTATCAACGCCCAGCCGGTCCGCCATGACGCGGATGCGTCCGTATTCGGCGAGATTCAGCACCGCGTCGGTCGGCGGCCCGTACCGATCCTCGACCTCGTCGAGCGTCGCCTCGAGCTCCTTCTCGGTCCGGGTCGCCGCCACCTTGCGGTAGACCATCAACCGCTGGTTCATGTCGGGGATGTACGTGTCGTCGATCTTCAGGTCGACCCCGAGGTTGACCGTCGCGCGCACGTCGTCCTCGATATCCTCGCCCTTCAGCTCGCGCACGGTCTCCTCGAGCAGCTTCATGTACATCTCGAAGCCGACGGCGTCGATGTGGCCGCTCTGCTCGCCGCCGAGCAGGTTGCCCGCGCCGCGAATCTCGAGGTCGAGCGCCGCCACGCGGAACCCGCTGCCGAGATCGCTGAATTCCTTGATCGCCGCCAGCCGCTTGCGCGCCACGGGCGAAAGCGATTCCTGCGGCGGGATGAGCAGGTAGGCGTAGGCGGGCCGGTCGGACCGGCCGACGCGGCCGCGCAGCTGATAGAGCTGCGAGAGGCCGTAGCGATCCGCGCGGTTGATGATGATGGTGTTCGCGTTCGGGATGTCGAGACCGTTCTCGACGATCGTCGTCGCGAGCAGGACGTCGTACTGCCGCTCGACGAAGCCGAGCATCGCGCGCTCGAGCTCGTCCTCACCCATCTGGCCGTGGCCGATGACGATGCGCGCTTCGGGCACGAGACGCTGCAGGAGATGGCCGATCGAGAAGATCGATTCGACGCGGTTGTGCACGAAGTAGATCTGGCCGCCGCGCGCCAGCTCGTTGCGGACCGCGCGCTCGATCACCGGCGCGTCGAACTTGACGACGTTGGTCTGGATCGACAGGCGATCCTTCGGCGGCGTTTCGATGATCGACATGTCGCGGATGCCGACGAGCGACATGTTCAGCGTCCTCGGAATCGGCGTCGCCGTCATCGTCAGGACGTCCACGCGCTTGCGCATCTGCTTGATGCGCTCCTTGTGCGCGACGCCGAAGCGCTGCTCCTCGTCCACGACCAGCAGGCCGAGATCCTTGAACTGCACGTCCTTGGACAGGAGGCGGTGCGTCCCGACGATGATGTCCACCTTGCCGGAGGTGACGCCGTCGAGAGTGGCCTTGATTTCCTGCTTGGTGCGGAAGCGGCTCACCATGTCGATCGTGACGGGGAAGCCCGCGAATCGATCGCGCAGCGTCTTCAGGTGCTGAAACGCCAGCACCGTCGTCGGCGCCAGGACCGCCACCTGCTTGCCGTCCATCACCGCCTTGAACGCGGCCCGCATGGCGACTTCCGTCTTGCCGTAGCCGACGTCGCCGCACAGGAGCCGGTCCATCGGCGACGGCGATTCCATGTCCTGCTTGATGTCGGCGATAGCAGAGGCCTGGTCGACGGTGAGGTCGTACGGGAATGCCGCCTCGAACTCCTGCTGCCAGTGCATGTCGGCCGAGAAGGCGTAGCCGGGCACCGCCTTGCGCTGCGCGTACAGCTTCAGCAGCTCCTCGGCCATGTCGCGCATCGCCTTCTTGACGCGTGTCTTGGCCTTCTCCCACGTCGTGCCGCCGAGGCGATCGAGCGCCGGTCGGACGCCGCCGGTGTACTTCTGAATCAGGTCGAGGCGTTCGACCGGCACGAACAGCTTGTCGTCGCCGTGGTACCTGAGCTCGAGAAACTCGTGCGCGCCCTCGGCGCTGCCCCGGACCCCCAGCTGCTTGAGGCCGACGAATTCGCCAATACCGTGATCGACGTGGACGACGAGATCGCCGACCTTCAGGTCGCGGAGGTCCGAGAGAAACGTCTTCGCCAGGTTGCGCCGCTTCTCGGGCGCGTGGCGCTCTTCCTCGAAGACGTCGGTCTCGGCGTAGATCTGCAGCGCTGCGTCGGCGAGCCGGAATCCGCGCGACAGCGTTCCAACGGCGACGAGGACGGGGGCCGTGTACGCGTCCTCGGCGCGCTCGACGGCCACGGCGATGATGTCGTATTCCTGCAGGATTTCGATCGTGCGCTCGGCGCGCCCCTGGCTTTCGGCGACGAAGAGGATGGAATCGCCACGCTCGCGTGACTGGCGGACATCGGCGATCCAGTCGTTGACGCGGCCGCGGAACTCGAGCGCGGGCTGGCAGCGGACCTGGTGGATCCGGCTGCCTTCGTCCACGCCGAGTTCCTCGAGGCGGCGCGCCGCGCCGACGCGCGGCTCGAGGTCCTCCCACGCCACGTACGCCTGTGTTGGAGGCAGCGCCACGACGTGGCCGCGCGCCGCCGCGTCCTCGAAGCTCGAGCCGAGCTGGTCGCGGACCTTCTGCGCCTGCTCCCTGACGTGCTCCTCCTCCGAGACCAGGACGTGGAGGCCGCGCGTGGAGAGGAAGTCGAAGAGCGGGATCGAGTCGTCTTCCGAGTCGAAACGCTCGCGGACGGGCACGATGAGCAGCTGATCGGTGGCGCCCGTCGAGCGCTGCGTCGCCGGGTCGAATCGCCGCAGCGACTCGACCATGTCACCGACGAACTCCAGCCGCACGGGTTCGGTGCCGCCGGCAGGAAAGATGTCGACGATGCCGCCGCGGATGGCGAACGCGCCGTGCTCCTCGACGGGATCCTCGCGGGTGAATCCCGCGTCGACGAGCAGGTCGGCGAGATTCTGCGGATCGATCTCCGTCCCCGATCGGATGTCGAGCGAGGCGCTGAGCAGCCGTTCGGGTCCGCTCACGCGTGGCAGCAGGGCCGCGGCCGAGGCGACGATCAGGCGCGCCGTGCCGGTCGCCGCGCCGTACAGCGCCCGCGCGCGGGCGGCGGACACGCGAAAGTGCGGCGTCATGCCGCGGTACGGATCGACTTGGAGGGACGGCAGCGGAAGCACGGCCCGCTCGACATCCGACTCCGACGCGCCCTCGAGCGCGGCGTAGAAGAACCGCGCGTCGGCGGTCATCTGATCGACGTCCTTGTCGGACGGCACGACGAGCAGCGTGACGCCGGTCGCCGTGCGGGCCGCGACCGTCGCGGCAAATGCCTTTGCCGCCGGCGTCAGCCCGGCAATCACCTGCGCGGGCCGATCGAGAGATGCCTTGGAGGCCGCGCGGCTGAACAGCGCGCGCAGCGTGAGAGATGTCGCCGTCGTCATCGCCTGTACATGCGGACCGCCCGCCCCGCGGCAGAGCGCGGGGTGGGCATGTCGGACCTTCCATTGTCCCATGCGCCGGACGCTTCAGGAACCGCCCTTCACCCTCCGGATCAGTTCGGTCGTCGAGTACCCGGGCGAAAGCTCCATGCGGACGACCCGGCCGCCCCGCGCTTCAACGGTGTCGCGGCCGACGATGTTGCCGGGACCCCAGTCGGCACCCTTGACGAGGACATCGGGTTGGATGTGCCGGATGATGCCAGCAGGGGTCTCTTCGTCGAAGATCGCGACGGCATCGACGCAGGCGAGCGCCAGCAGGATCTCCGCGCGTTCGGCTTCGGTCGTGATCGGCCGCTCGGCGCCCTTGTTCGCGCGAACGGATCGGTCGGAGTTCAACCCGACAATCAGGGCGTCGCCGAGCCGCCGGGCATCCTGCAGATAGCGGACGTGCCCCGGATGCAGCAGGTCGAAGACACCGTTGGTGAAGACCACCGTGCCGCCGCGCGCCCGGATGCCGGCGGCGAAGCGTGCCGCCTCCTCGATCGTCACAGCCCGGACATCCGGATGCCGCCGGAGAACGACCACCGGTGCGGCGGACGAAAGATGCCCGCTTCTTTCCGCGGCGATTTCACCCGGAACGTGTAGAGCAACCGGTGATAGTCGTACGGCACGCCGTCCTGCCGGTGAACGGCGACGTCCAGCTTGTACGTACCCTCGACGAGATTCAGGCCATCGATCTCGAACACGACGAGCCCTTCGCCCGCCAGCTCGCCGGCGACGCCGCCGTCGATCAGCGTGTTCGTGCCGTAGCAGCAGACCCCCTCAGCGTTGAAGATGCCGACGCCGAAGGCGAAATCCCTGACGCGCTGGTTCGCGCGCACGTGAAGGCGGATGTCGACGCGCTCGCCGGACTGGAACAGGTGCGCGGGCTGGCCGCTGACGCCGATCATCTCGACGGCGGTGATCTCCGCTTCGCGCGACCCCCAGCGCCCTTCCGCCGCCTTGAACATGTCGGCGGGCTCGGTTCCGGGATCCGGAATGCGCGCTCCGGGATCCGAAAGCGCCGGTTCCTCGCGCATCCCTGATCCCGGGGCCCGGCTCCCGGCCTTAGCGAGCTCGCGGTTTTCCTGGCCCGCAACATCCATCAGGTACGCGTCGATGACGCGCTTGGGATCGCCCTGCACCTTCGCAACGCCGGCGTCGAGCCACAGCGCCTCGTCGCAGAATCGCGTCACCAGGTCGAGCGAATGCGTGACCAGCAGGACCGTCCGGCCGCGGCGGCGGAACTCGGCGAACTTGTCGAGGCACTTGTGCGTGAACGCTTCGTCACCGACTGCGAGCACCTCGTCGACGAGCAGCACGTCGGGATCGACGTTGATGGCCACCGCGAAACCGAGCCGCATGTACATGCCGGACGAGTACGTCTTCACCGGGGCGTCGATGAACTCCTCGAGCTCGGCGAACCGCACGATCTCGTCGAACCGGCGCGCGATCTCGCGCCGGCCGAGGCCCAGCATCAGGCCGTTGATGTAGACGTTCTCGCGCCCGGAGATCTCGGGGTGAAACCCGGCGCCCAGCTCGATCAGCGCGGAGACGCGGCCGTCGACGCGAACCGTTCCGGATGTCGGCTTGCCGATGCCCGCAATCAGCTTCAGCATCGTGCTCTTGCCGGACCCGTTGCGGCCGACGATGCCGAACGTCCTCCCCGTCGCGACGTCGAACGAGACGCCCTTCAACGCCTCGAACACGGCGTCGGGGTGCAGGTCGCGTAACACGCTGCCCGACAGCAGCGCGCTCTTCAGCGTCGCGAACTGCTTGCGGCGCCCGTAGCGGCGGTACACCTTGCGGACGTCGCGAACGCGGATGCTCACACTTCCTCCGCGAACGTGTCCCGCAGCCGATCGAAGACGAAGTAGCCGGTGAAGAACACCAGCGCGGAGGCGATGCCCACGACGAGGAGCCGCGTCCCCTGCGTGAACGGGCCCGGCCTGAACAACACGTCCTGATAGGCGACCGCGAGGTGCGTGAACGGATTGAGGTTCAGCAGCTGGCGGACGCGGCCGGGCGCCTGGCTGATCGGATAGATGATGGGCGTCGCGAAGAACCAGAGCGTCAGCAGGTTCGCGAGCAGGTCGCGCACGTCACGGAAGTGTACGGTCAGCGCCGACACGAGCAGCGCGAGCCCCGTGGTCAGCACCAGCTGCACGAGGACGACCAGCGGAAACCAGAGCAGATCCGTGGGCCACACCGGCACGCGGTAGTAGATCAGGAACGCGACGAGAATCGGCAGCCCGAAACAGAAGTGCACGAGGCCGGCGAGCACGCTGACGATCGGCAGCACCTCCGCGGGAAACAGCACCTTCTTGATGAGATTGCCGCCGGCGATCAGCACGTTGGCCGATTCCAGCAGAGACGACGAAAACCAGGTCCACGGCAGGATGCCGGCGAACAGGAAGAGCGCGAACGGCTGCAGCTCCGGCGGGTGCGCGGCCGGCATCACGACGGTAAAGACGAACGTGTAGATGAGGAGCAGCAGCAGCGGGTTGACGAACGACCAGACGACGCCCAGGGTGGAGGCGCGATAGCGCGCCTTGAGCTCGCGTGCAACCAGGCTGGAGATTAACGCGCGGTACTTGAACAGCTGCCGGAGGCTGGCTAGCAACCCCTACATTAAACCCTTGTCCGCGCCCGGGAGGCCACCTGCAGACGAATGAGCGATTTGAGCAGTGCGATGCGCGCGCGCTCGATGTCGAGATCGCCCGCCGTGAGGTGCGGCTGCGCCTGCGCCAGGCGCTGCTCGGCGCGCTGCTTCGCGCGCTCGGCGCGCTGGATGTCGATCTCCTGCGCGCGCTCGCCGATATCGGCGAGCACGGTGACACGGTCCGGCAGCACCTCGACGAAACCGAAGGCGATGGCGAGGTAATGCTTCTCCTGCCCCTGCCGGTACCACAGCTCGCCGACCTTCAGCGACGAGAGCAGCGGCGTGTGGCCGGGCAGGACGCCGAACTCGCCGTCCGTCCCGGGGAGCACGACCTCGTCGATCTCCTCGCGGATGAGCGAGCGGTCGGGCGTGACGATCTCGAGCATCAGCTTCGTCGGCAGCGCCATTTACGCCGCCTTCATCCCCTGCGCTTTTGCGACCGCCTCTTCGATGGTGCCGACGAGGTAAAACGCCTGCTCCGGCAGCTCGTCGTGCTTGCCGTCCGCGATCTCCTTGAAGCCGCGCACCGTGTCCGCGATCGGCACGTACTTCCCTTCGAAGCCGGTGAACTGCTGCGCGACGAAGAAGGGCTGCGAGAGAAACCGCTGCAGCTTGCGCGCGCGCGACACCGTCAGGCGATCCTCTTCCGACAGCTCGTCGATGCCGAGAATCGCGATGATGTCCTGCAGGTCCTTGTAGCGCTGCAGGATCTGCTTCACCTGACGCGCCACGTTGTAGTGCTCGTCGCCGAGGATGCGCGGATCGAGAATGCGAGACGTCGACGCGAGCGGATCCACGGCCGGATAGATACCCAGCTCCGCAATCTGCCGCGACAGGTTCGTCGTCGCATCCAGGTGCGCGAAGGTCGTCGCCGGCGCGGGATCGGTGTAGTCGTCGGCGGGGACGTAGATCGCCTGCACCGACGTGATCGACCCCTTCTTCGTCGAGGTGATGCGCTCCTGCAGCTCGCCCATCTCGGTGAGCAGCGTCGGCTGATAGCCGACCGCGGACGGCATGCGTCCGAGCAGCGCCGACACTTCGGAGCCCGCCTGCGTGAAGCGGAAAATGTTGTCGATGAAGAGGAGCACGTCCTTGCCTTCCGCATCGCGGAAGTACTCGGCGACGGTGAGCGCCGAGAGGCCGACGCGCAGACGCGCGCCCGGCGGCTCCGTCATCTGTCCGTAGACGAGCGCCGCGCGCGACTTCGACGAATCCTTCATGTCGATGACGCCCGACTCCTGGAACTCCAGCCAGAGGTCGTTCCCTTCGCGCGTGCGTTCACCCACGCCGCCGAACACGGAGACGCCGCCGTGCTTCAGCGCGATGTTGTGAATCAGCTCCATGATGATGACGGTCTTGCCGACGCCGGCGCCGCCGAACAAGCCGATCTTGCCGCCCTGCAGGTAGGGCTCGAGCAGATCGACGACCTTGATGCCGGTCTCGAACATCTTCAGCTCGGTGGACTGCTGCTCGAGCGTCGGCGCGTGCCGATGAATCGGCCAGCGATCCTTCGACTGCACGGGGCGATCCGGAAAATCGACTGGCTCGCCGAGCACGTTGAGCACCCGCCCCAGCGTCTCGGGACCGACAGGCACCGAGATCGGAGCGCCCGTGTCGATCACCAGCATGCCGCGCGTCATCCCGTCGGTCGGCTTCATCGCGACCGCGCGCACGCGGTTCTCGCCGAGATGCTGCTCGACTTCGGCGACGACGTCGATCTTCTCGGCGCCTCCGCCGCCGTCCGAGACGATGCGCACCGCGTTGTAGATCGCCGGCAGGCCTTCGGTGAATTCGATGTCGATGACCGCCCCGATGACCTGGACGACCTTGCCGACCTGTTGTTTCGTTGTCGCTGCTGTCTGTGCCATAGCTTCTTATCGTGCTGCCGCGCCTGAAACCACTTCGATGATCTCGCGCGTGATCGCCGCCTGGCGAACCTTGTTCATGTAGAGCGTCAGGTTCTCGAGCATCTCCGCCGAGTTGCGCGTGGCGGCGTCCATCGCCGTCATCTGCGCCGCGAAGAACGCCGCGTTCGATTCGAGCAGCGCGCGGTAGACCTGAATCTGCACGTGGCGCGGCAGGAGGTCCTTGAAAATCTCCTCCGGCGCCGGCTCATACAGGTAGTCAACGCTGGGACCTGCCTCGCTCGCAGTCTCGCCCTCGAGACGTGGAATCGGCAGCAGCCGTTCGACAACCAGGCGTTGCGTCATCACCGATTTGAACTCGTTGTAGACGAGGTACACGCTCGACGCCCGGCCCGAGGTGAACTCCTCGATGGCGGCATCCGCGATGTCGACGGCCTCGCCGAAGGTGAGCCTCTGGAAAATGCCGACGGCCTCGTAGCGAATGTCGAAGCCGCGACGGCGGAAGAAGTCGCGTCCCTTGCGCCCGATCAGCCCGAGTGCGATCTCGCGTCCCGGCGCCTCCTTCAGGATGAACTGCCCCGCCGCCTTGATGACGTTCGAGTTGAAGCTGCCGCACAGGCCGCGATCGGCGGTGACGACGATCAGCAGCGGCCGCCCGCTGCCCTGCGCCGGCATGCGCAGCAGCGGATGCGCGTCCTGCTCGACGCGCGACACGAGGCCGTTGAGCACCCGCAGCATCCGCTGCGCGAACGGGCGCGCGGCGACGACGCGATCCTGCGCGCGCTTCAGGCGCGACGCGGCGATCATCTTCATCGCCTTGGTAATCTGCTGCGTCGACTTGACCGCGCGGATCCGGCGCCGGAGATCGATCAGCGACGGCATCGGCTACGCCACCGCAGCCGCCGTGGCGACGGTGCCGCTGAACTGCTTGCCGAACTCCGCGAGCGCCGACTCGAGCGCCGCCTTGATCTCGTCGTCGAGGATCTTCTTCCCGGCAATCCCGGTGAGCACGTTCGCGGCGCGCGTCTCGAGGAACCTGTAGAGCTCTTCTTCATAGCGCCGGAGCTCTTCGACCGGCACCGGATCGAGATACCCCTTCGTCGCCGCGTAAATGATCGCCACCTGCTTTTCGACCGGCAGCGGCTGATATTGCGGCTGCTTGAGGATCTCGACGAGACGGCGGCCGCGATTGAGCTGCGCTTGCGTAGCCTTGTCGAGGTCGCTGCCGAACTGCGCGAATGCCGCCAGCTCGCGGTACTGTGCGAGGTCGAGACGCAGCGAGCCGGCGACCTGGCGCATCGCGCGAATCTGCGCGGATCCGCCGACGCGCGACACCGAGTTGCCGACGTTGATCGCGGGACGCACGCCCTGGTGAAACAGATCGCTCTCGAGGAAGATCTGGCCGTCCGTGATCGAGATCACGTTCGTCGGGATGTAGGCCGAGAGGTCGCCGGCCTGCGTCTCGATGATCGGCAGCGCCGTCAGCGACCCGCCGCCGTGCGTCTGATTCAGCTTCGCGGCGCGCTCCAGCAGCCGCGAGTGCAGGTAGAAGACGTCGCCGGGGTACGCCTCGCGGCCGGGCGGCCGTCGCAGCAGCAGCGAAATCTCGCGATACGCCTGCGCGTGCTTCGACAGATCGTCGTAGACGCAGAGCGCATGGCGGCCGCTGTCGCGGAAATACTCGCCGATCGCGCACGCCGAATACGGGCTGATGTACAGCATCGGCGCCGGGTCCGACGCCGCCGCAGCGACGACGATGGTGTAGCTCATCGCGTCGTATTCTTCGAGCGTGCGCACGACCTGCGCGACCGTGGACTGCTTCTGGCCGATCGCGTTGTAGATGCAGATCACATCCTTGCCGCGCTGGTTGATGATCGTGTCGGTGGCGACGGCGGTCTTCCCGGTCTGCCGGTCGCCGATGATCAGCTCGCGCTGGCCGCGGCCGATCGGCACCATCCCGTCGATCGCCTTGAGGCCGGTCTGCAGCGGTTCCTTGACCGGCTGACGATCGACGACGCCCGGGGCGAGACGCTCGATCGGCAGGAACTGCTTCGTCGTGATCGGGCCCTTGCCGTCGAGCGGCTGGCCGAGCGCGTTGACGACGCGGCCGAGCATCTCGTCGCCGACCGGCACCGAGATGATGCGGCCGGTGCGCTTCACCTGGTCGCCTTCCTTGATCTCCTTGAAGTCGCCCAGGAGCACCGCGCCGACGCTCTCCTCTTCGAGGTTCAGCGCGATGCCGAACACGCCGTGCGGGAACTCGAGCATCTCGCCGGCCATCGCGCGCTCGATGCCGTGCACGCGCGAGATGCCGTCGCCGATGGAGATGACGGTGCCGACTTCAGCGACGTCGACCGTCGCCGTGAAGCTGCCGATCTGGTCGCGAATGAGTCTGGAGATCTCGTCTGCTCTGATGTCCGCCATATCCGTCTCTCCGGCGGGTCCGACAGGACCCGCCCTACACGCGGCTAATGCGTCTTTCTACACGGCTAATCTGGCTTTCAACCGCGCCAACTGGCTCGCGAGGCTGCCGTCGTAGACCGTGCTGCCGATCCTCGTGACCACGCCGCCGATAATCGCCGGATCGACGCTCGTCGTCATCTCGACCTTGCGGCCGGTGATGTCGGCGAGCTTCTTCTGGAGTTGCGCCGCGCGCTCCGGCGCGAGAGGCGCCGCGGTGGTCACCTCGGCGCGCACGACCTGCTGGTGCTCGAGCAGCCGCGTGCGGTAGACCTCGAGCAGATCGGGCACCAGTCCCAGCCGTTCGCGATCCGCGAGCAGCAGGAGCAGCTTGCGCGTGGGCGCGGCGACTTCGAGGCGCCCCGCGAGGGCGTCGGCGATCCGGCGCTTGGCCGCCGCCGGAACCGCTGGATTGGTCAGCGCGCCGGAGAGCTCCGCGCTCGACGACATGAGGCCCGCGAACGACGCGAGGTCACGCTCGATGCGGACCGGGTCCGACTCCTTCAGCGCGACGTCGAACAGGGCTCTCGCGTAGCGGGTGGCGGAAGCGCGTGATGGCATCGTGTCAGGCGGTGATGGCGTTCTCTTCCAGGACGGGCGCGCACGAACAGCTTGTACCTGAACGGCACAAACTTCCTTTTTATATCAGGGAAGCAGGGGGAGGGGGAAGCGGAAAGGGGGAAGCTCCCGAGCTACTGCACGCCCGTGATGTGCTCGTAGATGCGGTTCAGTTCAGCTTCCGATGCAAACGAAATCTCAATGGTTCCGGCCTTGCCGCGGCGCACGATCCGCACTTTCGTCCCGAGCGCGAAGCGCAGCCGATCCACGGCTGCACGCGTGTGCACGTCGGTGGCGGGTGCCTCGGGCTTTGCGCCGCCCGCCGGGGCCGCCGGCGCGGCGAGCCGCTTGACCAGCGCTTCGGTGTCGCGAACCGACAGCCCGCGCGCAATCACCTCGCGCGATGCCTGCCGCTGCGCCGCGTGATCGGAGAGCGCCAGCAGCGCGCGCGCGTGGCCCATCGACAGCGTCCCGGCAGCCAGCTCCGCCCGCACTTCGCCGGCGAGCTTCAGCAGGCGGACGTAGTTGGCGACGGAGCTGCGGTCCTTGCCGACCGCCGCCGCAATCTGTTCGTGCGTGAGCCCGAAGTCATCCGCCAGGCGCTGATAGGCCGCGGCCTCGTCAACGGGGTTGAGGTTCTCGCGCTGGATGTTCTCGATGAGCGCGAGCTGCAGGACCTCGCGGTCGGCGTCGATCGCCACGTCGCGCACGACGACGGGCACCTTGAGCAGGCCCGCGCGCTGCGCGGCACGCCACCGGCGCTCGCCGGCGATGATGCGATAGAGATCGCCGATCTTCTGCACCAGGATCGGCTGGATGACGCCGTTCTCCTTGATCGATCGCGCGAGCTCCTCGAGCTTCGCGTCGTCGACGTGCGCGCGCGGCTGCCGGTCGTTCGGAGCGATGAGATCGATGTCGATCTCGATGGCGCCCTGGCGGACGGGCTCCGGGACGTCGGGGATGAGCGCGCTCAGGCCCTTGCCGAGCGCGGGCCGTCGTTCGATCATGCTGCCCTCTCTGCGTGGCGTGTCAGCATTTCGCGCGCGAGCGCGATGTAGGCCGCGGCGCCGCGCGACTTCGTGTCGTAGAGCACGCCCGGCGTCCCGTGGCTCGGCGCCTCGCCGAGCCTGACGTTGCGCGGAATAATCGTGTTGAACACCTTTTCCTTGAAGAAATCGCGCACGTCGCGCGCGACGAGCTGACCAAGGTTGGTGCGGTCGTCGTACATCGTCAGCAGCACGCCTTCGATGTCGAGCGACGGGTTGAGCGCGCCGCGCACGCGGCGCAGCGTGCCGACGAGATCGGCCAGCCCCTCGAGCGCGAAGTATTCGCAGTGCAGCGGAATGAGCACGGCATCGGCGGCGACGAGCGCGTTGAGCGTCATCAGGCCGAGCGACGGCGGACAGTCGATGAAGATGAACTCGAAGCGCGCGCGCAGCGGCTCGAGCACGCGCTGCAGCCGGCGTTCGCGCGCGAGCATCGGCACCATTTCGATTTCCGCGCCCGTGAGGTTCCGATCCGCCGGAATCAGCGAGAGGTTCTCAACGCGCGTCGGAAGGATGAACGCCTCCGCGTTGGCGGTCTCGCTCATGAGCGCCTCGTACGCGGTGCCGCCGAACGCGCGCTGCCCCTTCATGCCGATGCCGCTGGTCAGGTTGCCCTGCGGATCGACATCGACCAGCAGGACCGGGTGTCCTTCCAGGGCAAGCGACGTGGCCACATTGATCGCCGTCGTCGTCTTGCCGACGCCGCCTTTCTGATTCGTGACGGCGACGACGTGTCCGCGAATGGATGGGCCTTGGGGAGCTCGTTCTGGCGTGTGACCAACCAGCGAGGCATAATTCATGGTGTACTCAGGACTCTAGTACGCAAGTAATTGTGTGTCAACAGCATTGTTTCACGTGGAAGAGGGACCGTCGCCGTCAAGCCGAAATCTTTCTCACGTTTGAAGGGCCTGAGGGACCTGCCGCCAGAGCGACCATTTCCGCGAGCGATTTCCATCCGGTCGCGGTGACCGGGGCTGCCGGATGTCCCAACACGCGGGCGCACCGCTCGCGTTCCAACGCCGACACGTCGATGCGTCGAGTAAACACGTCGAAGGACATCTGACTGGCGGCTTCGCGGACAGCTTCGGGTGTATCCGCGCCAGCAAAGGGTCCTCGCCGAAATAAGAAGTCCGTCGTGCAATCCAATTCATCCGCGACCCTCAGGAAGACGTCGATGTTTCGCACCTTCCCCTTTTCCAAATCGCAAATCTGCGGTTGAGCGGCGCCGACCAATGTCGCGAGCGCTTGCTGGCTCCAGATCCCTTTGAGCTCACGAAGTGTCTTGATCCGCCCTCCGTCGACTTCGTCCATATTGGAATTATACGAATTCTATATTCTTTTTATAGCACTTGAGAGACGGGATTTTCACACCTGAACCTGAGCAATTTCAACCAGGGCGGCACTCGTCGGCCGACGACGGCCAACCGGGATGAGTCGTTGTCCTTGGGAACTTAATTGGGCGGACGGTTCACTCCGCCGCCTTTTCGTTCCACGTGGAACACCCGCTGCGCGCCGACGGGACGTTTTTCCAGCACGACAAGGCGGCTACGCAACGACTCCAGCAGCGGATAGGTGGCGGACCAGGCCAGCGGTGGCGGAACCGTCTCGGACGGATCGGCCGCGGTCGCGCCGCGAAACAGGAAGAGCAATCCGCGGGTTTTGAGAAACGCCTGCAGGTTCGACAGCACCCGCGGCTCGATGCGAACCGCGCGGATCGTGAGGAGGTCGTGCGCCTCGTGCAGCTCCGGCCGCGCGAGCAGCTCCTCGAATCTCGAGGCGGCGACATCGGCTCCCTGCAGGCCGACCGCGCGAATCGCCTCGCGGAGGAACACCGACTTCCGCGTCTTCGATTCGACCATCAGCAGGCGGACCGATGGCACGGCGAGCGCCATCGGGATGGCCGGTGACCCACCGCCGCTGCCGACGTCGAGCATCCGGGTGGCGCCGTTCGGAATATGGCGTGCCGCCACGAGCGGCTCGATAAGCAGGCGGTCGAGCGTCTCAGGTGCGGCGTCGGCGAGATTGAGTCCAGTGAGGTTTATCTTGCGATTCCATGTTTCCAGGAGCCGAAAATAGGCTTCCAGGCCTGCGGAAAGGCCCGGCGCGAGAGTTGTGCCAGCGCGTTTCGCACGGCGAGTCAGCCGGTCCTGGAACTCCCGGCTCGTCACGAAGTCGCCGAATTCGCGGATAACCGGCCGAGGAAAACACCGAGAACGGCGACGGCCGCCGGCGTCACGCCTGGGATCCGCGACGCCTGACCGAGCGTTTCGGGCCGCACCTGCGACAGGCGATGCACGACCTCCCGCGACAGCCCCGGCACCCGCGCGAACGGGAAGTCGCCCGGAATCCGCCGCCGCTCGTCGCGCCGCGCCCGTTCGGCGCGCGCCTGTTCCTGCTTCAGATAGCCGTCGTACTTCACCGTGGTCTCGACGCTCGCGATGTCGAGCGCGCGGCTCGCCTCGTCAACCGCCAGCGCCACGTCGCCGTCGGCAATCAGCTGGTCGAGACGCACGGATGGCTGCTTCAGGAGCTGCGCCGCGGAAACGCGGCCGCCCGTCCGGTCGCGCAGCTGCGTGCGCTCCAGCACGCCCAGATTCGACTCGTAGCGGCGGCGGCGCGCTTCGAACCGCTCCCATCGCTCGTCGGCAATCAGGCCGGCGTCGCGTCCAATCGGGGTGAGGCGCAGGTCGGCGTTGTCCACGCGCAGGAGGAGCCGATGCTCCGCGCGCGAGGTGAACATCCGGTACGGCTCGAGACAGCCGCGCGTAACCAGGTCGTCGACGAGAATGCCGATGTATGCCTCGTCACGCCGCAGGACGAACGGCGCTTCTCGCCTGGCGGCCTTCGCGGCATTGATTCCGGCGACGATGCCCTGCCCCGCCGCTTCCTCGTAGCCGGATGTCCCGTTGATCTGGCCGGCGAAGAACAGGCCGCCGACGCGATGGGTCTCGAGCGTCGATTTCAGCTCCGTCGGCTGGACGAAGTCGTACTCCACCGCGTAGCCGGGACGCAGCATCACCGCGTCGCCAAGCCCGGGTAGCGCGCGCACCAGCTGCAGCTGAATGTCGCGCGGCAGCGACATCGAGAACCCGTTGACGTAGATCTCGTCAGCGTCGAGTCCTTCGGGCTCGAGATAGATCTGATGCCGCTCCCGGTCCGGGAAGCGCATGATCTTGTCCTCGAGCGACGGGCAATAGCGCGGGCCGATCCCCTGGATCTGCCCGTTGAACAACGGGCTCTGGCCGATATTGGCGCGCACGAGATCGCGCACCCGATCGTTGGTGTGAATCAGCCAGCAGCGAACCTGGTTGTGAACCGGCTGCGTCGTGTCGAACGAGAACGGCACCGGCGTCTCGTCGCCCGGCTCCTCGGCAAACACGCCCTCACGCACACGCGCGTCGAAATCGATGCTCTTCCGATCCAGCCGCGGAGGCGTCCCGGTCTTCAGCCGCCCCATCTCGAAACCGAAGGATCGGATCGAATCCGAGAGCTCCCGCGACGGCGGCTCGCCGTGCCGCCCCGCCGGCCGCTGCTCGGGGCCGACGTGAATCAGCCCGTTGAGGAAGGTTCCTGTCGTCACGACAAGCGCGCCGCATTCGAAGGCGTCGCCGTCCTCCATCGCGATCCCGGCGACGCGCCCTGCATGCCTGAGGATGCGTCCGGCCTTCCCGAGCAGCCAGGTGATGTTCGGTTCCGCCGATAGCGCCGTCGTCACCCACTCGGCGTAGCGCTTCTTGTCCGCCTGTGCGCGGGGCGACCAGACCGCAGGCCCGCGGCTGCGGTTCAGCAGCTTGAACTGGATGCCCGTCGCGTCGATCGCGCGGCCCATCACGCCGCCGAGCGCGTCGACTTCGCGAACGAGGTGTCCCTTCGCCGTGCCCCCGACCGCCGGGTTGCACGGCATGTGCGCCACCGTCTCCTTCGACAGCGTGCACAAGCCGACGCGGCAGCCGAGCCGCGCGGCCGCATACGCGGCTTCCACACCCGCGTGCCCGGCGCCGACCACGATGACGTCGAAACGCATGCGGCTACTTCCCGATGCAGAAGCGCTCGAAGATGTGGCGCAGCACGTCCTCGCTGGTGCGGCGGCCGACGACCTCGTCGAGACGCATGCGCGCGGCCTGGAGGTCGATCAACAGGAACTCTTCGGGGACGTCGCCCGCTTCCGCTGCGCGCCGCGCCGCCTCGAGCGAGGCGCGGCACTCCTCGAGCAGCGCGATGTGGCGAGTGTTCGAAATCGGCGCCGGGTCGCGCAGCCGTTCCTCGCCGACGAGCGCGCTCGCGATCGCACGCCGCAGCGGCTCGAAGCCGTCGCCCGTCAGGGCGCTGACGCGGACATGACAAGCCGGCGCGGCTTCGGCCAGATCGCTCTTGTTCGACACGACAATCCGATTCGCTTTCGACGTGTCGTCGAGCAGCCGGCTGTCTTCGTCGGTCAGCGGTTCGCTGCCGTCGACGACGACCAGCACGAGATCCGCGACGGCGCGCGCCTGCGTGCCGCGTGCGACGCCTTCCGATTCGACGAGGTCACGCGTCTCGCGCCAGCCGGCGGTGTCGACCAGCGCGACGGCCATCCCTCCGATATCGACCGTCTCCGTTACGAGATCGCGCGTCGTTCCCGGAACCGGCGTGACGATAGCGCGCTCTGCGCCTGCTAATCTGTTGAAAATGCTGGACTTGCCTACGTTCGGCCGTCCCGCGATGACCACCGTCGCGCCTTCGCGGATCATCCGCCCGGTGCTGGCGCGCGCCAGCAGCGCATCGAGCGCAGCGATCACGGAGGCGATGTCAGCGGCCGCGTGCGCCGGCTCCACGAAGTGATATCCCTCGTCCGGAAAATCGAGCGACGCCTCGAGCCGGGCAATCAGATCGAACAATCGCGCGTCGAGCGCGCCGATGCGACCCGTGAGCGTGCCCTCGAGTTGATCGAATGCGACGCGCGCCTGCAGCGGCGTGGCGGCGTCGATCAGATCCGCCACCGCCTCGGACTGAACGAGATCCCGCTTGCCGTTGAGGAACGCCCGCAGCGTGAACTCGCCCGGCTCCGCGAGGCGCGCGCCGGCGGTGATGGCGCCTTCGAGCACCGCCCGCAGCAGCACCGGGCTGCCGTGTCCGCTGATTTCGACGACGTCCTCGCCGGTATACGAGTGCGGCGCCGCGAAGAACGTCGCGACGACTTCGTCGATCGCCGGCGCGTCGCCATCGCGACGGACGCGGGTGAAGGTGGCGTGGCGAGGTTGAAGCGGCGCGCCGCGCTCGAGGAACGTGCCGGCGAGCTCGAGCGCCCGCGGTCCGCTCAGCCGGACGACGCCGAGCGCGCCGCGGCCGGACGGCGTGGCAATGGCGACGATCGTGTCATCGGTGGCAAACATCCCCTGGCGGGACCCGGCCTACTTCTTCGTTGAAATGATCACGGTCTTCATGAACGCATCGCCGATGCTTTCGGACGTGACCGTCGGATCCTCCGCGATCGCGAGATGCACGATCCGGCGCTCATACGGGTTGAGGGGACCCATCTCCTGCGCCATCCCGCTCGACCGCGCCTTTTCCGCGATGAAATGCGCCATCTGCCGCAGCTCGGCGTCCTTGTCCTTGCGGAAGCCGTTGCAGTCGATGACGATGCGGTTGTCGTCGCCCAGCTGCTTCCTGAACGTCGTGGCGACGATGTGCTGGAGCGCCTGGAGGCCCTCGCCGCCGCGGCGGACGAGCACGCCCCCGTCTTCGCCCTCGAGGTTGATGCGCGTGCCCTCGGCCGTCTCTTCGACGCTGGCGGTCAGCACGATGCCCATGGCGTTGACGACGTTCTGAACGAAGCCGAGGATTTGCGTGTTCAAGGAGGAAGACATATCGCTAGGAGTGCTTCTCCGCGCCCGCCGTCCTGCCGCCGCCGGCGTTCTTCAGCCGCCGCTCCGCCGCCGGCCTGGGCGCCGGAGCGCTCGGCGGACCAATCATCCAGTTGGTGAAGTACTGCTGCCCGACCGCCCACACGTTGCTGACGAGCCAGTACAACGCGGTGCCCGCCGCCGACGTCATGAAGATGAAGCCGAACATGATCGGCATCATGAACGTCATCATCTTCTGCTGCGTGGGGTCCATCGACGTATTCGGCGTTAGCCGCTGCAGCCCAATCTGGCTGACAATGACCAGCAGCGGAATCACGAAGAACGGATCCGGCTGCGAGAGGTCCTTGATCCACCAGCCGAACTGCGCGCCGCGCAGCTCGATGGCATAGCCGAGCATCGCATAGAAGGCCAGGAGCACCGGCATCATCAGCAGCATCGGCAGGCACCCGCTCGCCGGATTCACCCCTTTCTCACGATAGAGGTTCATCACCTCCGTGTTCATCTTCTGCCGCGCGGGATCGGTGACCTTGAGGTCGGCGTAGCGGTCCTGGATGGCCTTGATCTGCGGCTGGATTTCCTGCATCCGCCGCATCGAGACCACGCTCTTGTGGCGCAGCGGGAACATCGCGAGGTTGATCAACACGGTGAGGACGACAATCGACCAGCCCCAGTTGCCGATGACCCCATGAATCCACTTCAGCGCGCCGAGGAGCGGCACGGCCAGAAACTGGAAGAAGCCGAAGTTCACCGCGCGCCGGAAGATTGCCTCGTTGCCGAACGCCTGGCCGTCGATCGCCTGCATCACGTCGAACTCTTTCGGCCCGACGAAAAACCTGGCGTTCATTGGCGGCTGCGCGAAACGTATGGCGTGCGAAATCAACTGCCGCCGCGTGTCCGACGCACCAGGGACGACCAGCGCGCGCGATTCGATGCGCGCCTGCCCGGGATTCACCGCCGCGATCATGAAGTAGTGATCGTCCACGCCGGCGAACCGGAACTCCCCTTCCTGGATCGGCTGCCGGCTGATGTTCGTGATGCCGATCCGTTCGACCTTGCCGGCGCGGTGAAGGATCAGCTCGGGCGGCGGCACGGCGCTGCCGCGATTGAAGAAGCCCGGATTCGCCGGCGACGCGACGAGATCGCCGGGACCGGGACCCCAGACGATGCTGGGATTGATCGCGCGGCCGCCGTCTGTCACGTTCACCGACAGCGTGACGACGTAGTTCGCCGGATCGAGCTTGAAGTCCTTGCGCACGCGCACGCCCGACGCGTCCTCATAGTCGAACGACACCGCCGCCGGCGCGTGCGTCGCGTCGACGTGCCCGTTGGCGTCACCGCTGACGCGATAGAGCGAGTCGTTGAGGCGGAGCGTGAGATCCGATTGATCGACCCTCAGTGAAAACGGCAACTGCTCGGTCGGCGGGAGATTGGCCGGGACGAGATCGACCGGCAGTCCGCTCGCGTCGCGATATTGCTTCAACCGCCAGTGCAGCAGGCGCCCGCCGCGGTTGGTCAACACCGCCTGCACGGTCGCCGTGTCGACGGTGATCTCGCGTTCCGAAGACTCCGTCACGAGCGCCTGCGGCTGGGGACCCGCGGGCGGCGCGCTGGCGGGGGCCGTTTGCGTCGATGCCGGCGCCTTGGTGGCACCGGACCCGGCCGCGGCCGCCGGCGATTGCGCGGTCGACGCCGCGGCCTTCGGCGGCGGCGTGGGCGGCACAAAGTACGCCTGGTACATGTAGAGCACCAGGAAGGAGAGGACGATCGCGATGAAAACCCTGCGTTCCATCAAGTGATCACGGGCGCGGGACGGGATCGACGCCGTGGCTGCCGAGCGGGTGGCAGCGTGCGAGCCGGCGCGTTCCGAGCCAGATGCCTTTCGCCGTCCCGTGGACCTGGATGGCTTCGCTCATGTAATCGGCGCACGAGGGATAGAAGCGGCAGGAACCCGTGAACAGCGGGGAAAGACCGACTTTATAGGCGCGCAGCAACGCGAGTGCGATCGCGGCGCCGGCCGAGAAGCGAGGCGTATTCGGCTTCGAGACTTGCGAACGGTGCATCGAGCATTTCCCGGCGCGGCACGATGACGATGTCGAGGCCGCCAACCTGCTTGCGCCGCCTGAAGAGCTCCCGCGCCCGCCGTTTCGCCCGGTTGCGCTCGACGGCTGACCCAAGTTTCCGCGTGGCCGCGACACCCAGCCGCGGCGCCTCGGTGCCGTTCCCCATGACGAACAGCGTCATGAAGCGGCCGTGAACCTTCGTGCCGGTGCTGTAGATCCGCTCGTACTCCGGCCGGCGGCGAATCCTGTCCGGCGCCGCCACTACCGCTCGTCGGCGACCGTCAGACGCTTCCGCCCCTTGGCGCGGCGCCGCTTGAGGACAATGCGGCCGTTCTTCGTCGCCATGCGTACCCTGAAGCCATGCGTCTTCTTGCGGCGACGGGTGTTGGGCTGGTAGGTGCGCTTCCCTTTCATGTTGTCCTTGGACTGTCAGAGTTCGTCTCGCCGGCGGCGGCGCGGCCGTCCCCCGCCGTGGCGCGATGCGCGAAGGCGGGCGGAATTTTCAATACTAGTCGTCGCTGAAACGGGGTGTCAACGTCGCGGTCGCAAACGCGCGCGCAGTCTCGCGCCGCGGGTCCCGCGGCATCGGGGTGTGCTACAGTCCCGGGTTCTATTTCGCGGGTGGAGGCACCGCTTTCGCCACGGTTCTTCGGTTTGTTCCCCAAGATTTCCACAACTGTGGAAAACACTGTGGAAAACCCATAGGCCGGCTGAGTTGTGGTGCCGATGTCGCGCATTTTCAGCAGTTTTGTGCAGGCGAAGCGGTTGGATCGCAGATTTTTCGGCCTCCAACGCGGCGTCGCGGCGCCCAACCGCCGGCACGACGGGCGTCGACCGAGGCGAAAGTCCCCCACGGCAGCGTTTTTCGGGTGAAATTCATGGACACGAGCATCTGGGACCAGATCCTCGCCCGCATCGAAACGAAAGTTAACCGCCACAGCTTCTCCACCTGGTTCAGACCAACGGCCTTGGTGGCCGATGGCGGCCGCTCGATTACCGTTCGTGTTCCGAACGCGCTTTTCAAGGACTGGCTGACGAAGCACTACTCGGTCGTGCTCGCCGAAGCAATGGCCGAAGTCCGCCGGGGTGAGACCTCGCTGGTCTTCGTCGCCGAGCCGGGCGCGGCGCTGCCGCCCGCTGAAGAGCCGATCCTGACCGTCGAGGAGAGCGACGAGGTCGCCGGCGACGGGATGACGCCGGCGGGCCTCAACGCCCGCTACACCTTCGACACGTTCATCGTCGGACCGTCGAACCAGTTCGCGCACGCCGCCTGCCGCGCGGTCGCCGAAGCGCCGTCCCGTTCGTACAACCCGCTGTTCATCTACGGCGGCGTGGGTCTCGGCAAGACACACCTGATGCACGCGGTCGGGCAGTTCGTCCTGCAGCACGATCGCACGCTGAAGCTCACCTACATCTCGTCCGAGCGTTTCATGAACGAGATGATCAACGCGGTGCGCTACGACCGGATCCTCGACTTCCGCGAGCGCTACCGCAGCGTGGACGTGCTCCTGGTCGACGACATCCAGTTCGTCTCGGGCAAGGAAGGGACGCAGACCGAGTTCTTCCACACGTTCAACGCCCTCTACGACGCGCAGAAGCAGATCGTGCTGAGCAGCGATCGGCCGCCGCACGAAATTCCCGCGCTCGAAGAGCGCCTGCGCTCGCGCTTCGAGTGGGGACTGATCGCCGACATCCAGTCGCCGGATCTCGAAACGAAGGTGGCGATTCTCAAACGGAAGGCCGAGGCCGAGGCCGTCCCGCTCCCCGACACCGTGGCGCTCTACATCGCGGGGCGCATCAAGTCGAACATCCGCGAGCTCGAAGGTTCGCTCATCCGCCTGATTGCCTACGCGTCGTTGACGGGCCGCGAGATCTCGCTCGAACTCACCCAGGAAGTCCTGAAGAACGTGATCGAGCAGGACGAGAAGGCGATCACGATCGAATCGATCCAGAAGTTCGTGAGCGAGTACTACCAGCTCAAACTCGGCGAGCTGAAGTCGAAGAACAACTCGAAATCAATTGCGCTGCCGCGGCAGATCGCGATGTACATGTGTAAAACCCTTACGCACGCGTCGCTGCCGGAGATCGGACGCAGTTTTGGGGGAAAGCACCATTCGACGGTGATCCACTCGATCAAGAAGGTTGATGAGCTGCGAAAAACCGACGGAGATTTCAACAGCCTCATCACGAATTTTCTTCAGTCTTTCAAATGAATCCACAGCTATTAACAGGTGGACTCCAACGCACTCTGTGGACGTTTGTGAAGGGTGAAAACCGCACAAAAAACCCGCGCCGGACGCGGGCCGAAGTCACAGTTTTATCCACACCATAAGTTATTGGATCTGAAGGACTAAAAGGCATCGGTGCTCCTATGCACAGCACCTTATTTTCTGTATAATTCTGTATCTCTTCTGATCCTCTGATTCAGATCGTAAGAAGCTGACTGAGAGGCTCCTTCACGGCGCACGAACCACGCCGCTCGAGGTCACCGCACGCCTATGGAACTCGTCGTCGGCAAGAACCAGCTTCTGCGAGAACTGCAACTTTTTCAGGGCATCGTGGAACGCAAGAACACGATCCCGATTCTCGCCAACGTGCTGATCGAGGCGAAGGGAAACGAGGTGCGCATGCTCGCGACCGATCTCGAGGTCGCGCTGCGCAGCCGCTGCGATGCCGCCGTCGCGAAGGGCGGATCGCTGACGCTTCCCGCGAAGAAGCTCTACGAAATCGTCAAGGCGCTTCCTGAAACCGACGTGCGGATCCAGGAGGACAAGAACGGCGTGAAGGTCGCCGCGGACAAGTTCGATTCGCGGATGCAGACGCTGCCGCGCGAGGACTTTCCGTCGCTGCCCGAAACGACGGGCGCCGCGAGCGCCACGCTGCCGCGCGAACAGCTGCGGGAAATGGTCGCGAAAACGCAGTTCGCGATCACCGGCGAGGACACCCGCTATTTCCTCAACGGCGCGCTGTTCGTGCTGCGAGCGGATTCGATGAGCCTGGTCGCGACCGACGGGCATCGTCTCGCGCTCGTGACCGTGCAGCGCGAAGTTCCGGACCAGGCCGTCAAGGCCGGCGAGGAAGTGAAAGTCATCCTGCCGAAGAAGACGCTGCTCGAGCTCGGCAAGCTGCTGTCGGAAGCCGAAGGCGACATCCGCTACGAGCGGGGAGAAAACCACCTGTTCTTCGAGGTCGGCGATCGCGTCCTGATCTCGCGCATGATCGACGGGCAGTTCCCCGCCTACGAGCGCGTCATCCCGAAGGGCAACGACAAGGAGATCGAGTTCGAGCGCGAGCGGCTGACGAACGCCGTCAAGCGCGTGGCGCTGCTGTCGAACGAGCGGTCGCGCGCGGTGAAGTTCGAAATCGACAAGGGCACGGTTGAAGTCACGTCGAGCAGCTCGGAGTTCGGCGAGGCACGGGAGCAGCTCGCCGTCGACTACCAGGGGACGGCGCTCAACATCTCGTTCAACGCGCAATACGTTCTGGACTTTCTCAACGTCGCCGACACCGACGTTGTCTCGCTCTCCCTCAAGGACGAAGTCAGCCAGGCCGTAATGAAGCCCGTCGGCGCGCAGGGGTACGACTACACCTACGTGATCATGCCGATGCGAATCTGACGGAGCACCTGAAGGACACGCGTGGCACACACCGAACAACAGCACACCGACCAGGCCGACACGCTCACGACCCCCGAGACAACGGCAGCACCGGGCCCGAATGGGAACGGGTCCGTCGACGCCGACGACTACGGCGCCGACAAGATCAAGGTCCTCGAGGGACTGGAGGCCGTCCGCAAGCGGCCCGCCATGTACATTGGGTCGACGGGCGAACCCGGGCTCCATCACCTCGTCTACGAGGTCGTGGACAACTCGATTGACGAGGCGCTGGCGGGCTTTTGCGATCAGGTCAACGTCACGATCCACATCGACAACTCGGTGACCGTCATCGACAACGGCCGCGGCATCCCTGTCGATCCGATGCCCGATGGGCGCTCCGCCGCCGAAGTCGTGCTGACCGTGCTGCACGCCGGCGGCAAGTTCGAAAACGCCGCCTACAAAGTCTCGGGCGGCCTGCACGGCGTCGGCGTGTCGGTCGTCAACGCGCTGTCGGAACGCCTGGACCTGGAGATCTGGCGCAACGGACAGGTGTATCAACAGAGCTACGAGCGCGGCACGCCCGCCGGCGAGCTCGTCGTCACCGGCACGACCCAGCGGCGCGGGACGAAGGTGACCTTCAAGGCCGACCCGCAGGTGTTCGAGACGACCGAGTTCAGCTTCGACACGCTCGCACAGCGGCTGCGCGAGCTCGCGTTCCTCAACGGCGGCATCCTGATCACCATCGACGACGAGCGCGACGGCAAGAGCCACAAGTTCCAGTACGAGGGCGGCATCGTCTCGTTCGTCGAGCACCTGAACAAGAACCGGGCGGTCGTCAACGACAAGCCGATTTTCATGAAGGGCACCAAGGACGGCATCGACGCCGAGATCGCCCTGCAGTGGAACGACGGCTACTCGGAGCTGACCTTTACCTTCGCCAACAACATCAACACGCACGAGGGCGGCACGCACCTGTCCGGCTTCCGCTCGGCGCTGACGCGGACGATCAACGCCTACGCGACCAAGAGCAACCTGGCGAAGGACCTCAAGGACGCGAGCATCGGCGGCGACGACATCCGCGAAGGGCTGACCGGCGTGGTCAGCGTGAAGATTCCGCAGCCGCAGTTCGAGGGGCAGACGAAGACGAAGCTCGGCAACACCGAGGTCAAGGGGATCGTCGAGACGATCGTCAACGACAAGCTGGCGCAGTACCTCGAAGAGAACCCGGTCGTCGCCAAGAAGGTGATTGGCAAGGCGGTCGATGCCGCGCGCGCGCGCGAGGCGGCCCGCAAGGCGCGCGACCTGGTGCGCCGCAAGGGGGCGCTCGACGGCAGCGGACTGCCCGGCAAGCTTGCCGACTGCCAGGAGCGCGACCCGGCGCAGTGCGAGATTTACATCGTCGAAGGCGAGTCCGCCGGCGGCTCGGCGAAGCAGGGGCGCGACCGGCGCTTCCAGGCGATTCTGCCGATCAAGGGGAAGATCCTCAACGTCGAGAAGGCGCGCTTCGACAAGATGATCGGCAGCGACGAGATCCGGACGATGATCACGGCGCTCGGCTGCGGCATCGGCACGGAGGACTTCGACATCGAGAAGCTCCGCTATCACCGCGTGATCATCATGACCGACGCCGACGTCGACGGCTCGCACATCCGCACGCTGCTGCTGACGTTCTTCTACCGCCAGATGGCGGCACTGATCGACCGTGGCCACATCTTCATCGCGCAGCCGCCGCTCTTCCGCGCCAAGCGCGGGCGGACCGAGACCTACATCAAGGACGAGCGCGAGCTCGAGACGTTTCTGATTCGCCGCGCCGTGGAGTCGCGCGTGGCGAAGCTCGCCGACGGCACCGAGATCTTCGGCGACACGCTGCAGCGCCACCTGCAGCGGATGATGTCGTACCGCAAGCTGCTGCAGCAGGTGACGCGCCGCGGCAACCCGCCGGACATCGTGACGGCGCTGCTCCAGCAGGACGCGCGCGACAAGTCGTTCTTCGAGCAGCGCGAGAAGCTCGACGTGATCGCCGCGCGGATGACGACGCCGAACCGCACGGTCGGCGTCCACCGCGACGAGGAGCACAACGCCTTCCAGCTGGCGATCGAGGACCGCTCGCAGGGGTATCCGCGCAAGTACAAGATGGGGATCGATTTCGTCACCTCGGGTGAGTACCGGACGCTGCATGCGGCGTATCGCGACATCCAGGAGGTCACCTTCCCTGTCGTGATCAAGGCGACCGAGGCGGCTCCGGAAGAGGGTGTCGAGGAGGCCGCGGCGTCCGACGACACGGGCATCGGCGGCGCGCCGGTCGACGAGGCGACCAAGCTCGCCGCGGAGCCGAAGCCGTCCGCAGCGCCGCCGGCGCGCGCGCGCAAGGACGCCGACGCCACGCTGGCGAACGTGGACGACTTCGTCGAGTACTTCATCGCCGCCGGCAAGAAGGGCATCGCGGTGAACCGCTACAAGGGCCTCGGCGAGATGAACCCCGACACGCTCTGGACGACGACGATGGATCCGGAGAACCGGACGCTCCTGCAGGTCCGCGCGGAGGACCACGCGGAGGCCGACCAGATGTTCACCACGCTGATGGGCGACCAGGTCGAGCCGCGCCGCAAGTTCATCGAGGACAACGCGCTCGACGTCCGCAACCTGGACGTGTAGGCCCGGGTCCTTTCGGACCCGGCAGATTGATTCATGAATCCACCGAACACGCCACCGAATCGTCTTCCGATCAACATCGAAGACGAAATGAAGCGCTCGTACATGGATTACGCGATGAGCGTAATCATCGGGCGCGCGCTGCCCGACATCCGCGACGGGCTGAAGCCGGCGCATCGCCGGGTGCTGTACGGCATGAAGACGATGGGCCTGACGTCGACGCGCGGCTACCGCAAGTGCGCCAAGATCGTCGGCGAGGTGATGGGCAACTTCCATCCCCACGGCGACGCGTCGATCTACGACACGCTCGTCCGGTTGGCGCAGGACTTCAACATGCGGTCGCCGCTCGTCGACGGGCAGGGGAACTTCGGATCCATCGACGGCGACCCGCCGGCGGCGATGCGATACACCGAGGCGCGGCTCGAAGCGCTCGGCGACGACATGATGACGGATCTCGACAAGGAGACCGTCGACTTCGTCCCCAACTACGACGAGACAACCGAGGAACCGTCGGTCCTGCCGTCGCCGTTCCCGAACCTCCTCGTCAACGGGTCGGCGGGCATCGCCGTCGGCATGGCCACGAACATCCCGCCCCACAACATGCGCGAGGTGATCGAGGCGGTCATCTGGACGATCGAGTCCGCGCAGGCCGAGGCGCCGCCGACGCTGCCGGAAAAGCAGCGGAGGCTGCTCGAGCTCGTCCCCGGTCCCGACTTCCCCACCGGCGGCTACATCGTCGGCCGGCAGGGGATCCAGCAGGCGTACCTGACGGGCCGCGGCACGATCATCATGCGCGCCAAGGCCGAGATCGAGGTTTCGAAGAAGGGCGACCGCTCGTCGATCGTGATCGACGCCATCCCCTACCAGGTCAACAAGGCGCGCTTGATTGAACGCATCGCCGAGCTCGTCCGCGAAAAGACGATCGAAGGCATCTCGGACATCCGCGACGAGTCGGACCGCGACGGCATGCGCATCGCCATCGATCTGAAGCGTGGCGAAGTCGGCGACGTCATCCTCAACAACCTGTACAAGCACACGGCGCTGCAGAGCAGCTTCGGCATCATCATGCTCGCCATCGTCGGCGGGCGCCCGAAGGTCCTCTCGCTCGTCGAGCTGATCGACAACTTCGTCGAGTTCCGGCGCGAGATCGTGCGCCGGCGGACGGAGTTCGAGCTGCGCAAGGCGGAAGCGCGCCGCCACATCCTCGAAGGCCTGAAGATCGCGCTCGATCACCTCGACGCGGTGATCGCGCTGATCCGCGCCGCGAAGAATCCGGGCGAGGCGCGCGACGGCCTCATCACGCAGTTCAGCCTGTCGCAGATCCAGGCGCAGGCCATCCTCGACATGCAGCTGCAGCGCCTGACCGGGCTGGAGCGGCAGAAGATTCTCGACGAGCTCGCCGAGCTCGTGAAGCTGATCGAGCGGCTGCTGGCGATCCTGTCCAGCGACACGCTGGTCATGCAGATCGTCGTCGAGGAGCTGCGGAAGGTGCAGGAGAAGTACAGCGACGCGCGCCGCACCGAGATCCTGGCCGAGGAAGGCGAGTTCCGCATCGAAGACCTGATCGCCGAGGAAGACATGGCGATCACGGTGAGCAACACCGGCTACATCAAGCGGACCGCCATCACGAACTACCGCAACCAGCGCCGCGGCGGCAAGGGGCGCATCGGCATGCGGACCCGCGAAGAGGATTTCGTCTCGCACCTCTTCGTCGCCTCCACGCACGCCTACATCATGATTTTCTCCGACCGCGGCCGGGCGTACTGGCTGAAGGTCCACGAGATTCCCGACGTCGGCCCCGACGGCCGCGGCAAGGCGATCGCCAACCTGGTGTCGATGGAGGAAGGCGAGCGGATTGCGGCGCTGCTGGCGGTGAAGGAGTTCGAGGACGACAAGTTCATCGTCATGGGCACGCGCGCCGGCGTCGTCAAGAAGACCGAGCTGAGCGCGTTCAGCAACCCGCGCGCCGGCGGCATCATCGCGGTCGGCGTCGAGGAAGGGGACGCGGTAATTGCCGCCAACGTCTCCGACGGCGCGGGCGAGATCTTCATCGCGACGCGCGACGGCATGGCCATCCGCTTCGCGGAAGGCGACGTGCGCCCGATGGGCCGCAACGCCTACGGCGTGAAGGGCATCTCCCTCCGGGAGGGCGACGCGGTCGTGGCCATGGAAGTCCTGACGCCCGGCGGCACCATCCTCTCGGTCACCGAGCAGGGATACGGCAAGCGGACCGAGATCGACGAATACCGCCTGCAGTCGCGCGGCGGCATCGGCATCATCAACATCCAGACGTCCGAGCGCAACGGCAAGGTCATCGGCGTGGCGCACGTCTCCGACGACGCCGAGCTGATGCTGATCACGCAGCAGGGCAAGATCCTGCGCATGGCGGCGAAGGACATCCGCACCATCGGCCGCGCCACCCAGGGCGTGCGCCTGATCGACATCGAAGGCGACGACCGCGCGGTGTCGATTGCGCGGCTTGCCGAGAAGGACGAAGAAGAGTAGGCTCCGCGCATGTCACCACGCATGCGCTTCGGGCTTGCTCTGCTGCTTCTCGCCGCGTGCGGTTCCACCCCTGTCGAGCAGCAGGTGCTGACGCAGTTCTTCCGCGCCGCGCGCGTCCGCGACAACACGACGCTCGCCGGCATGTCCGCGGTCAACTTCGACCCGCGGACCGAGGGCGCCGTCGAGGACTTCAAGATCGACAGCATCGGCGAGCCGCAGCATCGGCAACTGCAGATTCAGCAGCTCACCGAGGAGCAGGAGAAGATCCGCGCCGACCAGGTCGAGTTCACGAAGAAGATGCGCGACTTCTATCAGTCCAACTCGATCGCGATCGATCGCGCGGCGAAGGCGGACCAGGCGAAGCAGCCCGTTCGCGGCCAGGACGCCGCGCTGCTGACCGAATGGAAGAAATGGGATGCCGACAGCCGTGACCTCGAACGCAAGCTCTCGCAGGCGCGCCAGCGGGTCGCACGCGAGCGCTCGACGGCCGTCAACAGCCTGACGGCGCCGGGCCGCCAGGACGTGGACACCGCGGGCATGGACGTCGACATCATCACGGAGCCGGTCACCGTCACCGCGCAGGTGCAGACGCCAGACGGCAAGACAACGCCGAAGACACTCGTGGTGACGCTGCAGCGCGCGTCCGGCAAGAAAGACGGACAGACGATCGAAGGACGCTGGATCATCATGTCGATCCAGCCGCCCGGCGGCGCCGCTCCGCAGACGTAGGCCGACCCCAAGGCCGGCGTTACGCCATCTCGAGCTTCGCGTATTTGGCGCGCAGCGTCTTCTGCCCCACCGTGTTGAACCGGACGAGCAGCTTGATGTCGTCGTCGAGTTGCTCGACGGACAACACCGTTCCCAGGCCGAACTGCGGATGACGGACGCGCACGCCGGGATGCAGCCCGGCGGGCACCGACTGGTCCTCGTCCGCGTACGGGTAATCGGGCTCTTCCCGCACCCTCCCGCCGCGGTTCCCGCGGCCGTACGGATTCGCCCGGAAGTTGGAAAACGAGGTCTGCGGCGCCAGGAAGGCCGAGGGGACCTCTTCGACGAGCGCGGCGGGAATTTCGTCGATGAACCGCGACGCGTCGGTTGACTGGTACTCGCCGAAGACCCGCCGTCGCGACGCCGACGTGAGCACGAGCCGCCGCTGCGCGCGCGTGATGCCGACGTAGCAGAGGCGCCGCTCCTCCTCGAGCTCCGCTTCGTCCTCCGCGGAACGTGAGTGCGGAAAGAGCCCTTCCTCGAGCCCGGTGATCGTCACGACCGGAAACTCGAGCCCTTTCGCGCTGTGCAGCGTCATCAACAGCACGCGGGCATCGCGCGCGCCCGCTTCCTCGTCCACGTCGGACAGCAGCGACAACTGATCGACGAAGCCGGCCAGCGACGGCTCCGGGTTGCGCGTCTCGTACTCGCGCGCGGCCGAGACCAGCTCCGCGAGGTTCTCGATCCGGCTTTCGGCGTCCTCGCTTCGCTCCTCGCGCAGGTCCTGCAGGTAGCCGCTCTGGTCCAGGACTTTGCCCAGCGCGATCGAGACGGACTCGCGCGACGCCATGTCCGTCAGCGCCAGGATCAGCTCGCGGAACGCCGACAGCGACTGCGTGGCGCGCGGCGCCAGCAGGCGCCGGTCGACGGCGTGCACGAGCCGCGCCCACAGGGAATTGCTGGCGGCGACGGGCTGGAGCCCGGCCAGCAGCGGCGGACCCTCGTCATCGGCCGGCACGTCGACCGATTCGAGCGACTCCATCACGCCCTTTCCGACGCCGCGCGCCGGCACGTTGATCACCCGCCGGAGACTGACGTCGTCGTGCGGATTGAGCACGAGCTTCAGGTAGGCGAGCGCGTCCTTGATTTCCTTGCGCTCGTAGAAGCGGACGCCGCCGATGATCTTGTAGGCGATGCCGCCGCGCCGCAGCGCGTCTTCGAGCGTCCGCGACTGGGCGTTGGTTCGATACAGCACGGCAACCGTGTTTTCGACGTCCTCCTGCAGCGCGCCACGTGCGGTCCGTGCGATGAACTCGGCCTCGTCCAGGTCGTCGCCGGCGCGGTAATACAGGATCTTCGCGCCGCCCTTGCGCTCCGTATAGAGCCGCTTGTCCTTGCGGTTCCGGTTCTGCGAAATGACCGCCGACGCGGCGTCGAGAATCACCTGCGTCGACCGGTAGTTCCGCTCGAGGCGGACGATATGCGCCTCGGGAAAGTCGTGCTCGAAGTCGAGGATGTTGCGGAGGTCGGCGCCGCGCCACTTGTAGATCGACTGGTCCGGGTCGCCGACCACGCACAGGTTGCGGTGCCGGCCCGCGAGCCGCTGGATGAGCAGGTATTGCGGGCGGTTGGTGTCCTGGTATTCGTCGACCATGACGTGCACGAACTTGTTGCTGTACCGCTCGCGGACGGCTTCGGCCTTCTCGAACAGCTCCACGGTCTTCAGGAGCAGGTCGTCGAAGTCGAGCGCGTTGGCGTCACGCAGTGCCTTCACGTAGAGCTCGTACAACTTGCCAATCTGGGCGTCGCGCGGATGCCAGGAGTTCGCCGTGAAGACTTCCGGCCCCTCCATCCGGTTCTTGGCGTGGCTGATGCGCGCCAGCGCCAGTCGCGGCTGGACGGCGCTTTCCTCGCCGCCGACCTGCCGCAGCGCCTGCTTCATCACCGTGAGCTGGTCGGTGGAGTCGTAGATCACGAAGTCGCGCGAGAGCCCGATGTGGGGCGCCTCGCGGCGCAGCAGCCGCGCGCACAGGGCGTGGAACGTGGAAATCCACATCCGCCGGCAGTCCACGCCCAGGAGCGTCTCGACGCGCGTCCGCATCTCTTCGGCCGCCTTGTTGGTGAAGGTGACGGCGAGAAATCGGTCGGGCTCGCAGAGGCCTTCGCTGACGAGATGCGCGATGCGGTGCGCGATGACGCGCGTCTTGCCGGAGCCCGCGCCGGCGAGAATCAGCAGCGGGCCTTTGGCGTGAAGAACGGCTTCCTGTTGCTCAGGATTGAGGGCGGAGAGCAGGTCCATTCAGCGGGCAGCTTGCAGCGGGCAGCGGGCAGCAAAGAATTCACTGCCGGCTGCCAGCTGCCGACTGCCCACTATTCTACCGTCACGCTCTTCGCGAGGTTCCTCGGCTGATCGACGTCGCAGCCGCGGCGGACGGCGATGTGGTACGCCAGCAGCTGGAGCGGGATGGTCATCACGATCGGCGTCAGCAGTGGCGTCGTCGACGGCAGCGGCACCATCACGTCGCGCTGCGGGTCGAGCACGGCGGCCATCCGCGCGTCGCCCTCGGTCGTCAGCGCAATCACCGAACCGCCGCGGGCCTTCGCCTCCTGGACGTTGCCGATCATCTTCTCGAACACGTGGTCGTTGGGCGCAATCGCCACGACGGGCATCTGCTCGTCGATGAGCGCGATCGGCCCGTGCTTCATCTCCCCGGCCGGATACCCTTCGGCGTGGATGTAGGAGATTTCCTTGAGCTTCAGCGCCCCTTCGAGCGCGATCGGGTAGTTGATTCCCCGGCCCAGGAACAGGAAATCGGTGCGGTTGTAGAACCGCTCCGCGACCTTCTCCATCGCCGCCGCCGCCTTGATCGTCTGCTCGATGATGTGCGGCAGCTGCAGCAGCTCCGCGATGTGGTTGCGGATTTGCGCCGGGGCGAGGGTGCCGCGCACCTGCGCCATGTAGAGCGCCAGGAGCTGCAGGGCGACCAGCTGCGACGTGAAGGCCTTGGTGGAGGCGACGCCGATTTCCGGCCCCGCGTGCGTGTAGACGGTCCCCTCCGCGTCACGCGTCGCCATGCTGCCGACGACGTTGCAGATGGCGATGCTGCCGGCGCCCTTGCGCTTGGCCTCGCGGAGCGCGGCCAGCGTATCAGCCGTCTCGCCCGACTGCGTGATGACGATGGCGAGCTCGTTCGACGCGACGATCGGGTTGCGATACCGGTACTCGGAGCCGTAATCGACCTCGACGGGCACCTGCGCGAGCGCCTCGATCAGGTATTTGCCGACCAGCCCCGCGTGCCACGACGTGCCGCAGGCGATGATGCTCACCTTCTGGACCGCGCGCAGCGTGTCCTCCGAGATGTTCAGGTCCTCGAGAAAGATCTGCCCGCGATCGAGCGAGACCCGCCCGAGCACCGTGTCGCGCGCGGCCGTCGGCTGCTCGTAGATTTCCTTGAGCATGAAGTGCTTGTGGCCGCCCTTTTCCGCCGCGATCGGGTCCCACAGCACGCGCTGCGTCGTTTTCGAGACTGCCTGTCCCGCGTAGTCGGTGAACTGCACGCCGGAGCGCGTGATGACCGCCATCTCCTCGTCGCCGAGGAACACGACGTCGCGCGTGTGCGCGAGGATTGCCGGGATGTCGGACGCGACGAAGAACTCGTCCTTGCCGAGGCCGATGACGATCGGCGGGCCGTTGCGGACGGCGACAATCTTCTCCGGGTCCTCCACCGACACGAGCACGATCGCGAACATGCCGCGCATGTACGTCAGCGCGCGGCGCACCGCGTTCTCGAGGCCGTCGTCGTGCATCTCGCGCTCGACGAGGTGCGCGACGATCTCGGTGTCGGTTTCGGTCTTGAACTCGTGGCCCTGGGACTGGAGCTCCTTTTTCAGCTCCAGGTAGTTCTCGATGATGCCGTTGTGGACGACGACGATGCGCCCGGTGCAATCACGGTGCGGGTGCGCGTTCTCTTCGGTCGGGCGGCCGTGCGTTGCCCAGCGCGTGTGGCCGACGCCGTAGAGACCGTCGACCGGCTCGACGCGGATGGCCTGTTCGAGATTCGCCAGCTTGCCGGCCGACCGGCGCAGCGAAATCCCCTCGGGGCTGACCACCGCGACCCCCGCGGAGTCATAGCCGCGATATTCCATCCGGCGCAGGCCCTCGATGAGGACCGGCACCACGGGCTTCGAGCCGATGTATCCGATGATTCCGCACATAAACTGTCTTCCTTGGCTTGCGCCTAGTCCTTGCTGTTTTGTGCTTTCCTGCGCTCCACCCAGCCGTCCACGTTCGCCTGGCGGCCCCGGGCGATGCCGAGCGCGCCGTCCGGCACGTCCTCGGTAATCGACGAGCCGGCCGCCACGTAGGCACCCTTGCCGACTCGCACCGGGGCGATCAACTGGCTGTCGCTGCCGATGAATGCCCCGTCCTCGATGATCGTCGGGTACTTCTTCGTCCCGTCGTAGTTGCAGGTGATGGTTCCGGCGCCGACATTCACCCGCTCGCCGATGGTGGCATCGCCGAGGTAGGTAAGGTGATTGGCCTTCGAGCCCGCTCCCATCGTGGTCTTCTTCAACTCCACGAAATTGCCGATCTTTGCCCGTTCGCCCACCACCGACTCCGGCCGCAGGTGCGCGAACGGACCGACCGAGGCGCTCTCTGCAATACGCGAACCGATGATGAGGCAGAAGTTCAGGATCACGGATTTGTCGGCGATCTCGGAGCCGACGATGCGGACGTGGCTGTGGATCTCGCAGGCCGCCCCAATCCGGCTCTGTCCCTCGATGGCCACGCCGGGGTGTATCACCGTGTCGGGGCCGATTTCGACGTCCGGATCGATGTAGGTCGTGGCCGGGTCGACGATGGTGACGCCGGCTGCCATCAGTTCTTCGTTTTTTGTCTGTCTCACGATTCGGCTCACTTCCGCGAGTTCGGTGCGGCTGTTGATCCCCCGGATTTCCTGGGGATTGTCGACAACGAGCGATTCGACCGGCAGCTTCCGCCGGCGGTAGATGGCAATCAGGTCGGTCAGGTAGTACTCGCCCTGGGCGTTTTGCGAGGCGATTCCGCGCAGCGCGTCGAACAGCGGCGCCAGGTCGAAGGCGTAGATACCGCCGTTGATCTCTCGAATCTGACGCACGTCCGGCGACGCGTCACGCTCCTCGACGATCCGGGCGATGCGTCCCCTCGTGCGAACGATGCGCCCGTAGCCGTAGGGCCGTTCGACGACGGCCGTCACGACGGTTGCGGCGGCGTTGGCGGCCTGATGTGCCTCGACCAGCCGGCGCAGCGTGGCGCCCTTGAGGAGGGGAACGTCGCCCGACAGAAGGACCAGGGTCCCCTGTTTTCCGGCAAGCCGCGCCTCGGCCTGTTGGAGGGCGTGGGCGGTTCCGAGTTGCGGCTCCTGCACCACGAAGCCAAGGTTTGGGCGATCGCCTACGGCAGCGCGTACCGATTCGGCGCCGTGGCCGATGACAAGAGTCACCGTGGAGGGAGAAATCGCATCCGCGGCCCGCAGCACGTGCTCCAGTAATGGCTGGCCGACCAGTGAGTGAAGCACCTTGGGCAGCCTGGATTTCATCCTGGTTCCCTGCCCGGCAGCCAGAACGACGACGTGAGTTTCCGAGGGCATCGCTAATAAGGTTAAATACCCAATTTTTTGGCCCGCTCGATCGCCGAATACACGTCCCTGGGCCTCCGGCCTGACCGTTTGGCGAGTTCGACGACGGCCTGACGTCTAGAGCCGCCGTCGATTTCAGTTATTCGACCAAATTCGCGCACGACGTCTTCATCTGTGAGGCTGATCTCGTTGCTTGTCAGTTGATTAACGGCCGGACCGACGATGATGGTGAACTCGCCGCGGGGGTCCGAGAAGCGCTCGACGAGCTCGGACGCGGTGCCGCGAACGACCTCCTGGTGGAGTTTCGTCAGCTCACGCGCCACTGTAATTGGTCTATCGACCAATATAGGCCCAGCTTGGCGTAACGTGGCCTGAATTCGATGTGGTGTTTCGAAGAACGAGAAGGTATGAGGCGTCTTACAGACCTCCTCCAGCCAACGTTTGCGGTCATTAGCCTTATTAGGTGCGAACCCAAAGACCGTGAACGGCACCATCTTAAATCCTGACGCGATGAGGGCGGCAAGGGGTGCACTGGCTCCAGGGATGGGATCCACACGGATCCCTCGTTCGACGGCCTGCTGAACGAGCTCCAGACCGGGATCCGAGACGCCAGGCGTGCCCGCGTCGCTCACGATGGCCACGTTCTGACCGGCCTCGAGTCGACTGATGAGCTGGGGCACACGCGAGCGCGTGTTGTGTTCGTGAAAACTGACCATCCTCGTCTCAATCTCATGATGGCCGAGCAGCCGCGCCGTTCGCCGCGTGTCTTCGGCCGCAATGACGTCCACCTCGCGGAGCACGCGCAGCGCCCGGAGCGTGATGTCTTCGAGGTTGCCAATGGGGGTCGCGACCACGTACAACGTGCCGGACATCGGGAAGGACAGTAGATTATTGTACCATTGCGGGATGTGCGCTCACCGAGTCGAGCAGCAGAGCGCCGCCATGATCAGGCATGTACCCATCGGAGCCGTTCCCGCATTTTGTCGACGACTACCTCGCCTATCTTTACGAGGTTTGTCCGACCCAGGCGACGCTCGACGGCATCCACCTGCACGATGACCTCCTCGAGGACCTGAGCCGAACGGCCATCGACGCCCACGTCCGGGCGTTATCCGGGTTCGGCCGCCGGCTCCATCAGATCGATCCGGCCACCCTCCCGCCCACCGAGCAGATCGAACACCCCATCGTCGCCTCGAACATCGAGGCGCGGATGTTCGAGTTCGAGGATGTCCGCACCTGGGAGCGGAACCCGCAGATTTACGCGGACCTGATTGGGACGAGCCTCGCCGGCCAGGCGCTGTTCGCGTATGCCCCGGAGGCAGAGCGGGCGCGCCGCATCGTCTCGAAGCTGCGGCAGGTGCCGCGCCTCGTGCAGGCCGCGCGCGAGAACATCCGGGACACGCCCGGCATCTTCGTCAAGATGGGCCTCGAGAGCTGGCGCGGCATCCTCAAGTTCATCGACGCCGACCTGCCGCGCGCCTTCGCCTCGCTCGACGACCTGCACATCCTCGGCGACCTGGCGGACACCTCCGCGGAAGCGTCGAGCGCGATCAAGGGGTACATCGAGTACCTCGAAACCGATCTCGCGCCGAGAGCGAAGGCATCGTTCCGCCTCGGACGGGAGCGGTTCGAGAAGAAGCTGCGGCTCGAGGAAGGCATCACGTTCACGGCGGACCGCCTCCTCGCCATCGCGCTGCGCGAGCTGCACGAGGTGCAGGAGGAGTTCCGCACCGTCGCCGGCCGGCTGCCCGGCGGCGACGTCCAGACGGCGTGGCGCGCCGCGACCCAGCGGCATCCCGCCCCCGGCGAGGTCGTCAAGGCCGCGCAGGCGCAGGTCAAGGAGCTCGAGCAGTTCCTCCGCCGCCAGTCGATCGTCACCGTCCCGGACGGCGAGCCCGTCGTCGTCGCGCCGACGCCCGAGTTCTATCGCTGGACGTTCGCGTCGATGTGGACGCCCGGCCCGTTCGAGGCCAAACCGAGCCGCGCATATTACTACCTGACCGACGCGGATCGGAGCTGGCCGGCCGAGCGGCAGGAAGAGCACCTGCGGTACTTCAACTACCCGATCCTCTGGCACATCTCCATTCACGAGGCTTACCCGGGCCACTTCCTCCACTTCCAGCACCTGCGCCAGGTCGAGTCGAAGGTCCGGAAGTCGGTCTTCTTCGCGTCGGCCTCGCTGGTCGAAGGATGGGCGCACTACTGCGAGCAGATGATGGTCGAAGCGGGGTTCCGGCGGAACGAGCCGGAGATCAAGCTCGGACAGCTTGCCGAGGCGCTGGTCCGCCTGGCGCGCTTCATCGTCTGCATCCGTCTTCACTGCGAGGACATGTCGGTGGAGCAGGGGATGCGGTTCTTCCGCGACGAGGCGTTCCTCGAAGAGGGAACCGCGCGAAAGGAAGCCGAACGCGGCACGTTCGATCCGACGTATCTCGTCTACTCCGTCGGCAAGCTGATGATGCTGAAGCTGCGGCGCGACTTCAAGGAGCAGCAGGGCGGCAAGTACTCGCTGCGCGCGTTCCACGACGCCGTGCTCGCGCAGGGGTGCGCGCCGTTTTCCGCGATGCGGCGCCTGCTGCTCAACGACTCCGTCGACGCGATGCTGGAGTGAGGGTACTGGAGTAAGAACGTGCCGTTATACGAATACGAGTGCGACGCCTGCGGCCGCCGGTTCGAGGTGATTCAGAAGAAGTTTTCGGATCCGCCGGTGGACGTGTGCAAGGAGTGCGGCAAGGGGCCGGTTCGCCGCCTGCTCTCGTCGCCCGCGATTCAGTTCAAGGGATCGGGCTGGTACATCACCGACTACGCGAAGAAGTCGTCGAGCGACGGCGGCGCGACGGGAACGGGTGGCGCTGACAAGAAGGACAAGAAGGCGGAGACGAGCGACAAGAGCGATTCGACCACGAAGACCGACTCTGCGTCTTCGACGAATACGACAAAAAGCGAGAACTAGGAAGCCCCCAGCTTTCCGCTTCCAGCTTCCCGCTCTTGAACGATGCGATCGCTCGAGGGCCGGTTGAGATCGATTCCCTTGAGATACTGCCGGAACGGCTCGCCGAGATCCGCTCGCCGAAGCGCAAAGTAGACAACGGCTTTCAGGAACCCCAGTTTGTTGCCGGTATCGTGACGCACTCCATCAACCCGGCAACCAAAGATCGGCCGTGACTTCAAGAGGTGTCGAAGGCCGTTGGTCAGCTGAATCTCGCCGGTCCGATCCGATTGCGTCGCCTCGAGCGCCGGGAAGAT
>DATNCQ010000142.1:0-44171 GCA_035571515.1 Vicinamibacterales bacterium
TGGGATTGAACGCGCCCTGCGCCGGCCCGCCGCCCACGTTGCCGCGACCGCCAGGGCATTTGTTGTCCGCCGCGTTGACATAACCAATCAGCGGGCTCGCGAAAAGATGATCGTCCGTCACCCGGGGGGCGGCTGGCGCGCACTTGCCGAAGCCATCGTCGAACAGGTTCCAGTGCAGCTGGTTCGGCGGCGCATACGTCCCCGGCGTGTGGTTGAACGACACTTTCACGACACGTCCGCCGGCCGCCGGCGCGGGCTGCGGACCGCTGGCCGGATAGACGGTCTTGTAGTTGGTGGGATTGACCTCGACCCACAGCGCGTTCTGGCTGCCCCCGACGTCGTACGAGAACAGCGTGGTCTTCATGATGTTGACGATCGATCCGCGCGTGGCGGTCACCGGCGGCTGTCCTTCGACCGAGAAACGCACCTCGCCGGCGATGACCACGAAGACCGACGGCGTGTCGGGATGCAGCCGCAGGCCGAACCGGCTTCCCGGCGCCGCGGAGTTGTACGTCGCATCCTGCTCGGGGTCCTTGATGATCTGCTCCTGCCAGTCGTTCCTGCCGGAATGCATCTGCTTGAGATCGGACAGCTTCCACAGCGGACGCATCGGCGCGTTGTAGACACCGCCCGTGGTCTTGTTGACCCACCACGTTTCAGCCGCGCCGCCCCCAGCCGGCTGGGCATTCTGAGCCAGGAGTGATGGCAACCCGCTCACGGCCATGAGCGCGCCGCAGACAATTGCTGCCAGCGTACGCTTCGTCATCGTGTCCCTCCCGAGGAGCAGTAGTCTGACACGACCAATCGCGGCGTAAAGTCGGGCCTTTCGGCGCGCCCGTTCGTCCGCGGCAGGCCTCCGACAGTGGAATCAACGGGTTACCGTGGGCACGATGCTCCCGACACCCCACTCCACCATCGCTCTGCTGTAGGGTTCTCACGGGATTGCTCCATCTGGGTTTGGGGATAGAATCGGCGCCACTCAGCCTAGGAGGGCACCTATGACGCGCGTCGCAAGGCTCGTGGTTCTCGGGTTCTCGCTGCTCCTGCCCTGCGCCGCATCGGCGCAGCTATCTACCGCACAAATCAGCGGCCGTGTCACCGACGACAGCGGTGCCGTCCTGCCGGGCGTGACCGTCACCGTGGTGCAGACCGATACGGGCCTGACACGTACGACGACGACCGACGCCTCCGGCACCTATGTCCTGCCGAATCTGCCGACGGGACCGTACCGGCTCGAGGCGATGCTGCAGGGGTTCCGCACGTACGCGCAGACCGGGATCGTCCTGCAGGTGGCCGCCACGCCGTCGATCAACGTCTCCCTCGCGATCGGCAATCTCCAGGAGACCGTGGCCGTCGAGGCCGCCGCGCCGATCGTCGACGTGCAGAGCGCCGGCATCAGCGACGTCATCGACAACGAGCGCATCGTGGAGCTCCCGCTGCAGGGGCGGCAGGTGACCGACCTGATCGTGCTGGCCGGCGCGGCCGTCCAGACAGGCACCGTCGGTTCGCGAAACTTTCCTGGCGGCGTGACGATCTCGGTCGCCGGCGGCCTGCCCATCGGCGTCGGCTACCTGCTCGACGGCGCGACGCACAACAGCCCGCAGAGCAACGTCAACCTGCCGCTGCCGTTTCCCGACGCGCTGCAGGAATTCCGCGTGCAGACGAGCGGGCTGTCCGCGCAGAACGGGATGCACGCCGCCGCGTCGGTGAACGCGGTCACGAAGTCGGGGACCAACAGCTTTCACGGTATCGGCTTCGAGTTCCTCCGCGACCACAACCTGAATTCGACGAGCCCGTTTGCCGCGGTTGGCGCCGACGGCAAGCGCCAGGACGACGGGCTGCGGCGCAGCCAGTTCGGCGGCACGCTCGGTGGTCCGATCGCGCGCGACAAGCTGTTCTTCTTCGGCGGGTATCAGGGTACGGTGCTGCGCTTCCGCCCGTCCGACCAGATTGCGTTCGTGCCGACCGCGGCGATGAAGGCGGGTGACTTCACCGCGTTTGCCTCGCCTGCGTGCAACGGCGGCAGGCAGGTCAACCTGACTGGCGGGTTCGTTGGCAACCGCATCGACCCGGCGCTCTTCAGCCCGGCGGCGATGCGGCTTGCGGGCCGTCTGCCGACCGCGACCGATCCGTGCGGGCAGATCACGTACGCCACGTCGGATGACAGCAACGAAGGTCAGGGCATCGGGCGGGTCGATTATCAGATGACCCAGGACCACTCGTTGTTCGGCCGCTACATGGCCACATTCGTCAAGAAGGCACCGGCCTACCAGGGCGGCGACGACAACGTGATCAAGGCGGCCAATAGCGGCATCAACAACCTGGCCCACGCGTTGACGCTCGGCGACACGATGGTCTTCGGCCCGACGATGGTCAATGCCATCCGTGTCGCCTACAACCGGACGACGGTGAACCGTTACAACACGCCGTACTTCGATCCCTCCGATCTCGGGATCAAGTTGTACCCCTACGTCCGTGGACAGATGGCGATCCAGGTCCCGGGCGCGTGGGAGATACCGGCCGGCTCGACGGGAGCCTTCTTCCGCAACAACTTTTACCAGCTGGCTGACGACGTGACGCTGGTTCGCGGTCAGCATCAGTTCGGGATCGGCGGCAACTTCGCCTACTGGAACGGCCACTACAATTCTTCCTCGCGCGCGGCCGGCATCTGGATCTTCGACGGCAGCGCCTCGGGACTGTCTCTGGCCGATATGCTGCTCGGCCGCGTCACGTCGGTGGAGCACGGCGGTCCGCAGGACGTCCCCATCCACAGCAACTACCTCGGCTTCTACGGGCAGGACACCTGGCGCGCGACCGACCGCATCACGTTCAACCTGGGTCTGCGGTGGGAGCCCTACTTCGGCGTCAACGTGGATAACAACGCCGTCTACAACTTCAACATCGACAACTTCCGCAAGGGGATCAAGAGCAAGGTGTTCGTGAACGCGCCAGCCGGTCTCCTCTATCCGGGGGACGACGGTTTCCCGTCAGGCAAGACGGGCCTCAACAAGCAGTGGGACAACTTCTCGCCGCGTGCCGGCGCCGCGTGGGACCTGAGCGGCAACGGGCGCATGGCGCTGCGCGCGTCGTACGCGCTGGCCTACGACTTCATGTCGAGCGATTATCACCAGATCAACTCCTCGGCGCCGCCGTTCGGCAACCGCTCGCTCATCACCGATCCGCCGGGGCGCATGGACGACCCGTACGCGGCCGTCGGCGGCGATCCGCACCCGATCGTGACCAACCAGAACGTCACCTACCCCGCGTTCGGCTCGTTCGGCACCATGGATCCCGACATCAACTCGCCACGCGTGCAGACCTGGAACGTCACCTTCGAGCGGCAGTTCGGGACGAACTGGGGCGCCGCGGCGAGTTACATCGGCACTTATTCCGACCGGCTGTGGGCGCAGACGGCCCTCAACCCGGGCATCTACATGGGCCTCGGGCCGTGCACGCTGAAAGACGGACGGACCTATCCGGTCTGCTCGACCAACGCCAACCTGAACGTCCGGCGGGTCCTCTACCAGGAGAATCCGAAGGAGGCGGCGTTGATCGGCACGCTGGATCTGAACGACGACATTGGCTGGCAATCGTACCGGGGCCTGAAACTGTCGGCGCAGCGTCGATCGACTGGCGGCCTCAGCCTGAACGCCAACTACACGTTGTCGCGCTGCATGGGCACGAAGACGCCGAACACGTTCAGCCAGATCGCGTCCGGCTACACGAACCCGGACGATCCCGAGTTCGACAAGGGGTACTGCGACCAGGATCGCACGCACCTGGCGAGCGTGACGATGAGTGCGGAGACGCCACGCCTCGGCAACGGGGCATGGGCGGCGCTCGCCTCCCATTGGCGCGGCTCGGGGATCGTGACCATCCAGTCGGGCAGCCGCATCGACATCATCACCGGCCGCGACAACGCGCTCAACGGACAGCGGAACCAGCGCGTGAACCTCGTCAGCGACGACGTCTACGCGCACCCGCGGACGCTGACGCAGTATTTCAATCCCGCCGCGTTTGCGCAGCCGGCGCCCGGGACATTCGGCAACCTGATGCGGAACTCGTTGACGGGACCCCACTATTGGAAGGCGGACCTGGCGCTGTCACGGCAGCTTGCGCTCGCCTCGACGCACACGGTGGAGCTCCGCTTCGAGGCGTTCAACCTGTTCAACACGTTCAACTGGGGCGTGGCTGGCACCGAGCTGACCGCCGGAGGGTGGCAGGCCAACCTCAATTCGGGAACGTTCGGCCGCACCACCACGCAGGCCGGAGACCCGCTCGGTGGCAGCGCGTCGCGAATCATCCAGCTGGGGATCAAATACGCGTTCTAGAGGTTCGTTTCCCGCCTGACCCCGCCGGTGGCAGGGGCCGACCCCGCGGTCGGCCCCTGCTGATGCCGGTCAGTTCTTCAACTCGAACCGCCGCGCGGACGACCAGGCGCCGGGCGCACCGGCCGAGTCGTTCGCGCGCACGCGCCACCACAGCCTCGTCGTCGGAAGGCCGCTCGCCGAGAACTGCGACGCGGTCGTCGTCTGGGTGCGCGTGAGCGGCGCCGAGAAGCTGCTGCTGTCGTCAATCTGAATCGTGTAGCTCGCGGCGCCCGAGACGTCGCTCCAGTCGAAAGTAATCGTCGTTCCCGGGGCGAACCTCGCGTCGCTGGCCGGGCTCACGAGCGATGGCGCCGGCAGCCCCGAGGGCGGTGGTGGCGGCGGCGGCGGCGGTGAAGTGGACTGCGGCGTGAACGTCCGCACCGCCGACCACGCGCCCGCGGCACCGCTGGAGTTCACGCCGCGCACCCGCCACCAGTGCTGAACGGCGGCGAAGCCGCCGGTGGAGAACTGCGAGAGCGACACGCTTTGCTGCACGACCAGCGGCGCGCTGAACGCGCTCGAGTCGTCAATCTCGATGGTGTACGACACCGCGTTGGCAACGTCGCTCCAGTCGAACGCGACGGGCTGCGCCGGCGTCGCGCCGTCGGCTGGCGCGAGCGGGCTCGGCGCAGCGGGAACCGGCGGCGGCGGCGGGGGAAGCGGCGTGCCCATCGCGAACTTCGCGACGAAAGCGTCGGCCCAGAAGATCAGCGGGTCCCCGTTCCACGTCCGGTCGAGGGCGCCGGCCGTCGTCGGGAAGTCGGGCGACATGGTCTGCCCGACGATGATGATGTTTCCGCCGGTGTCGAAGGCGAGGTCGCTCGCACCGTCCGACGAATTGCCGCCGAAGAAGGTGCCGAAGAGCAGCGACGACCCCGCGGCATTGAGCTCCGCGAGGAAGGCGTCGCCTCCGTTGATCGTCGTGTCGAACGCCGTCCCGGGGGTCGTCGGAAAGTCCGGCGCGTCCGTCCCGCCCGCGATCCACGCGTCGCCCGCTCCGTCCACGATCACGTCGGCGGCTCCATCGTTCCCGGTGCCGCCGACGAACGTCGAATAGATCAGCCTCGAGCCGTCGGCGCTCAGCTTCGTCACGGTCGCGTCGTTGCCATCCGTCGTGCGGTCGTACGCACCGGCCGTGGTCGGGAAGTCGAACGAGCTCGTGCCTCCTGCCACGTAGATGTTCCGATCGACGTCGAGCGCCAGGCCGCCCGCCGAGTCGAAATCGGAGCCGCCGATGAAGGTGGAGAACACGAGGCCGGAGCCGGAGGGGTTCACGGCCGTGACGAAGATGTCGAACAGGCCGTTCTGCGTCGTGTCGTACGCGCCCGGCGTCGTCGGAAAATCCGCCGAACGCGTGACGCCGGTGAAGTAGGCGACACCCGACGCGTCCACCGCCACGTCCGCCGGGAACTCGACCTCCAGCCCGCCGAGGTACGACGAATACAGGAGTGCCGAGCCCGCCGCGTTCAGCTTGGTCACGAACGCGTCGTACGCGCCGTCGGGCGTCGTGTCGAACGCGCCGGCCGTCACCGGGAAGTTGTGCGAGCCGGTCTCGCCGCCGACGTAGGCGCTGCCCGATGCGTCGACCGCGATCGCGAGCGCGTCGTCGATGTCGAACCCGCCGAGGAAGGTCGAGTAGACGAGCGCGGAGCCGGTGGCATTCAGCTTCGTCACGAAGGCGTCGTACTGATCGATGCCGCAGCGCGGGCAGGTGTCCACGTTGAACGTCCGGTCGAATGCGCCGGAGGTGGTGGGGAAGTCCGACGACTGGGTCTGGCCGGCGACGTACGCGTTGCCCGCCGCATCGATTGCCAGGGCGCGGCCCCACTCGAAATTGCTGCCGCCGAGAAACGTCGAATAGACGAGCGCCGTTCCCGTCGGGTTCAGCTTGGTGACGAACGCTTCCAGGAAGTTCTGCGAGGCGCCGGTCCTGTCGAACGCGCCGGTGGTGGTCGGGAAGTCGGGAGACTGGGTGATGCCGGTCACGTAGGCGTTGCCGGAGCCATCGACGGCCACGGCCGTTGCGCTCTCGTGACTCGCGCCGCCCAGGAAGGTCGAGTAGTCGAGGCCCGGATCGATGACGAGCTCGCGGCCGCGGTCGTAGTCGGCCGCCACGGCGAAGCCGTACTCGCGAGCGCTGCCGTTCGACGGTCCCAGCGTAAAGCGGCTCTCGATCGGCACGCGCATTCCATCGCGCTCCTGGTACGCGACGGGCGCCGAATCGCGGAGCTCGCCGACCGCCGTCTGGATGCGCAGCTCTCCGGCAGCATCGAGCGCGAGGCCGTCGGCTCCGGCGTAGGCGAGCCGGATGTCGGATACGCGCGCGCCGGGCCGGATGTGGAACTCGTATTTCAGCGCGCCCGACTCACCGCGGACGACCATGTCCACGCCTTCCCACAGGTCTCGATACACGACGTCCGCGTATCGCGGTATCGCGCTGCGCCAACGAGATGGATCATCGCCGTGGAAGTAGCTGACTTCGCCCGGCGCACGGCCGGCGCCTTCGACGTCGACGCCGGGATTGGCGCCGAGGAAACGGAGGTTGAGCACCGCGCCGCGAGCCCCGCCCGGGTCCACGAGCGTGACCACCGCCGCATCCGGCGTGAGGTGAACCGCGAACCTGGCGCCCTGCGCATGAAACCGCGCGCGCGGATCGGTCTGCCCCTGGTTTTCCACGAACGCCAGCGGCAGGTTCGCGTACGCCGCAAGCACCCGTTCGCGGGCACGCGCGTCGGGAGGCGTGGGACCGAGGCCGGGAAGGGTGGAGGCTGAATCTCCGGCGGTCCACCCCGCAACGAGGACCGCGACGAACATGAGGACGCGCGAGGCGCGCGTTGACGGTTTGAACATGGCCATGATCAGCGCCTGAGTTTCCGGGGGGAGAGAAAGGGGTCAAGCCCGGCGGCGATGCCGCCGGCGATGTCTATCGCGGACGCGGCCGCGTGTCTTCCGTCGCCTGCTCGCGCGGCTGCGCGAGCGCCTGCTCGATGGTCGTGACCAGCACGTCGGATGGGATCGGCTTTCGCAGCATCCGGAAGACTTCGGGCGGCGCCTGCCAGCTTGTCCCCGTCACGACGACAATGGGGATTTTACAGGTCTCGGCGTGCGACACGAGCTCCTGGTGGACATCGAGGCCGCTCACGTGGGGCAAATCGAGGTCGAGGACGACGATGTCGGGACACTGCTGTTCGATCGAGCGCAGCGCGGCGAACCCGTCACGGACGGCGGTGACGCTGTACCCGGCCATTCGCAGCGCGTAGTCGAACATCTCGCGCGTTGCGTTGTCGTCTTCCACGAGCAGAACCGTCGGACGTTCGGATGTGACCATCAGCGCGAGGAGCGTCGTTTACGCGGTCGTTACGCAGATCGGACCAAAGCCGCACGGCGCAGCTTGGGGTCGATTTGGGGAGGGAATTACAGCCTATCCGAATCCGTCCTACAAAAAAAGCTCTACCACGTCGGCCATTCGCCGCGGATGTCGCACACGATGCGATCCACCTCAGGCACAATTCCCCGAGATGGGAGTCGTGCGCAGCGCCCTGCTCGTCGCCTCGGGCAACCCGTGGCTGCGGGATCACGTCTCGACGCTCCCGTTCGTGCGCCGCGCGGTCAGGCGGTTCATGCCCGGCGAACGGCTCGAGGATGCGATCGCCGCGACGATCGATCTGCGGCCGCTCGGCATCGGCACCATCCTGACCAGGCTCGGTGAAAACGTCACGGATGCCGCCGCCGCCGACGAAACGACGCGCCACTACCTCACCGTCTGTCACGAGGTGAGCGAGCGCTCGCTCGATGCCCACATCTCGGTGAAGCTGACGCAGCTCGGGCTCGACATCGACGCCGCGCGCTGTCGGCAGAACCTGTTCACGCTGGCGGAAGAGACCAGGCGTCTCGGCATCAGGCTGTGGATCGACATGGAGCAGAGCTCGTACGTCGATCGGACGCTCGAGATGCGGCGCGCGCTGCGCGACTTCGCCCACGTTGGCGTCTGCCTGCAGGCGTATCTCCATCGAACCGCCGACGACCTGGCGTCGCTGCTCCCGCTCGGCGGCGGTATCCGCCTCGTCAAGGGCGCCTATCGCGAGCCTCCCGGCGTCGCCTTCCCGCGCAAGGCGGACGTGGACGACAACTACTTCACGCTGGCCAAGGGGATGCTCGAGCAGCACGCGACGCTGCGCAGCGTGTTCGGCACGCACGACCAGCGGCTGATCGATCGCCTGCGCCAGCACGCGGACGGCGCGCGCGTGCCGCGCGACGCGTTCGAATTTCATCTCCTGTTCGGCATTCAGCGCGACGCCCAGCTTCGTCTCGCGCGCGAGGGATACCTGGTGAAGGTGCTGATCAGCTACGGCGAGCAGTGGTTTCCGTGGTATATGCGGCGCCTGGCGGAACGACCCGCGAACCTCGCGTTCGTGGCCAAGTCGATGGTGTCGCGGTGACATGGAGACGCGAAGAGATGACAACCACGAAGCACGCGAAGGACGCGAAGAGATGACAACCACGAAGAACGCGAAGGACGCGAAGAAGAGTTATGTACTTTTTGTCTTCGTGATCTTCGTGTCCTTCGTCGTTTTGCTCGCGGCGTGCGGTTCCATGACGCCGGCAATGACGACGGCACCGAGCCCCGCCGCGCAGGTTCCGTCGCCGGCTCCGCCTCCGGTCGCGCCGCCGCCCGCCTCCGGTCCCGCCGTCGTCAGCGGCACGTGGGCGGGCATGGGGGCCGACTCGTTCAGCCCGGAGCTGATGACGTGGGTCGTCACGCAGTCCGGCACCACGCTGTCGGGCACCGCGCAAATCAACGCCGTCGACCCGGCGGACGGGACGTGCGGCTCGTGTCACAAGGTCAAGAGGGGAACACTGACCGGCACGCTCTCGGGCAACGCGGTGACGATCTCGATGACGTTTCCCGCGGGCGGCGACGTGCCGACGCCCATCTGCGAGGCGAGCATGACCGCGACAGGCACGGTCGCCGATCGCCGCATCACCGGCACCTACACGGGCAGCGACACGTGCGAGGGGATCTATTCGAACGGGGTTATCGACCTCGCGCGGCAATGATCGACATGCCGCCGCGGCTCGATCGGTACGACTAGCCGGCGAGCCTCGTCTCTCTGTGATGGCCGTACGGACGCCCATGGCAGAACTGGCACTGCAGGATGGTCACCTTGACTGTCTGACGCCACTCCGGCACCGGCTGCCATCCCTGAAGTGCCCAGTTTTCCGAAGCAGGCGCCGGTGCATGCATCGCGCACGCAACCACGCCCCGCTTCGACCAGAACAGCTCACCTGCCGGCTTTTCAACCTGACGCCTGGCGGCCACCATCCGCTCGACGGCGAGGGCGAGCTGATCGGGCAGGCAGGGTTTCGCGATCACCTCGTCGAATCCAGCCGCCAGCGCGGCGACGCGCTCGTCCTCCATGGCGTGCGCCGTGAAGGCGACGATGGGAACACGCGCGAACGACGGATCGGCGCGGAGGATCCGCAGGGCGTCGGTGCCGGTCATCAGGGGCATTCCAATGTCCATCACGATGAGATCGGGCGCGTGCGCACGCGCCTGATCGACGGCCTCTTGTCCGTTTCGCGCGACGATGACGCGATAGCCTCGAAACGTGAGGTACTCCTGGTACAGCTCTAGGCCGTCCTCGAAGTCGTCGACCAGAAGTATCGAGACGTCGGACGCACACGTGTGTCGGCCTCGTCCTGACTTCGGCGGAGCGTAATGTTCTGTCATGGCGAAATGTGAGGTCAGCGTAGCCGACGCGCCGGACCTGGACAATCGGGGGACACGAGAAGGTCTAGGGGATCTCCCTAATATGAATCCAGATCGTCATGCTTGATGATCGGAGGCGCGACGGGCTGCTTTGCTGACGCCACAGACGGAACGCGACTCCCCAATCACGGGCGCTTCGGACGATGCCGCGCTGCGGGCGCGGCTGGCCGCCGTCGTCGATTCATCGGACGACGCCATCGTCAGCAAGACACTCGACGGCGTCATCACCTCATGGAACCGGGCGGCCGAACGGCTGTTCGGCTATTCGGCAGCCGAGGCCATCGGCCAGTCCGTGCTGCTGATCATTCCCGAGGATCGACATGCCGAGGAAGACGAGGTGCTGTCCCGGCTGCGGCGGGGAGAGAAGATCGATCATTTCCAGACGGTGAGACGAGCCAAGGATGGACGGCTGATCCCCGTCTCGCTCACCGTGTCCCCGATCAGGGATGGCACGGGCCGCGTCATCGGCGCCTCCAAGGTGGCGCGCGACCTTTCCGAGAGCCAGCAGCACGACCGCCTGCGGGCCCGCCTGGCGGCGATTGTCGACTCGTCGGACGACGCCATCGTCAGCAAGACGCTGGACGGGGTGATTACGTCGTGGAACCGCGCCGCCGAACGCCTCTTCGGCTACTCCGCCGCGGAGGCGATCGGCCAGAACATCCTCCTCATCATTCCGGCCGATCGACGCAGCGAGGAAGAAGGCGTGCTCGCCAGGCTGCGTCGGGGCGAAAAGATCGACCACTTCGAGACGGTGCGGAGAACGAAGGATGGCCGCCAGATCCCGATTTCGCTGACCGTGTCGCCGGTGAGAGACGCCAGCGGCGCGCTCATCGGCGCGTCGAAGATCGCGCGGGACATTTCGGAGCGCGTGCTGGCGCAAGAGGCGCTCAGGCGCGCGCACGAGCAGCTCGAGGAACGCGTCAGGGAACGAACGGCCGAACTGCTGGCCGCGAACCAGGCGCTTCGCCACGAGATCGAGCAAAAGCAGCGCGTCGAGGAACAGCGTGCGCAGCTGTTCACGCGGCTGGTGCTCGCGCAGGAGGACGAGCGCCGGCGCATTGCGCTCGATCTCCACGACCAGCTCGGACAGCAGATGACCGCGCTGCGCCTGACGCTGGAAACGCTCAAGACGCTGGCTGACGACCGCGGCGAGCTGCGCCACCATGTCGAAGTGCTGGACGACCTCACGCGCCGCATCGACCAGGATCTCTCGTTCCGCGTGTGGGAGCTGGCGCCTTCGGCCCTCGAGGGTGTCGGCCTCACCGCGGCGGTGACGGACTACGCGGCGAGCTGGTCGAAGCGGTTCGGCATCCGCGCACAGGTGCACGTGGGCGAGTCGATCGACGGGGTGCTGCTCCCGGAGATGGAAACCACGATCTATCGCCTCGCGCAGGAAGCGCTCAACAACATCGCCAAGCACGCGCGCGCGGATCGTGTGGACGTCGTGCTCGCACGCCAGGAGCAGCAGGTCTGCTTCATCGTCGAGGACAACGGCATCGGATTCAACCCGACGGACGTTCAGCGCGGCCGCGGTTTCGGGTTGAGGGGCATGCGCGAGCGCGCCGCGCTGGCGGGCGCCGAATGTCAGATCGAGTCGGCGCCAGGCAACGGCACCACGATCATCCTGCGAGTGCCCACCACCGCGGCCACCACGATCAAGCGCGCGTAGCGATGCCGACCCCGCTGCGGATTCTCATCGCCGACGACCACGCGATCGTGCGGCAGGGGCTGAAACTGCTCATCGACAGCCAGCCGGACATGAAGGTGATCGCGGAGGCGGCGACCGGCGATGCGGCTGTCGACCAGGCGACCGCCCTGAAGCCCGACGTCGTGATCATGGATGTGTCGATGCCGGGCCTCAACGGGCTGCTGGCGACGCGAACATTGAAACAACGTCAACCGGAGACGGCGATCGTCGCCTTGACCAGGCACGAGGACAAATCGTACCTGGAGGATTTGCTGCGGGCGGGCGCCTCGGCGTACGTGTTGAAGCAGAGCCCGCCCACCGAGTTCCTGCGGGCGGTGCGTGCCGTCGCTGCTGGAGGGATCTACGTCGATCCGTCGATGACGCCTCAGGTCGCCGATGGCCTGCTGGCCGCCAGGCCGCGCGCAGGCGCCGAACCCGGCAAGCCCACCGAGCGCGAGTCGGAGGTGCTGCGCCTCGTCGCCGTCGGCCACAGCAACGTGGAGATCGCGGAGAAACTCGACATCAGCGTCAAGACCGTCGAGGTCCACAAGACCAACGCGATGCGGAAACTCGGGTTGACCGGCCGCGTCGACGTGATTCGGTACGGCGTCCTTCACGGCTGGTTGTACGACACGTAGACGAGGCGCGCGCGCACTCTGGAGGGAACCATGTCGACCGATGCCGATCATCTTCACGCCGTGCGTTTCTACGAGGGCCAGGACTCCTTGTGCCGCATCGTCGGCGAGTTCATCGGCAGCGGGCTGGAGCGGGGCGAACCCGCAATCGTCATTGCCACGCCGGCCCACACCGCGGCGATCGACGAGTGCCTGCGCGCGCGCGGGCTCGACGTCGACGCACTGAAGCGGCTCGGGGACTACGTGATCGTGGACGCGCGTGAGGCGCTGGGAACGTTCATGGTCGATGCGCTCCCCGACGCGCGCGCGTTCCGCCATAACATGAGCGAGACGCTCAGGCTGGTGTCGCGCGGCCGCGAGCATGCGACGGTCCGCGCGTACGGGGAGATGGTCGATCTGCTGTGGAAGGATGGCCTCGAAGCGGCAGCCATCCGGCTCGAAACCTTGTGGAACGAGCTGGCCAACGTACAGGCCTTCCAGCTCTTGTGCGGCTACTCGATGGGCAATTTCTACAAGGGTGCCGCCATCGAAGAGATCAAGCGCCAGCACTCCCATCTGATCACCGACACAGGGCTGACCACCCCTCTCCAGTAGCCGTTATCGGAACCCGACGAACGAAAAGAGCGTCCTCGACTGGTCTGCCTGCGGCTCGTCGGCAAAGGCGAGGCGCTTGATCGCGTCCGCCCCCCAGAGCGCGCCGACCACGATCAGCAACTGCACGTCGGCGCGCACCGCGTCCTGAAGAATCGTTTCGACCGGCACCTGCCTGAGCTCCTCGTACGCGAGCTCGCTCACCTTCGCCGTGCGGCGTCCGCTGCGCACGATGCGATCGGGGATGGGGCCGCTCTGCGCGAGGACGTCGAGCAGCCGCTCCCGCCAGGGCGGCGAGAATTGCGTGAAGACCGAGCGGAACCACACCGTCCCGAGCAGTTTGCGCAGCTCGGCTCCCTCCACGGGAACGGTGGACGAGGCGCCGTTGCCGGCGACGGCGAGCGCCGCCGGCTCGCGGCGGTTCACGCCAAGACAGAGGTCCCAGAACGTTGGAAAGGCACGATGAGCCTGCGGCGGTGCCGCCTCGTGCGCGGGTTCGACGGCGACGGCCGCCACGACCGGGGCTGCCATCACCACCGGCGCCGCGTCCGCGGCGACGGCCACGGCGAGCGGCTCTTTCGCGCCCGAGTGAAGACGTGTGGGCAGCGATACGCGGCTGTCGAGCGGCCAGTCGATGTCGAGCGGCGCATGGGTTCCGGTGTGCTCGGCGAACAGCGCCGTCACGCCCCACGGCCGCGGCGCGCCCGGAGCCCTCGCGTACAGGGGAACGTAGCTGTTCTGCGCGGCGCTCTCGGCCGCCATCGCTGCCAGCCGCCCCTTGATTTTTCCGTCGACCACGTTCGACCACTCGCCGGCAATGCACACGAGCGAGGTGCCGGCGGGCTTCGTGAAGTGGCAATAGCCGTTCTCCCAGCAGTGACGGCTCGCCTCCGCCACGGCGCCGTCGCCTGGCTCCTCGCCGGCCGGCGGGTCGATTTCCGCGAAGCCGATGCGATAGCGCCCGGGACCCGCACACAACATCGACAGGTCCGAGGGATCGACCTGCGAGAGATCCGAGAGCACGTAGAGCAGTCCACGCAGTGCGCGCGCGATCGGCAGGTTCATGCGCTCCCAGACCACCGCCTGCGGCTGCGGACGATCGAGCGCATAGCCGCGATCGTTGAGGATCTCGATACACCTGATGTGCGCCGCGTCGAACTGGTCCAGCACCTGCAGCGCGTGGTCGTAGCGGCGCTTGTCGACTTCGTGCCACTCGAACGACGGCCGCACGAAGATCGGGATGACGAGCTTGCGGCGCTCACGCGCCATCTGCGCCAGCGGGAGCATCGTGCCAGCGCCCGTTCCCTTGCCGCCGGTACCAATCAGCACGACGGCAGGATAGTCGTCCAGCAGCGACGCGATCTCCGCCTTCGATTCCTCGAGCGCCTCACGCGCCACGGCCGGGTTGTGCCGGGAGCCGAGGCGACGCGTCCTGCCCGCGCCGATGAGCACGCGCTCGTCGGCGGGGACGTCGGCGAGCGAGAACTCGTTGGTGTCGAGGAAGCGCGTCGCCACCGCCCGCCGCAGCCGCTCCGCGTATCGCGCATCGGTCTTCTGCACCGACGCCAGGTCCTGCCGGAAGAGCGTCTTGATCGACCGCAGGATGTTTCCGCCGCCGCCGCCGGTGCTCAAGAGAAGAAGTTTCATCTGCCACCTGCCTGTCCGGGATTGGCCTTCAGTTGAAACGGCACCACCACCCATCGGCCCTGCATGTACATCGGCTCCTGGACGAATGGCGGATCGTTCATCGCGCGCAGCACGCGCCACACGTCGTACTCCACGTTCTTCCTGTGGTCGGCGAGGTTGGGATACAGCCGCCCGGCGCGTGGCGCCAGCAGGACGTCGACTCGCCAGCGATGCGGGCTGAAGCGGAGCCGGGAGTCGATCACGCGATCCGATGGCGCCGCCCGTACGAGCGGACGGTCGAACTCGCGCACGAACGCCTCGCCGAAGGCCGCGAGCAGCCGCACCACGTCCCGCCGCTCGCTGACGTAGTGATCGGTGTTGTGAATGGCGAGTGCGATGAGGAGCACGAGAAAGACCCACGAGAAGTACGCCGAATCGATGCGATCGATCGCGCCCGCAGCGGCAGCCAGCGTAGCGGTCACGGACGCAGGTCGTGGACCCTCGCTCGGGACGCACGCACGCCATCCGGGCCGGGTGGCGGGGGAGCAGGCGAGGCGCTGCGCCGACGCGGACACGGACGCGGCGCTGACGATCGCGACGAAGAGGACGGCCCGCCAGCGGTTCGTCGTCATGGACGGCACCTCAACCGTTTCGCCTTCGGAAGTTGTCGGTTGTTGCGCCGCTAGGGGGCGGGCGGCGCCGCGGGATGGTCAAGTGGCGTGCCAGTGCGCATCAGCTCGATGCGCGCCGGTTAGCGGTTGCGTGATGTGCGCTGACGCCGGCGACCGCGCGGTCTGTCCCTCACCGAGGGCGAGGCGATGGCCGAATCCGTGGACGAAAGGGAGGGCGCTCCAAGCTCCACGCCGATGGCCCGGAGGCTCACATGGCGCCGGCTACGTATTGGACGTCGGCGAGCAGAATGTTCGCCGCGCCCGGTTCTATCGTCCCTCCGCTCTGCGCCGCGATCTGATTACCGAATGCGTGAAGCAGGCCGTGCGCCGCCGAAACGTTGCCGCGAGTGACCGCCTGACGGGCCTCGTCCAGCTTGGCGCGCAGGCTGGCCGACAGCTGCGGGTGGATGCGACCCTGCGTGACGAGCAGGTTGACCGCCGCCGCGAGGCTGTCGATCGTCGCCGACATCCGGAATTCAATCGTCTGCGACACCGTGTTGCCCGCCAGGTCCGTGGCCGAGACGGACAGCGTGTGCGCTCCGAGCGCGAGCGTCAACGGTTGAATCGACGTGCCGTTGGCGACGACGACCCCGTCGAGCGCAGGAAGTGGCGCGCCGGCGAGCCCCGACACCGCATCGGTTGCCTCGAAGGAGATCGGCACTGTGTCGGTGTGACGGTAGTCGCGCGGCGCCGGAGAGTCGATCCTGAGGGCGGGCGGCGTCGCGTCGATCATGATGGCGACGACCGTGGCCGGCTCCTCGATGTTTCCCGCATGGTCGATCGCGCGGGCGCGCAGCGTGGTGACGCCCTCTGCGGCGATCGACAGCGGTCCGGCATAACGCTGGAACGCGCCGCCATTGATGCTGTATTCGATCGACGCGACGCCGCTTCCGTCGATGTCGTCGTGCGCCGCAAGATCTGCCGTCACGCTCGATCGGAACCAGCCGTGCGAACCGGCCGTGCCCGACAGGGTTACGACCGTAGCCGGCGGAATGGTGTCGGGCGGCGGCGCGACTCCGAGACGCGCGACGAACACGTCGTCTGACCCCCCCTTCGCGGGCTGAAGTGCGTGGAGCGCCGGAAAATCCGCGGAGCTCGTGGCGCCGGCGACGATCACGCCCCCGGTGGCGTCGATGGCGACCCGGCTGCCGTAGTCGTCGCCGCTCCCGCCGAGAAAGGTGGAATATTCGAGATTGCCGGCGGCGCCGAACTTCGTCACGAAGGCGTCGGTGTCGCCGCCCGCGTGAGAGCCCTGCATCGCGTCGCGCGTCGGAAAGTCAATCGAATCGGTCGTCCCGGTGATGACCGTTTCCCCCGAAGGCCAGACCGCCAGGGAAGGCCCGCGGCTCTGGCTCCAGTCGAGATCCGCATTGCTGCCGCCCAGGAACGTGGAGTAGACGAGTCCGTCGCCGGTCTCGTTCAGCGTCGTGACGAAGACGTCCGACTCCCCGCGTTGCGACGGTTGATACGCGTTCGCCGTCGGAAAATTTCTCGAGAGCGTCGTCCCGGTCACGTGCGCGCGTCCCGCTGCATCCACGCCGATTCGCGGCTGGTAGTCCGACGCCCCGCCGGCGAGATAGGTGGCGTATCCGAGACGGCCCGAACCGGTGAATTTCGCGACGAACACATCCATCAGGCCCCCCGCCGTGTCCTGCAATGGATGGAGCAGCGGCAAATCGGTCGACGCGGTCGTGCCAGCGATATAGGCATTCCCCGCGGGGTCGAGGGCGACGTGCGCATCGGAATCGGAGTTCGAACCGCCGAAGTACGTCGAGTACTCGAGCGCCGATCCGTCGGCGCTGAACCGCGACACGAAGACGTCCCACCCGACGGCGCTCGCGGCGTACACGGTCGTCGAGACCAGCGGATCGATGGCAAACGACCAGAGCGGTCTGTCGCCATTTCCGAGAAACCGCCACGAGGCTCCGCCATCGTCGGTCGTCGCGGCGCCCCACCACGTGGCGACGTACACCACCATCGGGTTCGATGGCGCAATCGCGACCTGCTGAACGGGCACGCCAACAAACCACGGGAACACCGGCGACCATTCCGAGCCGCCCGACGTGGTGGTGAACAAGCCGCTCCACGTTCCCGCATACGCCACGTCTGCGTTGCCGGGATCGACGGCGAGGGTCGTCACCGGCTCCTGGATGCCCGCAGCCGGTGCCCAGTTCCCTGCAACGTTCTTGAAGACCCCCTGCGACGTTCCGGCGTAGACGACGGACTGACTGACGGCCAGGGCTGTGACGCCGCGACCAAGGCCTGTATCGCTCCACGTGTCCCCGCCATCGACGCTGATAAAGACGCTGTCACCGTAGAAGTCCGGCACACCCGCGTAGAGCGCGCCCGTTGCGGCGTCGACCGCGAGCGATGAGGCGGGCCTCCAGAGCTGCAGGTCCGTCCAGCTCGCACCCTGGTCGCGGCTCCGGAAGACGCCGCCGAGGGTCGCGATATACAGGGCACCGGACGAATCAACGAGCATCGCATTGACGGATGGCGCCGGCAGTTCCGCCGTTGGCGTCCACGTCTGGCCGCCGTCCATGCTTCTGAAGACGCCCGAATATGTTCCGGCGTACACCGTTGACGATGTCACTGGATCGATGGCGAAGGCCTGGACTTGTGCGGTCCGTAGACCCGTCGACATGCCCACCCACGTCATGCCGCCGTCGGTGGTGCGAAATGCAGGACTCCCGCCGAGCGACGGCTGGAAGGCGTTGGCGGTGGGGAAATCCGCGGACCCTGTCTGGCCGCTGACGTAGGCACGGCCTGTGTCATCGACCGCGATGCCGGTTCCGTAGTCCTCCGCCCCTCCGCCGAAATACGTTGCATACGCGATGGTCCCATCGGTCTCCAGCTTCACCACGAAGCTGTCGGAGAACCCGCGCAGCGAGGGCTGCAGCGCGTTCACGGTCGGGAAGTCCCACGACTCCGTATGGCCGGTCACGAACGCATGGCCCCAGGCATCCACCGCAAGCCCCGCGGGCTCCTCGTAGGTCGTGCCGCCGAGGTAGGTCACGTACTCGAACTGATCGCCGCGGGCGTTGATCTTCGCGACGAACACATCCCAGTTGTCGCGGCCATGGGAGACGGCGGGCGATCCAGTCAGGGGAAAGTCGGCCGCACCCGTCAGGCCGGCGATGTACATGTTGCCCTGCGCATCGACCGCGACACCGGCCGCCCGTTCCTCCCGCGCCCCTCCGAGGTAGCTGGAATAGGTCAGCACCGGATCGATGACGAGAGGAAGCCGCGCATCGTACGCGCCGACGCGGAAGCCGATGATGCCGCGGCCTCGCCGCACGTAGCCGCCCGTAACCAGCCGGCGGCTGCCGGATGCCTCCTGGTAGATGACGGGCGCGTGCTGCCTGAGCTGGCCGGCCGCGGTGGTGATGACCAGGTTTCCGTCCGCGTCGATGGCGACGTCGCTCGCACCATCGAACGCAATCCGAATGTCTCGATAGCTCGCGCCCGGGGAAACGAGGAAGTCGAACTCGAGCTGGTCGTGGTTGCCGTAGTAGACGACGTTCACGCCTCGATACACGTCGCGATATTCGACCTCACCGAAGCTCCGAACGCCCGTCTTCCATCGCCGCGGTTCGTTTCCGGTCAGGTAGTTGGTGACGCCCGGTAACAGCTGGCGCCCCGCTGCGGCAGCAGGCAACGCACCGACGAGCCGGATCGCCATCGACGTCCGCCGTGCGTCGCCAACCTGTCCGACCACGACCTTCGCGTCGCCGTGTGCAAGACCGACCAGGTAACCGGCGCCGCGGGCGATGAATTCGCTGTCGCTTCCACCTCCCGCTTCGAAGCGAAGCGGCAGGCCCGCGTAGGCATTGCGAACCCGGGTACCCGTCGCCGCGTCAGGCAACTTCGCCGGTGACGCATGCGCGGTTGCGTGTGGCGCCGACGATCGCGCGAGGACCGTGCGCCCCTCCGGGAGTGCCAGCACGACGACGAAAATGGCAACCGCGATTGCAATTGTGTGGACGGGAATTCTGTACATACGCTCCTGACGCAGGTGTGCGCGACGCCTGGAGCAACGCTGGGGCCAGCGTGAAAGAGGGGAAGGGAGGTCGAGTCGGAAGCGCTGAAGCTCCAAGTTCCAAGCTTGGATCTTGGAGCTTGGATCTTGGAGCTTGGATCTTTTCCTAGTTGCCCCGGCCCGGGCCACCACCGCGGGGAGGAGGCGGACCGGCAGCCGTCTGTTCCTTAATCAGCTTTTCCCGCATCGTCTTCATCTCGGCGACGAACTTCTTGTAGCCCGCCGCGTCGAGGTAAGGATTCGTCTTCGGGTTGGCCTGCAGGGCCTTGTACTTGCCGGTCAGGTTGAAGAACCAGCTGTGGGCGCCGAGGAACACGTCGCAGGGCAGCTTCTCCAGCGTGGCGATCGTGTCGGCCCACTGCTCCGCGGCCTTGGGGTTCCCCTGGTTGTAGACGATGCGCGCGTCGTCCGGCAGGCCGGCGCCGACGATGACGACGTTATAGGTGCGGCCGCCGTCGCGCACGGGGAACGTCCACGTCGTGGTGCCGAGCGTGTGGCCGGGCGTCAGGTGCGCGGTGAGCGTCGTGCCGCCGAGCTCGACCTTGTCGCCATCGTGAATGATCTTGTCGATCGGATGCTCCTTGCCGGCCGCCTTCATGTTCTGCAGCGCCGGCACATCCTCCGCCATGAACATCGTCTGCGCGCCGGTCATCTGCTTGAACGCGGCGTCACCCATCTGGTGATCCGGATGCGCGTGGCTCGCGAGCAGGATCTTCGTGTCCTCCATCTTGAAGCCGAGCGACTCGATCGACTTCTTCATCAGCGGCAGCGTTTCCTCGTAGTCGCTGTTGATGACGATGTTCCCCTGCGGCGTCGTGATCAGGTACGACGACAGCGTCACCGTGCCGATGTAATAGAGGTTGCCGATGATCTTGTGAGCGGGGAAGCCGACGCGGTCCTGCGACCGCTGCTCGGTCTGCGGGTCCTCGTTCATGATCTCCGGCGTCGCCTTCTCGGAGACGACCGGCGGTGGGCCGCCGCGCCCCTGGCCCTGCGCCCTCGCGAGCGGCGGCGTCACCATGGCGGCAACTGTCAAGACCAGCGCAAGCCTGCGAATTTCCATTTCGATTCTCCTGGATCCGAAGGGCCGCCTGAAGGCGGCCCCTACGTACTTACGGGCCGACCTGAAGGTCGGCCCCTCCATGCTGCCTGCTGCCCCGCTGCCAGCTACCGAGTGGAGGGCGAGGAGCTGTCCTTCGCCGCGTCGTAGACGATCCGGCCGCCGACGACGGTCAGCACGGACTTGATGTCCTTGATCTGCTCGGCCGGCACCGTCAGGTAGTCCTTGTCGGTCACGACGAGGTCCGCGAAGCGGCCGGGCTGGATCGAGCCGAGGTCGTTCTCGCGGAAGAAGAGGTAGGCGTTGCTGCGCGTGTGCGCGATGAGGGCGTGCTCGCGGCTGATGTTGTGCGTGTTGACGACGGTGCCGCCGACCATCTTTCCGGTCACGGCCCAGTACAGTGTCTGGAACGGACGGAACTGGTTGACTTCGAATGCGTCCGTGCCAAAGCCCCACATGATGCCGCTGTCCTGGATCTCCTTCAACGGCGGCATCCCGAACGCCTTGTCCCCCTGGATTTGATGGAGGAGTCCTCCCGACACGGTTTCTCGCGGGTTGATGGCCAGGAACATGTTGAGCTTCTTCATCCGCTCGACCTGCGCCGGCGTGACGGCTTCCATGTGCATGAACGACCAGCGCAGCGGCCGGATGTCGACCTGTCGGGCAATCTTCTCGACCTGATCGAGCTGTGCGTCGATCGCCTTTTCCGTGACCGTGTGGAGGATCACCGGGACGCCGGCTTTCGCCGCCTCGAGCCCGAAGCGTCCCCACTGGTCCCACGCCTCCTGCGAGGCAATCGGCTCGGGACCGGGTGCGAGCACATCGCCGCCGCCGCCGCCGGGGAAGCGTTCGCCGTAATTCGCGTTGTCCATCCACTCGTCGCCATCGTGATAACGGAGCTTGGACACCTCGGCGAGCTGCCGTTCGAAGACGCCCGCGCCCCGTCCGCCCGCTTCCACCGTGCGGAAGCAGAAGAAGCGCATGCTGGCCGTCCCCTCGCGCTGGAACTGGCGATAGAGGTCCTCCCACAGACACTGGCCGCCGGACGCGGTCAGGCCGGCAATCGCGAAGTCCCTGAGCATCAACTTCTGGTTGTTCTTGATGACGTCCATCGGCAGCTCCGCCTTGCCGCCGTTCTCGGTCTTGAGGAAGCCGGCCTTGTTGAACAGGACGTTGCGGCCCGCGACGCGCGTGATGCCGGTCGGGCGGCCGCTGGCGTCGCGCTCGATCCACGGCTCGGTCATCTTGTCGAGACCGAGCTGCTCGATCGCCTTGCTATTGAGGTACTGCGCCCAGCGCGTGAACTGCAGGAAAACGGGGTTGTTCGGCGCGACCTTGTCGAGCTCCTCGCGGGTGAACTCGCGCTTGTCATCCGAGAACTGGGCGGGCGACCAGCCGCCGAGGTTGTAGACCCATCCGCCGTTGGGCGTCGCCTTGGCCTTCGCGGCAATCGCGTCGAGCACCTTCTTCCGCGTGTCCATGCCGTCGAAGCGGAGCTCCATCGTCCAATAGGCGCCTTCCTCCTGGAAGTGCGCGTGGTTGTCGATGAAACCGGGCACCATCGACTTGCCGTGCAGGTCGATCCGCTGCGTGCTGGGGCCGGCCAGCTTGTTGACGTCCGCGTTGGAGCCGACGGCAACGATGCGGTCGCCGCGAACCGCGACGGCCTGTGCAATCTGGAAGGTATCGTTGACGGTAATAATTTTTCCGTTGAATAAGATGAGGTCGGCGCCTGCCTGCTGCGCGTGCAGCGACAACGAAAGCCCGACGACTCCAGCGAATAGCAGCAGCCACGCACACTTCTTCATCGCATTCCCTCCAGGCCTGCCGAGGCCCGTTTTTCCGGTGCGGGGATTATACGCGCAAGCACTTGCGCGCAGGGGTTTTGCGGTTCATGATGTGGCCCTTCAACACTGGAGGCACTCGTGATCCGGACGAAAGCCTTTGCGATTTCCCTCGCAATTTCACTCGCCTTGCTCGGCTCGGCGGCGACCACTCGCACCGCCGCGCAGTCCGCCGCCGCGCTGACCGGCGTCGTCTCGTCGCAGGCCGAGGGGCCGATGGAGGGCGTGCTCGTGAGCGCGAAGCGCACCGGGTCGACGATGACGATCACGGTCGTCAGCGACGCGCAGGGCCGCTACGCCTTTCCGGGCAACCGGCTCGAGCCGGGCGCGTACACGGTGCGCATCCGCGCGACGGGCTACGACCTCGAAGGGGCCTCCGGCGTCGACGTGGCCGCGGGGCGCACGGCGCAGCTCGATCTGAAGCTGCGCAAGACGCAGGACCTCGCCGCGCAGCTGACCAACGGCGAGTGGTTCCTCAGCTGGCCGGGCACGACGGAGACGAAGAACGGCCTCCTCAACTGCACGCAGTGCCACACCCTCGAGCGTGTCGCGCGCAGCACGCACAACGCGGACGAATGGATGAAGGTGCTCGAGCGGATGGGGCGCTACGCGCAGGGGAGCACGCCGGAGCGGCCGCAGCTGCGGCCGCACGAGCATGGCGGTGGCGGCACCAACCCGATCATGCAGCAGAGCATGGGCGGCCGCGAAGGCGAAGATCCGGTCATGAAGGATCGCGTCAAGGCCGCGGCTGCGTACCTCGCGACGATCAATCTCAGCGCGGGCCAGACGTGGTCATATCCGCTGAAGACCTATCCGCGTCCGACCGGCAAGGCGACGCGCGTGATCGTCACCGAGTACGACCTGCCGCGGAAGGAGACGCTGCCGCACGACGCCGTCGCGGATTCGCAGGGCAACGTCTGGTACGGCGACTTCGGCACGCACGTGCTCGGCATGCTGGATCCGAAGACCGGCCAGGTCACCGAGTACCCGCTGCCCATCACCAAGCCGGGCGCGCCGCTCGGCTCGCTCGATGTCGTGCTCGACAAGCAGGAAAACGTCTGGATGGGCACGATGTACCAGGGGAGCCTGGCGAAGTTCGATCGAAAAACGAAGCAGTTCCAGACGTGGGGTTCGCCGACCTTCAAGGATCGCGACGAGGCGCGCATCGCGATGGTGATGCCGATCAACGCGGACGTGGACGGCCAGGTCTGGATCGGCGGCGACAACGAGTACCAGGTGGACGTGAAGACCGGCGAGTGGAAGACCGTCGACTACGGGGTCGGCGTCAAGGACGCGGCGCTCGTCAAGGAACTGAGCTCCTACGGCGTATCGTCGGATTCGAAGAACAACTTCTACGGCATGAACCTGAACGGCACCTACATCATCAGGATCGACGCGAAGACGAAGCAGGTGACGCCGTTCCCGACGCCGACGCCGAACGCGGGACCGCGGCGCGGGCACATGGACGCGCAGGACCGCCTCTGGTTCGCCGAGTTCCGCGGCAACCGGATTGGGATGTTCGACACGAAGACCGAGAAGTTCCAGGAATGGCCCGTCCCCACGCCGTGGACCAACGTCTACGACGCCATCGCCGATCGGGCCGGCTTCGCCTGGGGCGGCGGCATGAACAACGATCGCGTCGTGCGCGTGAACTCGAAGACGGGCGAGGTGGTCGAATACGTGCTGCCGCGCATGACGAACATCCGCCGCGTCAACGTGGACAACGGCAGCAATCCGCCCGCCTTCTGGGTGGGGAACAACCTCGGGGCTTCGCTCATCAAGGTCGAACCGCTGCAGTGAAACCACGAAGACCTGGCGGCATTCACGAAGCACACGAAGAAAAGCAGTGGCGGTAGGGGCCGACCTTCCCGCCTCCGCCGAAGGCTACGGCGGACCCACCGTAGCGCAGGCGCGGAGGTGGGCAGGTCGGCCCACACAGGAGGCGCGGACCATGGTGATCCAGATCTTCCGTGTGTCAGTCGCATCCACGATCGCCACCGCGCTGGCGTGGTTGCTCGTTGCCGCTCCTATCGCCGGTCAGGAAGGAGGCGCTGGCGGGGCAGCCAACTTCCGCGCGGCGCCGGTCGCCGGCTGCCCGCAGATCTCGCGCCTTTTCTGGCCGTGCGCCAGGGCGAAGGCCGCGACGTTCAACCCGTCGCGCAACCCCGACGGCACGCCGAACATGAACGGGGCGTGGAACCCGATCACCGCCAACGGCAGCCAGAACATCGAGGACTTCGCCGGCGACGCGTTCCTCGGCCGCCAGATATCGATCATCGTCGACCCGCCCGACGGCAAGGTGCCGTACCTTCCGCAGTTCGCCAACAAGCGCCAGGACAACTGGGACCATTACATCGATCCCATCGGCTCCTGCTATTACACCGGCGTGCCGCGGCAGGTGTACGGCCCGCGCGGGCAGGCGTTCATCCAGGCGCCGGGCGTGTTCGCGATCGTCTCGGAGTTCGCGCACCAGTTCCGGACGATCCCGACCGACAACAGCCCCCACATCGGCGACAGCCTGCGGCTCTACATGGGCGATTCGCGCGGACACTGGGAGGGCAACACGCTCGTCGTCGACACGACCAACCTGACGGACCGGACGTGGCTGAGCATCTCCGGCCACTTCCACAGCGAGGCGCTCCACGTCACGGAGCGCTTCACGCTCATCGACCCCGACGTGATTCTCTACGAGACCACGCTCGTCGATCCAAAGGTCTACAGGCAGCCGTGGACGATGGCGATGCCGCTGGCGCGGTTCGAGAAGGGACACGAGGTGTGGGAGGAACCGTGCTTCGAGAGCGACCACGACCTCCCGTTTCTCCTGATGGAGCACAAGCTGTGGCTCGGCCTGAATCCGCCGCGATAGTTGCCGCCGCCTTCGCGCTGGCGCTGGCCGGGTGGGCGCCGGTCTCCGCGCAGGCGCCGGGCGCGGCCGTCCCGCGCGCATCGGACGGCAAGCCCGATCTGAGCGGCGTGTGGGAGGCGCTCACCACCGCGAACTACGACATCCAGGATCACCCCGCGCGGCTCGGCGTGCCGGCGGGCCAGGGGATCGTCGAGGGCAACGAGATCCCGTACAAGCCGGGAGCGATGGCGAAGAAACAGGAGAACGCGCGCAGGCGCGAGACCGACGATCCCGAGGCGAAGTGCTTCCTGCTCGGCGTGCCGCGGACCATGTACGCGCCGTTCCCGTTTCAGATCGTCTATTCACCCGCCTACATGGCGATCTTCAGCGAGTACGCCCACACGACGCGCAGCGTGTTCATGAACAGCGAGCATCCGCCGGGGCCGATCGAATGGTTCATGGGGGATTCGCGCGGGCGCTGGGAGGGCGACACGCTGGTCGTGGACGTGAGGCACTTCACCGACACGACGTGGTTCGACCGCGCTGGCAACTACCACAGCGCGGATCTCCACGTCGTGGAGCGCTACTCGCTCGTGACGCCGGATCACATCCGCTACGAGGCGACGATCGAGGACCCGACCGTCTACTCGCGCCCGTGGAAGATCGGCCTCACGCTCTACCGGCGCAAGGAACCGAACGTCCGCGTCCTCGAGTACGAGTGCTACGCCTACGCCCAGGAGGAAGCGGTGCGGCGTGGGGAGCTCGGGCCGAAGTAAAGCTCCAAGCGGAACTTGGAGCTTTTCCTGGCCGTCTACTTTGGCGCGGACGGGTCCCCTGGACTATCGGACGCGCCCAGGAAGAAGTTGCGTCCGTCCGTGAAGGTCAGCGTCTTGCCGCTCGCTCTCGGTGCGCCGCCCTTCGCGCGGTAGCCTTCCACGACGACTTCGCTGCCGATCGGGAAATCGGTCTTGCGCAGGCCCCGCCGCAGCAGCGTGGTCGGGGCGCCGGCTTCGATGCCCCAGTTCGTGACCTTGCCGTCCGGCCCCTTCACGTCGATGTAGATCCAGCCGTGCGGATTGAACCACTCCATCCGCGTCAGCGTCCCTTTCAGGGACACCGGCTGGTTCACGTCGAATTCGGCGGCAAAAGAATGATGCGCCTGTAACGGTAGCGCCGCAAGCAGGACTGCCCCGGCGAGCATCGAGACGAATCTCGTTTTCATCGCCACACCTCCGCGGTGAGGCTCGAACCATAGCATCCCTCGATAGAGGCTGCAAGTGTCCCGCGGGCCGGTGTATGCTCCTCAGCGCTCAACAGCGGTGTTTTTGCGGGACATCTCTCAATTTCACAGGAGATGACACCATGATGGTGGCCTCGAGACGTGCGTTCATCCTTGCCGCGGCGGTCGCGGCCACATGCCTCCTGATCGAAATCGGCGTCGCTGCGCAGGCGCGTCCGCCCCAGGCGTCGGCCGACAAAGTCCCGCTCTCCGACGAGGTCTTCAAGAGCATCCAGATCCTCAAGGGCCTGCCGATCGACACCTTCTTCGAGACGATGGGGATGTTCGCCTCGGCCATGGGCAACGACTGCACCTTCTGCCACGTGAAGGACGCGTACTACGACAAGAGCTTTTTCGCCCAGGTCACGCCGAAGATGCAGCGCGCGCGTCAGATGCTGACGATGATGAACGACCTCAACGAGCGCTACTTCGCGGGCCGGACGCGCGTGACCTGCTTCACCTGTCACGGCGGCAGCAACGCCCCGAAAAGCGAGCCCGACCTGGCGCTCCAGTACGGTGAGGCGGTCGAGGATCCGAACGCGCGCGACTTCCCCGAGGATACGCGGGTCACGGGCGAGCAGGTCCTCGACAAGTTCGTGCAGCTCGTCGGCGGCGCCGACCGCCTGGCGAGGTTCACCAGCTTCACCGCGCGCGGAACCTATGTGGGGTTCGACACCGCACAGGAGAAGGTGCCGGTCGACCTCTATGCCAAGGCGCCCAATCAGCAGACGATGATCGTCCACCTGGCCACCGGCACGAGCACGAGAACCTTCGACGGACGCAACGGGTGGTACGCGGGACCCGACCAGCCGGTGCCGCTGCTGACGCTCACCGAGGGGAACCTGGATCGCGCGCGCCTCGAAGCGATCGTCGCGTTCCCGACGGGCATCAAGACGGCGTACCCGCGGTGGCGCACCGGACGGACGGCGATCGACGGCAACGAGGTGCGGATCGTCCAGGGGATCGGCGCCGCGCAGAATCTCGCCAACTTTTACTTCGACGAGGCCGGCCTGCTCGTCCGCATGGTGCGCTGGACGCGAACGCCCGTCGGGTTCATTCCGACGCAGGTCGATTACGGCGATTACCGCGAGGTCGCCGGCACCGGCGTCAAGATGCCGTTCAAGCGCACGGTGTCGCAGACCTACATGCAGATGACGGTGCAGCTGAGCGAAGTGCAGCCGAACGTCGCCATCCCGGCGTCGAGGTTCGCGCAGCCGGCGCCGGTGACTCCCGTGAGCAAGTAGACCGAGAGCGCGGCATGGGGGCATCGAACATGCCGCGCACCCCCGAGGAGGTTTCAGTGCGCGTAGGCAGGCAAGGAGGATGACATGAGACGCAACGTCGTCATCGCAATGTGCGCGGCCCTGAGTGTGCTCGTCTCAGCTTCATCCCGTATCGGTGCCCAGAGCGGCATTCCACAGCCGGGGCAGCCGCAGGGACGCGTGCAGCAGGTGCAGACCGGCGGCAGTCCGCTCGTCACCGGCCGCGAAGCCGAGGGGCCGGTGCCGAGACTTCCGGACGGTCACGTGGATCTCACTGGACCATGGGTCGGCGGCGGCTCGAACGCCGATATTGAAAAAGACGGTGGACTGAAGGCCGGCGAGCTTCCGCTTTTGCCGTGGGCGAAGCAGCTGCGAGACATGCGGAAGGAGCAGGACGAGCCGTATACCGCCTGCCTGCCGATGAGCGTGCCGCGCGTGAATCCGTATCCGTGGAAGTTCGCGATGTCCTACACGGCCAAGGGCCTCACGCACATCTACATCCTGCACGAAACCGGCGATGCCGGCGCGCATCGCGTCGTGTTCATGGATGGCAGGAAGCACCCGGACGATCTGCTGCCGACCTGGTGGGGCCATTCCATCGGCCGCTGGGAAGGCGACACGCTCGTCATCGATACGGTCGGCTACAACGACAAGTTCTGGTTCGACAGCCGTGGCACGCCGCACACCGAAAAGCTGCACACCATCGAGCGGTGGACGCGCCCCAACTACGGGACGCTCGTCAATGACTTCACGCTCGAAGACCCCGGCGCACTCTCACGCGTCGTTCACCTGAAGTTCACCGCGAGGCTGCTGAAGCCGAACCTGAAGGTCGGCGGCGGTGAGCTGATGGAGTTCATCTGTCTCGAGGACAACGAGTACGGTTCGGCGGGCGGGTTCAGGCCCGGCACCGGGACGAGCAACAAGTAGGCGAGAAGGGCTGGAGGGTCATCGGCGTTCCTGCAGCGCGCGCCCGTCGCGGATGATCTCGACCGTCGCGCGAATCATCTTCCACCCCTCGTCGAGCCGCTTGTTCATCTCGGCGCCGGTCGCGACCGTGATGCCGCAGGCCACGTTGTGGCGCTTGCAGCCGGCGAGAATCGACTGGCGCGCGGTTTCCACCTCCGGCGAGGTCGCGGGGACGCCCATCGAGTGCCGCAGGTCGTTCGCGTTGCCGATGAACACCGCGCCGATGCCGGGCGTCGACAGGATGGCGTCGAGGTTCTTGAGCCCTTCCGTCGACTCGATCATCGCGATGGCCAGCAGGTCGCCTTCCGGGTTGAGCGGCCACAGGTCGGCGTGCCGCTCGTACTCGTCGGGCGTGAGACCCCAGATCCACGTCGCAAGCCCCGGCGCGGCGCCGCGCTTGCCGGCCGGCTCGAAGATCTTGGAGCCGCGCAGCTGCGGATAGCGCATGCTCTGCACCGCCGCCAGCGCCTGCGCGCGCGTGTCCACGCCGTTGAAGATGACGCCGTGCAGGCCGAGGTCGAGCGCCTGCTTGACCACCCAGGCGCCCTCGTCCGCTTCGGGCGGGAAGCGCGCGAAGAGCGCGACGTTCGGCGCGACGCTCCCTTTCCTGGCCGCGGCCGCCCGGTCGATCATCCCGATGTTGAACAGGTGCAGCCCCTGGAAGTCGAGCGGGGTGTGCTCCATGTCCACGTAGACGTAGTCGATCGGCGCGCGCGCCAGCGTGCGCGCGTTCTCGAGCGAGAGGTCGCCGGTGTTGACGCCGACGAAGGCCTTGCCCTGCGCGAGCTTCTCGATGACGGGGTTGAGATGTGCGGGGCGCTGCTGCGCCGCGGGTCCCGACGACGTCAGAAGGGCGACGCCGAGGAGCGTGGCAACGAGAAGTACGAATCGGCGCATCGCTTCCTCTTTTCGTTCCTATGGGCCGCCTGAAGGCGGCCCCTACGGGGTCGTGCGTGAAGGCGGCCCCTGCGGGGTGGTACGTGGGGGCCGGCTTTAGCCGGCCGCGATCGTTACAAACCGAAGATGACGATCTTCGCGCTCGACGCCGAGACCGGGAACACCTGCGAGCGCGTCCCGGTGACGAACGCCACGACCTGCCTGTTGTCGATCATGTACGTGACGATGCCGCCGCCTGGCGCCCCGGGCAGGTCGGCCCGCCACAGGACGGCGCCCGTGGCGGCGTCGAACGCATAGGCGTGCTCGTCCATGTCGCCGGCGAACACGACGTTTCCCCTGGTCGGCGTGATGCCCGACAGCACGGGCGCACCCGCGCGGAACTTCCATTTCACCTGGCCGGTGTCGGCGTCGGTGGCGGTCACCCATCCCGCCCAGTTCAAATCGTGCTTGCCGAACTGCGCGGCGAGATCCGTGCCCGTCCACGTCTGGCCTGGTTTCCTGGCGAGTTGCGCCGGATCGACCGCCAGCGTCGTACACCAGTCAGCGGTGCCGTCGTAGAACAGGTTCGTGTCCGGGTTGAAGGCGGGCCCGTTCCATTCGGTGCCGCCCGAGGAGCCCGGGCAGAAGCGGAGCGGCGTCCCCGACAGCGGTGCCGTGTCGTTCAGACGCGTGGTGATCGGCGTCGCGTACAGCTTCTTGGTGCTCGCCAGGTCGTACACGTGCAGCAGGCCGTCCTTCGGCGCGCCCGCGACCACGCGCCTGCCGGATTTCGTCGTGGCGAGGACCGGCGCCGCGCCGAGGTCCCAGTCGTGAAAGTCGGCGGGCACCAGCGAATAATGGGTGCGATAGACGCCGCTTCGCGCGTCCAGCACGAGGATCGAGTTCGTGTACAGGTTGTCGCCCGGCCGCACGTGCGTCGTGAAGTCCGGACCGGGATTGCCGACCGGCACGTACAGCAGGCCTCGTTCCGGATCGATCGTGTAGCTGGTCCACGTGCCGCCGCCCGTGACCGGCACCCCTTGCGCGTTCCCCCACGTGCCGCGCGCCTGCTTCTGCATCGCCTCGTTGCCGGGCTGCGGCGCGTCGGTCGGCACCGTGTAGGTCTCCCACGCCGGCTTCCCGCTGGCGGCATCGACGGCGTAGACGCGTCCGGTGACGCCGTAGCGCTCGCTGCCCGCGGTGCCGATGAAGACCATTCCATTCCACGCAATGGGCGCCGCCGGCATGCTCTCACCCTTGCCAGGATCGGCAAGACGCGTCTTCCACACCCTGTTCCCCGTGGCGGCGTCGTAGGCGACCAGGTCGCCCTCGCCGGTCCCGCGGAACAACCGCCCGTCGAGATATGCGGCGCCGCGGTTGACACGCAGCGCCGGCGACGCGCCGTCTTCATGCACCCGCCACTTCTGCTGGCAGGTCAGCGCGTCGACGGCAAGCGTCTCCCGGTCGGCGGTGACGTACATCGTCCGGCCGATCACGATCGGCCCCGCCTGGAAGCTGACGTCGACATCGAGGTCGAGCACGCACAGCTGCTTCAACCTGGCGACGTTGCCCTTGTTGATCTGATCGAGCGGCGCGTAGCGCTCGGAGGTGAGCGTCCGGTTGTAGCTTGGCCAGTCGGTCGTGACCGTGTCGGCCGCGCCCAGGATCACGAGCGCCGTGCCCACCGCAATCGCCGCAGCCAGTGTGGCCAGTGTCGCCAGCCGTTTCATTGCCTTACCCTCCGGGCGGACCTCAAGGTCCGCCCCTACGACCGCTCGCGTCTACGTCCGTCGTTACGTCCGTAGAGGCGGACCTTCAGGTCCGCCTGCTCAAAACACGAACCGTATCGCGATCTGCATCTCGCGCGCGTCGGTTGACGTCGCGAAAATCTTTCCGGCCGTCGGAATCCTCGCGCCGGTGTCGTCGAAGAGCGCTTCGCCGTCCGGATCGTTGAACGGGATGTCGAAGTTCGCGCGGTTGAGCAGGTTGAACACCTCGAGCCGCAGCTGCACGCTCCGCCGCCCCGACAGCGGCTGGTTCTTCACCAGCGCGAGATCGATTGTCGCCAGCCCGGGTCCCTGCAGGCTGTTGCGCGCCGCGTCGCCGCGGAAGCCGAGCCCGGGGAAGACGAACGCGTCGGTGTTGAACCAGTGATCGGGCGTGCGGCCGCCGCTCGGCTTCGTCGACGCGCCAGCCACGACGTTGGGACGGTTCACATTGTCGGTGCTGCCGTCGCGATCGGAATCGCCCGGGATGACCGGCGAGAACGGCACGCCGCTCGCGAAGGTGCCGACCACGCTCACCTGCCAACCCTCGACGACCGCCGGTCCCGCGAACGGCAGCAGGTACGTCGCGTCGAGCACGGCGTTGTGGCGCACGTCGAAATCCGAGCGGCCCCAGTCGAGCTCGGGGTGGTACGGATCGAACGCCCGTCCTTGTCCGTTCCTGAACTCCTGCCGGCCGCCCGAGCCGGATCGGTTGTCCCACGAGTGGCCGAAGGTGTACGACCCCTGCAGCTGCAGCCCGTGGCTCTGTCGCTTCACCCAGCCGAGGCTCATGCCGTTGTAGCGCGAGTGGAAGCCCTGGATGCTCGCGCGCAGCGTGCCGAAGTTCGGGTTGCGCCGCACCGGGCTGGCGGGGAAGAACTCGCGGCCGTTGACGATCTGCGGGATGGCGAGGTTGACGTCGGCCGATCCCATCAGGTCGGTGCCTTTCGATCCGATGTAGGCGACCGTCACCGCGCTGTCCCACGGCAGCTGGCGCTGCACGTTGACGTTGTACTGCTGCATGTAGCTCGGGTCGAGGTCGTACTGGATCAGCTCGTTTTCGGGCACGCCGCCGGAGGCAAGCGAAGCGAGCGTCACCGGGAGCGCCGGCCGCGTGATGACCGCGCGATCGACGTACGGCAGCGCGCGGAAGATCGGGCTGCGGTACTGGTAGAAGAGCGGCTCCTCGTAGAAGATGCCGTAGCCGCCGCGGACCGCGGTCGTTCCGCGTCCACCGACGTTCCACGCGAAGCCGAGCCGCGGCGCGAACTGTTTCGTAGTCGGGTTGAGGAAGAGCGGATCGCCGACCGTCACCGCCGGGTCGCTGAAGTTGCGCAGGTTCGACACCTTGCCGTCGCGTTCGTGCGGCGTCGTCACCATCTCGTAGCGCACGCCCGCGTTGACCGTCACCTCGCTCGACACCTTCATGTCGTCCTGCAGCCACGCGCCAATCAGGTTCTGGCGGTAGTGGCGCTCGAAGTCGGAGCCCGGCTTGGCGATTTCGAACTGCTGCGTGATGCCGTTGAGGAAATCCGACACGCTGCGGAAGCGCAGGCGGCCGCGGCTGCGGCTGTCGGACACGCCGTCGTAGCGGAAGTTCTGCCAATCGACGCCTGTCTGCATCGCGTGGCGGCCGCGGACGTAGAAGAGTTGATCGGTGAGCTGGTAGAGATCCTGGCCGAACCGCTTCGGGTTGGTCCGATCGGTGCCGATGTCGGTCAGGCCGGTGACGTTCAGCTCGCCGAACCCCTTGCCCGGCACGAAGGCAAGATCGGTGCGCGGGTTCAGCGGGTTGACGTCCTCGAACGGGTGCGAGCGGTTGAAGCCGCCGCGCAGCTCGTTGATGAGCGCCGAGGTGAACACCTGGCGCTGCTCGACGGTCAGCAGGTGCTTGGTGTTCGCCACCAGGTTCGGCCACTCCGGAAAGTTGACCGGTTCGTCCTGGATCGAGTCGTCATACAGGTAGCGGCCGAAGATCGAGCTGTTCGCCGTGAACGTCTGGTCGAGCCGCAGCATCGCGAAGTCCTGGTCCGACTTCCGGTTCATGACGCCGACGTATTCGGCGAGGCCGGTGGGCGCGCCGCTCGCCGTGCGAATCAGCGGACCGTTCGCGACCGGATAGAGCGAGAGGTACGGCTGGACCGTCGCCGGAACGCTGATCGGAGCGGCGCCCGGCAGGATGCCGCGCCGCGCGTTGTCGTCGAGCACGGTGGCCACCTGCGTGATTCCCTTGTGCTCGCGCAGCCCCTCGTAGCTGCCGAAGAAGAACGTCCTGTTCTTCAGCACGGGGCCGCCGAGCGATCCGCCGAACTGGTTGCGGCGGAAGTCCGGCTTCTCGTCGTCGAAGTAGTTCCGGCCGTCGAGGCGGTCGTCCCTGAAGAACTCGAACGCGGAGCCGGCCAGCTGGTTCGTGCCCGACTTGGTGACGACGTTGAACACGCCGCCGCCCGCGCGTCCGTACTCCGCGCTCATCGCGTTGGTGATGACGCGGAATTCCTTGATCGTCTCGACGCCCGTCATCACGCCGTTGGCGCTCGCGGGCGTGTTGTTCAACGCGTCGTTGTAGGCGGTGCCGTCCAGCGTGAACATGTTCTGGCTGGGGCGCGACCCGGCCACCGAGATTTTCGTCCCCTGGCCGACGTTCGAGCCCTGCACGCTCGAGCGGCTCATGACGACGCCCGGCTGCAGCAGCACGAGCTGCGTGACGTCGCGGCCGTTGAGCGGCATCGACGCGAGCTGCTGCTCGGTGACGACGTTGGAAATCGTCCCCGTCGTCGTCTCGACGAGCGGCGCGGCGCCTTCGACGGTGATCGACTCGGACACGTTGCCGAGCGAGAGCCGCGCGTCGACGACGGCCTGCTGACCGACGGTGACCGTGATGCCCGAACGGACCATCGTCTGGAAGCCCGAGAGCTGCACCGTCACCTCGTAGCGGCCCGGCTGCAGCAGCGGCACGCGATAGCGCCCCGCCTCGTCCGAGACGATGGTACGGGTCTGGGAGATGTCGACGTTCTTGACGGAGATGGTGACGCCGGGCAGCACCGCGCCCGACGCGTCGGTAATGGTGCCGAGAATGGTTCCCGTGGTGTCCTGCGCGGCGGCGGACGCCGCGCAAAGAGCGAGGATCACGAACGCGACACGACGCACGACTCGGATCATTGCCTCCTCCTGAGTTGCCTTCGACCGGCCCTGCTCGCTCGGGGCGTTATATACCAGAAAAGCCTCTCCGGCCATTCATCTGGGATACACTGGCGCCCCTCAGAGGGAGGTACGACATGTCACGACGTCGGTCCTTGCTGCTGCTCGCCCTGATCGGAAGTCTTCTTGTCGGTTACACCGTGGTACGGATGGGTGCGCCGCTGGCCGGCGTCCCGACCGTCGTGCAGGCCGCCCCGCTGCCGGGGTTCGGGAGCCTGACGGGCACGGTCCAGTCCGCAACCCCATTCAAGGCCGCGCAGGTCTTCATCCGCAACGTCGACAGGCGGGTGTTGTTCATGGTCTACACCAGCGCCGGGCAGTTCCGCGCGACGCCGCTCTTCCCGGGCAACTACGAGATCAGCGCCAGCGCGAACACGCTGCAGTCGGACGTGCAGAAGCTGGTCGTCAAGGCCGGCGACAACCCGAAGATCTCCCTGTCGCTGAAGAGCGCCGCCGCGTCCTCGCAGCGCACGATCGTCGGCGCGCTCGAAGGCGAGAACAGCGGCGACCACACCGTGACGCAGGAAGCCAGCTACGACGAGATCTTTCCGCCCGGCCCGGGCCGCGAGATCGCGGAACGCACCTGCATGATCTGCCACGGCGAGAACTTCCTCGCCACGCAGCCGGCGACGATCGGCACCTGGAACCTGCGGCTCGATCGCATGCAGGGGCGCAACCTGTTCGACAAGCCGGCCGCCTCGTACGCCGAAGGGCTCCTGTCGTTCCGCGCGTCGGCGCTGCGGTTCTCGCGCGAGGATCGCGAGACGCTGGTGCAGTACCTGGCCAAGAACCTCGGGCCCGACAAGCCGCCGCGGGCGGTCCGCGTCGACAAGGAGATACCGCTCGACGAGGCGAAGCTCGGCAAGTCGATGTACATCGAGTACTACCTGACGCCCGACGGCCCGAACGAGGGCATCCACGCGCCGGAGTTCGCCAAGCTCAAGGGCGGCTTCACCGGCAGGCGCGCGGGCCAGGATGTGCGGTTCGACGCGGAGGGCAACGTCTGGCTGACCGATCGCGGCTATCCGCACCGGCTGGTCAAGCTCGATCCGCGGACGGGCGATCAGAAGTCGTTCATGCTGCCGAATGGCTCGATCAACGGCATCCACGAGGTGCAGATCGATCGCACCGGCAACATCTGGCTGCCCGAACACGGGGGCCAGACACCATCCGCCGTGAAGCACCTGCTTCGCTTCAACCCGAAGAGCGAGAAGTTCGAGGAGCAGATTCCACTGGATCCGGACAACGTCGTCCGCAACCCGATCAAGTGGGCACAGTCGGTCGCCCTCGACTCGAAGGACAACATCTACGTCGGCTGGATCATGGGCGGCGCGCTCAGCAAGTACGACCGCGTGACGAAGAAGGTAACCGTCTTTCCGGTGCCGACGCACAACGCGATCGTCTACGGTGTCGTCGCCGACAAGAATGACAACATCTGGATGGCGCTGTGGGATTCGGGCAACATCGCGAAGTTCGATACCACCACCAACGAGTGGACGATCTTCACGCCGCCGACCTATCCGGGCCACGTGCGGCGGCTGAACGTCGACGCGCAGAACAACATCTGGTTCGGCATCTGGTCCGCCGGCAATCGCGCGGCGAAGCTGGACAAGCTGGATCAGACGACGGGCCGGATCACCGAGTACACGATCCCGCGGCGCAACTCGAACCCGTACGACGTCGCGCAGGACGCGGAAGGGAACATCTGGTGCGCGGACGTCGGCGGCACCGCGGCCGCGATCTGGAAGTTCAACCCGCGCGATCAGTCGTTCACGCTCTATCCAAAGCCGCAGAAGACGGCGGACACGCCGAAGATCCAGGTGACGAAGGACGGCGCCGTCTGGTACTCACCACGTGGCAGCGTCGACGCGCCCGCGTTCGGCGTGCTCTATCCGGACATGGACAAGATCACGACGCTGGGGGCGTTCTATCAGAACGGGCCTCCTGGATATCTGTTCAAGCCCGGGACGCAGCCGCGCAGCACGCAGTAGGGTCGCGGCGGGTCCGCGAGGCGATTCCTGTAGTTCGCCTCGCGGAACCCGCCCCACTTACTGGCGCGTAGAGGCCGACTTGCAGGTCCGTCTGTCTTGCTTGACATATTCCGTAGTGGGAATATAATTCGCCTTCGTGCCTCGCGCCGCCACCACCTCCGACGTCTTCAACGCGATCGCGGAAGCGCAGCGGCGCGACATCCTCGTCTACCTCGCTCCGCAGGAGCGCCACGTCAGCGACATCGTCGAGAAATTCGAGCTCAGTCAGCCGTCGGTGTCGAAGCACCTGAAGGTGCTGCGCCACGTCGGGCTGGTGCGCTCACGGCGCGACGGCCGCCAGATGTTCTACCGCGCCAACGCCGACGCGATTCGCCCGCTGCACGAGTGGACCGGCATCTTCCAGCAGTACTGGCGTCATCAGCTCACGCGCGTGAAGGAGCGCGCCGAGCAGAAACCGAAGACATAAGGAGGAACACCGTGGCCCTCACCGCATCGACGCTCGACAACCTCACCCTCGATCTCACCGAGGAGATTCACGTCCAGGCATCGCTCGACGCCACCTTCGAGGCGCTGCTCGAGCAGATGGGACCCGGCAACACCGGCGTCGGCGGCGTGCCGATGCCGATGGTGATCGAAGCGCGCCCCGGCGGCCGGTGGTACCGCGATCTCGGCGGCGACAACGGGCATTTCTGGGGACACGTGCAGGCGATCAAGCGGCCGACGCTGCTCGAAATCACCGGGCCGCTGTTCATGTCGCTGCCCGTCGTCTCGAACATCCAGTACCGGCTGAAGGACGTGGACGGCGGGACGCTGATCTCGTTCCGGCATTCCGCGCTCGGCTTCATTCCCGACGATTTCAGGCAGGGGATGACGCGCGGCTGGGCGCCGCTGCACGAGCGCGTTCGCAAACAGGCGGAGGCGCGGCGTTAGGTCCGCGCAGCGAAGGAGTAGACATGTCAGCCATTGAACACTTGCTGCAGGAGCTCGAACAGGAAGCGCAGACGACTCGGCGCGTCCTCGAGCGCGTCCCGGACGATCGCCTGGGCTGGAAGCCGCACCACAGGTCGATGTCGCTCGGCCAGCTCGCGCTGCACATCGCCTCGACGCCGGGGGCGATCGCCGAGATCTCGCAGATCTCGCCGTTCCCGGTGCCGAAGTTCGAGCAGCCGAGCGCGAAGAGCGCCGCCGAGTTGATTCCGGCCCTTGACGAAAGTCTCGAGAAGGCGCGCACCATCCTTCGAACACTGGACGATGCCGACCTCGCGAAGCTCTGGCGCGTCGTGGACGGCGACAGGGAGGTCATGGCGATGCCGGTCGGCGCGGTGTTCCGCACGATCATGCTGAACCACTGGTACCACCATCGCGGCCAGCTGTCCGTCTACCTCCGGCAGCTGAACGTGCCGGTGCCGTCGATCTACGGCCCGAGCGCCGACGAGAACCCGTTCGCGGCACGCCAGGCCGCGGGCGTATAGATTCGCCCGGGGGGCCCGCCGGGTCCGCGATGCGATTGATACCGTTCGCACCGCGGCACCCGGCCTACATCCGTAAGCGATGGATGCCCTTGGCACCGCGGCACCCGGCCTACATCCCTAACCCCGAAAGTAGGCCGGGTCTTTTCAGACCCGGCATCACAGACCCGCCGGACTAAAATCAGCCGGCATGGCCGCGACGGGAAAAACTCTGGTTGCCCTCAAGGTGGGTCCCTCGACCACCGAGCTGCGCGAATTCGACCTCCCCGACATCCCCTCGGATGCCGCCCTCCTGAAGGTGGAGATTGCCGGCGTCTGCGGCACCGACGTCAGCCAGTACAAGCTGCCCCTTCGCGGCGCGCCGCTCATCATGGGCCACGAGAACGTCGGCTACCTCGCGAAGGTCGGGCGCGACTTCGAGCGGCTGAAAGGCTTCACCGAGGGCGACCTCGTCTTCCTCGAGCACTACCTCCCGTGCGGGCATTGCGAGTGGGACCACATGGGCGAGTACCGTCACTGCGCGGCGACGGAGTGGTTCTACGATCCGACCGCCATCAGGTACGGCTACACGGCCATCGACATCGAACCGTCGCTCTGGGGCGGCTTCAGCCATTACGTATACCTGCCGCTCAACGCGGTCCTGCATCGCGTGCCGCGCGGCCTGACGCCGGAAGAGGCCGGCATCGCCACGCCGATGTCCAACGGCGTGCAGTGGACGCTTCTCGACGGCGGCGTCGGCTATGGATCGTCGGTGCTGATCCAGGGGCCGGGTCAGCAGGGGATGTGCTGCGCGATGGCCGCGAAGCAGGCGGGCGCGTCGCTCATCATCGTCACCGGCACGTCGCGCGACGCGCGGCGGCTCGAGGTGGCGACGTCGATGGGCGCCGATACCGTGATCGACGTGCAGCAGGAGGACGCGCTGGCGCGGGTCCTCGAGATCACGGACGGCCGCGGCGTGGATGTCGTCGTCGACTGCACGAGCGGCGGCGGCACGGCGCCGGTGCTGCTCGGCATCGAGGCGGCGAAGCGGCGCGGCGCGACGATGGTGGTCCAGGGCGAGGGCAACGCGAAGTTCCCGGATTTTCCCATCGGGCGCTTGACGCGAAAGGGGATGACGCTCAAGAGCGCGCGCGGGCACTCGTACCGCGCGGTGGAGCTGGGACTGCAGCAGCTGGCGTCGCATCGATTCCCGCTGGACCTGCTGACCACGCATCGATTCGGCCTTGCGGAGGTGGACTATGCGATCAAGTCGGTGGGCGGGGAAGGCGCGCCGGGCGCCATTCACGTGTCGGTGATGCCGTGGAAGTAGCCGCTTCGTCCTCCGCGCCGGGCCTCCTCGACCGCGAGCGCATCGTTGCCGGGCCCGGGTTCAACCGCTGGCTCGTCCCGCCCGCCGCGCTCGCCATTCACCTGTGCATCGGCATGGCGTACGGCTTCAGCGTGTTCTGGCTGCCGCTGTCGCGTGCGCTCGGCGTGACGCAGCCCGTCGCATGCCCCGACCTGACGCTGGCACGCGCGCTGGTCACGACCACCTGCGACTGGCGTGTCGCCGATCTCGGGTGGATGTACACCCTCTTCTTCGTCTTCCTCGGGTCGTCAGCGGCGCTGTGGGGCGGGTGGCTCGAGCGCGCCGGCCCGCGCAAGGCAGGCGTCGTCTCCGCCGTCTGCTGGTGCGGCGGCATCGTCATCGCGGCCGTCGGCGTCGTCGTGCACCAGCTCTGGATCATGTGGCTCGGCGGCGGCGTGATTGGCGGCATCGGCCTCGGCCTCGGTTACATCTCGCCGGTCTCGACGCTGGTGAAATGGTTCCCCGATCGCCGCGGGATGGCGACAGGGATGGCGATCATGGGGTTCGGCGGCGGCGCGATGATCGGCGCCCCGCTCGCGAACCTGCTGATGACGTACTTCCGCACGCCGGCGTCGGTCGGCGTCTGGGAGACATTCGTCGTGCTGGCCGCCGTGTATTTCGTCTTCATGATGAGCGGCGCGTTCGCGTATCGCGTGCCGCCGCCCGACTACGCGCTGGCCGCCTCGCCGCGCCAGCCGATAACCGTCGCGAGCGTCCATTACCGCGACGCACCGAAAACGAAGCAGTTCTGGCTGATCTGGGCGGTCCTCTGCCTGAACGTCAGCGCCGGCATCGGCGTCATCGGGATGGCGTCGCCGATGCTGCAGGAGATCTTCGGCGCGTCCGCCGCGGTCGCCGCGGGCTTCACGGGATTGATTTCGCTCTTCAACATCGGCGGCCGGTTCTTCTGGGCGTCGCTGTCGGACCGCATCGGCCGCAAGGCCACCTACGCGACGTTCTTCCTGCTCGGCATCGTGCTCTATGCCGGCGCGCCGTCGCTGGCGCGCGCGGGCAGCCAGGCGCTGTTCGTGCTGGCCGTCTGCGTGATCGTGTCGATGTACGGCGGCGGCTTCGCGACCGTTCCCGCCTACCTCGCCGACACGTTCGGCGCGCAGTACGTCGGCGCCATTCACGGACGCCTCCTCACCGCGTGGTCCACGGCCGGCATCATCGGCCCGGTGCTGGTCAACTACATCCGCGAGGCGCAGATCGCCGCCGGCGTCCCGCGTCAGCAGGTGTACGACTTCACGATGTACATCCTCGCCGGCCTGCTGGTCGTTGGCTTCGTCGCGAACTGGCTCGTCAAGCCGTTGCCGGGTTCAGTAGGGGCCGTCTCGAGCCGGCCGCTGCGTACGGCGGATCCCGGACCGCGGATCCCGGATCCCGGACGACACGCCGTCGCCGCCTTCGATTTCCGGACCGCCGTTGCCTGGGCGGCGGTAGGCGTTCCAATAGCATGGGGCGCGTGGATCACGTTCACGCAGGCGCTGGTGCTCTTCTCCGGCGGAGCCTGACGGGTGGAGCACGGCGTCCTCGAAGACCTCGCGGCAGCGAGTCGCATCCTGGTGGACCAGGGCGTGTTCGACGCGGCCGGCCACGTGTCGATGCGCCACCCCGAGAGCCCCGACCGGTTCCTGATGTCGCGATCGCTCGCCCCCGCGCTGGTGACCGCGGGCGACATCATGGAGTTCTCGCTCGATTGTGAGCCTCTCGACTCGCTGCGCAAGCCGTTCATCGAGCGATTTCTCCACGGCGGCATCTACAAGAAGCGCGCGGACGTGATGGCCATCGCGCACGGCCATTCGACGGCGGTGATTCCGTTCGGCCTCGTCGCCACGCCGATGCGCGCGACGTATCACAACGCGGCGTTTCTCGCCGCCGGCGTACCAGTCTTCGACATCCGCGAGAGGTTCGGCGCCACCGATATCGTCATCAGCAGCGCGGAGAAGGGCGCGGCGCTGGCCGACGCGCTCGGCGACAAAGCCGTGCTCCTGTTGCGCGCGCACGGGTTCGTCGCGGTGGCGCCGACGCTGCAGTCCGCCGTCTTCCGCGCGATCTTCACGGAGGTGAGCGCGCGCGTTCAGCTGCAGGCGGCCGCGCTGGGCGGACCGATGGCCGCGCTCGACGAGGAAGAAGGGCGCAGGGCCGACGCCATCAACCTCGCGACCGTCGGCCGTTCATGGGAGCTGTGGAAGAAGAGGGTGTCGTGAAACAGCAACTGGTGGACGCCATTCGCATGCTCGAGCGCGCCGGGTACATCGACCACAACGGCCACTGCAGCGCGCGGCGCGACGCAGGCAGCTTCTACATCAACTCCGGCGCGTCGGCCCGCGGCGCGCTCACCGTCGACGACATCGTGACCGTCGATCTCGCGGGCAACCTCCTCGAGGGAACCGCGCGACCCCCGCTCGAATTCCACATTCACTCGGAGGCCTACCGCGCGCGGACCGACGTCAACGCCGTGATGCACACGCATCCCCAGTGGTCGACGTTCCTGACGATGACCGGCGTGAAGTATCAGCCGGTGTACGCGCAGGGGGTGCTGCTGGGAGACATCCCGCTGATGGATTCGCCGCTGTCGATCAACACCAAGCCGATGGGCGAGAAGATGGCGCAGATCCTCGGCCGCGGGCCGGCCGTCCTCCTCAAGGCGCACGGCGTCGTCGTCGTCGGCGCCGACATCGTCGAGTGCTTCGCGCTGGCGGCCTACGTCGAGGAGAACGCCTACCGCCAGTACATGGCGATGCAGATCGGCGAGCCGTACGTATTCAGCGAAGCGGAGCAGAAGGCGTCACGCGAGAAGTTGTGGACGCCGAGCCTGTTCAAGAAGACGTGGGATCACTACCGATCGAAGCTTGGGCCGACCTGAAGGTCGGCCCCTACGCCTACACGAAGTAGGGCCGGCTGAAGCCGGCCCCTACGGTCGTTTACGTCACTTCTTGGGCACTTGCTGGTTGTTCGGCGTCAGCTCGTACGGCGCGCCGGTGCCCGACGAGCCGAGGAACAGCTTCTTTCCGTCGGGGAACGTCAGGTCGCGGCCGTTCGCCCGCTTCAAGCCGTTCTTCGCCTGGTAGCCCTCGACAATCACCTTCGTTCCCGGCAGCAGCGACTCCTTCGTGAAGCCGCGCCGAAAGAGGACGTTGGGTGTGCCCGCCTCGAACGCCCAGTTCTCGACGGAGCCGTCCGGCTTCTTCACGTCCATGTGCAGCCACACGTGCGGGTTGGTCCACTCCATCTTCGTGACCGTCCCCTCGAAGTGGACCGGCTTGTTCGCGTCGAACTCGGCGGCAAACGCGTGGTGCGCCCGCAGCGGCGCCGCCGTCGCCGCGAGCCACAGACCCGCCATCATCACGACAACCGTCAGCCTGGTCGGCATTGATGCAGCCTCCTCCGCTTACTTTCCGTACCAGTCGAAGAGCTGTTCGCCTGGAGGCACCTTGCGCCTGATGTCCACCGCCATCGTGTCGCTCTCCCAGTGCTTCACCAGCTGCTGCCTGCGCAGGTGCCCGTACATGAACTCCTCGGTGAAGTCGATGCACGGGAAGTCGAGCAGCTGGACCTCCGGCTCGAGCCGGCGGTAGATCGGCATGGCGATCGTCCACGGGCGCGTGAAAGTCTTCGGATCCTCGATCGTCGCCTCGTAGCGCAGCGCATCGGGAGAGATCGGCGTGAAGCGCTCGACGACGTGCAGCGCGTCGCTGTGGAAATTCCCCGCGCGGTCGAACCACGTCTTGTCGTTGAAATGCGTCACGTCGACCACCAGCGTGTCGCCGTCCCAGCGCCCGACCGAGTGGCCCATCCACGTGTCGTCCGGCGGACCGGCGACGGTATCCAGGTGAATCGTGCGCGCCGCGTTCGAGAACGTGTAGATCATCTGGATCTTGTTCGAGCTCTGCACGATCTGAAATGGATACGGCATGTAGGTCGCGCGCGGGATGCCCGGCAGATAGCATTTGAGCTCCGGGTCGCGGTCGACCCAGTGCGCACCGTTCTCCGTCTTCCGCGCCGCGGCCGCCGCCGTGTACGGAATCTGCCTGTCGCCCTGCACGACGCCGATCGAGCCCGGGACGATCGCGGCGGCGCCGAGCGCGAGGACGGGCGCCGCCGGCACCTGCGCGTAGGCGTACGGGTACACGCCCTGCTGCGTCACGGCGCCAGGGCGCGCGTCGTGCGCCTGCAGATCCCAGTTCGCCTCGTTGTTGACCTGCCACACGCCGCTGATGTTCGGCTTGCCGTCCCCGGTGCGCGTCGGGCGCGCGCTCTGGCCGGTGAGCCGCGTCACCGAGACGCTGACCGCGGCGGTCACGACGGCGGTCGCCAGGACGGCTGCGATGAGCGAGCGTCTGGACATTAGCCACCTCCCGTCAAGGCATCCACGCCGCCTTCGGTACCGAAGTCAGTCGCCGAGTCCTTCGTCGCCGGATCGGGGCCTTTTCCAGCCTTGAACGCGTCTTCCTCGGCGCGCGTCCCCGACAGCAGCGCCGGCAGGCCGTAGTTCCCCTCGTGGCATCGCGGCTCGTAGTAGATGCGATTGGCCTGGTCGTCCTGCCTGCTCATTTCCTGCTTCACGGTCCACGACCTGGTCCACGTCGTCGGATCCTCGATCGTCACCGTGTACTCGAGCGTCTTCGCATCCACGCGCGTCCACCGTTCGACCAGGTGCAGGTTCTCGCGCGCGCCCATGAAGTCGCTTTTCGGCGAGAAGTTCGTGACGTCCACGACCAGCGTGTTGCCTTCCCAGTGGCCGCGCGAGTCGCCGAACCGCTGCCTGACCGACGAGGGCAGGTGGGGAACCTGTTCGAGCGTGATGACGCGCTGCCATCCCTGGCCCTGCCCGACGTCATAGAAGATCGACACGGTTCCGGGCGCCTGCACAAT
>DATNCQ010000143.1:0-90444 GCA_035571515.1 Vicinamibacterales bacterium
GGCCATCGTCAACCGCGTGCGTGACGAGGTGCGCCGCGGCAAGCGGGCGCCAGCGCACACCGATCTCGACGACCGGCACGCCGACCGGGATGCCACGCCGCTCGAACAGGCCATTGGACAGGAAGCATTGGAACGGTACGAAGCGGCGCTGACGCGCCTGCGCACCGAGGAACGCGAGGCGATCGTCGCGCGCGTCGAGATGGGATTGAGTTACCAGGAGATTGCGGAGGCGCTCGGCAAGCCGACCCCTGAAGCCGCGCGGATGGCGGTCAGCCGGGCGCTGATGCGGCTCGCCCGCGAGATGGAACCCGGCGATGCCTGAAGCGCTGCTCGCGCTCGCCGAGTCCGTCGCCGACGGCTCGGCGATCGACTGGGAGGCAGCCGCCGGCCAGGCGGCGCCCGAGGATCGGGCGTACGTCCGGCAGCTTCGCATCCTCGCGAAGCTGACCGAGGTCCACACCACGCTCTCCGAGCCGGCAGGGCCGGCGGTGCTGCCTGCGGCCGTGCGGCGCAGCCACGCCACGCCCGCCATTGGCACGTGGGCCCACCTGACGCTGCTCGAGCGGCTGGGCGGCGGCACGTACGGCGAGGTCTACCGCGCCTGGGACCGCCAGCTCGAACGCGAGGTCGCGCTGAAGCTGCTGCGCGGCGTGCACCCCTCGACTGCGGTCGGGGCGGGTGGCGTTCGCGACGATCCGGAGACATCGCGCATTACCCGCGAAGGACGGCTGCTGGCGCGCGTGCGCCATCCCAACGTGATCACGGTGCACGGCGTCGACGTGCACGAAGGGCGCGTCGGCCTCTGGATGGAGCTGCTGCGCGGCCAGACGCTCGAACAGCTGCTGCACACGCGCGGCGCGTTCGGCGCGCGCGAGGCCGCGCTCGTCGGCATCGACGTCTGTCGCGCGCTCGCCGCGCTCCACAGCGCCGGCCTTCTGCATCGCGACGTCAAGGCCGACAACGTCATCCGCGAGGACGGCGGCCGCATCGTCCTCATGGACCTCGGAACGGGACGCGAGATCGATACGGCCGGACGCCGCGGGCTGCCCGATTTCGCGGGGACGCCGCTCTACATCGCGCCTGAAATCTTCGACGGCACTCCCGCCAGCGAGGCCACCGACGTCTACAGTCTCGGCGTCCTGCTCTACCACCTCGTCACGGGCTCGTTCCCCGTGTGGGCGAAGACCGTCGAGGAGCTGAAGGACAAGCATCGCAACGGTGCGCCCATTCGCCTGCGGGATGCGCGCGCCGACCTGCCGACCGTCTTCGTCGCCGTCGTCGATCGTGCCATCGCGCGGAACCCGGGCGATCGTTACTTGACCGCCGGCGCGCTCGAGGCCGACCTGCTCAAGTCGATAGACGAGGAGACACCGCGCCGCACGGTGACGCCGCGCGAGGACACGCAGCCGGCGCAGGCGCCGTCGCGACGGCGCCTCAAGGCCATCGCCGCGGTCGCGGCGATCGCGGCCCTCGTCGCCGGCGCGCTGCTCGCGCTGCCAGCGCTGCGCGGCCGCGAGACACTGGCGACGCTGGGAGCGCCGATCCGCTCCATCGCCATCCTGCCGCTGGCGAACCTCTCGGGCGATCCGTCGCAGGAGTACTTCGCCGACGGGATGACCGATGAGTTGATTGGCACGCTCGGCCGGCTGAACGGCGTGAACGTGATTTCACGCACCTCGTCGATGCAGTTCAAGGGCAGCGGAAAGACAGTCCCGGAAATCGCGCGGGCGCTGAACGTGGACGCGGTCGTCGAGGGATCGGTGCTGATGTCGCCGGGCGCCGGGCGCCAGGCGGGCGGCGAGCCCGAACGGCTGCGCATCAACGCGCGCCTGATCCGCGCCGGCACCGACACGCAGGTGTGGGACCGTACCTTCGAGGCCGTCGCCGGCGACGTCTTCAGGCTGCAGCGCGACGTCGCCGCCGCGATCGCGGACGGCATCAACGCGAAGCTCACGCCGCCGCGCGACGCCGTCGTGCCCGCGGCCCAGCGCGCCGCGTCGTTCGACGCCTTCGACCTGTATCTGAAGGGGCGCTACTACTGGGCGATGCGGTCGCCCGAATCGCTGAAACAGAGCGTCCAGTACTTCCAGGAAGCGATCGGCCGCGGCTACGTGCCGGCCTACGCCGGCCTCGCCGACGCGTACAACCTGCTCGGGTTCTACGGCGTGCTGCCGGCCCAGGACGCGCGCCTGCGCGCGCGCGACGCCGCCAGCAAGGGCCTGCAGCTGGACCCGTCGCTGGCCGAAGCCTACGCCTCGCGCGGCTTCATCGCCGACGACGAGTTCAAGTGGGCGGCTGCCGAGGACGACTTCAAGCAGGCCGTGACGCTGGCGCCGGGCTATTCGACCGGGCATCACTGGTACGCGATGTTCCTGGCGGGCCAGGGCCGGCTCGACGAGGCGATGAAACAGATCACCACCGCTCGCACGCTCGACCCGCTGTCGGTCGGCGTCAACGGGCAATACGGCGAGCTGCTGGTGTTGATGCGCCGCTACGACGAGGCGATCGCGCACTTTCAGCAGACAGTCGCCATCGACCCCGCATTCGGCAGAAACCGCATCGTCCTCGCGGAGGCCTACGCGCTGAAGGGCAACTACGACGCTGCGCTCGCCGAGCTGATGCAGACGGAGGCGGCAGGCAACGAACAGACGACGCTGCTGCGCGAGCTTGGATACGTCTACGGCCGCGCCGGACGGCAGGCCGAGGCGCGGAAGATCATCGACGAGCTGCTGCTGCGCGAAGAGCAACATGTCGACGGCGCGGCCGGCAGCCTGGCCGTCGTCTACACGGGGCTCGGCGAGCGCGACCGCGCGCTGACGTGGCTCGAGCGCGCGTGGCTCGAACACGATGCGATCTTCGTGCGCGTCAAGGTCGATCCGCGGCTGGATCCGCTTCGCGGCGATCCGCGTTTCGCAAAACTGCTTGCAACCGCCGGGCTGCCACAGTAGCATCGGCTCCCGCAGTCTTTTCATTCCAATCCATCCCCCAGGAGGTCGTGTTTGAGCGACAACCTCAATCACTTTCTGATCGATCTTGCGTCCGATGCGGACCGGATGGCGGCGTTCACCGCGGATCCCGCGGCAGCGCTTGCCGCGTCGCGGTTGACGAACGAGGAGAGGGCCGCGGTGCTGTCACGCGACAGCGCCCGGGTGCGCGCGGCGCTCGGATTCAGCCTCGCGATGGCCGAACCGGTCGCCGTCACGCATAAGCGGCCGACGATCAATCCTCCCGGGAAGAGGAAGACGGACGACGCGCCCGAGCCCGTGGCTACCAAGCAGCGCAAGCCTGCGTCGAAGAAGAAGACACCGGCGTCGCGAAAGGGCGGACGGAAGTCGAGCAAGAAGAAGTAGCGATTCGTCCTGCCGTGTTCGACCCGTCGCGGCCCGGCACGCTGGTGGTGGTGGGGACCGGCATCGCGCTGGTCGCCCACACGACCCTGGAAACCCTCGACTGCATCAAGCACGCGGACAGGCTGCTGTACCTGGTGACGGAGCCTGCGACGGAGTCGTGGCTCCGTCAGCTCAATGGCTCCGCCGAGACGCTGCACGACTGCTACGCCGCCGGCAGGTCGCGCCTCGAGTCGTACGGCGAGATGGTGGAGCGGATGCTCGCGGCGGTGCGCACGGGCGCGTCTGTCTGCGCGGCGTTCTACGGGCACCCGGGCGTGTTCGTCAACCCGGGGCACGAGGCGATACGGCGCGCCCGTCGCGAAGGGTTCCAGGCGCGCATGCTGCCCGCCGTCTCGGCCGAGGACTGCCTCTTTGCCGATCTCGGCGTCGACCCGGTCGACAGTGGCTGCCAGAGCTACGAGGCGACCGATTTCCTCGCCTACAGGCGGCGGATCGATCCGACCAGTGCGCTCATCCTCTGGCAGGCGGGGGTGCTGGGCGAGGCCAGCGTTGCGAGACGCGGCGGCGGCCGGCCGCAGCGGATCGCACGTCTCACCGCGGCGCTGCGGCGCCACTACGACGCGCGCCACCCGGTCGTGCTGTACGAGGCCGCGGTGTTCCCGGTCTGCAGGCCGCGCATCCGGCGCGTCACGCTGGCGAACCTGCCGAAGACACGCATCGGCTCGATGGTGACGCTGTACATCCCGCCGAAGCCGTCGCGCGCGGCCGATCCGGCCGTGATGCGGTGGTTCGACGAGGAGTAACGGCTCGGTTAACAATTCCTCTGTTCGCTCTGGCGGGTTTCGTCGTTCTGTAGATTGAGAGGACGTCCGTGAACCCGTATCATGCGGCACCTCTGATGACCGAGGCCAAGGCTGGCGGAGCTCCGCGCCCGCACGGCTGCCTGTGCCCGGTGAACGTCGGCCTGGCGCTGGCGCGCCTCGGCCGCGAAATAGAGCGCTCCCATGCGTGAATCGCTCCTTCCGCTCGCGGAGTCGGTCGCCGACGGCACGGCCATCGACTGGGACGAGGCCGCAACGCAGGTGGCCCCCGAGGACCGGGCGTTCGTCCGTCAGCTCGGCGTGCTCGCGAAGCTGACACAAATCCACGGCACGCTTTCCGAAGGGCCAGGGCCGGCGGTCGTGCCGGTCGGCGCGGGCGCCAGCCGCACCACTCCCGCGGTCGGCACATGGGCGCACCTCACGCTGCTCGAACGGCTGGGTGGCGGCGCGTACGGCGAGGTCTATCGCGCGTGGGACCGCCAGCTCCAGCGCGAGGTCGCACTGAAGCTGCTGCGTGGCGTGCAGGGCGTCGAGGACGATCCCGAGACCTCGCGCATCACGCGCGAAGGACGGCTGCTTGCTCGCGTGCGCCATCCCAACGTCATCAGCGTGCACGGCGTTGACGTGCACGAAGGGCGCGTCGGTCTCTGGATGGAGCTGCTGCGCGGGCAGACGCTTGAACAGATATTGACCACGCGCGGCGCCTTCAGCGCGCGAGAGGCCGCGCTGGTGGGCATTGACCTGTGTCGTGCCCTGGCGGCACTCCATACGGCGGGCCTCCTCCATCGCGACGTGAAGGCCGAAAATATCATCCGTGAAGACGGCGGCCGCATCGTCCTGATGGACCTCGGCACCGGCCGCGAGATCGACACCAGCGGGCGGCGCGGGCTGCCGGATTTCGCGGGGACGCCGCTCTACATCGCGCCTGAACTCTTCGATGGCACGCCCGCCAGCGAGGCCACCGACGTCTACAGTCTCGGCATCCTTCTGTATCACCTCGTCACCGGCTCGTTCCCTGTCTGGGCGCAGACCGTCGACGAGCTGAGGCAGAAACATCGGACGGTGCCCGCGATCCGGCTTCGCGATGCGCGGGCCGACCTGCCGACGGTGTTTGTCGCGGTCATCGACCGCGCGATCGCGAAGAATCCGGTCGAGCGATATACGACGGCGGGAGCGCTCGAGGCCGATCTGCTGCGATCGATCGACGATGAAACGCTGCCGGTGCCGGTACCGACAACGAAGACTACGACAACCCGTTGGCGTCCGGGGCGTAGCCGTCTTGCCGTGGCGATGGCCGCCATCGTTGCCGCCGTCGTCGTTGCGGGCGGCCTGATCGACTGGTTCGTGCTTCGCAATCGCGGCGCCTCGCCGGTTACGGCCACGACTCCAATCCGTTCGATAGCCGTCCTCCCACTCGCGAACGTGTCCGGCGATTCCTCGCAGGAGTACTTCGCCGACGGCATGACCGACGAGCTCATCGCGACACTTGGCCAGTTGCCCGGCGTCAACGTGATTTCGCGGACGTCGGCGATGCAATTCAAAGGAACCAGCAAACCCGTGCGTGAGATTGCGCAGGCGTTGAACGTGGACGCCGTGCTCGAAGGAACAGTCCTCGTCACCACGGACGCGCGTGCAGGCGACGAGAAGGCGCAGAAACGCGTCCGCATCAACGAGCGGCTGATCCTGGCGGGAACCGATACGCAGTTGTGGACCCGCACGTTCGAGCACGTGCTGACCGACGTGCTCTCGATCCAGAGTGAAGTCGCCAATGCCGTCGCCACGGATCTGCATGTGAGGTTGACACCCGAAGCACAACGCGCAATCGGTGCCGCGGGGAGCCAAATCTCGGATGCACAGGATGCCTATCTCGAAGGACGCTCGTTCCTGACGAATACGAACGCCACGACGTTGATGAGGGCACGGGAGGCGCTCGAGCGCGCCGTGCGCCTGGATCCGCGCTACGCGCGCGCTCATGCCGCTCTCGCGACCGCCTACGTATGGTTGGAGCTGGCCGGGGCGCTGCCGCGCGGCGAGGCGCGCATGCTCGCCATGAACGCGGCGCGGCGAGCGCTGGCGCTCGACCCGAACCTGCCCGAGGCGCACGCCGCAGTCGCTGTCATCGAGTTCTATTACGACTGGAACATGGCCGATGCCGGCGTCGAATTCAGGCGCGCACTCGCCCTGAACCCGAACTACAGTTTCGCCCGCGGCGAGTACGCGTGGTACCTGGCCGCTAACGGACAGATTGCCGAAGCCGTCCGGCAGGCGAGCCTCTCCGCTGACGCCGATCCCCTGTCCCCCGAGGCGAACGGTGCCGTCGGGATGATGTTGTACTTCGATCGCAAGTACGACGATGCGCTCCGGCAGATCCTGAGGTCGGCCACGCTGGGGCCAAATGGCGCCCAGGAACATGGCGGTCTCTCGAGGGTCTATGCCGCCAAGCGCGATTTCCCGAACGCCATTCGAGAGATGCAGGAGGCTGTTCGCCTCTCTGGCAATGCGCCTGTTTTTGTTGCGGGGCTGGCGTGGGTATACGCTGAAGCCGGCAACACCGCACAGGCGCGCAGCGTTCTTGGCCGAGCGCAGACGGCCGACCCCTCGGTGCTCGCCCTAGTCTATGCGGCGCTTGGCGACAGGGCCCGTGCCTTCGATCTGTTGGATCGCAGCGTCGGCGCACGTTCGCCCGGCGTCCTCTGGGCCAGGGTCGATCCGCGACTGGATTCCATTCGTGCTGACCCGCGGTTTGCACCGCTCGTCGCGGGGCTGGGCGCAGTCGCGGCACGCTGAACGATCGCGATTCCAATCTTGACCTCAGCAATAGCGGTGACTACACTTCACCCGCTTCCGCGGCTCACAGAAGGAGTCACTGATGCCACCACGACCAGATCCCAGGAAAGTCCTCAAGACCATTCAGGCTGCGACCAAAAAGCTCGACGCGAAGCGCATCAACAAGGCCACCGGTTATTACGACAAGGCCGACGAACGCGAAATCAGAGCGGCCCTCAAAAACCTCAAAAAGAACATCGACGATCTCCAAATGCCTTACTTCGCCTGGTTCTTCCCGGGACCGAAGTAGAACTCCACGGTGGGTGAGACGGTCACCGTTCGCTACCGACGATCGCCGCACGTCGTGTTGTATTGGCGCGGCAACGATTTCGTCGTTGACAATTACGCCACACGAACGCGTGTCGCCGGTCATCCGGTCATTTGCGAGATCCTCGATTACCTGCGCGACTGGCGGACCGCCGAGCAGCTCTTCGCCTTCAAGCCTCGGGTCGACCCACGGATGCTCCGGCAACTGCTCGTCGCGCTCACGACACGCTCGTGCATCCAGCGTGACGACCGTGCGCTCGTCGCGAGTGAACGCGCCATGCAGTCGTGGGCCGACTGGAATCCTGCCGCCGGCTTTTTTCACAACTCGACGAAAGATCTTCGGTATGCCGACCTGAGGACAACCGAGCGGCGGACCCGCACAAAGGCGCGCGTGACCGCGATGCCTCCATCGGTCAAGCGCTACCCGGCTGCGGCCGTGCGTAAGCTGCCGGCGGCGGGAACCGACGGAGACTTTGCGCGCGTCCTCCTGCAGCGGCGCACGTGGCGGAGGTTTGCCCGCGAACCAGTGGACATGTCCTCGTTCAGTACGCTCCTCCACCTCACGGCAGGCATTCAGCAGTGGGTGATCGGGCCGGTTAATCAGAAGGTGGCGTTGAAGACTTCACCGTCGGGCGGCGCCCGACACCCGATTGAGGTGTACGCCCTCGTGCTGAATGTGCGCGGACTGAAAAGGGGCTTGTACCACTACGCATCAGATCGGCACGCGCTCGAGACGCTGAACACGCGCTCCAGGTCCTGGCGCGTCGAGCGGTACCTGCCGAGGCAATCGTGGTACAACGGCGCGTCAGCGCTCGTGTTCTTCACCGCTATCTTCGCCCGGGATCAGTGGCGATACGAGCACGCGAGGGCGTATCGCGCGGTGCTGATCGAAGCCGGCCACATGTGCCAGACCTGCTGCCTTACCGCAACATGGCTTGGTCTGGCGCCATTCTGCTCGATGGCGCTCGCCGAATCCGCGCTCGAGAAGGATCTGGGGCTCGATGGCGTAACGGAATCCGTCCTCTACGCTGCGGGTATCGGCACACGGCCGCAAGGCATCGAATGGGTGCCGCCCGACGCGAGCCGCGGAAACCCGAAAATCCTTTCGGCACAAGAGGAGCGGACGCTACCCGGCTTGATCGCCGCCCCGAGGCGGCGCTGATCTCCTGCTCATCCGACCACGACGAACAGCGCGAGCGAGCGATGGCGCGTGGGGACGTCGCCGGCCGGCACGATCTTCTGCACCTGGCGGAGACCGCTGTCCCACCGTCCTTCGATGCCGGCGCGGCCGACGCGCTTGCCGACACCGATGACGATGCTGACGTCGCTCCTGGTGTTGTCCTTGACGTCGCGATCGGTGGCGCCGCTCGTCACCTTTGCGCGCAGCGGCAGGTGGAACGACGGCCCTTCATCGACATAGATCCCCTTGAAGAGCGTCATCCGCACGAGGATTGGAATGGCCAGATAGTCGAAGCTGCGGTCGCTGCCGAGCACGCTGCTCCGCCGGTGCTCCCATTGAATCTCCGGCTGCAGCTTGTAGGTCGACACGAGCGGCACGATCGCGAAGAGCCCGGCGGTGACGCCGGTCCCCATGCTGCGCGCGACGCCTTTCGGCACGGTGAGGTACGTCATGCCGGCGCCGACCTCGCCGCCCCCGCGCGGATCGGCCGGTGCCTGCGCGAAGGCAGGAGCCGTGGACACCACGGCGAGCCACGCACTCGTGCAGACGAATCGACGGACGTCCAGCATCTCGAAGGACGATTGTACGCTCCCTTCCCAAGGAGCCTGGTGTCGCACCAACAGACTCCTCGGGAATTGGGAGTTGGAGTGTGGGAATTGACCGGAAGCCTACTTATGCGCGGGCTGCGGGATCTTCAGTACCTGACCCGGCTTGATCTTGTTGGGATCGTTGAGCTGGTCCTTGTTCGCGTTGAAGATGTCCATGTACGCGTTGGCGTCGCCGAGCATCTCCTTGGCGATCTTGCTGAGCGTATCGCCGGATTTCACCGTGTAAGTCCGGTCGGTCTGTCCACCGGTCGACGCGCCGGCCGTCGCGGTGCCCGTCGCCTTGATGTCGGCCACCACCTCCTGCTGCCACGTCGGGACGGTCTTGATCGCGTCCCAGATCTTGTTCGCCTCGTCCTGCGTCTGCACGGTGCCCTTGAAGTGCAGCTTGCCGTCGCGTTCGTCCGCTCCGCCCTGGAAGCGGAGATTCTTGGCGGTCTGAATCGCGTGGTTGTATTTCTCCCGAAGAGCCATGTTGCGTTGCCTCCTGTGCTGCGAAGTCATGCAATCACGGCCCCAACCCGGGAGCGGCGAATTACAACTCCCGAGGGCCCCGGCTTAGCAAGGCTGAGCTCCCTGGGAGTTGGCGGTGAGAGTCGATCTCGACGCCGCTGTCAGAAAGTAATGCGGAAACCTACCTGCGCCGTTCGGTTCTGCCCCGCGGTCCGCTGCAGGTACTGCGGGCTGGTCTCGACCGTCGTGATGGTCCAGTTTGGCGAGTTGAACACGTTGAACACTTCCGCGATCCCCTCGAGCGCGACGCGGTGCGGCAGCGTGATCTTCTGCTGCACGCGCAGGTCGGCCTTGCGCCGCGGCGGCTGCACGAAGCCGTTGCGCGGCACGATGCTGCCGTCGGCGCGCGCGCGCAGCCGGCTCGACGACTCGGGACCGCCGACGCCCGCGATGTTGCGCACGTCGGTGCCGTACGTCAGCGTGTCGCGCTGACCGATGCCCGTGTAGAACACGCCGCTCACCTGCAGGCCGCGTCCCACTTCCCAGATGCCGTTCAGCACCGCGCGATGCCGCAGATCGCCCGACGACAGCGACCACTCGCCGCCAAGGTCCGGCGTGGTCTGGATCGGCGCCGGGGCAATCCCGCTGAACGCGGGCGGGTACGCGTCCCACAGCCCGGACAGCGTGTAGGTCGCCGATCCCTGCCAGCGGCGGCTGAAGCGCTTGGTCACCGCCGTCTGCAGCGCGTGATAACTGGAGCGTCCCATGCGCACGAGCATCGAGATGGCGCCGAAGTCCGGGTAGGCGCGGTGCGCGATGTCGGAGAACGGATAGTTCGCGCCCGTCGCCGGGTTGATCGTCAGGTTCATGTTCGAAATGATGTCCTTCTCGTTGCGCCCCTGGCTGTAGACGTAGTCGGCTTCGACCGCCGTCGTCGCGCCGAACTGGTGCTGGAAGCCGATCGAGTTCTGCCAGGTCCGTCCGAGCTGCGTCGAGTACTCCTCCGGCGCGACCAGCTCCTGCAGCGAGCGGCGCAGGCAGGTCGGCGTGTTGCGCACGTGGCAGAACTGCTGCTGCCCCTGCGAGACGCTCGGCAGCGGCTGGCCGTTGGTCGGATTGGCGCCGAAGTCGGGGCGGCCGTCGTTGGTGTACTGGATGACGACGAGGCGATCGATCTGCGCCATGAAGAAGGTGTCGATCTGCAGCGGCGTGGAGAAGTAGACGCCGCTGCCGCCGCGGATGACCGTGTTGCTGGTGGCGCGATAGGCGAACCCCGCGCGCGGCTGGATGTTGTTTTTGTCCGCTGGCCTTCCCTTGTCGACAAACGGCGGCACCGCGTAGTGGTTGCCGTTGGCGTTGAGGCTCAGGTCGTAGCGCGCGCCGAGGTTGAGCGTCAGCGTGTTCGAGACCTGCCAGTCGTCCTGGAACCACGCGCCGTACTGCGGCCGGGTGTCGCGCGTCGCGTAGTTGCCGACGCCGATGCTGTAGGTGCGGATGAGCGGCGAGATGGCGTTCATGTTCCACGTGTCCGCGTTCCACGGATCGGGGAACCACGCCTGGATGTCGGCCGCCGACGGCGTGCCGCCGCGCGCGTCGACGACGCCCATGCACGACTGGCAGTTGTTGCCCGAGTCCACCATGACGACGGCGTCGGCGCCGGCCTTCACGTCGTGGCGGCCGCGTGCGTCGTACGAATAGGTGAAGTCGTCGCGCAGGCTCCAGTTGTCCTGCGCGCCGAAGCGCGGATAGAACGTGTTGCCGCCGATGGCGAAGTTGCTGAACGTGATGCGCGGCGATCCGGTCGTCACGCCGTTGGCCGACTGCCAGTGCTTCGACCAGTTCGTCAGGTTCGCGTTCTCGAAGATCCATCGCGTCTTGCCGCCGTTGATCTCGTTGACGGCGCGGTTGCTGAGCACGTGCGTGAACTGCCCGGCGTACTCGCGGTTGGTCTCGAGCGTCGATCCCGTCGCGGCCGGGTGACTGGTGTTGCCGGGCGTGAACGGCTGCCAGTGCTGAGCGTCGGTGATTTTGCCCATGAGCCGCATGTTCGACGACAGCTGGTAGTCGAGCCGCGTGCCGCCCATCTTCACGGTCTCGGGGCCGTGCAGCTCGACGTTGAACGCCGGGTACGGCGTGTTCCAGATGCTCGTCTTCGGCTCGCGTTCGTAGTCGAAGTGCCCGAAGAAGTGCAGGCGGTCGCGGCGAATCGGCCCGCCGAGGGTGAAGGCGAGCTGCTGGTTGTCGATCGGCACCACCCTGTGCAGCACGGGGTCGGGCGCGTTGAACCGCGTGTTGCGGAAGTTGCCGCGGACCGATCCCGCGTAGCGGTTCGTCCCCGACTTGGTCACGGCGATCACCTGCACCGCCGCCGAGCGCCCCATCGTCGCGTCGAAGCGGTTGGAGATGTACTGAAATTCGCCGATCGACTCCTGGCTGTAGCGCGGCTGGTTGCCGAACCCCATCTCGGAGGTCACCTGCTGGCCGTCGAGGCTGAACTGGTACTGGCGCACGTCGCCGGCCGCGCCGCGGTTGGCGATCGGCGTGTTGGCGGTGTCGGAGGTCATGCGGCTGCCGGGTGCGAGCATCGCGAGCGCCATCCAGTTGCGCCCCTGCACCGGCAATTCCTGCACCTGCTGCGGATCGATGTTGCCGCCAAGCTGCGACGTCGCGACGTTGATGAGCGGCGCTTCGCCGCTCACCGTCACCGTCTCCGCGACGCCACTCGGCGCCATCTGGAGGTTGATGACGAGCGTCTGCCCGACGAGCAGCTCGACGCCGGCGCGCTGCGCGGCGCCGAACCCCTGCAGCTCCGCGGCGATCTGATACACGCCGACACGCGCGGGAATGCGGTAGATGCCGCGCTCGTCGGTCACCGCGACGAAGCGGTTGCCCGACGCGTCGTGCACGGCGGTGACGGTCACGCCGGGCAGCACGCCGCCCGTCGAATCGGAAATGGTTCCGGTGAGGACGGCGTCCTGGGCGGAAGCCGCTACCGGGACGACCAACGTGGCAATCACGAGCAACGCCTTACGAATGAGTCCTGCGATCATTCGGACCTCCCGGCACGGATAGTGGTTGGATGGTTGGTGGATCGTGGTTGCTGGCCGTACCCAGCTAACGCGTCGCCGTCACCGCGCTGGTGTCGTAGACCACGCGCCCGCCGACCATCGTCAACACCGGCTTGACGTCCTTGATCTGGTCCGCGGGAATGGTCAGGTAATCGCGGTCGAGCACGACGAGATCCGCGAGCTTGCCCGGCTGGATCGCGCCGAGGTTGTCCTCCTGGAACACGAAGAACGCGTTGCGCCGCGTGTAGGCGAGGAGCGCGTCCTCGCGGCTGATGGTCTGGCGCATGACCTTGAGCCCGCTCGTCATCTTGCCGGTGACCGCGTAGTGCAGCGTGACGAACGGCATGTACTGGTTGGCGGCGCTGCCGTCGCTGCCGAAGCCCCACATGATGCCGCTCGCCTGGATGGTCGCCAGCGGCGGCTGCTCGTACGAGTCGTCGCCGAAGATCTCGTGCATGATGCCGCCGTTGATCACATTCCACGGGTGGACGGCGGCGTACATGCCCAGCCGCTTCATGCGTTCCAGCTGCGCGGCGTTCGACTGGTTGAAGTGCGCGAGCATCCAGCGGAGGTTCTTCACCGGATACACCTTGTTGACCGCTGCGATCTGATCGAGGAACGCGTCGATCGTGTGCGTCAGCTCGGCGTGCACGTGCAGCGGCAGCCGGTTCTTCGCAATCTCCATCGCCAGCCGCCGCCACTGCGCGAGCTGCTCCGGCTTGGGGTCGGACGTCGAGTCGAACATCGGGTCGTGCAGCGGCCCGTAGACGCTTTCGCCGTAGAGCACGCTGTCGACGAAATCGTCGCCCTGGAACAGCTTGATGTCGGCGATCCGCGGCAGCGCGCGGTCCACCTGCTCCGGCGTCCCCGCCCCGATGCCGTCGATGCAGAAGATGCGGACGTTCAGCTGGTGCTGCGCCTCCCATTTCCGGTACATCGGGAGCAGGTTCGCGTCGCATCCCGCCACGCCGAATGCCGTGAGACCGGCGCGGTTCATGTCCTTGATCATCGCGAGCGTGCTCGCTTCGAGCCCGGCCTCGGGGACGCGCGGCATCTTCGCGGCGATGGCGCGCACCGCGCCCATGCCTCCCTCGACGATGCCCGTGGCGCGCCCAGAGGCGTCGCGCACGATCGATCCCTTGGGAAAGTCCGCCGGGTCCGGCGCGCCGTCGCGAATGCCGAACGCCTCGAGCCCGCGGCTGTTCAGGTAGGTGCGGTAGTACGACTCCTGGATCGCCACCGGGTGGTTCGGGACGAGACGATCGAGCTCCTCGCGCGTGAACTTCGCGCGGCTGTCGGCGAACTGGTCCACCGACCAGCCGCCGATCGTGTAGACCCAGTCGCCCGCCGCAATCGCCTTCGCGCGCGCGGCGAACAGATCCAGCGCCTGCTTACGCGATTCGACGCCGTCGAGCCGCACCTCGTTGGTCCACGTCGTGCCGGCGCGCAGCAGGTGCATGTGGTTGTCGATCAGGCCGGGCACCACCGACCGCCCGCGCAAATCGATGCGCCGGGCCCCGGGCCCGGCCAGCTGCGCGACCTGCTGGCTGGTCCCGACCGCGACGACCCGATCGCCCTTGATGGCAACCGCCTGCGCGATCGTGAACCGCTCGTCGACGGTGATGATCTTGCCGTTGGTGAGCACGAGGTCGGCGAAGGGCTGCTGGGCGCGTACGATCAGGCCCGCGCAAGCCAGCAACGCCGCCACACATGCCGCAAGGATTCGCCTGCGCTGCTTCATGGGGCGCGACCGTAGCACGGCCACTCTTCGAGGTCAAACGCTCCGCACGGGGCTGGCGCAGCGAAATTGGAGGGACGGAAAGCTTAGGCGAGCGTCAGCTGTTGCATCCAGTCACGCTGTTCGGGGTCGTCGGCCCAGGAGTCTTCATGCGCGGCCTTCGCCGCAGCGTCCTGTGGCGCGGGAACCGTGGCTTGCGGCTCGGGAAGCGTGGCCCCCTGACGCATCCTCGTCGGTCGTCACGATGGATGCGACCGCTTCGAGCGCGTCATCGACGTACCCACAAGGCGCGTCCTAAGACGTCGGACCTCCCGTGCTGACCGGGGCAGCGGTCTCGTCGGCGGGCACGACGGGCACCACCAGCGCCGCCGGCAGCCGCGGCGGCGCGGGGCTTGCGACCGCCGGCGACGTCACGGGCTGCGAGAGGATGCCGAAGGCGAGCGTGAAGCCGAACCCCGCCCCTCCGACGATCACGAGCAGCAGCACGGCAATCTTCAGCCGCCGCACCCACGTGCGCTGCAGCATTTCCATGTGTGTCAGTGGAACGCTGCTGCTGCGCCGCCGCGGCGGCGCCACCGTCGCGGCCGCAGGCGGCGAGATCGGAGCGTCGTGGAACGGCGTCAGCGGCTTGGGATCGGCCTCGGCGGCCTGCTTCACGCGCGCGTCGGTCTCCGCAAACCACGCATCGGCGCCCTCCGCGGCCACCACCGTCGGCGCCGCCGGCGCGAGCCGCAGCCTCGCTGGCGCGGGCGGGGGCGTCGCGGGCTCCACCGCTGGCGGCGGCACCACGACGGGCGTTGCCTCGAGCGTCGCCGGCTTCGGCGCGAACGGTGACGCCGCCGCCACGGGTGGCAGCGTGCTCGATGCCGAGGGCGTCACGCCGCCCTCGCTCGGGAAGGTGGCCATCGCGTCGGCGTCCGGCGACAACAGGACGACGCGCGTCTCGCGCGCGCGGGACGGCAGCAGCGGCTTCAGCTCGGCGTGCGCGAGCGCGAACAGCGCCTCGTCGATGACGACGGCGCGCGCGAGGTGACCGTGGTGCAGGGCGCGGTCGCAGAGACGGTTGATCAGCCGCGGCACGCCGCCCGATGCGTCGTAGATGGCGTCCTTCGCCTCGTTCGAGAACCGGAGGCGGTCCGGCGTCCCGCCCGCAACGTGCAACCGATGCGCGATGTAGCCGTCCACGCCGTCGCGATCGAGCGGCTCGAGGCCGCAGCAGACCGTGACCCGCTGCGCCACCTGCCGCATCTCGGCAAGCTGCAGCTTCTCGCGCAGCTCGATCTGCCCGACGAGCACGACCTGCAGCTGCCGCTCGCGCCCGTCTGAATCGGAGAGGATGCGGATTTCCTCGAGCAGCGGCACCGACAGGTTCTGCGCCTCGTCGATGAACACGACGGCGAAGGCCTGCAGCGGCGACAGCGTGCCGAGGAATTCGTAGAGCAGGTAGCTCAGCTCGGTGCGTGACGCGCCGCGCAGCCGGCCCGACGCAAGATCTTCGTGAGAGACGACGCCGAACTCGACGAGGACGACTTTGAGGAGATCCTCGCGCGTCGCGAACGGATCGGCGACGAAGGCGCTGAACGTCTGCCGATCGAGGTGTCCGAGCACCGTCCGGCAGAGCGTCGTCTTGCCGGTGCCGATGTCACCGCTCAGCACGCTCAGGCTCTCGCGGCGGCGGATCCCCGACAGGAGATCGTCGAACGCGGTCGCATGCGAGCTGCTCTGATAGAAGAACGCGGGGTCCGAGGAGAGACTGAACGGCTTCTCAGCCAGGCCGTAGAAATTTTCGTACGTGAGCCACCCGGGACGGGTGTGCGCGTGCAGCGCTACCGTCCGTTCGCCCTTCTTCGACGCCCAGGGTGCCTCAATGGACATAGTGTTCCGCCCGTGCGTAGCGCATGAGCAATGCCAGTGCAGCGATGCGCGCCGTCGTGCAAATCAATATCTCCAAGATCGGAGATGCCAATAACAGAACGGCACACTCGTTTCGGTATTGAAAGACGGTCGCTCAGGCGCGGGTGCGGCGATCGCGCCCGCTGCGGCGCTCGTTCTTCCGGCGCTCGACCCCCGCCGGCGGTCCCAGGTTCACGCGGCGCCGATCGGTCCTGCGCCGTTCGCCCGCGCGTTTCTCGCGCATCGAGATCGACGACCGCGCCGCCTCGCTCAGCTCCCGCTGCTGCCGGATCGTGCGCCGGGCCGGTTCGAGCACTTCGAGCAAGCCCTGGTACACCGTCTGGGCCTTCGTGTCGTCGGGCATGCGCGTCACGACGTCGCGAAGATACTGTGCCGCCGCCAGGACGTTGGCGCGCTGCCAGCCCGCCATCGGCGTTGATGAACCGACACCCATCGCTCGTAGATCTCCTTGAAAACCGGTAAAAATGCCAGAAATTCTGGCGTCACCGGACTTTATCGGCTGTAACTCGACAGGAAGTTAGGGCGGACTACCTTCGCGCCGTGGTCGTGACCGGGGCGGGCAGCAGGAGCGGCGGGGTGACCGGTTCGCCCGGTCCGAGGGAGGCGAGGTAGGCGGTGATGGCGACCATGTCGTCGCCCGAGAGGTTCGCGACGACGACGCGCATCAGCGGCGCCGATGCGCCGTTGCGGGTGCCTTGCTGAAAATCATAGAGCTGGCGGGCGAGATAGCTGGGCGATCGGTTGGCGAGCGGCGGGACGTCGTCCTTGCCCATCAGGTCAGGACCGTGGCAGCTGGCGCACGCGGTCGTCTTGCCCTGGACCACTTGGTTGCCGACGATCATCGAGCCTCCGGTCGTCACGAGCTCGCGTCCGCGCGCGACGCTGCCGATCGGCGCGTAGGCGACGAACCCGGAGCGTGGATTTCGCAGCTCCTCCACCTGCGTGTTGTCGCCAGGGACTTCGATGATGCGCCCGGCCAGCGGCTCGGTTCGTTCGCTCTCCTCCGCGACGAACAACTGTCCCTGGATGCGCGTCTTCGGCACGAGCTCGGTTTCGACGACGCGTACCCATCGCCTGTCCCACTTCACCGCCGAGAAGTACGCCGCCGCCTGACGGATTTCCTCGTCGGTCATCGCCATCGCCAGGTTGATCATCGTCGGCGTGTTCGCCTTGCGCCAGTCGGCGCTGCGCCTGAACCCGAGCTTGAAATCCTGGAGCTGACGAACGATGTAGGCGTACGGCAGGCCGCCCGGCTGGGCGTTCTCCGGACGCCCCTTGCCGTTGGGAAGATGACACGAGCCGCAGCCGCGCGACGTGGCGCCGAGCTTTTTCGGCCCGTGCGCGATGATGTCGGGCATCGGCGACGGATGATCGCCGGGGAACCAGTCGATGACGTTGTGCCCGTCGCGGATGTCGACGAGTGCGTAGCTGGCGCCGGAACCATCGACCCGCCGCAACCGCACCTGCTCCTCGCGGTCCTCGTTTGCCCGCAGGGTTCGCGTCGGGGGATTCTGCGGCGGCGCGGCCTTGTCGTTCCACGCCGGCGGCGTGAGGAAGCCGTATGCCCAGGTCGGTTCCTGCGCGCCGTTCGCCTGGACGTAGACCGTCGCGGCTGCGGCAGCCGTGAGACTGAGAACGACGACGCGGGCGCGCCGGTTCACGCGCCGGTTATACACCCGGCGGCACGCGGTATCAATGAAAGATGTATCCTCGGACGCTGCTGCGGGAGGGAATCCATGAAACGGAGAATCGTGCTTGGCACCATCGTAGGGGTCGGGGCGCTGTCGATGGCTACCTCGGCCTTTCAGGCGCCCGCTGGCGGACGCCAGGGCGGCCCGAACGTCGCGGGGATAGAGAAGGTCAAAGACAACCTCTACATGATTACCGGTGGAGGCGGGAACACCGCTGCCTTCATCACCGATGGCGGCGTGGTCATCGTCGACACCAAGCTCGCCAACTGGGGACAGGCGATCCTCGACAAGGTGCGCACGGTCAGCGACAAGCCGATCTCGCTCATCATCAACACGCACACGCATCCCGATCACACAGGGAGCAACGAGTTTTTCGGCCCGACGGTCGACGTCGTGGCGCACGAGAACACGAAGACGTACATGCAGAACATGGACGCTTTCAAGGGCGCGGGCGCGCGCTTCCTGCCGAAGCGGACCTTCAAGGACACGATGAAGATCGGTAGCGGCAAGGACGAGATCGACCTCTATTACTTCGGCCGCGCGCACACCGGCGGAGACGCGTGGGTGCTGTTCAGGACGCCGCGCGTGGTGCACGCGGGCGACGCGTTCGCGGGCAAGAACGTCCCGCTCGTCGACACCGGCAACGGCGGGAGCATGGTCGAGTACGGCAGGACGGTGGCGAAGGCAGCCGCGGGGCTGAAGGACTACGACACCATCATCACCGGCCACAGCACGCTGATGAAGCCGGCCGACCTCAAGGAATACGCGGACTTCAACAACGATCTGGTCGCGTGGGTGCAGTCCGAGATGAAGGCGGGGAAGACCGCCGATCAGGCGGCGGGCGAGTACAAGATTCCCGAGAAGTACAAGGGCTACGGGCTCGGCGGCGATCTCTTCGGCGGCTTCAAGGGACGCGTGAGCACTGCATACGAAGAGCTGGGAAAGAAATAGGATCAGGGGGCAGTGGGCAGTGGGTAGGAGACAGTAGGTGGCAGACAGCAGGTAGCAGCCTGCTCCTTCTGCAACCTACTGCCACCTGCCCCCAGCCACCTGCCACCTAGTTCGTCGTCGGGTTCGCGGGCAGCCTGAACGCCACCAGCTCGCCCGGCGTGCCGCCGCCGCCAATCGCGACGACGATGTACTGCCGGCCGTTGAGCATGTAGGTCATCGGCGAGCCGCTCTGGCGCGCCGGCATCAGCACCGCGCCCGCATCCTTACCCGACGCCTTGTCGTAGGCACGCAGCAGCGCGCCCCTCGCGTGGCCGTTGGTCGTCTCCACCGCCTCGCCGGCAATCAGCAGCGTCTTGGTCACCAGCGTCCCGATGATGCCGGCCTGACCCGTGCGCGGGATGTTCACGCCGCGCAGCGCCGCGTGATTTCGGATGTTGTCGGGCGTATCGCCGTGCGCGATCTGCCAGAGCACCTCGCCCTTATCGAGGCTGATGGCGCTGATGCTGCCGTACGGCGGCTTGACGATCGGCAGGCCCTCGACGGTAATCGCCGGCCCGCCTTCGCCGCCGCCACCCCCGGCCCCGCCGCCGCGCGGTCCGCCCTCGGAGCCATCGGCACCGTTGTCGGGTACCGGCGTGCCGCGCGCGACGAGCGCGCCCTGTCCGGGCGGCGCGCCCATCGGCCGCGCCGTGCGCGCGCCGCTGATCGCGTTGCCGCCGACGAAGTTCATGTCGTTCACCTTCACGTCGTCCGGCTTGATCAGGTTCAGCGAGGCCGGGTTGCGGCGCGAGTAGACGTACATGATGTGGGTATCGGGATCGTACGAGCCGCCCGCCCACACCGTTCCTCCGCCGTTGATCGCCAGGCTCAGCGTCCCGAGCGGTCCTTCAACCCTGCTGACAACGGGAGGCGTGAACACAGGACCGATCTTGTATTTCGAGACGATGCGCTCGCCTTCCGCGCGGAGCGCCGGGGTGAAGTCGATGATGTAGTCCTTCGAGAACCCGTTCCAGTCGTACGCGAACGGCTGTCCGTGTCCGTTGAGCGGCATCGGCTGCGTCGGCGCATACCATTCGCCGGGCACGTCGCCCTTCTCCACCGGACGCTCTTCGATCGGGAAGATCGGCTGGCCGTTGGTGCGATCGAACATGTAGAGCATCGCCTGCTTGGTCGGCTGCGCCAGCGCCTTGATCGTCCGGCCGTTGACCGTGATGTCGGCGAGGATCGGCGCGCACGGGATGTCGAAGTCCCAGATGCCGTGATGTACGAGCTGGTAGTGCCACTTGCGCTGGCCGGTCTTCAGGTCGAGCGCGACGACGCTTTCGCCGAACAGGTTGTTGCCCGGGCGGTGGCCGCCGTAGTAGTCGCCGGTCCCCATCTCGACCGGCACGTACACCATGCCCAGCTCTTCGTCGACCGACATCTGGCCCCAGCTGCCGGTGTTGCCCGAGTAGGTCCACGAGTTGTTCAGCCAGGTGTCGTTGCCGAACTCGCCGCGCTGCGGGATCGTGTGGAAGATCCAGAGGCGCTTGCCGGTCTTCACGTCGTAGCCGCGGATGTAGCCCTTCTCGTTGGTCTTTCCCTTCGGCGGCACGCCGCCGCTCAGGTGCGCGGCGCCGATGATGATCGTGTTGCCCGCGACCACCGGCGCGGAATGCAGCCCGACCTCGCCGTTGACCAGGTCCATGTTCTGGTCGTCCTCGAGCTTCAGGTCCACCACGCCTTCCTTGCCGAAGCTCTGGATCCGATTGCCGGTCTTCGAGTCGAGCGCGATGAGCTGGTAGCCGGGCGTGACGTAGAGGATGCGTTCCTCGCGGCCGTCGCTCCAGTACGAGAGCCCGCGGCCCGAGAGCTGGCGCGGCGCCGTGTCGCCGCGCGGACCCTCGCGCTCGGCGTGCGACCATATGAGCTCGCCCGTGGCCGCATCGACCGCGACGACCGCGCGACGCGTGCCGACGGTCGAATACAGCACCCCGCGCGCCATCAGCGGCGTCCCCTCGAGATTCTGCTCCGGCCGCGGACCGAAGTTCTCGGTCTTGAAGCGCCACGCGACCTCGAGCTTGTTGAAGTTGCTCGCGTTGATCTGATCGAGCGGGGCGTAGCGCGTGTTGGCGATGTCGCCGCCGTAGGTTGTCCACTCCCCGTTGCGTGCGCCGACCTGCCCGACCTGGCCGACAGCGGGCAGCGTCGCCCAGCCGATCAGACCCGCCAGCGCGAGGACCGGCAGCCAGCACCGACGAATCGCTTGCCTCATGATGCCTCCGTGATTTCGTATCGTGGCCGTTCGCCGTGCTTATACACTATGAGCCCCTGAGAGGGAAACTCCTATGAAGCCGCGAATATTCAGGCTCCTGGCGGCCGCGGCCCTTCTGGTTGGCGCCTCGCAACTGACGGCCGCGCAGGCGAAAAAGCCGGCGCCGCCGACGTCCCTGCGGCTCTACGTCTTCGATTGCGGGCAGCTCGACATTCCGGACATTTCTCCCTATCAACTCACGCGGGAAGAGATCGCCACCAACGTGATGTCCGTTCCCTGCTTTCTCGTCGCGCACCCGCGGGGCACGCTGATCTGGGACACCGGCGCGGTCCCGGATCGGTCGATCCCGGCGGGCGGCACGGGCACGCTGCGCACTTATGGGACGTCGAAGCGAAAGCTGGAAGCGCAGCTCACCCAGGCCGGCTACACGCCCGCGGACATCACGTACGTGTCGTTTTCACACTTTCACTGGGACCACGTCGGCAACGCGAACCTGTTCGCGCGTTCGACCTGGCTGGTCCGTCAGGCAGAGCGTGACGTGATGTTCGCCGACCCGCCCTCGCCGCGGACGGAGCCGGAGAATTTCAGCGCGCTCAGGAACAGCAGGACGACGATCATCACGACGCCCGATTACGACGTCTTCGGCGATCGCCGCGTCGTCATCAAGGCCGCGCCGGGCCATTCGCCCGGCCACCAGGTGTTGTTCCTCGATCTCGCGAAGACGGGCCCCGTCGTCCTCAGCGGGGACCTGTATCACTATCCGGAAGAGCGCACGCTGAAGAAGGTGCCGACGACCGAATTCAATCGCGAGCAGTCCGCCGCCTCGCGCGCGGCGATTGAAGCGTTCCTGGCGAGCGCCCACGCGCAGCTCTGGATCGAGCACGATTTCAATGCGATGGCAAAGCTGAACAAAGCGCCGGCGTACTACGAATGATGCGCGTGCTAGCCTAGCCTCATGAAGGGCGTCAACGGGCTTCATCACATCACCGCGATTGCCGGTCCCGCGCAGGAGAACCTGGATTTCTACGCCGGCGTCCTCGGCATGCGTCTCGTCAAGAAATCCGTGAACCAGGACGATCCGGGCACGTATCACCTCTTCTACGCCGACGCCGAAGGCCATCCCGGCTCCGACCTGACATTTTTCCCGTGGGCAGAGATGGCGCCGCCGCGCATCGGGCACGGGCTGGCGGTCGAAGTGTCGCTCGAAGTGCCGGCCGGCAGCCTCGAGTACTGGGGCTCGCGTTTCGAGAAGTACGGCGTCCCCCTCGGCGCGATCGAACAACGCTTCGGCGACCGCGTGCTGCCGATCGTGGATCCGCACGGGCTGAAGGTGGCGCTCGTCGAGCCGCGACAGGCGCCGGACCGCCGGTTCACGCCGTGGGACGGCAGCACGGTGCCCCAGCAGCGGCAGGTGCGCGGCCTCTACGGCGCACAGGTGTGGGAGCGCGAGGCCGAGTCGACCGAGAGCTTCGTGACCGACGTCCTCGGTTTCGAACGGTTACACGAGGAAAACGGCATCGTCCGCTACGGCTTCGACGGATCGGCCGGCGTGCTCGACGTGCGTGAGACGCCCGAAGGGCGCCGGGGCGCGTGGGGCGTCGGCTCGGTGCACCATCTCGCGTGGCGGGTCGACGACGAGGAGCACCAGCACGAGATGCGGTCGCGCGTCGAAGCGTCGGGACACCATCCGACGCCGGTGATCGATCGCTTCTGGTTCAAGTCGGTCTACTTCAAGGAGCCGGGCGGCGTGCTGTTCGAGCTCGCCACCGACGGCCCCGGGTTCGCGGTCGATGAAGACGCCGCGCATCTCGGCGAGACGCTCGTGCTGCCGCCGTGGCTCGAGCCGGCGCGGCCGCGCATCGAGGAGGTGCTGCCGTCATTGAAGATGCATCAGCCGGTCGCGACGCCAGAGTGACGCCCGACTTCATCCATGTCTTCGAGCCGCCGGCGGCGCCCGGCGGCCCCATCCTGCTTCTCCTCCACGGCACGGGCGGCAACGAGCACGACCTCGTGCCGCTCGCGGGGATGCTGCTGCCAGGCGCGGGCGTGCTGAGCCCGCGCGGCAAGGTGCTCGAGCGGGGAATGCCGAGATTCTTCAGGCGCCTCGCCGAAGGGGTCTTCGACATCGAGGACCTGAAGCTGCGCACCGCGGAGCTCGCGGATTTCGTCACGGCGTCCGCCGCGCAGCACCACTTTTCCTTCCGCGACGTGACCGCGGTCGGTTTTTCCAACGGCGCAAACATCGCCGGCGCCCTGCTGCTCCTCAGGCCGGAGGTGCTCGGCGCCGCGGTGCTGTTTCGCGCGATGGTGCCGCTGACGCCCGACGCGCTACCGAGGCTCGGCGCGACGCCGGTCCTGATCTCGAACGGGAAGATGGATCCGCTCGTGTCGGCCGAGGAAACCGAGCGGCTCGCCGCGCTCCTGCGGTCCGCCGGCGCGGACGCGACCGTCTCCTGGCAGAACAGCGGTCACGAGCTGACCGAGCGCGACGTGATTACCGCGCGCGAATGGCTGGCGCAGCGGCAGGCGCGCTGACCGCGCCCGCGTGCAGCCACCGCTGACGCAGCGGCTTCAGCACGAGTCCCGCCAGCAGCGCCGTGGCGAAGTTCATCACGATGATGATGCCGAAGACCGGCATCCACGATCCGTAGGCGTCGTGCACCAGCGCCGCCACGGGGCCGCCGAGCACCGAGCCCACGCCCTGCGCCATGTAGAGGAAGCCGTAGTTGGTCGTCGCGTGTCTCGTCCCGAAGGTGTCGGTGAGCGTCGAGGGGAACAGCGAGAAGATTTCACCCCAGCCGAAGAGGACGACGCCCGACATGATGACGAAGAGCGCGGGGTGCGACCGCGTGAAGAGCCACAGCGTCATCGCGGTCCCTTCGAGCGCGAAGGCGATGACCATCGTGTTCTCGCGGCCGATCTGATCCGAGAGCCAGCCGAAGAACGGGCGCGTCAGCCCGTTGGTGATGCGATCGATCGAGAGCGCGAGCGGCAGCAGCGGCAGTCCGAAGACGAGGGCGTTGGCCATGCCGAAGTCGCGCGTGAACGCCGCCATCTGTGAGGTCACCATGAGGCCGGCGGTGGACATCATGGTCATCATCACGAACATGAGCCAGAAAATTGGCGTCCCCAGCATTTCGGCCGGACGCCAATCCGGCCGGGGTCGGGGATCCGGGATCCGGGATCCGACCTGGGAGTTGGAAGTTGGGAGTCGGGATTTCGCAGGTGCCGCTCTCAGGCCCTGCGCGGCGAGCACCCCCACCGCGATGAAGATCACGCCGTAGCGCACCAGCGCCGGCCGATGCCCCTCGTCCTTCAGCAGCTCGGCGATCGGGAACGTCGTGAGCAGCGCGCCCATGCCGTAGCCGGCGGCGACGATACCGGTCGCGAAGCCGCGTCGATCGGGAAACCACTGGACCATGTGGCCGATCACGCCGACGTAGACGATGCCCGTGCCGATGCCGCCGAGCACGCCGTAGGTCAGGTATAGCCCGGCGAGCGTCGTCGCGCGCGCGGCGAGCACCCAGCTCAGGCCGGTCAGCGCGCCGCCAGCCGACAGCAGTAGCCGCGGGCCGAAGCGGTCCACGAGCAGCCCCTGGCACGGCGCGAGGAACGTCTGGATGACGATCAGGATCGAGAAGGTGATCTGGATCTGCGCGAGGGTCGCGCCGACGGTCGTCATCAGCGGCTGCGTGAACAGCGTCCAGACGTACTGCGGGCTGGAGATGACGACCATGCAGAGGAGGCCGAGCAGCAGTTGTATCCAGCGGTTGTTTGTCATCCCCTCAACCACGAACCCGCGAACCACCAACCGCTAACCGAGGATCGGCTCCGGAATCGCGGCGCCGTCCTTGCGCGGATCGGACGCACCGTAATTGACCTTCGCCCGGGCGTCTCGCATCACCGCCTGCCCGCCGCCCATCATGTTCGAAAACTCGCCCTGCAGATCGATCTCGTGGCCGCGGCGCGCGAGCGTCTCGCGGACGCCTTCCGTCACGCGCGATTCGATCATCACGTCCGTCCCCGGAAACGTCAGCTTCACGAAACGCGGCGCCTCGAGCGCCTGCTGGATGTTCAGGTCGTGGTCGACGATGTTGGAGATGACCTGGACGTGGGCCTGCGGCTGGTTCCAGCCGCCCATCACGCCGAGGCCAATGCTGAGGTGATCGCGCTGCATGAACGCGGGAATCACGGTCTGCAGCGGACGCTTGCGCGGCGCCAGCGCGTTGGGATGCGAACGATCGAACGTGAAGAGGCCGCCGCGGCTCTGCAGGACGAACCCGGCGCCCTCCGGCACGACCCCGGAGCCGAAGTTCGCGAAGTTGCTCTGGATGAGCGACGCGATGTTGCCGGCCGCATCGACGGCGCACAGATAGGTCGTGTCGCCCGCGTGCGCGGGCAGCATGCCGGCCTCCACGCTCGCCTGCGCATGAGACGGATCGATGAGCCGGGCACGCTCGCGCGCGTACGCCTTCGACAACATCGCCTCGACCGGCACGCTGGAGAAGCGCGGGTCGCCGACGTGCCGCTGCATGTCCGCGTAGGCCAGCTTCTTTGCCTCGATCATCACGTGCAGCGCGTCGGCGCTCGCGCGGCCGTACTCGGCCAGGGGAAAGGCCTCCAGGATGTTGAGCATCACGAGCGCCGCAATCCCCTGACTGTTGGGAGGAATCTCGTAGACGTCCCACCCGCGATAGTTCGTCGTCAGCGGCGTCACCCATTCCGGCTGGTAGTCGGCGAGATCCGCCGCCGCGAGCGCGCCGCGGTGTTCGGCGCTGCACGCGAGGATGCGCGTGGCGATCTCGCCCCGGTAGAAGGCATCGCCGCCGTCTTTCGCGACCGCGCCCAGCGTTCGTGCCAGGCCGGGATTGCGAAACAGCTCACCCGCCGCCGGCGCGCGGCCGCCCGGCAGGAACGTGGCCGTGGCGTTCCGATCCCGCAACTGCACGACGCTCCCCTGCCACTCGAGCGCGGTGATCTCCGACACGGGGAACCCGTTTTCGGCGTGTGCAATCGCCGCCGACAGCAGCGAATCGAACGGCAGCCTCCCGAACTTTCCGTGCAGGGCCATCCAGCCCGCTACGGCGCCCGGCACCGTCGCGGAGTGAATGCCGTTCTGCGGCATCGACTGCATGCCGCGGGCGGTGAGGAACTCGATGCTCGCCGCGGCGGCCGACCAGCCGCTCGCGTTGAGGCCGTGCACGGCGCCCGTGCCGGCATCGTGCACGATGGCGAAGAGGTCTCCACCGACGCCGTTCATCATCGGCGCGACCACGCCCATGACTGCGTTGGCGGCGATCGCGGCCTCCGCGGCGTGACCGCCGCGGGCGAGCACGACGGCGCCGGCCTGCGCCGCGAGCGGGTTCTCCGCGGCGACGATGCCGCGCGTGGAGACCGCCATCGACCGCGCCTGCGAGCGGCCGATCTGGATGCGGACGTAATCGGCGTTCAGACTGGCTTTAGGCGAGGTAGTCAACCATTTTCCCTTCCCACACCGAGCGCTGCTCCAGCGGCAGCATCGCGACGAGCGCCTCGATGGCCGTTTTGGTCGGACCGATGCGGTATTGATAGAGGGCTGATTTTATCAGGTGGCTCGGCAGGTCCGGCTGAAGCCGGACCCTACCGCGAACGCGCTCTCGCGCGCGACGCGCCCATCATGGTTGGCGGCAATCACCGCGCGTGGCGCAGCGGCACCACGTGCTCGAGGACCGCGCCATCCGGCTGCGCGGCACGCGCGCGCTGCCGGCGCGTCTCGAGACGCCGGCGCAGCACCTGCCGCTGCCGTTCCGAACGGCCCAGCCGCTGACGAAGCAGGTCACGCTGACGGTGGCTCTGCTCGAGCTCGGCGCCGAGCCGCCGATCGGCTGGCAGGCGACTGACCAAATCGCGTACAAAGCGAGCCCGCCGGCTCATTTGAAGGCGATAATAGCCCCGCGATGACCGCCTCGCACGAAGGGCGCGTGGCCACCTTGTGGAACCTCATGTTCAAGGAGGACCGGGTGAGCTGTGCCGTGTATCACGGCACGCATGGGATGGAGCTGCGGGTCGAGTCGCAGTGCGGCGTCATCCTGACCGAGCCGTTCGACCTGCAGCCGAGGGCGATGGCGAGGACGCGGGCGCTCCGCGAATCGTTGCTACGCCGTGGGTGGCGTGAAGGCTGACTACCGCCGCTCGGCGCGGTGTTCGTTCAGGTGATTGTGGACCGCGAGGTAGACGCGGAACGCGGTCATCGTCCAGAGGCCGGCCGCCGCGAGCTTGTCGTGCTTCGGTCCCACCGTGAAGTTCCACGCGCTGACGCCGGCGACGTCGATGATGCCGCCGAGCGACACCATTCGCGCGGGGTTCGCCTGCAGCGGCTTCAGCAGCGGGTTCGTTTCCTGGACCTTGTAGAACTTCAGGGCGTGATACGTGGTGATCCAGTCCGCGGTCGCCGCGGTGCCCGCCGCAATCGTCGGCCAGTACAACCGGGTACCCCTTTGCGGCACCAGTGCCGGCTCCTGTGCAAACGCCGCCGATGGAAAGACGCTGGCGACGAGCAGTGCTGCCGCGAGGACTCGAACCTTCCGACTGCAGGGCATGACGGCTCTATCGGCCCCAACGTGCTAATTCTTTAGGTAATGCCCGCCGCCGTCCGCCTCGGCTCCGACGTGCTTCTCTGCTCCAACCGCCTGACGGCGGCCAGGGTCGGCGTGGTCTGCAACCACGCGTCGATCGACCGCGGCTTCCTGCACGTGATCGACCGCGTGGCGACGTGCGAGGGGGTGACGCTGGGCGCCATTTTCGGGCCCCAGCACGGCTTCCGCTCCGACGTGCAGGACAACATGGTGGAGACGCCGCACGGCGACGACCCGCGGCGGCGCGTGCCCGTGTACTCGCTTTACAGCGAGACGCGCGAGCCGACTGCGGAGATGCTGCGCGGCCTCGACGCGCTCGTCATCGACCTGCAGGACATCGGCGCGCGCATCTATACCTACATCTATACGATGGCCAACTGCATGCGGGCCGCGGCGCGCAACCGCGTGCAGGTGATCGTGTGCGACCGGCCGAACCCGATCGGCGGCGAGGCGATCGAGGGCGCGACGCTCCGCACCGGCTGGGAGTCGTTCGTCGGCCAGTTTCCCATCCCGATGCGCCACGGCATGACCATCGGCGAGCTCGCGATGCTGTTCAACGACGCGTTCGGCATCGGCGCCCGCCTCGACGTGGTGCGCATGGAAGGATGGACGCGCGGCATGTACGCCGACGAGACGGGCCTGCCGTGGGTGATGCCGTCACCGAACATGCCGACGCTCGACACCGCGATCGTCTACCCGGGCACGGTGCTGTTCGAAGGCACGATGCTGTCGGAGGGGCGCGGCACGACGCGGCCGTTCGAGCTGGTCGGGGCGCCGTGGATTGACGCGGAGCGCTTTGCGGCCGGGATGAACGGCGCCGGCCTCGCGGGCGCCTACTTCCGTCCCGCCGGCTTCGAGCCGACGTTCCAGAAGCACGCGAAGCAGCCGTGCGGCGGCTGCCAGATTCACGTCACCGACCGCCAGGCGTTCGAGCCGGTCATCACGGGCGTCGCGCTGATCGACATGTTCCGCCGCCTCGATCCGGGCCGCTTCGCGTGGCGGCAGCCGCCGTACGAGTACGAGCACGACAAGATGCCGATCGACATCCTCGCCGGCGCGGACACACTGCGACAGCAGATCGAGACCGGCGTTCCCATTCGCGACATCGGGGCGAGCTGGAAGGACGACGAAGCCGCGTTTCGCAAGTTGCGTCAGCAGTACTTGCTGTACGAGTAGGGCGCGAGAAACGCCCAACTTCCAACTCCCGACTTCCAAGAGCTGCTTGGGAGTTGGAGGTTGGACGTTGGGAGTTGACCCGCGAAGAGCCCTACGCCCCCGCCCCGGACCGCGTCTTGGCGATGCCGGGCGCTTTCTTCTCCTGCGTGATGGGCGGCGTCAGGTGGTACTCGGTCAGGTGCGCCTTGAGCAGCTGGAACGCGCTCTCCGGCGTGTCGGCGCGCGTCAGCAGGTCGACATCGCGGTCGGCGATCGCGCCCCACTCCACGAGCGGCTTCATGTTGAGAATGGGATCCCAGTACTCGCTGCCGTAGAGCACGATCTGAATCTGCTTGGCGAGCTTCTCCGTCTGCATCAGCGTGAGGATCTCGAACATCTCGTCGAGCGTGCCGAACCCGCCGGGAAAGATCACCAGCGCCTTCGCGAGGTAGGCGAACCAGAACTTGCGCATGAAGAAGTAGTGGAACTCGAAGTGCAAGCCGTCGGTGATGTAGCGGTTCGGACCCTGCTCGTGCGGCAGGCTGATGTTGAGGCCGATCGTCTTTCCGCCGGCGTCGGACGCGCCGCGGTTGGCCGCCTCCATGATGCCGGGGCCGCCGCCCGAGGTGACGACGAAACGGTGGTGCGTGGTGTCGAGGCCCTGCGCCCACTCGGTGAGCATGTGCGCCAGCTCGCGCGCCTCCTCGTAGTAGCGCGACCACTCCACGGCGCGGCGCCCGCGCGCCAGGATCTCGTCGACGTCGCGGCTGCTGCCGACGCCGTGCACCTTCAGCAGCTCGTCGAGCGCGTGCTGTGCCGCCTCGCGGCTGTGAATGCGCGCCGAGCCGAAGAACACGACGGTGTCCTGGATGTTCTGCAGCTTGAAGCGCCGCTGCGGCTCGAGGTATTCGGCGAGGAGGCGGATGGGACGCGCGTCTTCGCTCTTCAGGAAGGAAGGATCGAGGTAGGCCTTCGGCTGCGAACCCATCCCCCGATTATGGATGCTGGGCCGCGTTGGTGTCACACTGTGGTGTGCTCGAGTTCACGACGGACCTCGTCATCGTCGCCCCGCCGACGAAGGTGCTCGAGGCCTTCTTCGATCCGAAGGCGCTGGCGGCGTGGTGGCAGGCGAAACAGGCGGTCTGCGTGCCTCGTCCGCTGGGCAGCTATGCCGTCGAGTGGGAGCCGACCGAGTGGCGTGACGAGGTTCTCGGCCGCCTCGGCGGTGCGCTGCACGCGACCGTGATGGAGTTCAAGCCCGGACGCGAGTTCTTCCTCGCCGACACGTACTGGCTGCCGCCCGACGGGGATCCCATCGGACCGATGGCGCTCGAGGTCACCTGCAGCCGGCACACATGGGGCACCCAGCTGCACCTCCGCCAATCGGGCTACGAGGAAGGCGTGCGGTGGCGCAGGTATTACGAGTTGATCGGCCCGGGATGGAACCGCGCGCTCGAGTCGCTGAAGAAGTTCGTCGAGCGTGGCAGGGTGGAGTAATCCTCACACCCGTTGCAGCTTCAGGAAGTTCGACGGACCGGCCGCCAGGTCCGGCGAGATGCTGACGATCACGATGGCGGACTGCGGCGCCACGAGCGAGCGCGAGACGAGCATCTCGCCGATCTTCGTGATCGTCTCCGCGACATCGCCGCCGAGATCGCAGATGAGCGGGACGACCCCCCACGCGAGCGCGAGCTGGCGCGCGATCGCGTCGCTCCCGGTGGCCGCGTAGATCGACGCGCGCGGCCGCAGCGCCGACAGCACGCGCGCGGTCTTGCCGCCGCGGGTGACCGCGACGATGGCGGCTGCGTTGCTGTGTCCGGCAAGCGTCACGGCCGCTTCGCAGAGGGCGAGGCCGGGCCCCGACAACAGGTGCGTATCGGCCGGCGTCATCGACGCCGCCGGCGGCATCTGTTCGGCGTCGCGGATGATGAGCTCCAGCGTCTGCACCGCCCTCACCGGATACCTGCCTGCCGCCGTCTCGCCCGCGAGCATGATGGCGTCCACCCCGTCGTCCACGGCGTTGGCGGCGTCGCTCACCTCCGCGCGAGTCGGGCGCGGCTCGTTGCGCATGGATTCCAGCACCTGCGTCGCGACGATGACGGGGATGACGCGGGCGCGCGCCTTGCGCGTGATCTCCTTCTGGATGCGCGGCACCCGCTCGAGCGGCAGCTCGAGGCCGAGATCGCCGCGCGCGACCATCACCGCGTCGCACACCTCCAGGATCTCGTCGATGCGCTCGACCGCCTGCGGCCGTTCGAGCTTGGCGACGAGCGGCGTGCGCGGGGTGCCCGCCTTCACGAGCGCGGCGCGCGCCTGCCGCAGGTCCTCGGCGGTCTGCACGAAGCTGAGCGCGACGTAATCGACGCCCATCCCCGCGCCGAAGGTCAGGTCGTCGACGTCCTTCGGCGTCAGCGCGTTGGCCGCCAACACGACGCCAGGCACGTTGATCCCCTTGTGTTCCCCGAGCACGCCGCCGTCGACCACCGTCGTCCGCAGCTCGCTGCCGGACACGCTCTCGACGCGCAGCTGGATGTGTCCGTCATCGAGCAGCAGCGCGTTGCCGGCGGACACGGCCTTCGTGAGATCGAAGGTCGTCGAGATGACGCCGCCCTCGCCCGCCGCACCGCCGATCACCACGCGCAGCGGGTCGCCGGCCTTCAGCTCGATCGGCTGATGGTTCTTCAACTCGCCGGTGCGGATCTTCGGGCCGCTGAGATCCTGCATGATGGCGACGTGGCGCCCGACGTGTTCGGCGGCGCCCCGGATGCGTCCGATCGCCGTGCCGTGCGTGTCGTGCGTGCCGTGCGAGAAGTTGAGGCGGAAGACGTCGGTGCCGGCGCCGATCAACGCGCGAATGATGTCGTCGCTGTCGCTGGCCGGACCAACGGTGGCGATGATCTTGGTGTGTCTCACGTGGCGATCAGAGTACGCTGTACGGGCATGACGGTGAAAGCGTGGCTCGAAATGGCAATGCACGACGCGGAGCGGCGCGGCCTTCCCGAACTCAAGCCGCTGCTCGAGGCGCTCGCCAGGGCGACGTCGGCGCTCAGAACGGCGGAGTGGAACGCCGACGCCACCGGCGACGCGGCGCTCGGTCCGGATCCCGGATCCCCTTCGACTCCGCTCGGGGCAAGCGCGAACCCCCTCGACTCCGCTCGCGGCAAGGCGGATCCCGGCCGTGGGCGCTGACCCGCTGACCATTGCCGGCCTGTCGCGCGCGCTCGAGGCACGCGAGACGACAGCCGAAGCAGTCGTCGAGCGATGCCTCCAGCGCATCGCGGAGCGCAACGCGGCACTCAACGCGTTCATCACCGTGTTCGGGGACGAGGCTCGCGAGCGGGCGCGCGCGGCCGACCGTGAGATGGCCGCCGGGCGGCGCCGCGGTCCGCTGCACGGCGTCCCGATTTCGCTGAAGGACCTGTTCGACGTGCGCGGCACGGCGACCACCGCCGCCTCGCGCGTGCGCGAGCACCACGTGGCCGACGCCGACGCGCCGTCGGTCGCCGCGCTGCGCGACGCCGGCGCGATCATCATCGGCAAGACGAACCTGCACGAGTTCGCCTTCGGCACCACCAACGAGGATTCGGCGTTCGGGCCCGCACGGCATCCGCACGACCCGAACCGATCGCCGGGCGGGTCGTCGGGCGGCTCCGCGGCGTCGGTCGCCGACGGGATGTGTTTCGCGTCGATGGGCACCGATACCGGGGGGTCGATTCGCATTCCATCGGCGGTCTGCGGGCTCGTCGGCCTGAAGCCGGCATTCGGCGAGCTCTCGACGGAAGGCGTCGTCCCGCTCAGCGGCACACTCGACCACATCGGGCCGATCTGCCGGTCTGTCGAAGATGCGGCAATCCTCTACGACGTGTTGCGCGGCGGCGGCGTGCGTCCCACCGGCAAGCCGATCGACCTTCGCGCGCTGCGTCTCGGCGTCGCTCGCGGCTACTTCATGGCGCTGCTCGACCCGCAGGTCGCGGCCGCCTTCGACGCCGCGTGCGAACGGCTGCGCGAGGCCGGCGCCAGGCTGGAGGAGGTGTCGATTCCGCATGTCGGAGACGTCGCCGCCATCTACCTCCACATCGTGCTGACGGAGGCGGCCGCCTATCACGCGAAGACGCTCGAACGACGGCCCGAGGATTACACGCCGAACGTTCGCATCCGGCTCGAGATGGGACGCTATGTCTTGGGCGAGGACTACGCGAGAGCGATGCGGGGACGCGAGTTGATTCGGCGCGAGGTGGATGCCGCGCTCGAAGACCAGGACGCCTTGCTGCTTCCGACGCTCCCGATTCCCGCGCCGAAGATTGGCGCGGCGACGGTCAGGATCGGCGCGGTCGAGGAACCGGTCCGCAACGTGATGCTGCGCTGTACGCAGGCCTTCAACCTCTCAGGCCATCCGGCGTTGTCACTTCCGTGTGGCAGCACCACGGACGGCCTTCCGGTCGGCGCGCAGATCGTTGGCGCGGCTGGCGACACACCTGGACTCCTGCGGGTCGCCGGGGCGGTCGAATCCATCGTGGCCGCGCGCGCGGCCGCGCACGCCGGCTATCTCGGGCCGGGCGGCTCCCGTTGAGGCTGAACGTCGGGCAGATCCGCCGGCGGGATGTCCGGCGGCGGCACCACCGGAATGTCCGGCGGCGGCGCGTCGATGAGGTCAGGTACGCCTTCGCGGCGCGGCGTCGAGTCGGGAGGCTGCGGGTGCTCGAACATGGGGTCCGCTGCTGCAACCAACTTGCCGCCGCTATCTCGACCGCATGCTGAGCCGTTTCTTTCACCGCTGGGAGCAGCGGCTCGCCTCGGCCACCAAGGATCGCGTCGTCCGGCCGTTCGAATGGGGAGAGGAATGGATCGCGGATGATGAGGCGGGGCCACAGGGACCTGCCCTGACGCGGTGGATTGACGGGGTCATGCACGACACGACCGCGTTTTTCGCGACGGCGCCCACGACCGACTACGACTTCGATGCGGAGCGCGGCGAGCTTCGTTTTCCGAGCGCGCTGACGACGCCGCATCCAGAGAACAACACAGTTCTCGCCCGGTGGTTCCCCGCCCTCGCGACTCTTCGGCGGCAGGAACCACCCCTCGCGTCGCTTCGGCGAGGCAAGACCGCGGAGCGGGGGCCCGCCGTCGTTGTACTTCCTCAATGGAATTCCGATGCGCAGGGGCACATCGGGCTCTCGCGCCTGCTCGCGCGGTTCGGTGTCTCCGCGCTGCGGCTGTCGCTGCCCTACCACGACGCCCGGATGCCCCCCGAGCTGACACGCGCCGACTACATCGTCAGCGCGAACATCGCGCGGACGGTGCAGGTCTGCCGGCAGGCGGTCATGGACGCGCGCCGCGCGGTGGCGTGGCTGGCGCTGCAGGGCTACGAGCGCATCGGCATTCTCGGCACCAGCCTCGGCTCGTGCCTCGCGCTGCTCACGGCGGCGCACGAGCCGCGTATCCGCGCGCAGGCGCTCAACCACGTGTCGCCGTGGTTCGCCGACGTGGTGTGGCGCGGGCTCTCGACCCGTCACGTGCGCGAGTCGCTCGACGGCAACATTACGCTCGACGAGCTGCGCGAGCTGTGGCGGCCGATCAATCCCTGGTCGTACCTCGATCGCGTTCGCGACACGCGCACGCTGCTCGTCTACGCGCGCTACGACCTGACGTTTCCGGTCGACCTCTCACGCCTGCTGGTGGACGAGTTCGCGAAGCGAAAGCTGCCGCACGAGGTGGCGGTGCTGCCGTGCGGCCATTACACCAGCGGCGTCGCACCCTTCAGCTATCTGGACGCCTACGTGCTGATCGAGTTCCTGCGGCGGAACCTGTGACGCCGGCGGATGGTGGTTGGTGGGTCGTGGATGGTGGATGGGGGTAGGGCCGAGGTCGCCCCCACTACCAACTACCGACCACCAACCATCGACCCACCCACCACCCGCTATCCAGCCGGCGGCAGGACCTGCAACTCGCCCAGGCCGAGCGCGTCGAGCGACTGCTCGGTCGCCTTGCGATCGCCGACGACGAGCGCGATGGCGCGGGAGGGATCGAGGTAGGTGCGCGCGACGCGCGTCACCTCGGCGGCGGTCACGGCGTTCACCTTCGGGACGAATTCCTCGAAATACGAATCCGGCAGGTCGAACAGCGCCAGCTGCGACACCGACCGCGCCACCTGCTGCGTGGTCTCGAAGTTCCTCGGATAGCCGCGCGTCAGCGACGCCTGTGCCAGCGACATCTCCTGCGGCGTGGCCGGGCGGTCGCCCCGCAGCGCGCCGATCTCCTGCAGCGTGTCGGCGATCGATTCGGCGGTCGCCGCGGTGTGGACGCTCGTCTGCACCGAGAACGGGCCGAGCCCCCGGCGCCAGTCGAACCCCGTACGCACGCCGTAGGTGAACGCCTTCTCTTCGCGCAGCTTCAGGTTGATGCGGCTGATGAACTGTCCGCCGAGAATCGCGTTCATGACGAGCAGCGGGGCGTAGTCGGGCGTGTCGCGGCGCGCCGAGAGGTGGCCGATGCGCAGCTCGGACTGCGCCGCGCCCTCGCGGGGGACCAGCGCCAGCCGTCCCGCCGCGGCCGCCGACGGCGCGACATCGGCGGCCGCCGCTGGCGCGTCGTGCGTGCCGTCCTCGCCGTTCCACCGTTCGAAGGCGTCGCCGGCGAGGGCGAGCAGGTCGGCGTGCGGCAGCGCGCCCACCATCACCAGCGTCGCGCGGCGCGGCACGAACGTCGCCTCGTGAAACCGCACCACCTCGTCGAGCGTGAGCTCCCGCAGCGACGCATCGCTGCCGATGGCGAGATGCCCGTACGGATGCGACGCGTAGAGCAGGCGGAGAAATGCGCGCTCCGCGACCGCCGGCGCAAGATCCTTGAGCTGCCGCAGCCGATCGAGGCGCAGCTGCCGGATGCGCTCGAAGTCCGACGCGCGCATCGACGGCGCGGTCAGCATGTCCGACAGCAGCGCCGCACCGCGCTTCGCGAACCGCGTCAGCGTCGTCAGCGTGAACATCGTGATGTCCGCGCCGACCTCCACGTCGTACTCCGCGCCGAGCCGCGCGAGGGCGTCGGAGACGTCGATGGCGGACAGCGAGCCGGTCCCTTCATCCACCATGTCGGCGGCGATTGACGCCAGCCCCTCGCGGCCGGGCGGATCCGCGCCGAGGCCGCCGTCGATCTGCATGGCGGCCGTGACGACCGGCACGCCCGGGTGCTCGACCGTCCGCACCTTCAGCCCGTTGCGAAGCGTGTGGCGCGCAATCTTCGGAAAATGAAACCGCGGATCCGGACCGGGCGAAGGAGGACGCGAGCGGTCGACGGCCATCACGAGACGGTGACCGGCTCGGAGCCCGGCAGCGCGAGCGCCGCCTGGCCGCGCGGGACGATGCTGAGCAGGACGCGCCGGTCGAACGCGAGATATTTCCGCGCGGCGTTGCGCACCGATTCGCGCGTGGCGCCGCGATATCGTTCGAGATCGCCGGCGAAGTAATCCGGATTGCCCCTGAAAACGTTGTAGGCGTTCAGCTGGTCCGACTTGCCGCCGAACCCGCCGACCGTCTGCAGCCGGTACATGAAGTGGGCCTCGGCCTGCGCCAGCCCGCGCTCCATCTCCTCGTCGACCGGCCCTTCGTCCGCCAGCTGCTGGATGCGTTCGTCGACGAGCGCGGTGATGTCGGTCAGCGACTGGCCGGGCGCCGCGGTCGCCGCCAGCAGGAAAAAGCTGCTGAGTTCACGCGAATGCTGGTACGCCGAGACGTCCACCGCAATGCGCTTGTCGTAGACGAGCGTGCGATAGAGACGCGAGGTCTTCCCGTTGGCGAGCAGGTCGGCGAACAGGTCGGCTTCCGCGTCGCCGTCAGCGAACATCGCCGGCGAATGCCACGCCATGTAGACGCGCGGCAGCTCGACTCGGTCCTCCAGCACGATGCGCACCTCGTGCGCCACCGAGGCGTCGGCGTCCACGGGTTGCGGCTTGTCGCCGGATGGAATGTCGCCGAAGTACTTGTCCGCGAGCGCGAACGCCTCTTCGGTGTCGATGTCTCCGGCCAGCGCCAGCGACGCGTTCGCCGGGTGATAGTAGGTGCGGAAGAACGCGCGCACGTCCTCGAACTCCATCGCCCGCAGGTCGTCGACCGCGCCGATGGTCAGCCAGTGATAGGGGTGGTGCGGCGGAAACAGCGCCTCGCTCAACGCCATCAACGCCATGCCGTAGGGGCGGTTCTCGTAGTTCTGCCGCCGCTCGTTGAGCACGACGTCGCGCTGCGTCTCGAACCGCTCGCGCGTCAGCGCCGGCAGCAGGTAGCCCATGCGGTCCGATTCCATCCAGAGCGCGAGCTCCAGCGCCGAGGTCGGCACCACCTCCCAGTAGTTGGTCCGGTCGGTGTTCGTCGATCCGTTGAGCAGCGCGCCCGCCTGCTGCAGCGGCTTGAAGAAGCTGCCGTTGTGATGCTCGGAGCCCTCGAACATCAGGTGCTCGAAGAGGTGCGCGAAACCTGTGCGGCCCGTGCGTTCGTTCTTCGAGCCGACGTGGTACCAGAGATTGACGGCGACGATGGGCACTCGCCGGTCCTCGTGGACGACGACGTCGAGGCCGTTGGCGAGGGTGCGCTTGGCGTGTGGCAGCTCGATGGCGGTTGACACCGGCGTTCAGCGAACGGGAATCAGCGGAATCTTGCCCTTGTTGGCCTCGGCGGTCTTGTGCGCCAGGATCGACACCTGCGCCGCGGCGCGCTCCGCGACCTGCATGAACGCGCGGCCCGCGGACGACCCGGGCTCGCTCAACACGATCGGCACGCCCGTATCGCTGCCTTCGCGAATCGGCTGGTAGATCGGCAGGCGGCCGAGGAACGGCACCTGCAGCTGCTCGGCGAGCGCTTCGCCGCCGCCGTGCCCGAAGATGTCCGCCTCGTGATGGCAGTTCGGGCACGCATAGTAGCTCATGTTCTCCACGAGCCCCATCGGCGCGATGTTCAGCTTCTGGTACATGCGGATGGCGCGCAGGCTGTCGGCCAGCGACACCTTCTGCGGCGTCGTCACCACGATCGATCCGACGACGGGAACCGTCTGGCTCAGGCTCAGCGCGACGTCGCCGGTGCCCGGCGGCATGTCGACGATCAGGTAGTCCAGATTCTTCCACGCGACGTCGCGGAAGAACTGCTGGATGGCGCCGTGCAGCATCGGCCCGCGCCAGATGACCGGCGCGTCGTCCGAGGTGAGGAACCCCATCGAGACGACCTGCAGCCCGTGCTTCTCGGCCGGCACGATCTGCTTGCCGTCGGTCGTCAGCTGCGTGGCCGACAACCCGAGCATGATCGGGACGTTCGGACCATAGATGTCGCCGTCGAGAATTCCGACGCGCCCGCCGCAGCGCGCGAGCGCCAGCGCCAGGTTCACGGCGACCGTCGTCTTGCCGACGCCGCCCTTGCCCGCGCCGACCGCGATGATGTTCTTCACGCCCGGCAGCGGCGGCCGGCCCATCTCCGGCGCGGAGACCGAGCGGACATTGGCGGTCATGCGAACGTCAACGGCCGTGACGCCCGGCAACGCGCGCACGGCAGCGGTCGCCTGCTCGCGCATCTGGTCCTTCACGGGGCAGGCGGGCGTCGTGAGCTCGATCGCGAAGGAAACCTGGCCGTCCCTGATCGACAGGTCCTTGATGAAGCCGAGCGAGACGATGTCGCGGCGCAGGTCGGGATCGTTGACGACGCGCAGCGCGTCGAGCACGGCGTCGCGGTCGGGGGCTACGGCCATCTGTTTATCTTAATTGAGGCTGCCCGACGCGACGGCAACCGGTTCGAAGAGCCGGCGTCCTTCGTTGGTCAACAGAATCCAGAGCGCGTACGCGCCGAGCGCGGTGCCAAAGGGAAGGACGAGCAGGTTGACCACGGCGAGGCCGAGGGTGAGCACGCGTCCGGCGGGCTGACGCCGCCGCAGCAGCACGCTGGCGCCGACGTGCGCGCCGCCCCAGACCAGCGCGACCGCGCCCATCACCGCGAAGGCGGTCGCCGTCACGCCCGCGGCAAAGCCGACGGCTGAGCCGTCGGGGCCGAAGAGGAACGCGAGCGCGCCCGCCGACAGCAGCAGCAGCGAGGCGCCGACGAGCATGGCCAGCGCGCCCCAGAGCGTACAGAGGATGGCGAGGATGCCGACGTGCCGGTCCACCGGCACTAACCGCGTGCGGGCGGGCTGACGAGCACGCGCAGCTCGATGCGCGTGGAGAGGTCGTGTCGCGGCGAAACGGAGAAATGGAAGCAGGCGCCGTCCTCGACGCCCGCGGGCACGCTGATGCGCACCTGGTGATGGAGCAGCTCGATGCCGCTGCCGGTGCAGCAGCCGCACGGCTGGGCCCACGTTTCGCCGCGGCCGCCGCAGGCGCGGCACGTGCAGCGCACGGGCACGTCGAGCGGCACGGTGGCGCCGTGCAACGCCTCGCGCGTCGAAATCTCGAGCGCGGCCGTCAGCGTCTTCGCGTGCTCCTCGGCGACGAACGCGCTGCGCATCCGTTCGACGGCGGGCGCCACCGACGGGAAGTCCACCACGACCTCATCGGCGAACCACCGCCGATCGTGGCGCGTCTCGTCACCGCCACGTACCGCAATCGCCTGTCCGCCGAAGCCGCCGAAGGCGTGCCTCTTCATGAACTGCTGTTACGATAGGGGCCGTCCCGGGAGATGTCAATGGCGGCGAAGGAATGTCCGATGTGCGGCGAGCCGATGAAGCTGCGCGAACGCGAAGTGACCGACCGCGTGCCAGGCTCGACACAGACCAGGACCGCGAAGTTCCGTGAATGGGTGTGTCCTGAATGCGACTACTTCGAGGAAGCCGATGAACAGGCGGGCTGAGAAAACGTGAAGGCGGCGCCGATCAGCGCGCGCCGAGCGTCAGCAGCAGCTCTTTACGCAAGCCTTCGTCGATCTCGTCGATGTTGAGCGCGGTCTCGCACTCATCGCACAGCACTTCCAGAACCGCGGGACGTCCTTCTTCCGACACTTCCACCCGCGCGTCGTCGATGTGGACCACGTGCATCTGCAGGGTCTTGACCAGGAAGTTCTGGTCGTTCCCGCAGCTCGGACACGTCAGCACCACACGGGTCTCCTCGTTAATCGCCAAATACAACGCTCCTGAAACTGATTGTAGGAGATGGGATCTGCAGGTGCAACGCAGAACTGCACGATTCAGGCCTAGTCGAGCTGGAATTCGCGGTTTTTCCCACTAAATCTCCGTGAAATCATCAAACGCCCGGATCATCCGGGCGTCGATCGAGGCCCCGGGAAACGCCTGCCGCATGGCCTGCAGATAGAGATCGACCTGCGCCCGGTGCTCGGGACGTTCGCGCCCGGTCTTGAATTCGAGCAGCGTCAACCTGCCGGGCGCGGTCTCGACGAGGCAATCTACGGTTCCACGCACGACCCGCCCCTCGACGGTCGTCGTGAACGGCACTTCGTGCAGCCGCCGGCCCGCCGAATAGAGCTCCCGCACTTCCTCGCTGGCGCAGATCGCCGCGTACGACGCGGCCGCGGCGTCGAGCAGCGCCTCGAGGCCCCCGGGATCGTCGATTTCGTCGGCGCGCACGCGCCGCAATGCGAGCGCGCGAACGGCGTCGACGGGAAGGGCGCTGAAGCCGACTCGTTGCAGCAGGCGGTGGACGAGCGTGCCGGCGAGGCGATTGGAACGCGGCGCGGTGCGCGGCGTGGCTTCACCACGCGCGCGTTCGATGAGCGTGGCGATCGACGTGCGCGGCGGTGAGGAGTCGATGAGGGGATCGAGGCCGGGATCCGGGATCCGGCTTGCCCCGAGCGGGGCCGAGGGGGATCCGGGATCCGTTGGTTCGAGGTTCGCCGGTTCGACGTTCGCTCGTTCGAGGCTGGCGGGCTCGCAACGACGGAAGCGATGAACGGCGCCCGACGAAGCACGCCACGCATCGCCGTTCACGCCGGCGAAGGCGTCGACCAGCGTCGGCGGCAGGACCTCCGCCAGGCTGCCGCGTCCGGGCTGCAGCCGTCCTTCCTTCAGCACGCTGCCGAGGTACAGCCGATCGCGCGCGCGCGTCAGCGCGACGTAGAGGAGCCGCTTGGTCTCCTCCTTCTCCTTCGCGGCGCCGTCTTCGTCGGCGTCGGACCGGAAATCGCCGACCGCGACCGAGACATCCTCGCCGCCCGCGGCGGCAACGACGCGAATCGGATCGCGGAAGTTGCCGGTGCCTCGGGCGAGGTTGACGAGAAAGACGACGGGGAACTCGAGCCCCTTCGACGCGTGGACGGTCATCAGGTTCACGGCGTCGAGCGCGTCGATCACCGCGTTCGATTCGTCGCCGACGGCGAGGCGGTCGAGGTGCGCGGCAATGCGCCCGAGCGTCGCGTAGCCGCGGTTCTGGATGCGGCGGATGAGCGCGCGGATCTTCTTCAGGTTCTCGCGCGCCTGCGGAAAGCGGGGGCCGCGCATCTCGACGAAGTAGGCCGACTCGGCGAGCACGAGATCGAGGAGCTCCGCCGGCGGCAGCCGATCGACGAGCGCGCGCCACCTGGCCGAGACCTCGCGCGCGTGCGCGAGCGTTGACGCGTCGGGCGCATCGAGATCGATCGCCGGCGCGATCGGGTCACGGAGCGCGGCCGCGAGGTTCGGCGCCAGCCGGCGGATGGCCTCGTCCGACAGCCGGAAGAACCGCGATCGCAGCAGCGCCGCGGTTCGCAGGTCCGACAGCGGGTCTGCGAGGTACCACAGCAGCGCGAGGACGTCCTTGATCTCGTCGGCGTCGAAAAAGCCGAGCCCCTTGTAGACGTAGGCGCCGATGCCCCGGCGCTCGAGCGCGGCCTCGAACTCGCGGTGCGAATCGCGCGTGCGGAACAGGATCGCGATGTCGGCGGCCGTCACCGGCCGGCGGACGCCGGTGATCTTGTCGCGCACGATCGCGCCCTCCGCGAGCAGCCGCGCGATCTCGGCCGCGGCCGTTTCGGCGCACGCGTCGGGTGTGTCGGCGGTGACGAGCCCGAGCGGGTGATCCGCGGGGCTGCCCTCGCCGTCGACCGGAAAGCAATCGTCCTCGCCGTAGCGAAACGCGTCGCGGCGTGCGCCGGCCTTCGGCATGTCGCGCGACACGTCGTTGACGAACGCGAGTAGCGCGGGAACCGACCTGAAGCTCCGCGAGATCGACCGCCGCGCGTCGCCGCCCGGACGAAGCGCTTCGATGTAGCGCCGCGCATCGTCGAGGATGGACACGTCGGCGTCGCGGAATCCGTAGATCGACTGCTTGCGGTCGCCGACGATGAAGACGGAGGGAGCGAGCGGTCCGCTGGATGCCAGGCCGGCGCCCTCGCCCCACGACTGCACGAGCAGCGAGACGAGCTCCCACTGCGCGCGGCTCGTGTCCTGGAACTCGTCGACGAGCACGTGGTGGTAGCGCGACTCGAGGCGATAGCGGCTCTGCGCGAACTCTTCCATCTGGCGCAGCAGCTGGAGGGTCCGCAGCAGCAGATCCGCGAAGTCGAGCACCGCGTGGGCATCGAGCGTGCGGCGGTACTCGGTCTCGGCGACGCGGTACATCCGCAGGATGCCACGCGAGACGAGGACGTTCAGGTCCCGCTTGTAACGGTCGCTCGCCTCCTTCACCGCCGCCGCGTAACCGACGAGGAGGTCGCGGTGCGTGGCCCACGCAGACTCCGTCGCAAACTGCGTCTTCTTGAACTGGAGCTGCTTGCGCGGCTCGCCTTCCTGCGTCAGGAAGTAGTCGCGGGCGTGGGCGTAGGCCGCCTGGACGGCGGCGGGCTCCAGCGCCGCGTTCGTCTCCACGCTGTGCTCGAGCCGGTGCAGTTCCCTGGCAAGCAGCACGAAGACGGCTTCCGGCGGGCCGGACGCGAGAAAGCGCGACACGCCGCCGGGCATCGACGTGAAGACGTCGAGCAGGCGGGTGACCGCGCGGCGCGTGGCCACGCTGACGTCGAGGTCGCGCGGGCCGGTGTCGAGGTAACGCTGCAGCACGAGGGGCGCGACGAGCCTGCGGTTCAGCAGCGCCGCCAGGCCGCGGCGCGCGCGCCGATCGCCGAGCTGCGCGAACACCAGCGCGACGTTCTCGTCTTCGCGCGCGAGGCCCCGGCAGGTGCGCAGCGCGCGGTCGAGCGATTCGTCCACCAGGCGCGGCACCTCGGTTTCGTCCGCGATGTCGAAGCCCGGGTCGAGGTCGGCCTCGAGCGGAAACTCACGCAGCAGCGAGAGACAGAACGCGTCGATGGTGCTGATGGCGATGTCGTCGATCCGGTCGCGCAGCTCGCGCCACCGCGCGGCCGGGAGGTCGCCCCGCGCCGCCGCGGCGCGAAGCGTCGCGATGATCCGCTCGCGCATCTCCGCTGCCGCCTTGCGCGTGAACGTCATGGCGAGGATGTTCGACGGGTCCACGCCCGCACGCAGCAGGTTGACGTAACGATCGACCAGGACGCGCGTCTTCCCCGTGCCGGCGGACGCCTCGAGCGCGACGTTGTGGCGCGGATCGACGGCACGAGCGCGCGCCTCCTGGTCCTTGTCGATCGCCTCGTCCACGTCGAACGGCAGCCGCGGACTACTCGTCACCGACGTAGTCCTTCCTGCAGACCGACGGGTACGCGCAGTACGAGCAGATGCGCGGCTCGTAGGGGCGCGGCGGAAACTCGCCGCGCTCGATCGCGGAGACGAGGTCGAGCAGCCGTCCGCGCGCGTCGGCGAGCACGGAGTCCTGGTCGTCCCGCCCCGCCCTGACGATCGGCACGAGCGACCGCTTGCCGGTGAACGCAACGTATGCCGCCTCGTCCACCTGCCACGTGCCTCCGCGCTGGTCGAGGAGCCGTTCCTGGGCACATAGCGCGTAGATAGGCACCTGCAGCGCGCGCCGTGGTTGGTACACCGCGCCGGACTTGTAGTCGATCACGCGCAGCCGGTTCCCCGCCAGCAGGTCGATGCGATCGGCGACGCCGCGCAGCGACACCGCGCGGCCGCCTGCCGCGCCGAGCGTGAACTCGCCGTCGAGCCGGTACTCGAGCCACCGCTCGACGACGTCGACGGGGCGCGTGGCCTCGAGGCCGAGCACGACGTCGACGATGCCAACGGAAATGGCCGAACCGAAGAGCCGTGTCCGCTCGAGCGCGGCGTCCGCCTCCGGAAGGTGCGCGAGTAGTGGCGCCGCGACCTCCTCGAACACCGTGCGCGCCGCATCGAGGGTCTCCGGCGCGATCTGTCCCTCGCGCCGGCGGTCCCACGCCTCGAAAAAGCGTTGAAAGACTTCGTGGATGAACCTGCCGCGGGCGCGCGGCGACAGCGCCGCTTCGTCTTCGGGCAGCTCCTCGAGCTCGAGCACGTCGGCGGCGAAGAACTTGAACGGACAGTCCTGGTAGCGTTCCAGCGCGCTGACGGCGTACGCCCCGGCCACGTGCGGGGCGGTCTGGCCGCCGACGACTGAATCCGCGGGCCGTGCGGCGCGCCGCTCCGCCCAGGCCCGCGCGGTCTCGGAAAGCACCATGCCGTCATCGCCGGTGCAGGTGACGATCTTGGAACGAGCCCCCGCCCGTTCGATCTCGTCGAGGAGCATCGACGGCGACACGAGCGAATCGTGCTCGAGCGAGAAGGTCGAGATCCCGAGCGTCTTCGCGGGCAGGCGCAGCAGATCGGCGAAGGCCGCGCGTTCCGCCTCGACCCGGTCGGCGTCGGCGGGCCAGCCAAGGTCGCGCATGATGGCCGGCGAATAGAAGATGTTGCGCCGCGGCCGGTCGGGCCACTCGCCGTCAACGAGGCCCGCGAGCTGCACGTGGTCGAACTCGCCGAACGGCGCGCTCTCGGCATCGACCAGGTGCACGCCGGACTCGCCGCGGCGCGACGCGAACGTGTGCATGTCGATGCCGCGGCGCACCATTGCCGCGACCTCGTCGAACGGCACGGTTCTCGAATCGAAGCGCGCGCAGGCGTCACGCAGCGACCGCAGCACGCCGAGGACGGCGCCGCGCGCCCGCCGCTGTCGCGCGTGAAGCGCTTCCACCTCCGCCGACTGGTCCGGCGACCCAGGCACGTTCTCGTGCGCGGCCAGGAACGTCAGCAGGCAATCGAGGTGCGCGGCAATCGTTGCGTCGCAGCGAAGCGCCATCAGCTCCCTGGCAACCGCCTGCAGAACCGCTGCGCCGGCCACGGCCGCTTTCGAGACGCGCGACCCGGCACGCCATGTCTCGACGAGCCGATCGAGCGAGTCGAGACCCCCAAGGTAGCCGGCCTCGCTCAACGCCCGATCGAGCGCGGCGATTTCTCCGGCGCGAACCGCCTCGCCGTCCGCACCCGGAAACCGCAGGTGCGGCGAGCGCAGCAGCGCGACGGCCGGGACGCGCGCGAAGTTGGCGCTGATGAAGGAGAACACCAGGTCGACGGCCGCGGCATACGGCTCCGCGGCAAGCGGCAGCGCGTCGAACATCTGGCACGGGATGCCCTGCGACCGGAACACCTCCTGCGCAAGGTAGACGTACGGCAGCCGCTGGCGCACGACGATGGCGATGCGATCGAGGGGCGGCGGCTCGGGCCCGCACGCGTTGGCGCGTACCTGGCGGGCAAACGATGTGACCTCGTCTTCGCGGTCGCGGGCGACGCCGAAGCTGGCAGCTGGCAGCTGGCAGCTGGCAGCAATTGCGCGGGCCGAAAATTCCTTCTCGGTGCTGCCTGCTGCCTGCTGCCCGCTGCCCGCTGCCTCGAAGCGCGTCTCCTCGATGCCGGGCAGCCATTCATGGATGCGCTCGTGAAACGACCCCGCGAGCATCGTGTCGGTGACGACGACATCGAGGCCCTCGAGACCGGGGATGCGGGCGAGCAGATCCCAGTCGACCGGAAAGAGGCCGTAGCGGTCGCCCGCCCGATCGCGCACGGCCACGATCACGTGCCGCCAGGGGTGCGCGGCCGCGGTGGCGAGCAGCCGGTCGCGCATCGCGTGCTCGTCGACGCCGCCGGATGCGGCGCACAGCCGTGTGAACTCGCGGAACGCCGCGGCGAAGAAGCGCGTCTGCCGAACCAGCCGCTCGGCGCCGCGGTCGGCGTCCTGCCCGCTATCGAGCCTTCCGATGGTCAGCCGCTCGAAGTCGTCCACGGATTTCTGGTGGCGCCCGAGCGCATCGAAGAATTCGAGCATCGCGCCAATCAGGCCGGGACGAACGCGAAACGGCGGCTCGGCGCCGGCATCGATCGCGGCGCGGCACGCGACGGCCAGCAGCGCCTCCCGCTCCTCGGTCGTGTAGGGCGCGCCGCTGGCGGACGTCCCTTGACCACGCGCCAGCTCGTCGAAGGCGGAAATCCGCTCGAACAACCGCTCGTGCAGTTCCGCGCGCGTCACGAAATCCGGAAGCACGAGGGTGCTGCCGGCGGGCATGCGGTCCTCGATCGAGCGAAGCAGATGGTGCGCGGCGGCGCGGGTGGGACAGACGAGGAGCCGATCGCGCGCGTCGAGCGGCGAGCCGCCGGTGGCGAGCGCCGCGAGCGCGCTTCGGAACGTTCGCAGATCCGCCGCCCGCACGAGTCGGGTCGTGCGGGGTGTGATCACTGGAGACGAGGAGGTTCGAGTAGCGCCCGGAGATCGTGCTGCACGCGCGCCACCATCAGGATGGCGCCCGCGGCAGACGAGGACGCCTGCCAGGCGATGCCGACATCGCCCGACGACACCGCGCTGTAGCGGATGTCCACCGCGGTCGCGGCGAATCGCCATGCGCTGACCAGGAGCTGGTGCGTGTCGCGCAGGTCGTCGGGGACGGTCATCCGCTGCAGCCGATCGGCGCCGCCCGCAAGCCGGCCCCGCAGCGTGACCAGCGTCGTCGGGGAAGGACCGGCAAGGCGGCGGATGGCGTCGAGCGATGGCTGAATCTTGATCAGCTGCATCAGCTGCGAGCCGACGGTGCGCTGGTACTCGCGATAGCTCGCGCGGTGCAGCTGCCACTGGTCCCGCAGCAGGCGGAGGCGGCGTGCGTTCTCCAGCCACAGCTGCAGCGCGGTGTTGAGCGACTGCACCACTTCGGGCCGGCGTCCGCCGAGACGCTCGTCTTCCTTCGACACCTGATGGAGGGCGCGCTCGACGTCCGAGATCCGCGCCTTCCCGGCCGCGTTCGCCGCCGACACGAGGAGACGGTGGGACATGTCCGCATACCGCTCGTCGACGGCGATCTCCTCGTGGATTTGCTCCTCGGCCATGCGGCGGAACCGCGACGCCTCGTCCGGGGACAACGATGCGCCGCCTTCCACGACGAGCGCGAGTGCCTCCTGCAGGAGGGAGATGCGGTCGGCCACGCGCGGTGCAAGCTGCGCGACGCGGAACGTCGCCTTGATCTGCTCCGAGAGACCCGGCGCGGCCAGCAGCGGCTCGAATCCCGTTTCTTCCGGCGTCGCGACCAGCGCGAGGTTGAAGTCGCTGCGCCCCGCTGCCGCGCGGAGATCCGAGATGGCTTCGTCGAGCAGCGCCACGACCTCGCGCACATCGCGCTGGCGGTAGCCATAGTGGTTCGCCGGCCAGTCCGCGAGCGTCTTGCGCGCCTGCTCCGCCTGATCGAGCGCGGCGTTCTTGTCGGCCGAGAGCGCCACCTCGTTGAGCACGCGGGCCACGTCACTGCTCAGCCGCTGAAAGTCTTCCTCGCCGCGTGTTTCCGCGTAGTGTTCGTGGCGCGCGGAGGCGGCATACCGCTCCGTTCGCGCCCAGTCGATCTGCGACGAGGGGAGCGTCACGACGTGCAGGCGCGGCTGATCGGCGGGTCCGCCGACGGGCATCGAGAACACCACCTGGTCGTCGAGCCGCGCGAACTCGCCGTAGCTGACGACGCTGGCGCCGTCGCGGAAGAATAGGCGGAACAGCGTCGCGTCGGCGGCCGCGCGCGCCAGCGGCACGGCTGCGAGCCACACGAGTACGACGAGAGGGGCAATGCGCCGCGTCATGCAGGGTGAATTCCTATTGTAGCGTCTGCCGCAACGGCGCCGCCGGGCGGCTCGATGTGGAAATCCTGTGCATGAGACGTGCAAATCCTGTGGACAACCGCGACCGCGAAATATTTTTCCGCGCGCGATGCTGGCGATCCGCCCGCGGCGGTGGCTGTGCATGGGCGCTTCGCGTCTCCCTTCGCTTGATTGCGAGGCGCCGCCGAATAAGATCGTCCGCGCTCCTGACCCCACCGGGGACGCCAAGACGTGATCGTTCATCACTTCGAAGAGACCATCGGCGGCCGTGCGTATCAGATCGAAGTTACGGCCGTCAGCAATCGGTGGCGGGCCCAGTTGCGCCGGGGACCGGGGGTGCCCGCCGCGATGATGCCGTTCTACGGCCAGACGCCTGTCGAGGCAGCTCGGCAGTTGTCGCAGTGGCTGGTGCTGACGCATCAACGCTTCGCGGACACGAACGCGGCGGCCCGGCCCACGGTCTAGCGACAGGACGATTGACGGCGGGTCGCGACCTCGACGGTCACGTCCGCCCTGTCGTCAGGGCCGTACGTCCGCCACGACCTCTCGGAGAAACCGCCGTAGCATCGGAGCTCCACGACGTGCGGCTGGCGAGTGTCGAACACGGCCAGCGCAGATCTTCCTTCACGGGAGTGCCTGCGCTACCATCAAAGGTCCCCTCCGAGTGGGCCTGTAGCGCAGTTGGGAGCGCGCCTGAATGGCATTCAGGAGGTCACCGGTTCGATCCCGGTCAGGTCCACCATCCTTCGCTCGCCCTCCGGGCGAAGCTACGGATGGCAAGCCCGGCGAGCCTGCTCCGTTCAAGCGAAGGATGAGCGGCAGATGCGTTCGGGCGACAGCCTATGATTCCCTCTCGTGTCCTTTTACTCGTCGCTTTCGCCGTCCTCGCCTGTGGGCAGCGCCCGAATCAGACGTCTCCAGAGGGTGCAGCAAATGAACCTCCTGACCACCGACCGGTAACCAAATCGACGGCGCCCACCCAGCCGGATATGCACGTTGTCTCGACATCCGGAATGGGCAGCGTTCGCCTCCAGATGACATTGGATGAAGCACGGCGAGCGCTTCCCGTTGGGAAGTTCGAACGGACTTCTGATGGCGACGGAGCCGCTCTCGTCGAGGTTACGCTTTCACCCGCTGAGTCGATGATCCTATCGGCGGACGAGGACAATTCTAGTGACCCAATCGATTGGTCTAAGAGAATCAAGACGATTGAGACGTTCAGCCCGGCCTTCCACACCGTCGAGGGTGTGCACCCAGGCTCGCTAGTCACGGACGTCGAAATGGTGTTCGGGAAAACCAGAGAAATCGAGAAGAGCGAAATCGAATCGCGTGAGTACATCGCATTCGAAAAGCAGCCAAGTTATCTCACGCTCAGACTGGACTCGGCCGGGATTTTTTCCGCTGGTTCACGACGGACAACGAAGTTCGAGCCTGACGCCAAGATCCTCTCGGTTGCCGTATCAACGAACTCAACAAATTGATCAGGCGAGGCGTGTGCGTCTGTCCTTAGCGGTCTTCATCCCATTAGACCTTCACCGCTCCCGCTCACTTCCTCCCCAACTCGATGATCTTCACATCCGGACCACGTGAGATCTTCGCGATGAACCCACGCTTCGAATGACGCCTGCACAGGCGGGACATCCTCTCCAGCGCTGACAGGATCAACGCGGCCGCTTCGTCACCAGTGAGGGACGATGATGTGATGCTGAAGAAGCGAAGCCTCGCAGCAATGACGGCTTGTTTTTCGAGCTGGTTGTACCGGATCCGATCGTCGCGCGTGATGACGATCCAGCCGTTGACGCCAGCTTCGCGCAGCCAGACAACGTCTTCCATCCCTTGAGGAAAGAGCTCGTCATGGACGCGGATCTCGACACCCGCGGTGCGCAGCGCCTCGGGCACCTTCTTTCGGCCCAGTGATCTATCGATGAAGAATACAGGGGCTCAGGCGGCTTTCGCCGGCTGGAGCTCGCAGCGGACCGCTTCTTCGATGTTGAGCGGGTCCTCGCCATAGTCATCGGCGAGATCAGCGATCGACTCGCCCGCCTTGTACCGGTCAGCGATCACCGCAGTCCGCACTGCGGACATTTTCAGAATCGGCCGACCAAACTCCACGCGGGGGTCCATCGTAACCACGCGGGGCTGAGAGGCTTCTTCAGACGAAGTCCGTCGACTGCGGGTAAACGGATAGAGCCGCGCCACGAATCCGTCCTTGTCCCACTCCACGCGCTGGAGGTGCAGGCCAATCAGATCGCGCATCGCGATCTGGCCATGCCTGGACGCATTGATCACATCCTTGAGACCCGCTGCTTCAACGAACAGGTGCTTGCCGTCCGTAAGCATTTCGTGATGGATCAGAGGATGAGGGCTGCGGAAGTGTTCGCGAAGATAGCTGACGGCTCGACGAATCTGCGACAACTCGACTTGATATTGACGTCGCAGCGCATCCAAGACATGCGCTTCGGTGAGGTTGATGAAGGACAGCCGAGAGTGCGTCGGATCCGCGAGTTCGATTACTGCCTCCGATCGACGACTTGCGCCCGATCGCAACGGGTACGACCGTCCCGAAACCCACGAACGCAGGGTGTTGTCGGGAATCTGCAGGTAACGAGAGGCTTCGAATACTGAATACAGCGGTACCTCCAGGACCTGGGGTCCCGAGTACAGCTGCTCCAGGTTCGGCCGTCTGGTCGCTCCCACGCGACAATCCTAATCTGTGGACCCAAGCCCTTCAACCACGGAACTTCGACGACGGCGGGACTTGCCAGCCAGAGGCCACTCCGGCATTCTTCGTCGATGCCGCCATACGAAGAGCTGTTCCCTGTCGGCGCACTGGTGCGAATCGCATCACAGCTTGAACAGGTCAAGCAGACGTGGCGTTTTCATCACCCTTGTCGTCCGAACACTCGCCTTCGCTCAAAGGCAAGGGACAGTCAAACAGGTCGCGTTTTACCATGGCGGAGACGTGCTCTACGCGCTGGACGGTATTCCGGGGATGTGGCACGAGCAGTGTTGGTCCCCGTCAAGTGACAGCCGCCGTACGTTCTAGCGACTTCTCGAGCGTTTCGACGTGCCTCAACCATTCGGCGATTCGGGCGCCGGTCTAGTCCACCAACTCCAAGTCTCCATCGACGTGCGATCAGCCCGAATCCACAGGTCCAATCGCTAGCAGGGCCGACGCCAGGTAGCCGTTGAAAATCGACGATGACGATGGCATTGGCGTCGTCGTTGGCGACGAGGCGAACACGCGCCGTCCCTCGATTTATGACGACGCATCCTAGGCACGGTCACTTCCTGTCGTCGTACGAGTCGCGCGCCTTCACCGGAACAACCGACCGCCCGCCGTGGCAAGCGGGAGCGATCCTCGCAAGCGTCTTCAGCGCGGACGTCGCCTTCGCCTTGCGCACGGCCTTCCAGTCGCCGCCGGCGCGCTGGTGCTGGAGATCGGTCAGGTAGGCGTACTCCGGCGTGAGCAGCCGGTGCTCCTCGGCCTTGGCTTTCGTCCACGCTCGGGCGAACTCCTCGAACGTGGGCGCTTCTCCGCGCGTCCAGAACTCCATCGCCAGCACGCGCGCGACGGCGCCGTCCCGGAACCGGCCGGCAGTCAGGTCGCGAAGCAATCGCATCACGCCGTCGAACTCCTTCGCGTACCAACGATAGTAGAGGCGGTCGCGTGGCCCGGGCCGCGCGGGTGGATTCTCCTCGCGGACGATCGCCGCGGAGATGCGGGTCGGCTGACCGACCTGGCCTGTGGTGAGGTAGCGGCGGACACGGGCCAGGACGATCGGCTTGCGATCGGTGTCCTTCGTGATCTTCACCTTCCCGTGCGGGTACTCGGCGACGATCCTGTACGGGATCGCGCGCTCCGCGCAGAAGCCGCGAATCTCCTCGAGGTTCATATAGTTCAGTTCTGCAAGGAGCCGTGTTCGCTCGCTCCTGGTGAGCTGCGACAGGAGGTTCGACATGCACAAGCCCTTTCACGCGCCGGATCTCCGCCGAGTTCCATGCGACCAGGCCATCTCGGTGGGCTGGTCGGCTGGTGCCCTCGTCGAGTTCCATGTCCGGCCGCGAATCGCGATTATCGCGCCCGTGCATTTCGTGCAGGAAGGCAGCGATGCGACATCGGTACGCAGGCGTCGCATCATGGTCGGAGCAGGGCGGAGCGGGGGGATCCATCACACCTACCGCTGAATCGATCGCCATTCAACTCGCCTACGCCGCGCCGGCGAAACACGCCTAGAATGGCGACGCGCGGAGGACCGTATGCACAACAGACAGGCACAGACGCTGGACCGTCGCGGGTTCCTGAAGCTGGGCGTCGGAGCAGGCGCGGCGCTCGGCATGGGCGTTCGCACGGCGTTCGCCCAGGAGCGCCCCGCCTGGGACGCGCGTCCGGCGAACCCTGCGTCCGTTCGGCCCGTGTCGATCGACATGCACACGCACTGGGCTCCCGAGCGTTACACGAGAGCCCAGGTCGAAATGGGACGGCCGGCGCCGGCCAATCCCTTTCCGCTGGATTTCGACCTCGACAAACGCATCACCTGGATGAACGAGCACGGCGTGCAGATGCACGTCCTGACGCTGTCCGGCGGGATGCCGTGGCAGTGGGCCACCCCGGAGCAGGGCGTCCGCCTCGCGCAAATCATCAATGACGCCGCCGTCGAAGCGCACACGGCGCACCCGGACCGCTTCGTCGCCGGCATCGCCATGCCCATCCGCGACCCGCAGATGGCGCTGAAGGAATTGAATCGCGTCGCGGGCAAGCCCGGTATGCGCGCCGTCCACCTGCCGAATTCAATCGAGCAGCGCGATTACCTGTTCGAGCCGGCCTTCGAGCCGATCCTCGCGCGATGCCAGGAACTGGGGTATCCGCTGCTGTTCCATCCGCTCGATGGCGAAGCGAACTTCTACAGCACGCGCCTGGTCGGCCCACCCAGCGTCACCAACTGGCTCGGGTTCACGTTCGAGCACGCCACCACGGCGCTCAAGTTCATCACCACCGGGACACTCGATAAGTTCCCGCGGCTCGAGATCGTGCTGCCCCATGGCGGAGGCGCGTTTCCGTTCATCTTCGCGCGTGTCGAGCACGGCTTCTTTCACATGGGATCCACGCAGTTGAAGACGGAGCGTCCATTCAGGGAATACCTCCGGCGCTTCCACTACGACTACCTCAATTACTATCCCGAAGCGTTGCGGTTCCTGATCGGCGAGGTCGGCGCGGACCGTGTCGTGATCGGTACGGATCTCTTCGCCGCGAAGGACATCGAGTACCCCAACTCGTTCGTCGAACAGTTGAAGCTGCCGGCGGGCGACCTCGATCGCATCTTGAGAGGAAACGCCAGGAGGCTCCTGCATCTCTGACGGATCGGTCCGCGTGATCGGCCAGGCGCTCCGCATCGTCGTGGCGCCGGCCGCGCACCGCGGACGCCTTAGCCGGGCGAGTCGCGAGCCACCCGCGACTCTTACGAAATCACCCGTCCCCGCCCCCAGTCTGTGATCCGCCCGCGCCCGCCGCCGGCGGCTGATTCGCGAAAAACAGGCGCGTTTGCGAGTGGCCTCGATATTGCCGAGTTAGTCCTCGCCGACCCCCGGCACGCACTCACGAGGATCAAGGCGATGTCACACACGAACGCGCACGTTTCACGTCGACGGTTCTGCGCCGGCGCCTGCCAGGCCGCCTCCGGCGCCACGCTCGCGACGCTGTTCTCCGCCTGCGGCGGGTCGTCACCGACGTCGCCGAGCGGAACGGCCTCGATGCTCGGCGTCCTCTCCGGCCGCTTCACGGGATCCGTGGTGCAGGTCACGGTCGCCGGATCCCCGTTGGCCGACGTGGGCGGCGCCGCGCTCGTCGAGTCCACGGCGGGTCTTTTTCTGCTCTCGCGGACGAACGCGAGCGCGTTCCTGGCGATCGACGCCATCTGCAGCCACGAGTCGTGCACCGTCAGCGGCGCGGACGGCAGCGAGTACGTCTGTCCCTGCCACGGGTCGCGCTACAGCCGCAGCGGCCAGGTACTGGCCGGCCCGGCGCGGGCGTCACTGCGCCAGTTCGCCACCAGCTTCACGGACGGCGTCGTCACGATCGGGCTCTGATGCGCGGGTGAGGCGATGGCCCAGCTGAATCCGGAAATCGATCACTTGCTCCGCCGCGCCGGCTTCGGTGCGAGCGCTGCGGACGCCGAGACGTTCCGCGACATGTCGACGGCCGCGGCGATCGCGCACCTCGTCGACTACGAGGGGCGGCCGGACGATGTCGACGCGCGCATCGGACGGCCCGATCACGCCAGGGTCACTTCGAAGGATCTCTTCGCGCCCGACATCGACATCGACGACGCGCGGCAGCGCTGGATGTTCCGCATGATCCACACGCGGCGCCCGCTGCAGGAGAAGATGGCGCTCTTCTGGCACAACCACTTCGCCACCGCGTACAGCAAGCTGGCCGCGGACTCGGGCAACCTGCAGGCGGCGAAGATGCTCGCGTGCAAGCCCGGCGCGCTGCGGGGGCCGAAGGGTCAGATCGAGCTCTTCCGCCAGTACGCGCTCGGCAACTTCCGTGATCTCCTGTTCGAGGTCGCCCAGGACCCCGCGATGGTCGTGTGGCTCGACGGGCAGTTCAACACCAAGTCGAAGCCGCAGGAGAACTTCGGCCGCGAGGTGATGGAGCTGTTCACCGTCGGCGTCGGCAACTACACCGAGTCCGACGTCTACGCGGCCGCGCGGGTGTTCACGGGCTGGAACCTGCGCGAGTCGGTCGCCTACAGCCGCAACGACATGAACTCGTACCAGGAGTTCGTCTACAACGCGGACGAACACGAAACCAGCGCCAAGACATTCTCGTTTCCGATCTACGGCGGCGGCAACCACACCATCCCGGCGCGCAGCGAGTCTGCTGGTATTCAGGACGGCATGGACCTGATCACCGCGCTGGCGGTGCATCCGGAAACCGCGCGCCGGCTCGCCCGCAAGTTCTGGAACTTCTTCATCAGCGACATTCACCTGCCGGATCCCGCCTTCCTCGACAGCGCCGCCGCCATCTACCTCCAGAACCGCACCGAGATCAGGCCCGTCGTCCGGTACGTGCTGACCTCGCCGTGGTTCACCCAGCCGCCGATGAAATACGCGCGCTACGCGTGGCCCACGGAATACGTCGCGCGTGCGATCAAGGAAGTGGGTTGGCAGGGACTCTCGCTCGACAGGGTCCGCTCGCCGCTGGCCAACATGGGCCAGCTGCTCTTCGAGCCGCCAAACGTGGGCGGATGGCCGGTCGGCGCCGGCTGGTTCTCGACGGGGACGATGCTGGCGCGCACGAACTTCGCCGCCACGCTCGCGGCGAGCCAGAAGGAGACGCTCGCGGTCGCGCTGGAGGCCGACGGACGCACGCCGCAGGCGCTGCTCGCGGCGATGCTCGACCGGGTGACGCCGGCGCCGTTCGACGCGATGCCACAACAGGCGCTGATGTCGTACCTGGTCGCCGGCGGGACCTGGACCGGCAGCGACGCGCAACTCAACACCAGGGCCGCGGGACTCGCGAGACTCCTCGTCGGCTCCTCCGAATACCAACTCGTGTAGGAGGCAGCGACGTGCGCATCTCTCGACGGCTCTTCATTCGTGACGGCGTCGCCACCGTCACGCTCGGGCTCGCGGCGCCCGCGTTCCTCAGCGCGATCGCGCAGGCGCAGGGCCTCCCGTCGCGCCGCCTCGTCGTCGTCTACCTTGGCGGCGGCAACGACGCGCTCAACACGCTGATCTCGTATCAGGACGCGAACTATTACAGCCGCCGTCCCACGATCGCGGTTCCCGCGGGGCAAGTGCTGCAGGTGGGAGCCGACGCCAGCGGACGGGCGCTCGGGCTGCATCCGCGGCTGGGCGGCCTCTGGAACATCTTCAACGAGGGGCGGCTGGCTCTCGTGCAGCGGACCGGCTATGCAAATTCGAGCCGCTCGCACTTCGAGGCCACCGACATCTGGGGCACCGCGAACCCGCAGTCGTCTACCGGCTCCGGCTGGCTCGGTCGCTATCTCGACACGCTGCCTCGACCCGCTGATGCGCTGGCGGCGTGGAACACCTTCGGAGAGACGCCGCGCGCGCTGCTGTCCGGTCAAACCGGCGTGCCGGCGATTCCAAACGGATCCACCTACACGTACGCGAGCCCGAACCGCGGTTCGGCCGCGGTGGAAGAGCGGTCGGCGGCGCAGATCATGGCGGCCAACCCGGCATCGGGCCGTCCGCACCTGGCATTCGTGAACAGTACGAGCCGCGCGGCGCTCGAGACGCTCGACCGCGTCGCCCAGGCGACGTCGTACACGCCGACGATCGCCTATCCGAACACCGGCTTCGGCCTCGCGCTGCGGACCGTGGCGGGCGCCATCGTCCGCGGCGTCGGCTCGCGCGTCTACTGGGTCCAGACCGGCGGCTTCGACACGCACGCCCAGCAGGGCACGGGCGGCGGCGCGGGGTACGGCAACCTGATGGGGACGCTCGGCGACGGCCTCTGGGCGTTCTACAGCGACGTCCGCAACCAGGGACTCATCAACGACACGACGATCATCGTCTTCTCGGAGTTCGGCCGCCGCATCTCCGAGAACGGCAGCGGCGGCACCGACCACGGCGCCGCCGGCGTGATGATGGCGATCGGCGGCATGGTGCGAGGCGGACTCCACGGGACGGCGCCGGTGCTGGCGCCAGGCAGTCCCACGCTCGAGAACAGCTCCGGTGACGTTCGTTACGAGACGGACTTCCGATCCGTGTACGCGCGAGTGCTCGACCAGTGGCTCGGCGTGAACTCGGTCCCCATCCTCAACGGCGATTTTCGGGCCGGCGCGCCGGCCATTTTCTAGGTCCTGCCATGCATCCGAAGAATCGCGTGAATCGACTCGGCGTGACGTCAATCGTGTGGCTGTGCCTGGCCTGCCCGGTGCTGGCCCAGGAACCGGCGGACACCGCGGCCGCGCCGGCAGCCGGCGCGTCGCCTGTCGTGACGTTCGGCGTCGTCTCGTTCCTCCAGTACGCCGCCGAACTGCACGAGTCCGACGGCTACAACGCGTTCGACGTCACCCGCGGCTACTTCGACGTGCACGCGCGGCTGTCGAACCGCGTGCGCGCCCGGTTCACGCCCGACGTGCGGCCAACGACCGACGCGAGCCTGGCGACGAACATGGCGCTGCGCCTGGAATACGCGTACCTGGAAGCCAACCTGAGCGACCGGGCCTCGGTCGTCTTCGGCATGCACGAGACGCCCTGGCTCACGTTCGAGGAATCCATCAACCGCTACCGCGTGCAGGGGCCGATGTTCGCCGAACGCCAGGGGCTGATCCCGGGGCCGAGCGACGTGGGCGCCAGCGTCTGGGCGAGAAGTGAGCGCGCGGAGTTTCACGTCGGCGTGTACAACGGCGAGGGGTATGGACGCGCCGAAGCGGACAAATACAAGAGCGTGCAGGGGCGCGCCACCGTCCGTCCGTTCAACGACGCCGGCGCGGCCGGCAAGGTGAGCATCTCGGGCTTTTACTCGTACGGCTGGTACGCGCGGGACCGCCCGCGCAACGTGGCCATCGTGATGGGCAGCTACGAGCAGCCGCATGTCGTCGCCACGGCGCAATACCTGACGGCCACCGACAACCCGTTCATCGCGCGGGACGTCCAGCGCCGCGGCCTGTCGCTCTTCGGCGAGGGCCGCCAGGGTGCGACGGGATGGGCCGCGGTGGGCAGCCTGGACCTCTTCGACCCGGACCGGTCCGACGACAGCGACTCGAGGAAACGCTACAGCTTCGGCGGCGCGCACTGGAGCCCGGTGGGACGCGGGAAACTCGGTATCGTGCTCACGCTCGAGCAGGTGGTTCGAGCGGCCAACGCGCAACTGCTCGAGCGGCGCCTGCTCCTGCAGACGCACCTCGAGTTCTAGGCACAGCTCACCCGCGCATCGCGAGCGGCGGCGTGAGCGATGAAATCGATGTGAATCACGTTGAGGCGATAGAACAGCGGCGTGCAGAACGCGCCCGCCTGCCGTTCCGCGTCGAGGTGCCGGCTCGCGCCCGCGACCACGCGCACGCGGCCGCCGGCGGGACGAGCCGAAGCCACCTGCCGGAGGCGCTCCTCGAGGAGCGCATGGAGCAGGCCCTGGGTCGCCTCGCGCAGCAGCGCGATGTCATCGATGAAGAGCGTGCCGCCGCGCGCGAGCTCGAAATGGCGCCGCAGCACGACGTCTTCGCGGTCGTAGACGCGCCACGACCCATTCGACTTCTCGACGATGGCGCCGGGGTCGCCGACGGAAAAGATGACGAACGGCCGCTCGTAGCCCCCGCCATCGTGAATGAGACGCGCGCACATAGTGCGCTGGCGACGGCTGTCCGCCGTGACCAGCACCGGGACGTCGACGCGCGCGGCCAGCTGAAGATCGTCTTCGGGCCCCATGTGCAGTGGATGGACCTTTTGCCTACATAACGACGAGGCAGGCAAATCCGAACACGGCGGCGCCGGTCGGGCAATACAGTGAATTCCTAACAACTCCGTGCGGCCTTGCCGGCGACCGCACTCTTTCGCTAAATTTCCGCCGTCTCGCGGCCGATAATCACGTTGCCCCGCCACCGTCACTGAGGAACCTGGACCCAGCAAGGAGCACCGCACCATGAGCAATCCCTACGCGCCGCCGCAGGCCACCGTCGCGGACGTCGTCGATCCCCGTCTCGGGCAGGTCGCCGCCGAACGTGGAACCCGGCTGGCGGCCGCCATTCTCGACGGCCTCGTCATCGGCGCGATGATCTACGCGCCGTTCTTCGTCGGCGCCGTCATCGGCGGGATCGCGGGCGGGGCCAATCCGCAACCATTCAGGATGACGGGCCCGCTGTTCGCCGGCCTCGGCGTCAGCGCCATCGGCTTCATCATCTGGTGCTGGATCACCATCGTGCTCGTGCGGCGCAACGGGCAGTCGATCGCCAAGAAGGCGTTGAACATCAAGGTCGTGCGCACCGACGGCTCGCCCATCACCCTCGCGCGCATTTTCTTCCTGCGGAACCTCGTGAACGGGGCGCTCAGCATCATCCCGTTGTACGGGTTCATCGATCTGCTGTTCATCTTCAACGAGCAGCGGCAGTGCCTGCACGACAAGATCGCCGACACGATCGTTGTCAAAGCCTGATCGCGCCACGGTCCGGCGCCACGTTCTCGATACGGTCGTTGCCAGCGAGACGCCCGAAGGCATCATGCTGGAGCTGCGTCCGGCGGGTCTCGGCGCGCGCTACTACGCGTGCATGGTGGACTGGCTGATCCGGCTCGCCGCGATCAACGCCTGCGCGATGATCGTCCCGTTCCTGGGAGGCATCGGCGTCGCGTTCTGGCTGATCCTGATCTTCGTGCTCGAGTGGCTGTATCCCGTCCTGTTCGAGCTGAGCGCCGCGGGCGCGACGCCGGGCAAGCGCGCCTTCGGCCTGAAGGTCGTCATGGACAACGGCCTGCCGATCACCGCCGCGGCGTCGATGACGAGAAACCTGCTGCGCGTCGCCGACTTCCTGCCGTTCGCGTTCGGCTTCGGCGTGGTCAGCATGTTGACGCGCGGCGACAGCAAGCGGCTCGGCGACCTGGCCGCCGGCACGCTCGTCGTGCACGCCCGCCGCGCCGATCGTCACGCCGCGATCGAGGAAGGAGCGCCGGTAATGCCGGTGCGGCCGCTCGCGCCGGAGGATCAGGCGGCGCTGGTGGCGCTGGCCGCGCGCGCGCCGCGGCTGACGCCGGCGCGGCTCGACGAGCTGGCGGCGCTGGCCGCCGGGGTCGCGGGCAACGACGGACAGACGGGGCCGGTCGTGACGCGACGCGTGCTCGGCGTCGCACAGTGGGTGCTCGGCCGGCGATGATGACGCCGTTGCGCTTCCAGGAGCTGTACGAGGGCGACTGGGCGGAGCTCCAGGCGCTGCTCGACGCGCTCACCACCAGTTCACTGACCTCCACGCGGCGCGGCAACGCGTCGGGCGCGCGCGCCGCGGCGCTGTACCGGCAGGCGTGCGAGCACCTCGCGCTCGCGCGCGCACGCTCGTATCCGGCCTACCTCGTCGACCGGCTCGAGGAACTGACCTCGCGCGCGCACCAGCTGATCTACCAGCAGCGCGAGTTCGGCCTCGGCCGCCTGCGGCGGCTGATCAACGTTGACTTTCCATCGGCGGTGAGGGATCACCGCGTCTACGTGGCCGTCGCGGCGGCGACGTTTCTGCTGCCGACCCTCCTCGTCGGCCTGCTGGTGTACTCGCGCCCGGAGATGATCCTGTCGGTCGTCGACTCCGACACCGCCTCGCAGTTCGAGCAGATGTATTCGCCCGACGCCGACTCCATCGGACGCACGCGCGAGGCGCGCACCGACTGGACGATGTTCGGCTACTACATCCGCAACAACGTGGGTGTCGCGTTCCAGTGCTTCGCCGGCGGACTGTTCGCGGGCCTCGGCACGCTGTTCTTCCTCGCCTACAACGGCGCGTTCGGCGGCGCGCTGGCCGGCTACCTGACGGGCCGCGGGCTCTCGTCGACGTTCTACTCGTTTGTCGCCACGCATTCCGCGTTCGAGCTGACAGCCATCGTGCTCGCCGGCGCCGCCGGATTGCGGCTGGGCCACGCGCTGCTCTCCCCCGGGCGTCTCACGCGCCGTCAATCGCTGGTGCAGGCATCGCGCGAGTCGATGGTGGTGATCTACGGCGTGACAGGCATGCTGCTCGTCGCCGCCGGGATCGAGGCGTTCTGGTCGTCGGCGACGTGGATTGCGCCGGCGGTCAAGTACGGCGTTGCCGCAGTGTGCTGGCTCGCCGTGCTCGGCTATCTCACGCTCCAGGGGCGCCATGCAGGTTGACGCGCTCGCCGTCCGGCTTCGCCCGCGCACGCCGACGGAAGCCTCGGATCTCGGCGTGCGGCTGTGTCAGCATGCCGCGGCGTCCGTGTTTCCCTGCTACCTGCTCGTGGCCGTTCCGGTGCTCGCCTTGGCGGTGTCGTCGTTCGAGATCGCGAGCTGGCTGCCCGGCCTCGTCATCTGGTGGTCGAAGCCGTGGCTGGATCGCACCATCCTGTTCGTGCTGTCGCGCGCCGCGTTCGGCCAGCGCACCACCGTCGGCGATCTCTGGCGCGCGCAGCGGGAGGTCTGGTGGCGGCAGCTCGTATTCACGCTGACGATACGGCGGCTGACACTGTGGCGGTCGTTGACGCAGCCGGTCTACCAGCTCGAGGGTCTCTCCGTCTTCCGCGCGGGCGCACGTGTTCGCCAGATTCGCCACAAAACGGCTGGCGCCGCGTTCATGATGACGCACGCCTTCAGCATGGCGGAGACCGCCCTGTTCTGCTCGCTGCTGTCGCTGATGTTCTGGCTCGCGCCGCAGGGGATGGCGCCCGACTTCACGCAGCTGCTGTCCGGTGAGGGCGGCGCGTTTCTCACGGTGACGCTTCCCGTCAGCCTCGCGTTCGCGGTACTGATCGTCGAGCCGTTCTATGTCGCCGCCGGATTTGCGATGTACCTCAACCGGCGCGCCGAGCTCGAAGCGTGGGACATCGAGCAGGAATTCCGCCGTGCGTTCGGGAACTGAGATGATCGGTGCTCGTGTCGCCGTGTGCCTGCTCCTGCTGACGCCCGCGGGCCCCGCCGCAGCACGTGCGGCGCAGGTGGACGAGGCGCCCCGGGCCGTTGCCGCACCCGACGCCGCCGCGATCGCGCGCGCGCTTGCCAGGGTGAAAGCCGATCCGAATCTCGCCACGTCGCGGACGATCAAGACGCTCAGGTGGAAAACGTCCGCCACGCGATCGTCCGGCACGCCGGCATGGCTCCAGTGGATGGTCGGGCTGTTCCGCTGGTTCGACCAGGGCGCTCGCCTCCTGGTCTGGTGCGCGGCGGTCGTGCTGGCGGGCATGCTCGGCGCCTACATCTATCGCGTCGTCCGCGCGAGGGTCGCGCGGACGGCCGCCGGCGAGTTCGTCGCGCCGACGCACGTGCAGGACCTCGACATCAGGCCTGAATCGCTGCCGGACGACATCGGTGCGGCCGCGCGCGGGCTCTGGGACCGCGGCGACCATCGAGCGGCGCTGGCGCTCCTCTACCGCGGGCTGCTCTCACGGCTCGCGCACGCGCACCGGGTACCCATCCGCGACTCGAGCACCGAAGGCGATTGCCTCGCGCTGGCCTCCACGCACCTCGACCACGCACGGCACGAATACGTGTTCCGCCTCGTGCGGCTCTGGCAGCAGACGGTCTACGGGCACGACTCCGCCGAGACGACCGTCGTGTACGGGCTGTGCGACGGCTTTGCGCCGGCACTCGATGCGGCGGCCGCAGCGGAGGTCCGGGCATGACGCGGCGAGCGATGCTCGTCCTCCTGGTGATCGCCGTATGCGCCGCCGTCGGGTATTGGGTGGCGACGCGCACGGAGTGGGTGGACATCGAGGTGCCGATGCCCCCGCGCGGCGAGGCGCGTACGAATCAGACCTACGCGGCACAGCGATTCGTCGAGGCGCTCGGCGCCCGCGCCACACGCGACCTCGAACTGCCGGCGCCGCCGCCGACTTCGGTCATCGTCCTGTCAGCGTGGACGTGGGACCTGAGCCCGGCCCGGCGCGGCTCGCTCGAGCGCTGGGTCGAATCGGGCGGACGGCTCGTCCTCGACAGCTCGGTCAGGACGAACGCGGAATTCCGCAAGTGGTCGGGCATCGGCTACGACTACCGCGAGTCCGATGACGACCGGACGAAACGCGACCAGCCGTGCTCGCGCTACGACGAGGAGCCGGCTGTCCGTGACGGCGCCGCTGCGAACGAGCGCCCCCTGCTCTGCGACTTCGACGATGAATTCTTCCTGACGACGAGCCGGCCGGCGGAATGGACGCTGCGCGACGCGAAGACGGGCGTGCAGGTGGCGCGGGTCCGCGTCGGACGCGGCAGCGTCACGAGCGTCAACGGCGATCCGTTTCGCGCGCGGCGGCTGTTCGACGGCGACCATGGATGGCTGCTGGTGAAGGCGGCCGCTCTTCAGCCGGGCGACGAGGTCCATTTCCTGTCGGAGGGCGACTACCCGTCGCTGCTGGCGCTGACGTGGCAGCGCGGCGCGCCGGTCGTCATCCTGGCCGCGGTGGTGGTCGCCTTCCTGCTCTGGCGCGGAGGCATCCGGTTCGGTCCGCTGGCCGCGCCGGCGCCGACTGCGCGGCGATCGCTCGCCGAGCAAATCCGCGGCACGGGCCGTTTCGCGCTGCATCATGGTGGCAGCGAGGCGCTGCACGCCGCGTCCGCCCGCGCGTTCGACGAAGCCGCGCGGCGGCGCGTCGCTGGCTACGCGCAGCTGCCGGCGAGAGCGCGCACCGACGCGGTCGCCCGGCTGACGGGCGTCGAGGCGGGCGCGCTGGCGGCGGCGGTCCTCAGCGTGCGGGCGCACCATCCGCACGAACTGCGCCGGACCATTGCGCTGCTCGAAACCGCGCGGCGCCGTCTGCTCGTGAACGAGGCAAGGTCACCACATGGAAACTAGTCAATTGAACGCACTCGACGAAGCCGTCGCGATGGTCGGCTCGCTCCGCGCCAGCATTCACAAGGCGATGGTCGGGCAGGCGGCCGTCATCGAGCAGGTCCTGATCGCGCTCGTCGCCTCGGGTCACGTGCTCATCGAAGGCGTGCCGGGCCTCGGCAAGACACTGCTGGTGCGGGCGCTCGCGAAAGCGTTGTCGCTGGCGCACGGACGGATCCAATTCACCCCCGACATGCTGCCGTCCGACATCACGGGACACGCGGTGCTCGACCCGGCGACACGCCAGCTGCGCGTCGTCCGCGGCCCGGTCTTCACGCAGCTGCTGCTCGCGGACGAAATCAACCGCGCGCCGGCGAAGACGCAGAGCGCGCTGCTCGAGGTGATGCAGGAATACCAGGTCACCCTCGAAGGGCACGCGCTGCCGGTGCCGACGCCGTTCATGGTGCTCGCCACGCAGAACCCGGTCGAAACCGAGGGGACGTATCCGCTGCCCGAGGCGCAGCTCGATCGATTCCTGTTCAAGATCGAGATCGGTTACCCGTCGAGCGCGGAAGAAGTGGATGTCGTGATCCGCGCGACCGATGCACAGCCTGGCAACGAGCTGCCGCTGTCGGAGGTGACGCCGTGCCTCGACGCCGCCGCCGTGACGAAGCTGCAGCAGCTTGCCGCCCGGCAGCGGGTCGATGCGCAGGTCGTCGATTACGCCGTCCGCATGACGCGGGCGACGCGGGACTACCCCGGCCTCGCCTTCGGCGCCAGCTCGCGTGGAGCACTCGCGCTCGTTCGCGGGGGACGCGCGGCGGCGCTCCTCGACGGGCGCGATTACGTGACGCCCGACGACATCAAGCGCATCGCGCTGCCCGCGCTGCGTCACCGGGTGGCGCTGGCGCCGGACGCGCTGCTCGAGGGCCGCCAGACCAACGATCTGCTGGCGGGCGTCATCGAAACCGTTGCCGCGCCGCGTGGCTAGACGCCGGCTCCCGTTTCTGCCGGCGCGGCTGGCTATCGCGACGGTCACCGCTGCGGGCATCGTCGCGCTGGCGGCGCTGCTTGCCGGGGCTGACCCGGGCGCGGCCGTTCGCGTCTCACTCGCGGCGCTTGCCGCGCTCGCGCTGATTGGCGGCTGGGACTATGCGGCGTCGCGGCGTGCCTGGCGGCGCGCTTCCCCGCGCCTGACGCGGCGAATGCCGTCGGCTTTCGCCATCGGCGTGCGGAAGCCGGTGGAGCTCGCGATCGAGATCGATGGAACCGGCGACTGGCAGTGCGAGGTGTACGACCACGCAGACGCGACGCTCTCCACCGAAGGCCTGCCGGTCCGCCTGCGCATGCGCGGCGGTACACGCGTCACCACCACGTACACGGCGATGCCCACCCTCCGCGGGGAAGTCACGTTCGCGCCCGCCGATATCCGCGTGCGTTCGCGCTGGGGGCTCTGCGAGCTGCTGGAGACCATTGGGACACCTGAGGTGCGCCGCGTGTACCCGGATTTCGCGCAGGTCGCCCGCTACGCGTGGCTGGCCGGCGACCGCCGTCTCCAGGAAATCGGGATCAAGACGTACCAGCGGCGCGGCCAGGGGACGGACTTCAAGCAGCTCTCCGACTACCGCACCGGTGACTCGGTCCGGCACGTCGACTGGCGCGCGACGTTGCGGCTCGGCAAGCCGATCGTCCGCGAGTTCCAGGACGAACGCGACCAGTGCGTGCTGTTCCTCGTCGACTGCGGGCGGCGCATGCGCGCCGACGATCGCGACCAGGGCGTCGGCACGACGCACTTCGACCAGGTGCTCAACGCGGTGATGCTGCTGACGTATGTCGCGCTGAAGCAGGGCGACGCGGTCGGCGCCATGACGTTCGGATCGCCCGCCGGCGACGAGCGCGCGTTCGCGCCGCGCAAGGGAACGCACGCGCTCAACGCGCTGATGGGCGAGCTGTACGGCGTCCAGCCGACGCCGACGCATTCGGACTACGTCGCCGCCGCGCAGGAACTGCTGCGGAAGCAGCCCAAGCGCGCCCTCGTCATCGTCATCACCAACTTCCGCGACGAGGACAGCACCGAGCTCGGTCACGCGCTGCGCCTGCTGCGCTCGCGGCACCTGGTACTGCTGGCGAGCCTCCGCGAGCGCGTCGTCCGCGAACTGATCGCACAGCCGCTCGGCCGGCAGCGCGCCGCCATCGAGATCGCCAGCGCGCACCTGTACGAGCAGGCGCGGCGCGACGCATTTGCGCGCCTCGCGGCGCGTGATGCGATGATGGTCGACGCGGAGCCGGAGCGGCTCGGCATCGAGCTCGTCAACCGCTATCACGCCATCAAGCGCGCCGGGTTGATCTAATCAGCGTCTAAGACGAGTGGACGACGTCCCTCGGGACGTCGGGCGAGAGGTAGACGCGACCCTGCAGCACCTCGTTGATCGCGGTCTCCAGTTCGTCGGCGGCGGAGACCTTCACCACGAACCCCGACGCGCCCGCTCGTATCGCTTCGGCCGCGAGCGCGGCATCCGCGTACATCGTGAGCACGATGACCTTGATATCGGGTCGCGCGGCCTTCAGCTGCTCGAGCGCCTCGAGCCCGTTCAGTCCGGGCATCGAGATGTCCGTGACGACGACGTCGGGGCGCAGCCGGGCCGCGGCTTCGACGAGGAGGTAGCCGTTGACCACCGCGCCAACGACCTCGAACTTCTCTTCCAACAGGCTGACGAGGCCGCTCAACAGGGAGGCGTGGTCGTCGGCAATCAGTACTTTCGCGGTTCGCATCGGTCGGCCGAATCTCGTGCCGGCGGAGTATGTGCCGGGGCCGACGGCAGATCAACCCGAAGCTACGCCGGTTTGCGCTAGATTTTCACACTGTGATCGACGCCGTTCACCGGCCGCCGTCATCGACCGACCTCGACGGGCTGGCACAGCTTCTAGCCGACGTCGTGGCCGGCGGCGCCAGCGTCAGCTTCATGCATCCACTGTCGGTTGACGCCGCGCGCGAATGGTGGCGCGGCACGCTCGAGAAAGCCGACCCTCGCGCGATCGTCCTCGTGGCGCGCGACGACGCCGGAATCGCCGGCAGCGTGTCGTTGCACCCGGCATGGCCGCCGAACCAGCCGCACCGCGCCGATGTCGCGAAGCTCCTCGTCCACCGCCGCGCGCGCAGGCGCGGCATCGCCCGTGCGCTGATGCAGGAGGTCGAAGCACGGGCGCACGCGGCGGGATTCACCCTCCTGACGCTCGACACGGTGCGCGGGGAGGCGGCCGAGTACCTCTATTCATCCAGCGGCTGGCAGCGCGTCGGCGTGATTCCCGACTACGCGCTCTACCCCGATGGACGGCCGTGCGACACGGTCGTCTTCTACAAGAAGGTCTGACCGCGCGTTGCACAGATTTCGCGACGGTGCCGCTGTGTGTCCCAGCGGCGCTGGTCGCATGGTGCCGTCAGGTCGTCACGTCTGTCGCTCACGGCCTGCCGGCGCAGGCGGCGTGACCACGGCCCCGCGCGGCGGATAGACGCCGCGCGCCTGGTTCCACCGCACCGCGACCAGGTCGAGGAACCCGCGCGCGCCCGACGCGAGGTTCACCTTGCTCCCGCGCCCCCACACCCAGGTGACGGGGATCTCGCGAATGGCGAAGCCCGCGCGCCGCGCGAGAAAGAGAATCTCGACGTCGAAGCCGAACCCGTCGAGCCGCTGCAGCGGGAAGAGCGTCTCCGCGGCGCGGGCGCTGAACAGCTTGAAACCGCACTGCGTGTCGTCGATCCCGCGCAGCACGACGAGCTTCACCATCCAGTTGAAGACGCGGCCGATGGCGTGGCGCGCCCACGGCTCGCCGACGCGCCGTGCGCCCTTCGCCTCGCGCGATCCCACCAGCACGTCGACGCCGCGCGCCGTGGCGTCGAGGAACCGTGGCAGCTCGGACATCGGCATCGACAGGTCGGCGTCCGCGAGGAATCGCCACGCGCCGCGCGCCGCGAGCATGCCGCGCCGGACGGTCGCGCCCTTCCCCGCGTGTTCGGCGCGGACGAGGGCGACCCGCGCGTCGCCGCGCGCCGCCGCCTCGACGATGGACGCCGTCCGATCCGTGCTGCCGTCGTCGACAACGATCAGTTCCGCCTCGAGCGCCAGCCGATCGAGCTCCGCCACGATGTCGGCGACCGTGCGGGCAATGCGGCCTTCTTCGTTGAAAGCGGGGACGAGGACCGACAAAAACGGCGCGCGCATCGACGAAATGAGCCTAGCATCCGTTGCCTTGACTTCGATGCCGTCACTTCCTACACTTGCCGGGCTTACGCCGAGCGCATCGGGGCCGCTGTTCCTCCAAGGTGGCTTCATAGTCCGCTCATAGAGCGGTCCTCGAAGCGCCTGGGATTGTCCCAGGCATCCGCGCATCGGAGGACACGGCCATGCCGACCGGGACGATTGCACGTCTCCTCATCGACAAAGGGTTCGGATTTATTCGCGATGAGGGTGGCACCGAGCATTTCTTTCACCGCAGCGCTGTCCGGGGCGCCGTTTTCGAGTTGCTGCGCGAAGGGCAGCGAGTTGAGTTCACCGTGGAGGATTCCACCAAAGGCCCGCGTGCCGGAGACGTTCGACTGATCGAAGCGTAAGTGCTAACAGCCCGGCCCCCGGAGGGGCCGGGGAACTGACACACGTTTGCCTGCCCCAGGTTTTCCCGCCCGATCCACCAGGATCTTCTCCCTCGTCTCCGCCGTCCTCGCGCTGGCGCTGTTCGCGTACGCGTTTGTTGGTGTCGGACGATTTCTGACAAAGGAAGACCCCATCGCCAACGCCGACGCGATTGCCGTGCTCGCGGGGACGAGGATGGATCGCGCGCTCGAAGCAGCGGATCTCTACGGGCGCGGCTACGCGCCGCGCATCGTGCTCTCGCGCCAGGTGCCCGAGCGGTCGTTTGCGGTCCTCGCCGCGCGCGGCATCGCCATTCCGGCCGACGCGGAGGTGACGCGGGAGACGCTGCAGAAACTCGGCGTGCCGGCCGAGGCGATCGTGGTGCCGGAGGCGATCCACGACAACACGGCGCAGGAAGCGCAGACGCTGCGCCGGCTGGCGCTCGAGAACGGATGGCACCGCGTGATCGTCGTCACGTCGAAGTATCACCTGCGGCGAGCCGGGTTCGCGCTGCGGCGCGAGTTCCGCGGCGCCCCGATCGAGGTCGCCATGCACGGCACCCGGTATGACGACGTGAATCCGGATCGCTGGTGGACGAGCCGCAAGGACTGGCGGTGGGTGCTGAGTGAAGGAGGCAAGCTCCTCGCGTACGAGCTTGGCCTCGGAGCATGATGCCGGCGTCGCGCACGAGCCCCGGCGGGTGCCGCTGTTGCGGCGGTGCTTTTTAGAGGGCCGGCGTACCGGTTAGAGGGCCGGCGTGCCGGCCGGCCTGCGCGTCAGGCTTCGGATCGGATGTTGCCCGCGCGCGGTCCTTTCGCAGACGGTTCTTCGTCGAAACTGACGCGCTGTCCCTCGTTGAGCTGCTCGAACGCGCCCGACTTCACCGAACTGCGATGGAAGAACCACTCCTGGCCTCCGTCGTCACGGATGAAGCCGAATCCGCGGTCCCTCACCAATCGTTTAATCGTCCCGTTCGCCACGTCGCCGCTACCTCCGCGGCCGTCCCCAGACGGCCTCGGGGGATTCACATCAAACTCCGTTCCACGACCGTAAAGGCCGACGTGCCAGCCGCCGTGCTTCGCGCTATTGGCGGCTCACGGCGGCGGTAGCGAACGAGAACGCTCCGACTCGACGTCGACTTCGCTGGCTCTGGCGTAGCGCTGGGCCTCGAGGTCCGGCTATCGAAACAGTTTTCGCCACGCGGATAACGGTTTCAGCTCGCCCGTCGCCGGCTGAAGCGTGAGGACGCGCGGCGCGATGCGGGCCGCAAATCCCGGGTCGGCCGTGAGGACGACGCTGGCGAGACCGCGCGCGGCGACGATGCGCGCGTAGTCGGCGGCGAAGGCGCTCACGTCGGCAGGCTCGAGGAGCGCGTTGGGATGCTCCGACAGGAGGATGCGGGGGTCCGGCGCGAGCGCCCGCCCGAGCCGCAGGCGCAGCCGCGCTGAGGAGCTGAGCGCGCCGACGGGCTTGGCCATATCCGCGCTCGACAGCCCCACCTCCGCGGCAACCGATTCCACCTTCGCGCGCACCGAGCTATCCACATCGTGAAGCGCCAGCGTCAGCGGCATCGTCAGGTTCTCTTCAATATTCATGTTGTCGAGGACGACGGCGCGCTCGCTGAGCACGCCGAAGACGTCGAGCGACGAGAGCCAGGCGTCGGCGTCGGCGATGGCCGTGGTCGGCTGGCCGAAGATGCGGACCTCGCCGGAGTCCGGAACGGTCGCGGCGGTGATCAGGTTGACGAAGACCTCGGCGGTCGCGCGATCGAACCCGAGCAGCGCGACGGATTCGCCTTCGCGCACGTCGAGCGAGCGGACGCGCAGCGGCCGGAGCGCGTGGTAATCCTTGACGACATCGCGCGCCGCGATGGCGAGGACGGACGAATCAGGCATGCGGCGCCGCGGCGCGGAGCCGTCGCCACGCGTCGGCGGGCAGCGTTACCGCGCCCGGCTCCCACCCGTGTGACGGATCGCCGTGAAAATCCGAGCCGCCCGTGACCAGCAGCGTCAGTCGAGACGCCAGGTCGCCGTATCGCTGCGTCGAGGCCTTGTCGTGATCGGGGTGGAAGACCTCGAGCGCGTCGAGGCCGGCTTCCGCGTACCCGGCGATGCGCGCGTCCACCGCCGTCTGTCCCGGGTGGGCGAGCGAGATCAGGCCACCGGCGGCGTGCACGATGCCGATCACGTCTTCGGGCGCCGCGCCGGCACGCGGCACGAACGCCGGGCGGCCGATCGCCAGCCAGCGGTCGAACGCTTCGTCCGAATCCGCGACGTAGCCGGCCGCGATCATCGCGCGAGCAATCTGCGGACGGCCGACCGAGCGACCGCCTTCTGCATTCGCCACCGCGAGCAGCGGCGTGATGTCGATCGGCATCCCCAGCTGCGCAAGTCGATCGCCGACGGCGGTGACGCGTTCGATTCGCTGGGCGCGTTGCCGGGCCAGAAAAGCCGACAGTTGCGCGTCCGCGGGGTTGACGAAGTAGCCGAGCATGTGGACGTCGCGGCCGTCCTCGACGGCGGTGATCTCGATGCCCGCAACCACCTCGATGCTGCGCGCGCGCCCCGCCGCCGTCGCCTCGTTCACGGCGGCTGTCGTGTCATGGTCGGTCACGGCCATGACCGTCAGCCGCGCTTTCGCGGCGCGCTCGACGAGCTCCGCCGGGGTGCAGCGGCCGTCGGACGCAGTCGTGTGGAGATGGAGATCGATCATGGGCTCCAGGCCGGGATCCGGGATTCGGGATCCGGGATCCGAAGGACCCGGGTCATCATCCGGGCTTCGCGGACCGCCTCACCGCGCGGACGCGCGATGCGAGGCGGACGACTGTCGCGGCACCGCCTTCCGGCTGCGCCCCTGCCGCTTCACCAGCGCGCGGTATTCGCGCACCAGCAGGTCGAGGTGCGCGCGCTCTTCGTCGGCGAACTCGAGGAAGATCTGCTTGCCTTCCGAATCATCGAAGCGCTCGCCGTACTTCTTGAAGAAGCGGTGCGAGTTGCGCTCGCAGCGGATGCCGATGAGCAGCGCCTGCTGATCGTTGACGCCGCGCAGGAGCCGGTCGGCCCCTTCGGCGAACAGGCCGTTGGCCGCGCCCTTGAAGAAGAGGAACGTCGGCCGCGACTCGAGCTCCGGGTCGCGCGCGAGCAGCTCGCGGTAACGCCCTTCGAGCTTGCCGAGATGCTCCTTCTCTTCCGCGGCGAGATCCTGGAACACCTTGCGGCCGCGTGCGTCGCGGGCGACACGCGCCGCGCGCGAGTAGAACTCGAGCCCGCTGCGCTCGGTCGCAATCGCAATGCGCAGCGCGTCGCGGGCGAAGAGCAGGTCGGTGTGTCCGGGTTCCGACGAGCCGTGCCGCCCGGTGCGGCATTCCTCGCACGTCCCGTAAATCTGCACGACGCTCTGCGAGGGGCTGAAGCTGCGCGCCGTCGCGACCTCCTCGACGAGCGCCTCGATGTCGGAGCTGAGGAACTCGAACGATCGGCTGCACGACTTGCAGATCAAGTGGAAATGGCGCGGCTGGCGGTAGGAGTGCTCGAAGCGGAAGCGCCCCTCGCCGAAATCGACCTTGCGGGCGATGCCGGCGTCCACCATCCACTGCAGCGTGCGGTAGACGGTGGCGCGGCTGATGCGCTGATCCTCGCGGCGAATCAAGTCGACGAGATCGTCGGCGCTGAGGTGTCCCTCCTGGCGCAGGAACACGTTGACGATCTGTTCCCGCTTGCTCGACCGCTTGCCGCCGTCCGGCTTCAGTCGGCTGAGATCCGGAAGCTCGCTGTTCATCGCGGTACCTCAGCTGCCGAGCCGACGAGGGCAGGGTTAAACGCTGAAGGAGCTGCCGCACCCGCAGGTGGATGTGGCGTTGGGATTCTTGATCGTGAAGCCTCCGCCCGTGACCGTGTCGACGAAGTCCACCTCGGCGCCCTTGAGGTAGCTGATGCTGACCGGATCGATGAAGAGCTTGACGCCGTTGGACTCGAACACCTGATCGCCAACGCCGCCGTTCTCCTCGATCATCAGCCCGTACTGGAACCCGGAACAGCCGCCGCCCTGCACGAACACCCGCAGCCCGCTGCCGACCTTACCCTCTTCCGTGAGCAGCTCGTTGATTTTCGAGGCTGCCGTGGCCGAGACATTCACCATTTTTTCGATTCTCCCGGGGTGTAGGACCCCCAGAAATTATAAGCGTCGGCTCCCGGAACCTACAAGTTAGGCCCCGATTTCCGCCAATTCCTTCGCGGATTCCTGCTCGACGTCCTTATGCAGGCTGTTGCCGTGGGCATCCATGGTCACAATAGCCGGGAAATCCTTTACGGTCAGGTGCCACATGGCTTCAGGCGTCCCGAACTCCATCAGTGAGACGCCCTCGACGCCGGTGATGGTCCGCGCGTAGAACTGCGCCGCCCCGCCGATGCCGTTGAGATAGACGGCGCCTGCTTCCTTGAGCGCGGCGAGCGTTTTTGCACCCATGCCGCCCTTCCCGATCACGGCGCGCACACCGTACCGCTTGATGACGTCCGCCTGGTACGGCTCCTCGCGGATGCTCGTCGTCGGCCCCGCGGCCGTCACACGCCAGCCGCTCCCTTCTTTCACGACGACCGGCCCGCAGTGATAGAGCACGGAGCCGCGCATGTCCACGGGCGGATCGTGTTTCATCAGGTGCGCGTGCACCTGGTCGCGCCCCGTGAACACGCGCCCCGATACGAGCACGACGTCCCCCACCTTCAGCGAGCGCATCTGCTCCTCGGTCAGCGGCGCCTCGAGGACGACTTCGCGCCCCGTGCGCTGGAAACCCGCCTGGTCCGCCATCGCGATGACCGGGTTGGCTGGGTCTCGATAGAGCCATTGCTTGATGGCGCCGGTCGTCGCATCGAGCACGACGCCGAGCCGGCGGAACGCCCAGCAGTCGTAGGCGATCGAGACGAAGAAGCTCGCCGGGAGGCGGTTCTGCACGCCAATCTTGCAGCCGATGAGCGACACGCGCCCGCCAAAGCCCATCGTGCCGATCCCGAGCTTGTTCACCTCTCCCATGATCGAGGCTTCGAGCTCCGCGAGCCGCGGGTCCGGGTTCACGTCGTCGAGCGTGCGGAACAGCTGCTCCTTCGCGTGCACGTAGCCCGAGGTGCGATCGCCGCCGATGCAGACGCCGACGGCGCCCGGCGCGCACCCCTTGCCCTGCGCGTTCCACACCGCGTGCAGGATGCACTTGCGGACACCTTCGAGGTTGCGGTCGGCGCGCCCGAGGTTCGGCAGCTCCACGGGCACCGAGTACTGCGCGTTCATGTTCTCGCAGCCGCCCCCCTTGAGGATCAGCTTGACCTCGATGTCGTCGCGCTCCCACTGGTCGAAGTGGATGATTGGCGTGCCGGGCCCGAGGTTGGTCCCCGAGTTCTCGCCGGTGATCGAATCGACCGAGTTGGGACGCAGCTTGCCGCGCCTGGTCGCTTCCACCACGGCGTCGCGAATCTGCCGGCGCATCTCGACCTGGTTGGCGCCGAGCGGCACGTGGACCTCGAAGGTCGGCATGCCGGTGTCCTGGCAGATGGCGCCCTCGCAGTCGGAGGCGAGGTCGATGTTCTCGGCGATGATCGCGAGCGCCTGTCCCGACTGCGTCGACGGCGACTCCTGCCCCATCGCGACCTTCATCGCGGCGCGCACGTCGGGCGGCAGGTCCGTCGACGTCTTCACGACGAGCGACAGCACGCTCTCGAAAAACTGTGGCAGCATGCGGCAAGTATAATTCCTGGGCCGGCTGACGCCGCCCCTGCGGGATGCAGGGAGAGGCGGGCTTCGGCGGGCCTTCCACAATGGAATTTCGAACCGAGCGCGATCCTCTCGGTGAGCTCGACGTTCCCGTCGATGCGTACTACGGCATCCAGACTGCCCGGGCGATTGCGAATTTCCGCATCAGCGGCCTGCGCGCGCCCTCGGACCTCGTCGTCGCCACCGTCCTGATCAAGCGCGCCGCCGCCGAGGCCAACGAGGCGCTCGGGCGTCTCGACGCGCGCGTCGCGCACGCCATCGTGCGCGCGGCCGACGAGATCCGCGCCGGCGCGCTGCGCGACCAGTTCGTCGTCGACGTCTACCAGGCGGGTGCCGGCACCTCGCACAACATGAACACCAACGAGGTGATCGCCAACCGCGCCGCGGAGCTCCTCGGCGGCGCGCGCGGCGAGTACACGCTCGTCCACCCGAACGACCACGTGAACATGGGACAGTCCACCAACGACGTGTTCCCGACGGCGACGCGCGTCGCGCTGCTGATCGGGATGCGGCCGCTCGTGGACGCCGCGCGCGGCCTGGCGTCGGCGCTGCAGGAGAAGGCGGGCGCGTTCGCGCACGTGCTGAAGGTGGGCCGGACGCACCTGCAGGACGCGGTGCCGATGACGCTCGGCCAGGAGTTCGGCGGCTACGCGGCGTGCGTCGAGCGCGGCGCCGACGACGTCGAGCAGGCGGCGGAGCAGCTGAAGGAGCTGAACCTCGGCGCGACGGCGGTCGGCACCGGGTTGAACGCCGGCGACGACTACACACGGCTGGCGATCTCGAACCTCTCGCGCACGCTGGCGGTGGACCTCGTCCCTGCCGCCAACAGGTTTCGCGTCACGCAAAGCATGGGCGACGTGGTCGCCTATTCGGGCGCGATGCGGCGGCTGGCGGTGGAGCTGGGGAAGGTCGCGAGCGATCTGCGGCTGCTCGCCAGCGGACCGCGCGCCGGCATCGCCGAGATCATCCTGCCCGCGGTGCAGCCGGGCTCGTCGATCATGCCGGGCAAGGTGAACCCGTCGATCGCGGAGATGGTCAACCAGGTCTGCTACCAGGTGATCGGCTGCGACGCCACCATCTGCGCCGCCGCCGAAGCCGGGCAGCTCGAGCTGAACGTGATGATGCCGGTGACCGCGTGGAACGCGCTGCACGCGTCGACGATCCTCTGCGGGGCGATGGAAGCGCTCGAGACGCTCTGCGTGGACGGCATCGAGGCCGACGAAGCACGCTGCCGCGAGCTGCTGGACCGCAGCACCGCGGTCGCGACCGCGCTCAGCCCGTATATCGGCTACGCGAAGACCGCGGAGATCGCGAAGGAGTCCGTGAGGACCGGGAGACCGATTCGCGAGCTCGTGCTCGAGCGCAAGCTGCTCGATCCCGCGCTGCTCGATCGGGTGCTGTCGGTGGAGGCGATGACGGAGCCGGGTGTGCCTGGCAAGGAGAAGGCGCGATGAAGGGCCGCGCACAGGTGCTGGTCGCCCTTCCTGCGATCGCAGCCCTCCTCGCGGTTGTAGACGCGGGCCTGCAGGCCCGCCTGCAGACCGAGGCGCCGCCGCGCACCGCTCACCTTTTTCCGCCGGAGGATCTCGGACTCCTCGAAAGCCCGGATCGCGCCGACTGGCAGAAGCCCGACCAGATCATGGACGCGCTCGCCATCGCGGACGGGTCGAAGGTTGCCGACGTCGGCGCCGGCTCGGGGTGGTTCACGATGCAGCTCGCCCGCCGCGTCGGGCCGAACGGCCTCGTCTACGCCGAGGACGTGCAGCGGCAGATGATCGAGGCGATTCGCCGCCGGGTCGGCCGCGAAGGCCTGCAGAACGTCCGCGCCGTGCAGGGCACCGTCACCGATCCGCGCCTGCCGGAAGGGTCGCTCGACGCGGCCGTCGTCGTGGACGTGTATTCCGAAGTCGACAACCGGGTAATGTTCCTGCGCACGCTGTCGCGCGCGCTGAAGCCGAACGGCCGCATCGGCGTCGTCAACTACAAGCCCGGCCAGGGCGGGCCCGGTCCCTCGTCGAATGCCAACGAAGGGGTGCGCGTCGACAGCAGCATGGTGGAAGCCGACGCGCGCGCCGCGGGCCTGCGCGTGCTGGCGCGAGCGAACCTGCCCTTTCAGTACCTCCTCGTGCTCGGCAAGTAACCGTGCGAGTCGCGCTGACCATCGCCGGCAGCGATTCGAGCGCGGGCGCCGGCATCCAGGCCGACCTGAAGACCTTTGCGGCGCACGGCGTGTTCGGCGTCAGCGCCATCACCGCGGTGACGGCGCAGAACACGACCGGCGTGATCGCCAGCGCGCCGATGCCCGCCGATCTCGTGACCTCGCAGCTCGAGGCCGTGGTGTCCGACATCGGCGTACATGCCGCCAAGACGGGCATGCTCGCCAACGCCGCCGTCGTCGAGGCGGTTGCCGCCGCCGTCGCCGATCTCGAGATTCCGTTCCTCGTCGTCGATCCCGTCATCAGGGCGTCGAGCGGCGGGCTGCTGCTCGATGACGAGGGGCTGCTGGCGATGAAGAAAGAGCTGCTGGCGCGCGCGCACGCGGTGACGCCCAATATTCCCGAGGCGGAACTGTTGTCGGACACGCGCATCCGTACGGAAGACGATCGGCGGGAAGCGGCGCGACGCATCTTCGCGCTCGGGCCGGCCTACGTCGTGATCACGGGCGGGCATGCCCCCGCGGGATGGGATCCGGCTTCACCGCCCGACGAGGCGCGGCGAGCGAAGCCGGAAGACGGGTCGACCGATCGCATCGTCGATCTCGTGTACGACGGCGAAGTGTTCACGGACTACGCGACGGAGCGCGTCGGCGGGCGTCACACGCACGGCACCGGCTGCGCGTTTTCGGCCGCCCTCGCGGCGCAGCTTGCGCTCGGGCGCAGCGTGCGCGAGGCGGTACCGGCCGCCCAGGCGTACGTGGCCGGCGCCATCCGCCACGCGCCCGGGCTCGGCCGAGGAGCGGGACCGATGAATCATTTCTGGCGTCAGAACAGTGACAAAGCCGGGCGCCTGTAAACTACAGGCATGGCCACGCCGCTCGTCGCGGTCACCTCTGAGCCGCTCGATGCCGACGCGCTCACCGCATGTGTGGGCGCGCAGGGCGACGGGGCCGTGGTGACGTTCGCGGGGCTCGTACGGGATCACAACCAGGGGCGGCAGGTGCGGTTTCTCGAGTACGAAGCGTACGAGCCGCTCGCCGTTCGCGCGCTGCAGCGCATCGTGGACGAGGCGGGAGAGATGTGGCCGTCGGCTCGGGTTGCCGCGCACCATCGCATCGGGCGGCTCGAGATTGGCGAGGCGAGCATCGTGATTGCCGCGGCGTCGGCGCATCGCGGCGACGCCTTCGCCGCGTGCCGCTATACGATCGAGCGCGTCAAGCAGATCGTGCCGATCTGGAAGCGCGAGCACTTCGAGGGCGGGGACGTCTGGCTCGAAGGGGCGACGGCGGATCCTGACGACCAGGCGGCGCGGGACGAGGCGTACCGCATCGCCTCCACCGAGCGGAGTCGAGGGGCATGCGCGTGACCGTACGGCTGTTCGCGCGCCTGCGCGACCTCGCGGGCGCGGGCGAGCTGATTCGCGAGGTGCCGGCGGGCGGGACCGCGCGCGAGATCTGGAACGACCTCGTGCTCGAGTGGCCCGGGCTGCGCGAGTACGAGAAGACGATCTCGGTGGCGGTCAACGCCGAATACGCGCGGATGACGGCGGCCGTGACCGATGGCGACGAGGTGGCCTTCATGCCGCCGGTTTCGGGAGGCAGGTCCGCGTAGGGGCCGCCTTTAGGCGGCCCTTCAGGGAATCGCGTAGGGGCCGCCTGGTGGTAGGCGGCCCGCCAGGGAAATCACGTGGAGGAGGCCTTGGGCTGCCTCCAGGGAATCACGTAGAGGCCGCCTTGAGGCGGCCCGCCAGGGGAATCACGTAGGGGCCGCCTTTAGGCGGCCCTCAGGGGAATCATGTTCGACAAGCTGCTCAGCGTCGAGAACAAGTACGACGAGCTGATGACCAAGCTCGGCACGTCCGAGGTGCAGGCCGACGCGGCCGAATACCGCCGCTCGGCCAAGACGCTGTCGGAGCTGGAGCCGCTCGTACAGAAGTTCCGCGAGTACAAGGGCGTCGAGCAGGACATCAAGGGCGCCGAGGAGCTGGTCAACGGCGCCGACGCGGACATGCGCGACCTCGCGCGCGAGGAACTGAAGACGCTCGAGGTGCGGCGCGAGGCGCTGCTGCAGGATCTGAAAATCCTTCTCATCCCGAAGGATCCCAACGACGAGAAGAACGTCATCCTCGAAATCCGCGCGGGCACCGGCGGCGACGAGGCGGCGCTCTTCGCCGGCGACCTGTTCCGCATGTACTCCCGCTACGCCGAGCGGCAGGGCTGGCGGATCGAGGTGATGTCGTCGAGCGAGAGCGGCACCGGCGGGCTGAAGGAAGTGATCGCGTCGATCGAAGGGCGCGGCGTCTACAGCCGGCTGAAGTACGAGAGCGGCGTGCACCGCGTCCAGCGCGTGCCCGCCACCGAGGCGAGCGGCCGCATTCACACGTCGACGGCGACGGTGGCGGTCCTGCCCGAAGCCGAGGACGTCGACATCCAGATCAACGAGAAGGACCTGCGCATCGACACGTTCTGCTCGAGCGGCCCCGGCGGCCAGAGCGTCAACACCACCTACTCGGCCGTCCGGCTGACGCACATCCCCACGGGCGTGGTCGTGTCGCAGCAGGACGAGAAATCGCAGATCAAGAACCGCGCGAAGGCGATGAAGGTGCTGCGCGCGCGGCTCTACGAGATGGAGATGCGCAAGCAGCAGGAAGCGATGGCGAAGGAGCGGCGCGGGCAGGTCGGCACCGGCGAGCGCGCCGAGAAAGTCCGCACCTACAACTTCCCGCAGAGCCGCATCACCGACCATCGCATCAACTTCACCACCCATCGCCTGCACGACGTGCTCGAGGGCGACCCCGGCGAGCTGATCGACCAGCTCACGACGTTCTACAACGCCGAAAAACTGAAGGAAGCGACGACCGTCTAGATGGGGCTGCTGTCCGACACGCTGTCGACGGCGCGCGCACGCCTCGTCGCGGCCGGTATCCGGCCCGACGATGCCGCCGTCGACGTGCACGTCTACGCCCGCACGATCCTCGGCTGGGACGAGGCGACGCTGCTCGCCAACCTGCGCGAGCCGACGCCGAGGCCGCTCGAACCCCGCTTCTCCCAGTGGATTGCCCGCCGCGAAACGTGCGAACCGACGGCGTACATTCTCGGCACGCGCGAGTTCTGGGGGCGGCCGTTCCTCGTGACGCCAGCCGTGCTCGTGCCGCGCCCCGAGACGGAATTCATCGTCGAGGAAGCCCTTCCGCTCGTGCGCGACCTTCGGGCGCCGCGCCTCGCCGACATCGGAACGGGCAGCGGGATCCTGGCCGTGACGCTGGCGGCCGAGATGCCGGAGGCCGCCGTCGTCGCGACCGATCTGTCCGGCGCCGCGCTCGTCGTCGCCCGCGAGAACGCGAAGCGGCATGGTGTCGCCGGGCGCGTCACGTTCGTGGAGACGTCGTACCTGAACGGCATCAACGGCCTCTTCGACCTCGTCGTCGCCAACCCGCCCTACGTCCGCGATCTCGACAGGCCGGCCCTCGCGCGCGACGTGCGCCACGAGCCCGATGTCGCCCTGTTCGGCGGGCCGGACGGCCTGCGCGACGTCGGCGGCGTGCTCGACGCGGCGGTCGCGACGGTGAAGCCCGGCGGCTGGTTCGTGATGGAGTTCGGCTACGGCCAGGAGGAAGACGTGCGGCGGCTCGTGCACGCGCGGCCGTCGTTGCGCGTCGAGCGCGTCCGAGAAGATCTGCAAGGCATCGCTCGGACCGCCGTGGTGCAGAAAGCCATCCTATGAGCGACTGTCTCTTCTGCCGCATCATCAGCGGCGAGATCAAGGGATCGATCGTGCACCAGGACACCGACCTGGTGGCCATCAAGGACATCAATCCGCAGGCGCCGCTGCACGTGCTGATCATCCCGCGCCAGCACATCGCGACCATCAACGACCTGACGCCGGCCAACGACGCGCTCGTCGGCTCGATGTTCCGCGCGGCCGCCGCGCTCGCGAAGCAGAACGGCTATTCGGAGCGTGGGTATCGGACCGTCTTCAACTGCAACAGCGAGGCGGGCCAATCCGTCTTCCACATCCACCTGCACGTGCTGGGCGGCAGACCGATGGCCTGGCCGCCGGGCTGACGGCCCTACGGGATCACCGCGAACCTGGCGCGACGCGGCAGCCGGTAGATCCGGAAGTGGCTGTCGAGCGTGAGGATGCGCGTAATCCGCTCGCGCTCGGCGGCGCACACCAGAGCCGCGTCGGCAAAGTCCATCGGCAGGTCACGATACTTCTGCATCAACGCCTTCATGCGCGCCATGTCGGCTGCTCCGAGGTCGATGAGGACCAGCGCCTCGTCTGCGACCATGTCGCACAACGTGTCCGTTCCACGTGGGGTCTCGCCCAGCAGGTGCATCGCTTCCGTGATCGCCGGCCAGACGGTGGACAGTGGTTCGCGCACCTGCGCGAGTGCCTCGACGCATCGATCGTGACCCGAGTCGTCGCGGTCGAGCACCGCGATCAGTGCGCTGGCGTCAACGAGCACGCCGGGCACGATGCTTCTGCCTGATCGCGTCGCGGTATTTGCGGTGGGTGTCGTTCGAGTAGTTCGCGCCGCCCGTGCTGATCGTGCCGATGAACGGCTTCAGCCGGTGCAACGCCGATGACTCTGCCCCACTCGACGGATGACCGTAGGCCTCGTACTGCTCGATCGCTTCGCGGACGACCTGCGATTTCGATCGCGCGGTCGCCGCGGCGAGCCGGCGGATTTTGGCCTCGGTCTCCGGATCCAGGCGAAGGCTGAACGGCATCTTTGTGTCCTACATCAGTGTAGGACAGGAACACCGCTCCGTCAACGCGAAAGGCGGACCTGAAGGTCCGCCTCTACGATCGATTGCGCCAGGTGGACCTGCAGGTCCGCCTACGTCCGGCCCGAATACGGTCCCGCGACGACGACGGCGGCCTTCGACGGGTCGAGGACCGCGCGCGCGGCCGCATGGACCTCGTCGCGCGTGACGCGGCCGAGCAGGTCCGGCACCCTGACGTCGAAGTCCATGCCCAGACCGAAGAACTCCACCATCTGCAGGAAGTTCGCGATGCCGACGTTGGTCTCCAGCCGTCGCGGCATCGAGCCGATCAGGTACTGCCGCGACTCGGCGACCTCCTGCTCCGTCGGCCCGTCGGCGGCCATTCTCGCGACCTCCTCGTCGATTGACGCCAGCGCCCGATCGACGTTCGCCGGGTTCACGCCCGCGCGAATCAGCAGCGGCCCGGGGACGACGTTGGCGTCGAGCGCGCTGTAGACGTAGTACGCCATCCCCTGCCGCTCGCGGATGCTGTCGCCGAGGCGGCCGCCAATCGAGTACTCGCCGAGGATGTTGTTCATCAGCCAGTACGCGTAGTAGGCGGGGTCGGCGCGCAGGATCGTCGTGAAGCCGTAGGCGATGTCGGCCTGCGCCTTGTTCATCATCGGGATGACGCGCATGCGACGCTCGCGGGACGAGGGCGCCGGCGGGAACACCGCCTCGGCGGGCGGCGCCGCCTTCCAGGCGGAGAACGCGCGGCTCGCCGACTCGATCGCCCGCGCCGGCTCCACGTCGCCGACCAGCACCAGCGAAAGCGCGCGCGGCCTGAACCGGTCCGCGTGGAACGTCTGCAGCGAGGCGCGCGGAATGCGTTCGACGACGCCGACGCCGCCGCGCGGCCGCCGGCCGTAGGGGTGCGCCTCGCCGTACAACAGCGAAAAGAGGCCCTCCCCCGCCATCGCCGCCGGGTTGTCCTCGTCCTGCCGAATCATCGTGATGATCTCGCCGCGCCGCGTCTCGACCTCCGGGTCGGGAAACGCGGGCTGCGTGACGACGTCGGCCAGCGTCATCAGGGTCGGATCGAGATCCTCGACCAGGCAGGTGCAGACGAGGGACAGGGCGTGGCGGTTGATGGCGATCGCGAGCGATACGCCGCGATTCTCGAGCTGGTCCGCAATCTCCTCGGCGGTGTGCCGGGTGGTGCCGCGATCGATCGTGCGCGACACGAAATGGGACACACCGGGCTCGGAAGCGGGATCGAAGATGGTCCCGGCTTCGAAGGAGGCGTGCAGCGTGACCGCCGGCGTCGCGCCCGCGTGCTTGGCGATGACGCGCACGCCGTTGTCGAGCACCGAGCGCGCCGGTGCCAGCCCGCGCTGTTCGATCGTCGTCATCGCCGCTCGCGCGCCGCGGGACCGGCGCCCGCGCCTTCGCCGATCGGCGCCGGCGGTTCATCGGCCGGCGGCTGCGGGTCGAACCAGCCGATGGTGCGATTGGCCGTCCGGAAGCAGGCGGCCGCCGCCTCGCCCACCTGTTCCACGGTCACCCCGTCGATCCGCTCGCGCAGCGCCGGTACCAGCCTCCAGCTCGCGATGGTCTCGAAGTAGCCGAGCTGATGCGCGATGTTCGAGATGCTGTCGCCTTCGAACACCAGCCGGGCGCGCAGCTGGTTCTTCGCCTTCCGCACCTCGGTCTCGGTGATGCCGTGGCGCCGCACCGCCTCGAGCTGCGCCAGCGTCGCCTCCTCGACCACCCTGAGAGCGGTCCCCTCGGTCGCGGTCACGGAGATCGTGTAGAGAAACGGCTCCTGGGTCGGCACGAGGCCGCCGTTCACCGCCGACGCCAGGCCCCCGTCGACGAGCGCGCGGTACAGGCGCGCGCTGCGCTGCGGCGGCGGCGTGCGGAAGCTCGCCCAGATGTTCAACCCCTTCGCCCCCGTCAGCGCCGCGTCGAGCACCAGGAGCGGGAAGAACGCGGGATCGTTGACCGCCGGGGCGTGGAAGCCGATCTTCAGGTACGCCGTTGTCCCTTCGCGCGCGACGGTGACCCGGCGCTCGCCGAGCTGCTCGGGCTCGCGCGTCGGGACGCCCTTCGGGGCCTCGCCCGGCGCGATCGCGCCGAAGCGCTGCACCACCTGCCGCAGCGCGTCCTTGCGATCGACGTCGCCCACGATCACGAGCGTCGCGTTGTTCGGGACGTAGTGACGACGGTAATAGCCGTACAGATCGTCGCGCGTCATCGTCTGGAGATCGCCAAGCCAGCCGATCGTCGGATGGCCGTAGGGATGCGCGCGAAACGCGGTCGCGGTCAGCTCCTGATCGAGGAGCTGATCGGGGTCGTTCTCGCCGCCCTGCAGCTCCGAGATGATCACCGTGCGCTCCGACTCGCAGTCGGCCGGATCGTAGAGGCAGTTCGCCATCCGCTCGGACTCGATGAACAGCATGCGATCGAGCGCGTCGCGCGTGGCGGTCTCGGTGTAGGTGGTCTGGTCGATCCACGTGTAGCCGTTCCAGTAGCCGCCGAACTGCTCGATGATCCCCTTGACCTTGTCGCGCGGGATGTTGGTCGTCCCCTTGAAGTTCATGTGCTCGACCCAGTGCGACACGCCGGTGAGCCCGCGTCCCTCGTTCTTCGAGCCGACGCGATACCAGCACCACACCGACGCGAGTGGCGCCGTGCGCACTTCCTGGATGAGGACACGCAGCCCGTTGTCGAGCAACTCCTCGTAGACCTCGCCACTCGTCGTCTCGATCGTGTTCTGCACCGCCACGTCCGCATTATAGGTCGCCGCCTCGGAGTACAATTTGCGGGAATGCCCGAGTGGAAGGACACGGTGAACCTGCCGCGCACAGGTTTTCCGATGAAAGCGAACCTGCAGACGGCCGAGCCCGAGGCGATCGCGCGCTGGGACGCGATGAACCTCTACGGGCAGATCCGCGAGCAGCGGCGCGGCGCGGCGAAGTTCGTCTTCCACGACGGCCCTCCGTACGCCAACGCGCAGATTCACCTCGGTACCGCGCTCAACAAGATCCTGAAGGACATCGTCATCAAGTCGCGGACGATGGCCGGCTTCGACGTGCCGTACACGCCCGGCTACGACTGTCACGGGCTGCCGATCGAGCTCAAGGTCGACCGCGAGCTCGGGCCGAAGAAGCGCGACATGTCGATCTCCGACATCCGGCGCGCCTGCCGCGAGTACGCGGGCCGCTACATCGACGTGATGACCGCCGAATTCAAGCGGCTGATGGTCTTCGGCGACTGGGATCACTACTACGTGACGATGAATCCGCGCTACCAGGCGGACATCGCGCGCGCGCTCGGCGCGTTCGTCGAGCGAGGGCTGGTCTACAAGGGCAAGAAGCCGGTCCACTGGTGCATCCACTGCCGCACGGCACTGGCGGAGGCGGAAGTCGAGTACGCGGACCATTCGTCGCCGTCGATCTACGTGGAGTTTCCGCTCAACCCGGAAAGCGCGGGCGAACTCGCGGCGCGCGCGCCGGCACTGGCGGGACGCGAGGTCTCCACGCTCATCTGGACGACGACGCCGTGGACGATCCCGTCCAACCTCGCGCTCGCCTTTCACCCCGAGTTCGACTACGCGGCGTACGAGGTGGACGGCTGCGCGGTGATTGTCGCCGAGCGGCTCGCGCCGACCGTCGCCAAAGTGGTCGGGCGCGCCTTCGACCGGCCGATCGCGCGCCTCACGGGCGAGCAGCTCGAAGGCATCCGCTTCCGCCACCCGCTCTACGAGCGCGATTCGGTCGGCGTCCTCGCCGACTATGTGACGCTCGACGCCGGAACCGGCATCGTGCATACGGCGCCGGGCCATGGCGCGGACGACTTCCTGACCGGCCGCAAGTACGGGCTCGACATCTACGCGCCGGTCGACGCCGGCGGACACTTCCTCGAGACCGTCGGTCTGTTCGGGGGGCAGCGCGTGTTCGACGCCAACCCCAACGTCGAGCAGGCGCTGAAGGAGCGCGCCCGCCTGTGGCATCGCGAGCCGTTCGAGCACCAGTACCCCCACTGCTGGCGCTGCCACAACCCGGTCATCTTCCTGGCGACGTCACAGTGGTTCGTGCGGATGGACGGCGACGCTGCCATCACGGGAGCCGACGGCGGCACGCGGACGCTGCGCGATGCGGCGCAGCATGCGATCGATCACGAGGTGAAATGGATTCCCGCGTGGGGGCGCGACCGCATCTTCAATATGGTCACCAACCGTCCCGACTGGTGCATCTCGCGCCAGCGCGCCTGGGGTGTGCCGATCCCGGCGGTCGACTGCACGTCGTGCGGCGAGGCGATCCTGACGACGGCGCTGGTCGAGAAGGCGGCGGCGGTCTTCGAGCGTTACAACGCCGACGCGTGGTACGAGCGCCCGATCGAGGAGTTCCTGCCCGAGGGATTGACCTGCCCGTCGTGCGGCGGCACGTCGTTCGAGCGCGAGCGCGACATCCTGGACGTCTGGTTCGATTCCGGCTCCAGCCACGAAGCGGTGCTCGCCCGCTCAGCCGAGCTCGGGTGGCCCGCCGACATGTACTTGGAAGGCAGCGATCAGCACCGCGGCTGGTTCCAGAGCTCGCTGCTCGTGGCGCTGGCGACGCGCGGGCGCCCTCCCTACCGCGAGGTGCTCACCCACGGCTTCCTCATCGACCTCGAAGGCCGCAAGATGTCGAAGTCCGTCGGCAACGCCATCTCGCCGCAGGAGGTCATCAAGGAGAGCGGCGCCGAGATCATCCGCCTGTGGGTCGCCTCGACGGAATTCACCGAGGAGCTGCGCGTCAGCAAGGAAATCCTCACGCGCGTCGTCGACACGTACCGGAAGCTGCGCAACACGTGCCGGATTCTCGTCGCCAACCTGTACGACTTCGACCCGCTGGTCGACAGCGTGCCCGTCGACCAGCTCGACGCGATCGACCGCTACGCGCTGGCGCGCTTCGCTGACGCCGCCAGGCGGACGCTCGCGGCCTACAACGAGTACGAGTTCGCGACGGCGTCCCAGGCGCTGAACATGCTCGCGACCGTGGACCTCAGCGCCTTTTACGTCGACGTCACCAAAGACCGGATGTACACGCTCCGCGCGCGCTCCCGCGAGCGGCGGTCGACGCAGACCGCGATGTTCCTCATGTGCGACGGGCTCGCACGGCTGCTCGCGCCCATCCTGCCGGTGACCGCGGACGACCTCTGGCGTCACATGCCGGGACAGCGCTCGGCGTCCGTTCATCTCGAAGACTTTCCGAAGGTCGATGCGCTGGCGGCGCCCGACCTGGTCGCGGACTGGGACCGCCTGATGCAGGTGCGCGATACCGTCAACGCGGCGCTCGAGGACAAGCGGAAGGACAAGGTGATCGGCAACTCGCTCGGCGCGAGCGTCACGCTGACGGCCACCGGGCCCATCGCCGCGCTGCTCGAGCAGTACCGCGAGCAGCTGCCGATGCTTTTCATCGTCTCGGACCTGACCCTCAACCTCGGCGAGGCGACCGGCGCCGATTCGGTGCGCGTGGACGTCGGCAAGGCGCGCGGGATCAAGTGCGGGCGGTGCTGGCGGTTCGTGCCATCGGTCCGCACCGAGCCCGACTGGTCGGGCATCTGCGACCGCTGCGTCGAGGCGCTGGCCGAAGCGGTAAATTCGTAGGTGACTCTCCATCCACGCCAGCGCGATCTCTGGATCGCCGCCGTCATCGTGGTCCTCGACCAGGCCGTCAAGGCGGTCGTCCGGCGGCAGATCCCGCTGAACGAAAGCGTGACGGTCATCCCCGGCTTCTTCGACCTGACGCGCGTGCACAACACCGGCACCGCGTTCGGCTTCATGAACGCGACCGACTTCCCGTTCAAAACGGTTATCCTCGCGCTGGTCGCGGTGGCCGCGCTCGCGGCGCTGGCGATGTACGCGGCGACGCTGCCGCTCGACCAGTGGCTGCCGCGGACCGGGCTGGCGCTGATCCTGGGCGGCGCGGCGGGCAACCTGATCGATCGCGTGCGGGAAGGCTACGTCGTCGATTTCGTCGACCTCTACTGGTCGGGCTGGCATTTCTGGGCGTTCAACGTGGCGGACGCGTCGATTACCATCGGCGTGGCGCTGATGATTCTCGACCTGATGGGGGCAGGCAGCCGACATGTATCCAGAGCTGTTTAGCATCGGGCCGGTCACCGTCTACACCTACGGTGTCCTGCTGGCGGCCTCATACCTTCTCGGGCTCCAGTTCGCCATCCGGCGCGCGCGCGCGTGGGGTCTCGACGCCAATCGCGTGCTCGACCTCGGCATCTACATCATCATCGCGGCGCTGGTCGGCGCGAAGCTGCTGCTGGTCGTCACCGACTTCAGCCAGTTCCGCGCCTCGCCGGCCGATCTGCTCTCGATTGCGCGCTCCGCGGGCGTCTTCTACGGGGGCCTGATCGCGGCCATCGCGGTCGCCTTCTGGTACATCCATCGCCACGGGATGCCGTTCTGGACCACCTGCGACGCCTTTGCACCGGCCATCGCGCTCGGCCACGTGACCGGCCGGCTCGGCTGCTTCGCGGCCGGTTGCTGCTACGGAAAGCAGACGAACGTGCCGTGGGCGGTCATCTTCACCGATCCCGCGGCCCAGGCGAACGTCGGCACGCCGCTGGGCATCCCGTTGCATCCGACGCAGCTGTACGAGTCGGCAACGGAGCTGCTGATCCTGATCGTCCTGCTCGCCACCGAACGGCGCGGCCGTCCGTTCCCGGGCCGGACCTTCTGGCTGTACATGATTCTCTACGCCATCTCGCGCTACATCATCGAGTTCTACCGCGGCGATCCGCGCGGCGTCGTCTTCGGCATGTCCACGTCGCAGTTCATCTCGCTGCTGCTCGGTCCGCTGGCGATTGCCATGCTCATCTGGCTGTCGAAAACCACGCCATTGACGCCGCAGCGCATGACGCGGCGCCGAAGAGTGGCGGCGTGACCAGCGCGCAGCCGGCAGCGGGCAGCAGGCAGTAGGCAGTGGGCGGTGCGCAGCAGGAGTTCTCGGTCGCACCCGAATCCGACGGCCAGCGACTCGATCGATTCCTCGTATCGGTTCTCGGCGATCATTCGCGATCGCAAATCCAGAAGCTGATCGCCGACGGCCACGTCCGCGTCGGCGCGCGCGGCGCGCGGCCGAACCTTGCCGTCCGCGCGGGCGATCGCATCGTCGTCGACCTGCCGGCGGCGGCGCCGTCGACCGTCGAAGCCGAGGAGGTCCCGCTCGAGATCCTGCACCAGGACGCCGACCTCGTGGTCGTCAACAAGCCACCGGGGATGGTGGTGCACCCGGGCGCGGGCCACGCGTCGGGCACGCTCGTCAACGCGCTGCTGCACCACGTCTCCGACCTGAGCGGCATCGGCGGAGAATTGCGCCCGGGCATCGTGCACCGCCTCGACCGCGGGACCTCGGGCGTGATGGTCGTCGCCAAGAACGACGCGGCCCACCAGGAGTTGTCGAGACAATTTCACGACCGCGAGGTCGAGAAGGAATACATCGCGCTCGTGTGGGGCGTCGTCCAGGCCGGCCGCCGCATCGACGCGGCCATCGGGCGCGATCCGGTGCACCGCCAGAAGATGTCGGCGCGCTCGCGCCGCGCGCGCGAGGCGGTGACGCGCATCACGCGCGCGTTCCACATGCCCGGGCTGACGCTCTGTCAGGTCGCCATTCACACGGGGCGCACGCACCAGATCCGCGTGCACCTCAGCGCGATCGGGCACCCCATCGTCGGCGATTCGCTCTACGGCGGCGCGCATCGCCGCGTGGCCGGCGACATCCGCGCGGTGACGCACCTGCAGCGTCCCTTCCTCCACGCGGCGCGCCTCGCGTTCAATCATCCGCGCGACGGACGGCGCATGGAGTTCGCCGCCGGCCTGCCAGCAGACCTGCAGGAGGTGCTGGACGCATTGCCCGGATGGCGCGATCGGGAAGAGGAGTGAGATGGACAAGCCTGTTGTGCCCCACCAGATCCGCAAGGTGTTCGAGGGCCGCGTGTTCTCGGTGGCCGTCGAATCGATCACCACGCGCAAGGGCGGCAAGATGGAGGTCGAGATCGTGAGACATCCGGGCTCGGTCGTCCTGATCCCGATCACGGACGCGGGAGCGGTCGTCCTCGTGCGCCAGTATCGCCACTCGATCGGCAGGTCGGCCTGGGAGCTGCCCGCGGGCACGCTGAAGCCGAACGAGGAGCCGAAGACGGCCGCGGCGCGCGAGTGCCAGGAGGAGATTGGCCTCGTGCCGTCGGCCCTGGAGCCGCTCGGCGCGTTCTTTCCGACCCCCGGGTACTGCGACGAGGAAATGAACTTCTATAAGGCCACGGGCCTCCGGGAACCGCGCGCGGACGAGCACGCCGAACAGGACGAGGACGAGGACATCGAGAAGGAGGCGTTCAGCGTCGAACGAATCCGCGCCATGATTCGCTCCGGCGAGATCATCGACTTGAAGACGGTGGCGGGGATGGCGCTACTGTAGGCGCGACTGGAGGCGGCGCTCGGTCTTGGGATCGCTGGCGGGAACCGCCGGCAGCAGTGCGAGCAGCAGCACTTCGTCGACGCTCGTGACGTAGTGCACCGTGAGCTCCTTGCGCAGCTCCTCGGTGAGGTCCTCGTTGATGTTCTTCTCGTTCTGCCGCGGCAGGATGACCTCGCGGATGCCGACGCGTCGCGCGGCCAGCACCTTTTCCTTGATACCGCCAACGGGCAGCACGCGGCCCGAGAGGGTAATCTCGCCGGTCATGCAGATGTCGCCGCGCACGGGGCGCCGGGTCAGCTCCGACGCCAGCGCGGTCACCATCGTCACGCCCGCCGACGGGCCGTCCTTGGGAATCGCGCCCGACGGCACGTGCAGGTGGATTTCGGAGACCTTGAAGAAGTCGGGGTCCGCCCCGTAGGTGGCCGCGTGCGCGCGGAACCACGAGAGCGCCGCGCGCGCCGATTCCTTCATCACCTCGCCGAGCTGCCCGGTCAGCGTCAGCGTCCCCGTCCCCGCCATGCGCGACGCCTCGATGAAGAGGACGTCGCCGCCGGCCGGCGTCCACGCGAGGCCGATGGCGACGCCCGGCTCCTTGGTCCGCTCCTCCATCTCCTCGTCGAGGAAATGCGGCGCGCCGAGCAGCTCGACGACGACGGCGGCGGTGATGTGGAGGGGCGCTTCGTTGCCCTCGGCGCGGCGGCGCGCGGCCTTGCGGCACAGCGCGCCAATCTCGCGTTCGAGGTTGCGGACGCCCGCTTCCCGCGTGTAGCCGCGAATCACCAGCCGCAGCGCGTCGTCGCCGATCGTCAACTGCTCGGGCGTCAGGCCGTGGTTGGTGATCTGCTTCTGGACCAGGTGCTCGCGCGCGATGGCGAGCTTCTCCTCCTCGGTGTAGCCGGGGAGCTCGAGGACCTCCATGCGGTCGCGCAGCGCCGGCGGGATCGGGTCGAGGACGTTGGCCGTCGTGATGAACAGCACCTCCGACAGGTCGAACGGCACGTCGAGGTAGTGATCGCGGAACGAGACGTTCTGCTCGGGGTCGAGCACCTCGAGGAGCGCGGACGCCGGGTCGCCGCGGAAATCGTTTCCGAGCTTGTCGATTTCGTCGAGGATGAAGACCGGGTTCTTCGACTCCGCCCGGCGCAGCCCCTGGACGATCTGGCCGGGGAGCGCGCCGATATACGTCCGCCGGTGCCCGCGGATTTCCGCCTCGTCGCGCATGCCGCCGAGCGAGACGCGCACGAACTTGCGGCCCAGCGACTGCGCGATCGACCGCGCGAGCGAGGTCTTGCCGACGCCGGGCGGCCCTAGGAAGCAGAGAATCGGCCCCTTCACCGCGGGATTCAGCTTCCGCACCGCCAGGTATTCGAGGATGCGGTCCTTGGCCTTTTCGAGCCCTGAGTGATCGGCGTCGAGCGTCTGCTTCGTCTTCGGCAGATCGATGACTTCGTCGGTCCTCTTGTTCCAGGGCAACGCCACCAGCCAGTCGAGGTAGG
>DATNCQ010000144.1:0-22154 GCA_035571515.1 Vicinamibacterales bacterium
TCGATCGGCAGCATCGCCACGGCCGGGTCCACGTAGTAGCGATCCTGGCCGGTGGCCGCGTGCCGCCGCGCCATCGCCTGACCCATGATCATCCACAGCGCGTAGCACGTCGGGATGCAGTGCCCGCCAGCCAGCATGAACTTGTCGCTGTAGGGATGCTTGGGGCGCCGGTAGTCGAAGCGCAGGCCGCCGAGCTCAGGACCCGCCAGGTGAACCGCCACGTTGTAGGGCGTGTAGGCGAGCGGCCCGCCGAAGTGGCCGGTCTGCGCGTAGTTCCCCAGCAGCACCAGGGCCATGGACGTCATGAACCCGACGTCCTCGATGCGCTCCTTGTCGTAGTCGATGTTCAGGGCCGCAACCGACGACGCCGAGTATGAAGCCTGCGACAAGATGTCTGTCCCTCCAACAGAGATTTGAAGTCTACCGGTCGTCTACTTTGCGACGCGCCCTTCGGCGTCGCGGATCTCGAGCGGGCCGAGCGACAGCTTCACCAGCTCCGGCTCGATCGCCTTGCGGTCGCCCACGGCAATCACCACCATGTTCTGCGGCACCAGGTACTTCTTCGCCACTGTCAGCGCCTGATCGGCGGTCACCGCCTGCACCTGCGCGGCATAGCTCGAGTAGTAGTCGAGCCCCAGGTTGTAGATGAACACGTTCGAGAAGTTGTTCACGGCGTTGGCGCTGCTCTCGAACGCGCCGGGCAGCGAGTTGGCCATCGAGTCCTTGGCCTTCTGCAGCTCCTCGGCGGTCATCGGCTTCTCCACCATGCCCTTGACCTCCTTGAAGATCTCGCCGACCGCCGGGCCGGTGACGTCGGTGCGGATGCCCGACGCGATCTGGAAAGGGCCGGCCGCACGGCGGAACGAAAACTGCGAGGACGCGCCGTAGGTGTAGCCGTGATCCTCCCGGAGGTTCATGTTGATGCGGCTGGAGAACAGGCCGCCGAGCTCGGTGTTCATCACCTGGATCGCCTGGAACTCGGGCGCCGATCGCGGCGCGCCGATGGCGCCGATCCGAATCTGCGTCTGCGGCGCACCCGGCCGATCGACGATGAGGACGCGCGCCTGCGTCGTCGCGGGAGTCGCGACGGCTGGCTTGGCCGGCGTGCCGCGCTGCCACGCGCCGAACACCTTCTCCGCGAGCGGACGCAACTCGGCCATCGTGATGTCGCCGGCGACGACGAGCGCCGCGTTGTTGGGAACGAAATTCTGTTTCCAGAACCTGAGCATCGCGTCGCGCGTCAGCGCCTTCACCGACGCCTCGGTCCCGATCTCCGTGAACCCGTACGGATGGCGATCGCCGTAGAGCGCGACGTTGACGATGCGCGCGGAAAGAATGTTCGCGTTCTCGCGCTGCTGCACGAGCTGGGCGAGACGGCTGGCGCGCTGCCGCTCGATCTCCTCCGCCGGGAACGACGGGTGCAGCGCGATGTCGGCGGCGAGGTCGAGCGTCGCGGCAAAGTTCTTCTTCAACGAGCGCGCCGCCACGATGGAGGCGTCCATCGAGCTGTTGGTGTTGAGCGTGGCGCCAAGCTGCGCGACCTCGTTGGCAATCTGCGGCGCGTTTCGCGTTGCCGTTCCCTGGTCGAGCATCGAGACGGTGAAGTTCGCCAGGCCGGGCTGGTCGGGCGGGTTCGTGTCGCTGCCGCTCTTGACGACGAGGTTCGACGCGACAATCGGCAGCCCACGGCGGGTGCTGAGGATCAGCGTGAGCCCATTGGCCAGCTGCGCGGTCTCGGGGACCGGCACCTGCAGCGTGCGCGCGGCGCCCGGCTTCGGCATCTCGTTGCGCCACGGCTCGTCGATGTTGACCGATTCCGTCCCCGCGCCCGCGGTCGTCGGCGCCGGTGGCGTGGGGACCTGCGGCGCCATCACGGGGTCGCCCTTCACCGCGTAGACCACGGCGCGCATCGACGGCTGCAGCTGATCGCGCACGAAGGCCATCAGCGAGGCGGGCGTGACGGCGCGGTACCGCTCGACGTCCTTCTGCAGGTAGTCCGGCGTCTTCAGGAAATGGTTGTAGCTGTTGAGCATGTTGGCGACGCCGTTCAGGTTCTCGAGCCGCGTGATCGCCTGCGTCTCGATGGTGTTGCGCGCCTGTTCCAGCTCGCGCGGCTCGACGGGCCGCGTGCGGAGCGCCTCGAGCTCCGCGTTGATGGCCGCCTCCAGCTCCTCGGCGGTGTGGCCCGGCCGCGCGGTGGCGTCGATCTGGAACTGCGAGCCGAGAAGCAGCGACTGCTGGGACGCGTCGACGTTCTGCGCGATCTGCTTCTCGTAGACCAGCTTCTGGTACAGCCGGCTCGCGCGCCCTCCCCCGAGCACTTCCGCCGCCATGTCCGCTTCGGCATCGCCCGGCTTGAAGATGGACGGTGTGAGCCACGCCATGTACACGCGCGGGAGCTCGACGCGGTCCGGGACGACCTTGCGCCGCTCCATGGTGATCTTCGGCGTCTGCGCGTCGATGGGCGGCACCGCCGCGCCGCGCTTCAGCGGCCCGAAGTACTTTTCGACGAGCTTCTTCGTCTGCGCGGGATCGAAGTCGCCGACGATGGCCACGCTCGCGTTGTTGGGGGCGTAATAGCGCCTGAAGAACTGCCTCGCGTCGTCGAGCCGCGCCGCCTGGATGTCGGCGTGCGAGCCGATCACGTTGGCGTAGTACGGATGATTCGGCGGATAGAGCATGTGCACGAGCTCTTCCTCCGCGTTGCCGTACGGCCGGTTCTCGACGCTCTGCCGCCGCTCGTTGCGCACGACGTCCTGCTGGTTGGCGAATTCCTTCGCGTCGATCGCGTCGAGCAGGTAGCCCATGCGGTCGGATTCAATCCACAGCGCGAGCTCGAGCCGGTTCGACGGCACCGTCTCGAAGTAGTTCGTGCGGTCGTAATCGGTGGTGCCGTTGATGCCGGTCGCGCCCGCGGCCTCGAGCATCTGGAAGTGCGAGTCTTTCGGCGTGTGTTTCGACCCCTGGAACATCAGGTGCTCGAACAGGTGCGCGAACCCGGTGCGCCCCGCGGACTCGTTGGCCGGCCCGACGTGATACCAGAGGTTCACCGCCACGATCGGCAACCGATGGTCCTCCTTCAGGATGACTTCGAGGCCGTTCGCAAGCGTGTACTTCTCGAACTGAATCTTCGGGATCTCGGTCGCGCCCTGCGCCGCGACGAAAGCGGCAAGCACCAGGATCGCGGCTGTGCTCAGGCAAAGCTCCAAGATCCAAGCCGTCGGAAGAAGTCTTCGTGTCTGCATGGTCAATCCTTCGTCGGGTCGTTGTTCAGACTCGCCCACAAGTACCAGCACGCCACGGAGCGATAGGGTCTCCACGCCTCGCCGATGCGCGTGAGCCGGTCGGGCGACGGCGCCTTGCGAAGTTTATACGCGCGCTGGACCGCTTTCACGATGCCGAGATCGCCGACCGGCAGCACGTCAGGCCGCTGCAGGCGGAAGATCAGGAACATCTCCGCCGTCCATCGTCCGACCCCTTTGACCTGCGTCAGCGTCTCGATCACCGCTTCGTCGTCCATTCGGTCGAAGACATCGAGCGGCAGCTGTCCCGCCTGAATCCGGTTGCACAGGTCGCGCAGGTAGCCGAGTTTCTGCGAGCTGAGCCCGACGGCGCGCAACCGATCGTCCGGTACGTCGAGCACCTGCGACGCCGTCGGGAACGCCTCGAACAGCTGCTCGAAGCGGCCGAAGATCGTCGCCGCCGCCTTCGCCGACAGCTGCTGGCCGACGATGGCGCGGATCAGCGCCTTGAACGGGTCCGCGTGCTGGCGTGCGGCCAGTCCGCAGGGGCCGTGCGCGCGCATCAGGTCGCGCAGCACCGGGTCGCGCCGCGCGAGCAGGCGCTGAGCCTTCGTGTAATCGACGGCCATCTACTTGAGCAGCGTCGTCACCGTGACGTGCGCCCGGACCTCCAGCTCTCCTGCCGCGATCGGCGGCGCATCGGCCGCCTTCGCTTCGACCGATCGGAACAGCGGGACCGGCGGTGAGCTTACACCCTGCTCCTCGATCCTGAGGATGCGATCGAGCGCGAGCCCGGAGCCCGCGGCCGCGGCGACCGCGCGCGCACGCGCGTCGGCGACCGCGAGCCGCAACGCCTCGCGTTCCAGCCGCTCGCGGTCCTTCACGTCGAAGCGGATGCTGTCCACGCCGGTCGCCCCGGCGCTGACGACGACGTCGAGCAGCTCGCCGACACGGTCGATGGCGTCGATGCGAACGCTGATCGTGTTGCGCGCGACGTACCCGCGCAGCGTCCGCCGATTGTTGCTGTAGTCCCAGTCCGGCTGCAGGTCGTAGCCGGTGGTCGTGATCGCGTCGGCGGGGATGCCGGCGGCGCGCAGGCGGTCCTGTACCGGCTTCATCGCATCGGCGTTCCTGCGCTGTGCCTCGCGCGGGCTCGGCGCGCGCGATTCCGCGGTGACCGTGATCCACGCCTGATCGGGCGTCGCCTTCACCACGCCATCGCCCGACGTCACGACGACGGGCTGGTCGCGCGGCGCGGGCGGCTGTTGCGCCGACGCCGCGATCGGGGTCAGAGACAGAAGGACGGCAACGAGCACTTTCCTGGGCATGTCAGTCCCCTACAATAAGCTTCGCGAGGCGCACGTGGAAGTATCCGAGGTCAGACGGCAGCTCAGGCATGCGATCGATCGCGCGAAGGCACGCGCGCAGCAGCGGCGGCAGCACGCGGCGGATACCGAACGTGCGTACGCCGCGTTTCTCGAAACCGTCGCGACGCCGACGACGCGCATGCTGGCAAATGCGCTGAAGGCCGAGGGATACCTGTTTACGGTTTCGACGCCGAGCGGCGGGCTGCGGCTTGCGTCGGACCGCGGCCGCGACGATTACGTCGAGTTCGCGCTCGACGGCAGCGGCGACACTCCCACGGTGGTAGGACGGATCCGGCAGACGCGCGGATCGCGCACGCTCGAGGACGAGCGGCCCATCAGGGCCGGCGCCGCGCCGCAGGACCTGTCCGAGGCGGATATCCTCGCCTTTCTCGTCGAAGCGCTCGAACCCTGGCTGGAGCGGTAGGTCCGCGTGAAGGCGGACCCTCCGTGGTTTGTTGTCGTAGCGGCCGGCGTTAGCCGGCCCTTCTGGCGACATGAATCGCCATCAGGCCGCCGAGCAACGGAATCACCCGCACCTGCTCGAACCCGCGCTGCGCCAGGAGCCTGGCCACCCCTTCGGCGCCGGGATAGTTGCGAATCGATTCCGGTATGTAGCGATACGTATCCGGGTCGCGGTGGAGAACGAAGCCGAGCGTCGAGCCGACGATCGTCAGATACGTCAGGTATGCGGCGCGGAGGAGCGGCTGCGCCGGCCGGTTGAAATCGAGCGAGAGCAGCCGGCCGCCCGGCACGAGGACGCGCGCGATCTCGTCGATGGCCTGCCCGAGGTCGGGCACGTTGCGCAGCCCGTACCCCGTGGTGACCACGGTGAAGCTCGCCGCGGGAAACGGCAGCGCGAGCATGTCCCCGGTCACGAGCGCCGCCTTCGCGCCCTCGACGCGTCCACGAACCGGGGGGGCCTTCGCCGCCGCGAGCTGCAGCATGCGGAACGTCACATCGAGGCCGACGGCGACCGCCGACCTCTCGGCCGCGCGGAACAGGATGTCGCCCGTGCCGCACGCAAGGTCGAGCACGCGATCGTTGCGAGTGACCGAGGCGAGCGTGACGAGGCGATCTTTCCACCGCCGGTCGAGGCCGTACGAGAGCAGGACGGTGATCAGGTCGTAGCGGTCGGCGATCGTCGCGAACATCCGCCGGACGTACCGCTGCTTGCCGGCCGGCGTCGCGATGGTGGAGCGAAGACTCATGGTGGGCCGCGTGAAGGCGGCCCCTACGGTACCCCTACGGGACCGCGCGGACCAGCAGCACTGGAATCTTGACGAGGTGACGGACGCGGTTGACGGTCGTCCCGCGGACGAGATCGTTGAGGAAGCGATGGCCGTGCGTGGACATCGCCAGCAAATCGACGCCGCGCTCTTCAGCGAGGCGAATCAGCTGGTCGGCGGGATCGCCCATCGCGAGCTCGGTGGAGACCTTCAACCCGTGCGCGGTGAGATCGGCCGCGAGCTTCGCCAGGTAATCGCGGTCGTCCTTCATCTCTTCGGATTCGCGCAGCTGCAGCTGATCGAAATTGCGCGCCGCCCATCCATCCGCCACGTGCACCAGATGCAGTTCGGAGCCGACCTGCGCCGCAAGCTGGCGCACGTGTTCGAGAATCGCCTGGTCGGCGGCGGAATGCTCGATAGCCACGAGAATGCGGCGGTACATCTAGCGAGCCTTCAAGACGTCTACGCCAGCGTCTGGACGAGCAGCCACGCGTTGAGTGCCGCAATGATAACCGCGACGGTCCAGGCCAGCACGCGCATCCACGCCGGCGCGACGAAGGGACCCATCTTCGCCCGCTCCGAGGTGAAGAGGACGAGCGGAAACACCGCGAAGGACAGCTGCAGACTCAACACCACCTGGCTGGCGATCAGCAGTGCGCCCGTGCCGCGCTCGCCATACAACGCCACGACGATGATGGCCGGAATGATGGCGAGCAGCCGCGTCACCAGGCGCCGCAGCCAGGGCCGCACGCGCAGGTTGATGAAGCCCTCCATCACGATCTGGCCGGCCAGCGTGCCGGTCAGCGTGGCGTTCTGGCCCGAGCAGAGCAGCGCCACGGCGAACAGGATGCTCGCCGCACCGGTTCCCAGCAGCGGCGAGAGCAGCTGGTAGGCATCGCCGATGTCCGCCACGTTGTCGTGGCCGCTGCCGTGGAACGTCGCCGCCGACATCACGAGAATGGCGGCGTTGATGAAGAGCGCGAACATCAGCGCGGCGCTCGAGTCGATCGACGCAAAGCGAATCGCTTCCGCCTTGCTGGCGTTGGTGTCGACGTACTTCCGGGTCTGCACGATGGAGGAGTGCAGGTACAGGTTGTGCGGCATCACGGTCGCGCCCAGGATGCCAATCGCGATGTAGAGCATGTCCTGGTCGCGCAGGATGCCGAACGTCGGCACGAACCCGACCGCCACCGCGCCGAGGGCGGGCTTGGCGAACCACAGTTCGATGGCGAAGCAGCCGGCGATCATGAGGATGAGCGCGACGACGAGCGCCTCGACGTAGCGGAAGCCGCGGTTCTGCAGGAACAGGACGATGAGCACGTCGAGCGCGGTTAGACAGACGCCCCAGATGAGCGGCAGGCCGAAGAGCAGGTTCAGCGCGATGGCCGCGCCGATGACTTCCGCGAGGTCGCAGGCGGCGATCGCGATCTCGCACAGGATCCAGAGGCCGACGGTGACGGGCCAGGAGTAGTGATCGCGGCAGGCCTGCGCCAGGTCGCGGCCGGTGGCGATGCCGAGGCGCACCGCGAGCGCCTGCAGCAGGATCGCCATCAGGTTGGACAGGAGAATCACGCTCAGCAGCGTGTAGCCGTAGCGGGCGCCGCCGGCGAGGTCGGTCGCCCAGTTGCCCGGGTCCATGTAGCCGACGGCGACGAGGTAGCCGGGCCCCGCGAAGGCGAACAGCTTGCGCCAGAACCCCGCGTCCTGCGGGATCGGGATCGAGCCGTGCACCTCGCGCAGGCTCGCCTCGCCGCGAGGCAGACGCCACCCGTTCGAACCGGCCTGGTCGAGCTCGCGCGACATTTTGACCGGTCAAAATTTACTTCGTGATGAGCCGAAAAGTCAATTATGATCGCGCGACATGCTCCCGTCGAGCACGGTCGAGAACTACCTGAAGACCATTTACCTCGGCTCCCACGGCGCGCCCGGCGCCGAACCTCGGCTGCTGCCCATGGGCCAGCTCGCGACGGCGCTGGGCGTCACTCCAGGAACCGCGACGACGATGGTCAAGACGCTGGCAGAGTCGGGTCTCGTCAACTACGAGCCCTACGCCGGCGTCACGCTCACGCGCGCCGGACGACGGCTCGCCGCGCTCGTCCTCCGCCGGCATCGCCTCGTGGAATTGTTCCTCGTGCAGGTGATGGGCCTGCGCTGGGACGAAGTACACGACGAAGCGGAGCTGCTCGAGCACGTGGTCTCGGATCGTCTGATCGATCGGATGGACGAAATGCTGGGCCGCCCCGAGGTCGATCCGCACGGCGACCCGATTCCCGATGCGGAGGGCGTGGTGAAAAAGCAGCAGGCGCAGACGCTGCTCAGCTGCCCCATCGGCGCGCCGATGACGGTGACGCGCATCATCGACCAGGACAAGCAGTTCCTCCGGTTCGTCGAGAGCCACGACCTCAAGCCGGGCGAATCGGTCGAAGTCGAGGAGCGCGACGAGGCGTCCGACAGCGTCCGCTTGCGCGGCAAGGGCGATCGCCGCATCACCATCGGGGCGCGCGCCGCCTCGAAGCTCCTCGTCCAGGCCGCGCGCGTCGTCTTCCTGGGCCTTGCCCTCGCGACGGCCGCGCGCGCGCAAACTGCCCGGCCGTTCGAGATCACCGACAACTCGTTCCTCATCGAGGAGGCGTTCAACCAGGAGGCAGGCGTCGTGCAGAGCATCGGCACGCTGCGGATGGACGCGCGCGACGAATGGGAAATGAGCCTCACGCAGGAGTGGCCGCTGGCCGGCCGCACGCACCAGATCTCGTATTCGATCCCCTACGACGCCATCGGCAGCACGCGCGGCCTCGGCGACGTGATGCTCAACTACCGCGTGCAGCTGATGCTCGACACGCGCGGCACGCCGGCGTTCTCGCCGCGGTTCTCGGTAATCCTGCCGACGGGCAACAGCGCGCGCGGGCTTGGCGACGGAGGCATCGGCTGGCAGGCGAACCTGCCGTTCAGCGAGCAGGCCGGCGACGTCTACTTCCACTGGAACGTTGGCTTCACGCACGTGCCGTCCGAGTCGAGGCCGCTGGCCGGCGCCAGTGCGATCTGGCGGACATGGCCGATGGTGAACCTGATGATGGAGACGCTGCTCGAAGGGGCGGGCCGCCTGACGCTGTCGCCCGGCGTTCGCGCCGGCTGGAACCATCACGACTCGCAATGGGTCGTCGGCGTAGCTGCCCCGGTCGTGCGCGAGGACGGCGGCACGACCATCTCTGGTCTGGTCTACCTCTCCTACGAGTTCCCGTTCAGTCCCTAGCAACGAAGCGGGCGATGATTTCTCCCAGCGTGGACGAGTCCGTCGCGACCCACGCATCGTCTATCGGGATGCCGTCGAGCGTGTGGCCGCTGAAGCCGTAGGCCACCAGGCACGAGCAGGCCGCCGCGTTCTTCGCGGTGTCGTAATCGATCCTCGAGTCGCCGACCATCAGCGTGCGGCCTGGCGTCGCGTCCGCGCGTTCCATCAGCGCGAGCAGCGCCGCCGGATCGGGCTTGCGCGGATACGGCCCGCCGCTGCCGATCACGTCGTCGAAGAGATCGCGCATGCCGAGTCCCGCCAGCACCTTCTCGGACGGCGCGAGCGGCTTGTTGGTCAGCACCGCCACGCGCGCATGGCGGCGGGCGGCGCGCACGACGTCGATGATGCCGTCATAGGGACGCGTGTGATCGAGCAGCCGGCGGTCGTAGATCTCGAGGAACCGGTCGATGGCGCCAGGCTCCTCCGGAATGCCCGACGCCGCCAGCGCCCTGCGGATCAGGACTTTCGCGCCTTCTCCAATCATCCGGGTCACGGCGTCGAGCGGCAGCGGCGGCGCGCCCAGCTCGCCGAGCAGCTCGTTGACCGAGTCGGCGAGGTCGCGCGACGAGTCGATGAGGGTGCCGTCGAGGTCGAAGGCGATCAGGCGCCGGTGTAGGTGGCCCACGACGTAGGCGTCTCCCAGACGGTGACGCGCACGACGGGGAGCCCCTGCTCGCGCGACATGTCGTAGATGAGCCGGGCGATGCGCTCGACGGTCGGATTGCTGTCGACGATGAAGATCGGCTCGCCGAGTGACTGCAGCGGCTTCACGAGCGGATCGTCGTGGCGGAGGATCATCTTGTGATCGAGCTCGCGGTCGATCCACCCCTTGACGATGCGCTTGATGTCGCTGAAGTCGACGACCATGTTGCGGTTGTCGAGCGAATCGGTGCGGACCTCGATCTCAGCGACCGCGTTGTGGCCGTGCGGGTGCTTGCAGATGCCGTCGTAGTCGAGCAGGCGATGGCCGTAGCAGAAGTCGATCTTCTTGGTGACCGAGTACATAGCCAGTAATCTTACGATCTGGCGGGTCTAAAAGACCCGCCCTACACTCCAGATGTCCTCTTCGACAGCTGTACTTCTGTCTGCGGGTCTCGACAGCGCGGTGCTGGCGGCGCACGAGGCGCGTACGTCGCACGTGCATCCGGTCTACGTGAGCACGGGGCTCGCGTGGGAGGACGCGGAGCTCGCGGCGCTCGACCGGCTGCTGGCGACGCCGCCGTATGCCTCGCTCGCTCCGCTCGCGCGGCTGACGTTCACCGTCCGCGACCTGTATCCGCCGACGCACTGGGCGCTGCGTGGAGAGCCGCCGGCCTTCGACACGCCGGACGAGGACGTCTACCTGACGGGACGCAACATCATCCTGGTGACGAAGGCGTCGATCTACTGCGCGCAGCACGGCATCGGGCGCATCGCGCAGGGTTCGCTGGCGCACAACCCGTTTCCGGACGCGACCCCGGAGTTCTTTGCCTCGATGGGCCGCGCGCTCTCGCTCGGCCTCGCGCACGACGTCCGCATCGACACCCCGTTCGCGCAGAAGGAAAAGTCGGACGTCATCCGGCTGGGGGTCGAACTCGGCGTTCCGCTGGAGCTCACGCTGTCGTGCATGAACCCCAGAGATGGCGTGCATTGCGGCATGTGCAGCAAATGCCGCGAGCGGCGTGACGCGTTCATCGACGCGGGGGTTCCCGACCCGACGCGCTACGCGGTGCAACCGGCCCGGTAGGCGGCCCGCCTAGGCGCGGCTGAAGACTTCCTCACCGTCGATGAACGTCCGCACGACGCGAAACGCGCGATCCAGCACCACGAGGTCCGCGACGTTCCCCTCGGCGATGACGCCGAACCGCGTCAGGCCGAGCGCGCGCGCGGGCGTCGTCGAACACACGATGGCCGCCTGCACGATCGACGCGTGGAACATCGTCACGACGTTGCGGAATGCGCGATCCATCGTCAGCGTGCTCCCGGCGAGCGTTCCGTCGTCGAGCAGCGCCGCCTGATCCGAGACGCGAATCGGGCGCCCGCCCAGCCGCGTCATCGAGCCCGGCGGCAGCCCCGAGCCCGCGGTGCCGTCGGTGATGGCCATCACGCCGTCGACACCCTTGGCGGCGATCGCCAGCCGGCTCATCGCGGCGTGGACGTGGAAGCCGTCGCAAATGAGCTCCGCCTTCACCTCGTCGTGCGACAGGACCGCCCCCGCCAGGCCCGGGGCGCGATGCGTGATGGGCGTCATCCGGTTGAAGAGATGCGTCGCGTGCCGCGCGCCCGCGTCGATGGCCGCGACGGCCTGGTCGTAATCGGCCGCGGAGTGACCCAGCGAGACACGATGCCCGGCGCGCACCAGGCGAGGGATCAGCTCCAGCGCCCCGTCGATTTCGGGCGCCACGGTGACGATGCCGACGTCGGCCTGGCGCGCCTCGATGACGTCGAGAATATCGCGCCCGCTGAACTCGCCCTCGCGACGCGCGTCGGTCGGCAGCCTGAGGCACGCGGCGGGCTGCGCGCCTTTGTATTCAGGGTTGATGAAGTTGCTCTCCAGGTGGGCCGGCAGCACACGCGCCGAGCCCGCCGGGCGCCCGACCCGCGCGTCCGCGATCTGCTGGAGCGTCAGCGAGAGATCCGCCGGCGAGCACGCCACCGTCGTCGGACAGAAGGCGGTCACGCCGTACCGCGGCAGCCGCTTCGCGATCTCCGCGAGCGCGCCCGCGCCGTCGAGCGTGTCGTGCCCCTCGACGCCGTGGACGTGAACGTCGACGAAGCCCGGAACGACAAAGCCGTCGTGGACGTTGACGAGAGAGGCCCCGGCCGGCGCTCCGCGCGTGCCGTCGATCGCGGCGATCCGTCCCTGGTCGATGATGAGCGATGCGCTGGTGAGGATGCGGTCCGGCAGGACGATGTCGCCGCCGGCGAGGACGATCATCGCGCGATCATGGCTGCGCGCGCCGCGCCCAGTGGACCTCCGTCGTTGCCGAGCGCCGCGGCCGCGACGGTCAGCGAATCGGCCATGCTCTTGGGAAGACGGCGCAGCGCCTCGGTCTGCGACGGCTGGAGCAGCTGGTCCGCGGCGTCGGCGATGAGGCCGCCGAGAATCACGATGTTCGGGTCGGTCACCGCGACCAGGTTGGCGACCGCCATGCCGACGTAGCGCGCGGTGTCGCGAACTACGGAGATCGACACGCCGTCGCCGTTACGTGCGGCGTCGAAGATGTGCTGGACGTGGATGGCGCCCATGTCGCCCCCCGCCATGTCCAGTACCCGCGAGCGATCGCCCGACTTGATGCGCCACACCAGCCGCCGGACGATGCCGGCGGCGCCGATTTCGGCCTGCAGCGACCCGAGCTTGCGGTAGTCCTCGCGCTCGACCGGGTTGAGCGCCAGCCATGCCGCCGCGCCCGCCAGGCCGTGTGCGCCTTCGAACGGCGTTCCGTCGATGACGAGGCCGGAGTGCACGGTGTCGGCGGCGACGAGCGAGACGACGTGGCTCGCGTCGCGGGCGGCGCCGCACCACTGCTCGGCGAGCGCCACCGCGCAGCCGCGCGTGATGATACGGGGCGACGAAGGCGCGCCCGCCGCCTCGGTAACGGCGCGGACGATCTTTTCGGCCCCGTCCTCGCGCGGATCGCGGAGCGCGACGCCGATGGCGGTTGCGGCCGCGCCGCCAAGCGCCTCGCGCACGGCCTCGGCCGCCGACGAGCCGGCAGTGCCGTCGTGCCTGCCGCGTCTCGTGATCGCGCCGGCGTCATCCGCCGCAACGGCCAGGACCGCGTCTTCGCGAACTTCAACTCCGAGAATCACGGCGTCGGTGGGATTGTATCGCCCGTCCAGTCGACGTGCACATGAACCTTTCGTCCCTCCAACGGAACGGTGCAGGCGACGAGCGAGGGCTGGAACACTTCCGTGTTGAGGCGCTTGAGAAGCGCGATGTAGCCGCGCTCCTCCGGCGCGGTGAGGATGACGACGCCGGGACTCTCGGCGGGCGGAAACTTGCGGTCGTCGAGGTAATCGCGGTCGAAGCTGATAAGCGTCCGCCGCAGCTGCCGCGCCAGGCGGTAATGCTCGGCGTCGGGCGCGCGCCGCAGGTCGTCGTGCTCCATGACGAAGAGCGCGTCCCAGTGCAGCGCGTCGCGCATGAAGCCGACCAGGCCGGCCGGCACGTTCGCGTCCACGTATACCCGTGTCTGCTCGGTGATCCGCTCCGCGTGCGGTCCTAATTCCGAAGCCAGTGTGCCCATGCTTCGCAGGCAATGCAAAATTCAAAATTCAAGATGCAAACCCTACCTGGTTCGACGCCGCCGGGTGAATGTCGTCACGCCTTCACCACACTGGTTCGACCTGCTCAGGGTTTGCATTTTGCATTTTGCATTTTGACTTACCGGTGCCTTTCCAGGTCCGGCATCGTCTCCGTCTTCTCGTCGGGCTGCGGATGCGTGCGCGTCGCGTTCTTCGCCTCGGCGCGCAGCTCCGCGACGAGCGCGTCGCGCTTGTGCACGAGCTCTTTCCGCGTCCGGCGGCCGTACCTGGAGCCGACGGCGTATTCGCAGAAGAGCGGAAACGCGATCGTCGAGTCGCAGTAGGCGACGACCGTGTCGGGAAGCACCCCTGGATTGACCTTCCCCCAGCTGACGGCCTCTGCCGGCGTCGCGCCGGAAAGACCGCCCCACACCACCTGGTCGGTCGTCAGCTGGATGAAGTAGTCGTTGCCGCCCTTCGGGATGCCGTAGACCTCCCACAGCGTCGGCTGCCCCTGCAGATAGAAGTTCTTCGGCGAGCCGCCGCCGAGAATGACGCAGCCGTTCTTCTTGCCGGCGAGGATGAAGGCGCACACCTCGTTGACGTCCTTGTTCGGGTCGATCATCAGGCGGCTGTCGTTCATCAGCTCGTGGTAGGCGATGTTCATGCCGATGGAGCTGTCGCCGGGCGACGACGTATAGATCGGGACGCCGGCCGCGGCGGCGGCGGCCACGACGGAATACGCCTCGCACCCGGGCTGGCGCGCTATCAGGTCGCGTCCGAGCGCGTAGTGGAACTCCGCCGTCGACACCGGCCCGTTCATCCCCGACCGGACGAGGAACTCGCGGATGTAGGCGTCGGTTTCGAGCAGCACGCTGGAGGGGAACAGGACGTCGTAGATGCGGATGACGCCCTCTTCGTACAACTCGACGTCGTTGACGAAGGGCGAGCCGCGGTGCAGCGTGAAATTGAGCGCGTAATGCAGGTCGTGATAGAGGTTCGCGCCGGTGCTGATCACGATGTCGATCAGCCCGCGCTCCATCAGCTCGACCATGCAGCCGCCGAGACCCGCGGGCGTCAGGGCTCCCGCAACGGTCAGCGCAATCGTCGTGTCGTGCTCCGGCAGCAGCATCTTGTCCGTGTAGATGCGGCAGGCCTCCCCGAGCCGCGCGGCGTTGAACGCCTGGAAGCCCTCGTCGATCAGCGTGTGGATATCGGCGCTGCCGCGCGGGCGGTAGTAGCGAATCGGCTTGCCGGAGAGGTAGTCCTGGCGTGTCTTGCCCGTCGAGCCGGGCGCGCGGTGAGGCATAAGGCGTGGCGAGCGCGCTTGTGTCGCGGCTCGCGGCTAGCTTAGCATCCTCGCGCGAAGCGCCACGCCGCCCGACGCGTCGTCGCAAGACGCGTAAAGCGGGTCAATTTATGAATCAGCTCGACGTTCCGTCGCCCTGGGTTATTGCAGCGCTCGTTTTCGGGGCGATTGTCGTGGCCGTGCTGGTCCTCGTCTGGCGGAGAGGCCGCCCCTTCGCGGCCGGCCACGTCTTCCGCGCCAGCCGCCTCAGTTCCGGCAACCATCTCTTCCCCACGCAGGTGCAAATCACGCCCACGGCAATCGTCCACCATACCCCGCGCTGGTTCGGGCGGACCGAGCACTCCATCCATGTCGCGCACGTGGCCTCCGTGCGCGTGGACACGGGCGTCGTGTTCAGCGATGTCTATATTGAGACGTCGGGCGGCGCCAGCCCGGTCAGGTGCCACGGCCACCGAAAGCGGGATGCCCTTGAAATGAAGCGACTTATTGAGCAATTCCAGTCGACGTACTACCGGCAGGAACCCCGCCCGCAGCCACCCCCTGTGGCTCAGAACGAGACGCGCCGATAAACAGACGAGCCGCCCGCGCAACACGCCCGGGCCGTTTCACTACAACTGTGGACGAACTGACATTTGCCGCACGGCGCGCTGTCGCCTCACTCCCCAAGACGGCCGAAGGTCCGGATCTCGAGACCCGGTTCCGGAACCTCGTCCAGTCGCCGCTTCGCGCCGGACTCCTGCGCTTTCTGAGCGCTCGGCCGGAGGAAAACTTCGACGTCGAGTCTCTGATGTCGACCTTCGGGCGACTTCGCCTGGACGTCGAGAACTGCCTCAACGAGCTGGTCGGCTTCGGCGTCGCCCAGCGCGCCTCGACGACGCCGCCGCGCTTCGGCGCCGCGCGCCCGGAAGACGAGGATTCGGCGGCGCTGCTCGACACGTTCCTGGAACGGCGCGCCGCCATCAGCACCGAGGACCAGGCGCCGTCGGTTCAGCGCTTCCGCGAGATGATCGGCCGCGACGAGAAGATGCTGATCGTGTTCGAGTGGATCCGCACCGCCGCGAAGTCGGACATCGCGGTGCTCATCCTCGGACCGACGGGATCGGGCAAGGAAGTCGTCGCCCGCATGATTCACGAGCTGAGCCGCCGCGGCACCGAGAAGTTCCAGGCGGTCAACTGCGCCGCGCTGCCCGACACGCTGTTCGAGTCGGAAATCTTCGGGTTCGAAAAGGGCGCGTTCACCGGCGCGCACGACCGCAAGCCGGGACGCCTCGAGCTGGCCGATCACGGCACGCTCTTCCTCGACGAGATCGGCGACCTTTCACTCGTCGCCCAGGCCAAGCTGCTGCGCGTCCTCGAGGACCGCCGCTTCGAGCGCCTCGGCGGCCAGAAATCGCTGCAGGTGGATTTCCGGCTGATCTCGGCCACCAACCGGCCGCTCGACCAGTTCGTGCGCGACGCGCGGTTCCGCGAGGACCTCTACTACCGCGTCAACGCGTTCTCCATCCGCCTGCCGTCGCTGCGCGAGCGCCCGGTGGACATCCCGGTGCTCGCCAACCGCTTCCTCGCGCGCTACTGCGCGAGCAACGGCCTGCCGCTCGACGCCAAGACGATGTCGGGCGAGGCCATGTCGCGCCTGCAGGCGTATCCGTGGCCGGGCAACATCCGCGAGCTCGAAAGCACGGTCTCGCGCGCGGCGCTGTCGGCCCCCGGGCGGGTCATCCGCGACAACGACATCGAGTTCCTCCACGCGGGCGTCGCGATGCCGGTGACCGACGGTCCCCCGCGCCTGCCGACGCTGCGCGACGCCGAGCGCGCGCACATCGTCCGGGTGCTCGACGCCGTGTCGTGGAACAAGAAGGAAGCGGCGAGGGTGCTCGAAATCAGCCGCGGGACGCTTTATCGGAAGATCGTCGAGTACAGCCTCGAGCCCGAGACCAGAACGTCCCGGAACAGAACACCCGAGTAGCACACGCTGTACCGACTCGGAACAGGATTTCGGGGCCGCGCGGCTCTCCCCGTGCTGGCGGCCCTGGCGCTAATCCTCTGCGTTGCAGCGAGTTATGATCAATTAGCGATTCGGTGTGCAGCACGGCAGAATCTTTGCGCCTCTGGTGATGGTTTTTCCATACCGGAGGGGGAACGATGAGAGCCCGCATCACCATTATCTGGCTCCCGTAAGGGACGCCTGAGTCCACCCGGCGCACGCCGGGTCACGGGGGTACGGTCTTGGCAGCGTTGCCCCAATCCTTCTCACGCCTCCTCTGGGGCACCCCCGGCTCCATCGTCCTGGTCTGCGCGGCACTCGTTGCCTCCTGGTTCCTCTCGACATCTTCGTTCTGGCTGCTGCCGTTCGCGCTGCTCGCGTTGTACTTCGCGTTCGGCGTGTCGCGCCGCGCGAACCTGATCTCGGAGCTCCACCTCGCCACCATCGAGGCGCTGGCGCTCGCCATCGATGCCAAGGATCAGACGGCGCACAACCACATCCGCCGCGTGGAGCTGTACGCGGTCGCCCTCGCACGCGCGCTCGGCATGTCGGAAGACGACGTGCGCGGCGTGAAGACGGCGGCGCTGCTGCACGACATCGGCAAGCTCGCGGTGCCGGAGCACATCCTCGCCAAGCCGGGCCCGCTCACGCCGGAAGAGTTCCAGAAAGTCCGCATCCATCCCGAGGTCGGCGCCGGCATCATCGGCGGCGTTCCCTTTCCCTATCCCGTTGCCCCGCTCATCCTCAGCCATCACGAGCGATGGGACGGGCGCGGCTACCCGTCCGGCCTCCGCGGCGAAGAGATCCCGCTCGGCGCGCGCATCCTGTCGATCGTCGACTACTTCGACGCGCTGACGTCGGTGCGGCCGTACCACCAGGCGATGTCGATCGACGGCGCGGTGGCGCTGCTGCAGCAGGAATCGGGCAAGGCGCTCGACCCGACGGTCGTCGAGACGTTCGTCCGCATCCTCCCCGCGCTCCGCGCGCAGGTCCAGCGGCTCAGGACGGCGCTGCCCGCGCTGCCGTCCTCCGATCTGCCGGCGTCGGTGTTCGAGGACATCGCGCTCGCCCACCGGGAAATCTACGCCCTCTACCAGATCGCGCAGACGATGGGGACGAGCCTCGGCGTCCACGAGACGATGGCGGTCATCGCCTCCAAGCTGACGGAGCTCGTTCCGTTCTCGGCGTGCGCGCTCTTCCTGTACACGGAGTCCACCGAGACGCTGCACTGCCGCTTCGCGACGGGCATCGACGGCGAGCTGTTCGAGGGGATCGAAGTGCGCAGCGGGCAGGGACTCGCTGGCTGGGTGGCGCGCAACCGGCGGCCGCTCGTCAACGCGCGACCCGCCGCCGACCTCGAAGCCGGCGGCTCGAGCCAGGAGACCCGGCTTCAGTCGGCACTCGTCTGCCCCCTCATCGTCGGCGAGCGCTTCATTGGAACGCTCTCGGTGTATCACGCCGACGCGAGCTTCTATCGCGACGACCATCGGCGCTTCCTGGACCGCGTGTGCGAGCAGGCCGCGGCCGTCATCCACAACTCGACGGTGTTCGAGCAGACGCAGGAAGACTCGCTGACCGACCCGATGACGGGGCTGCCGAACACGCGGTTCATGTTCCTGCACCTCTCGCGCGAGCTGGCGCGCGCCGAACGGCTCAACGCCGAGGTCTCGCTGCTCGTCCTCGACCTCGACGATTTCAAGGAGATCAACGACACGTTCGGCCATCACATCGGCGATCGCGCGCTGCGCGAAGCGGCCACCGCGCTGCGGGCGGCCATCCGCCCCTACGACATCTGCGTCCGCTACGCCGGCGACGAGTTCATCGTCGTGCTCTCGGGCTGCGGTCGCGAGGAGGCGGAACGCAAGCGGCTCGAGCTGCAGCAGGCGGTCGACAACGTGGAGCTCGAGGTCCGTCCCGACCTGCGCATCCCGATCATGATCAGCTCCGGCGCCGCCGTGTTTCCGCACGACGGCAACGGCTACGAGGCGCTGCTCGCCAAGGCCGACAGCCGCATGTACCGCGACAAGAGCCAGCGCAAGACGGCGCGAGCGCGGCTTCGCAGCGGCGAGGCGGCCGCCGCGGCGCAGTAAACTGCGGGGCGGTGACGCTCCTGACGGCCCCGCTCGCGCGCGTCGACGAAGCCTCGGCCCGTTCGCGCCTCCTCGCCATCGACATCCGCAGCCACACGTTCCACTACCTTCCCGGGCAGGCGGTGATGATGGGGCCGCACGGCGCGCACATGCGCCGCCCTTTTTCAATCGCCTGCTCGCCCGAGCGCGCGGCGGAGACGCACGCGCTGGAGCTGCTGATCGCGATGGAGGGAAGGTCCGAGGATCTGAGGTGGGCGCGAGCGGGCTCGCTCGTCGACATCGAGGGGCCGCTGGGAACGTTCACCTTCCCCGCGTCGCTCGACGATTCGCGCGTGCTCTTCGTCGCCGGCGGAACGGGCATCGCACCCGTGCGGGCGATGCTCGATCACGCGCTGCGGCGCAACCCGGCGGGACAGCTTTCGCTCCTGTACAGCACGCGGCGCAGCGACGAGTTCGCCTTCATCGAGGAGCTTCGCGCGCACGAGCGCGCCGGCCGCCTGGAGCTGCACCAGACAGTCACGCGCGACGACAGCACGTCATGGGACGGCAAGCGCGGGCGGATCGGGCGGAGTCACTTCGAGGCCGTGCTGCACGAGCCCGCGAAGACGCTCTGTTTCGTGTGCGGACCGCCGTCGCTCGTCAGCGAATCGGCGGCCACGTTGCTCGAGCTCGGAGTTCCCTCGGCGTCCATCAGGACGGAGAGCTGGGGACGGCCGGCCTGACTACCCGCTACGGGATGACCTGGAGCGCGTCCTTCACCTCGGTGACGCCATTGACCTGCCGCGCAATCGCGAGCGCCTGATCGTGCTCGGCCTGGCTCTTCACCCGTCCTGACAACGTGACGACGCCCTTGAAGGTGTCGACGTCGATGCCGGTGCCGCTGACGTTCGGGTCGTTGAGCATCTGCGTCTTCACGCGCGTCGTGATCGTGGTGTCGTCGATCGTCTCGCCGATGGTCTTGCCGCAGCCGGCCACGAGCGGAGTCGCCACGAGCGCCGCCAGCACCGTCATCTTCCAATAGCCGAGCTTCATCACAGACCCTCCAGCTTTGCGGCGGTCCGAAAGGCCCGCCCTACCTGGTCTTTGGGACCGGGCGTGGGAGGGGGTGCAAGCTACATACCTGTGATGTGGAAGCCTGCGTCGACCATCAGGACCTCGCCGGTAATGGCGCGTCCCGCGTCGCTGAGGAGGAAAGCGGCTGCGTCACCGACTTCGCCGGTCTCGATGTTTCGTCGCAGCGGCGCGCGGTCCTTGTACACACCGAGGATGCTGGAGAAGCCTGATATGCCCGCGGCGGCGAGCGTTTTCACGGGACCGGCGGAGATCGCGTTCACGCGGATGTTGCGGGGGCCGAGGTCGGCCGCGAGGTATCGCACCGATGCTTCGAGCGCCGCTTTTGCGACCCCCATCACGTTGTAATTCGGGAACACGCGCTCGCTCCCGAGGTAGCTCAGCGTGAGCACGCTGCCGCCCCCGCGCTTCTCCATCAGCGGCGCCGCGCCGCGCGTCAGCGCGATGAGCGAATACGCCGAGATGTCGAGCGCCAGGCGGAACCCCTCGCGCGTCGTGTGCGAAAACGGCGCCGAGAGCTCCTCTCTCGATGCGAACGCCACCCCGTGCACGAGGAAGTCGAGCCCGCCGAATTCCTCCTCGATCTTCGCGAAGACCGACGTCATGTCCTGGTCGGAGCTGACGTCGCACGGCAGCACGAGCGGCGGCTGCGCGAGCCCCTGCGAGAGGTCGTTGACGTGCTCTTCGAAGCGTCCCTGGTAGGTGAGCGCGAGGCGCGCGCCGCGGCTGCCGGTCGCCTGCGCGATGGCCCACGACAGCGACCGTTTGTTGGCGACGCCGACGATGAGACCGAGCTTGCCGGTGAAATCGCTCAACGTCCGCGTTTCCGTCCGGGACCGCGCTGCTGTCCCTGCGGACGTCCGCTGCCGCGCTGACTGCCGGACGGCCCTGGACGATTGCCGTTCTGGCGCTGCCCGCCCTGCGGCGAGTTCTGGCGCGGACCTCCGAACCGCGACGGTCCCGTGAAGGTCCCCTGCGGGCCGCGCGCCCCGGCGCGGCGTCCGCGGCCGTGACGCTGGCCGCCGCCGCCCGCACCCGCGCCTCCGCCGCCGCGATTGCCGTCGAACTCGCGCCCTCCGCGTCCGCCCGGCTGGCGCACGGTGAAGTCGGGAGTCTTGCGCTCGGGCACCTGTCCTTCCGGGCGAGGCAGCGTGGCGCGAATCAGCCGTCGATGCACCGGCCCGTCGTCTTCGGGCACGTGCTCGTCCGCGTCGGCGTCGTTCTCGCCGTTCTCGCCGTTCTCGCTCGCCGGCGGGTCGATCGACTCCTCGGCGCGCGCCTCGACGGACGCGGCCTCGGCAGTCACCTCTTCGACAAAGGGTGCCTCGTGCTGTGTCTCTTCCTGCGTGTCTTCCTGGGTCTGTTCTGGCATATCGGTCGGTACCGTGGGGGCGAGCGTGTCTTTCTTCCGGCGGGGCGGGGGGATGCGCGCCTGCTTGTACTCATGGTCCGCGTCACACGTCGTGCAGCGCGTCTGCTTCACCTCGTCGTCGATCATCGCGACGACCGCATGGTTGGTGATGCGGCGCTCACGCGGACAGTAGTCGTCCAGAATGTCACCGAGCCGAAGCCGGCGTTGCTGCATGAACTCCCCCGGAACCGTTCCTTTTCAGGCGGGATAGATTTTCCGTCGACAGGCTCAGGCCACCCCGGCCTGTCGTACGGGTGTAAAAGGCGGCGGTACGCCTGAGTTTACAAGGATTCGCCCGATTTTGCGAGCCATTGACGGTATTCCCGCAAGGCCGCCTGCACAGCATCTGGATTGGTGGACTGGGGGGTCCGCTTGGCGTGCACGGATTCGAGCGGCGTGGCCGCCTGGGGGGCGTCATCGCCGAAGAAATCGCTCGCCTCCCGCCACTCCTTGAGCGTCAGGCTGCTGAAATCCCGTCCTTCCGCCAGGAGCCGCCGCACCATCGCCCCGACGATTTCGTGCGCGCGGCGGAACGGCATCCCGCGGATGGCCAGGTAGTCGGCCACGTCGGTCGCCAGCAGCAGCCCGGTTGCGGCGCGCCCGGTTTTCTCCGTGTTGAGCGTCAGGCGTGAAATCACGGCCTGCGCCGCGGTCAGCGAGACCGCCAGCGTGCGCTCCGCGTCGAACACCGCTTCCTTGTCCTCCTGCAGGTCCTTGTTGTAACCGCCCGGCAACCCTTTCATCGTCACGAGCCAGCCTGTGAGGCGGCCAATCGCGCGGCCGCTCTTCCCGCGGACGAGCTCCAGCGGGTCCGGGTTCTTCTTCTGCGGCATCATGCTGCTGCCGGTCGCTGACGCATCCGCGAGCTCGAAGAAGCCGTGCTCCTCGCCGGTGAAGATGATGAGGTCCTCAGCGAGACGGCTGAGATGGACCATCGT
>DATNCQ010000145.1:0-103375 GCA_035571515.1 Vicinamibacterales bacterium
TCTGCGCGACCTTTCGCGAGAACAGGTCGGCCTGCTGCTTTGAAATCGCCGCGGCTTCAACCGAGGTCAACGCGGCGACGACGCCCAGGATCGCGGCGGTTCGTGCAGTCATGTTGTGTGAACTCCACCTGCTGGCTGGCAATTTCGAGTGTAAGGGGCCGCCCGCCTGCAGCGCAACGCGAGCCCGGGGTTGATTTTCGCCTTCTGTTCGCATTATAGTCTCGCCCACCTCGTCCTAAAGGCGGCCCCACCGCGCGTGGGTGCCAGCAGGAGGAATGAAATGCTCCCGCTCACCAAACGGCAGCGTGAAATCCTCGATTACCTGAACGAGTTCATCCAGAACCACGGCTACGCGCCGAGCCTGGAGGAAATCGGCCGGCGTTTCAATCTCTCCTCGCTGGCGACGGTCCACAAACATCTCTCGAACCTGCAGGAGAAGGGGTTCATTCGCCGGGCGTGGAACCGCAGCCGTTCGGTTGAGCTCGTGCCGACCCGTTCGGGGGGCCGCGCGCTCGAGTTGCCGCTGCTCGGGTTCGTCGCTGCGGGCGCGCCGATCGAGGCCGTCGCGAGCAGCGAATCAATTGCCGTCCCGGAAACCCTCGTCGGGAAACGGGACTCGTACGTCCTGCGCGTCAAGGGCGACTCGATGATCGACGAGCAGATCCGCGACGGCGACTTCGTCATCGTCGAGGACCGCAAGACGGCCGACAACGGCGAAATGGTGATTGCGCTGCTCGGCGGCACCGACGTCACGTTGAAGAAGTTCTACCGCGAGAACGGCCGCGTGCGGCTGCAGCCCGCCAACCCCGCCATGCAGCCGATGATGGTCGACCCGGAGCACGTCCAGGTGCAGGGCGTCGTCGTCGGGGTGATGCGGAAGTACTGACCGGTCTAAACAATTTCGCCTCCTCTCCCGTATTCCCCGCACGTTTGCCGTCCATGCGGAGCTGCCGAACCCCGACCACCGGCTGAAACCGGGGTTCTTTGCTACGGGCGTCATCCTCACGCCGGTGGACTAGTATTGGCGTCTATGGCCGACGAGACTCCGCAGCGCAAGCAGATTAACTTCACGATCGTCCCCGACGATCAGCCCGGCGACCCTCGCACCTACGCGAACTTCTGTTCAATCTCGCACACGCCGTTCGACTTCACGCTCACCTTCTGCGAGGTGATGCCGCTGTCGGAGCGCGAGCTGCGCGAGGCTGAGTCCGACCACGTCGTCCGCGCTCCCGTGCGTGCCCGCGTCGTCGTCCCGGTGCAGTTCGTGCCGAACCTCGTCGCGGCGCTGCAGGAGCACATGCGCGTCTTCTCCGAGTCCTACTCGAACGTCGGCTGGTCGAAAGGGCCGGTTCACTGAAGACCGCTAAAACGACGCGGCGGATCATCGAGACGCTGGCGCAGCAGCATCCGAACGCCGACACGGAGCTCAACTACACGAACGCGTTCGAGCTGCTGGTGGCGACGATCCTCTCGGCGCAGTCGACCGACGCGCGCGTCAACATCGTGACGCCGGCGCTCTTCAAGCGCTACCCCGACGCGCGCGCGCTGGCGAAGGCGACGCCCGCCGAGCTGGAGCCGCAGATTCTGTCCACCGGCTTCTTCCGCCAGAAGTCGAAGGCGCTGATCGGAATGGCGCAGCAGCTCGTGGCCGGGCATGCCGGCGAAGTGCCGCCGGACATGGACGCGCTGACGGCACTCCCCGGCGTCGGCCGCAAGACCGCGAACGTCGTGCTCGGCCACGCCCTCGGCGTTCCCGGCCTGCCGGTCGACCGTCACGTGCTGCGTGTCTCGAACCGCATCGGCATCGCCGAGGGTGACGACCCGGTCACGGTCGAGGAGCAACTCTGCAAGGCACTGCCGAAGCAGATCTGGACACTCGCGTCCGACGTCCAGATTCTCCACGGCCGGCGCGTCTGCAAGCCCAAACCCCTCTGCGATCAGTGCTCCGTGCGCGACGATTGCGACTATTTCCGGCTCGTCGTGTCGCGAGAGCGCAAGCCCAAACTGCGTGGAGGCGAAACGTCAGGCGAACGCACAGGCGCAACGGCCGGACGTAGAGGCGGACCTTCAGGTCCGCCGAAGAAGAATGACCCGCGAAAAGTTCGAGCAGCTCGTCGCTGACGCGATCACGCTCATCCCGAAGCGCTTCCGCCGCGAGATGAAGAACATCGCCATCATCGTCGAGGACGAGCCGAGCGCGGATCTGCTGGAGGAGATGGAAATCGATCCGCCAGACTCGCTCTACGGCCTCTACCAGGGAACGCCGCTCCCCGAGCGCACGGCGGGATGGGGCAACACCCTGCCCGACTGCGTGACGCTCTTCCAGAAGCCGATCGAAGAGGACTGCGACGACGATGACGACGTGCGGATGGTCATCGGCGAAACGCTGATTCACGAGGTCGGTCACTACTTCGGCCTCAGCGAGGAGGAGATCGAGGAAATCGAGGAGCGCTACTGGCGCGGCGAGGGATGATCAAGGGACACGCGCGCCCACGGAAGCGGTTCGGCCAGCACTTCCTCGAAGCGGCGTGGGTGGCGAAGGTCATCGAATCGCTGCGCGCGACCAGGGACGACACGTTCCTCGAAATCGGGCCTGGGCGCGGCGCGCTGACGCGGCCGCTCGCGGCGCGCGCGGGACGCGTCGTCGCCATCGAGATCGATCGCGACCTCGCCGCCGCGCTGGCGGACGAGCAGATTCCGAACGTTCGGGTCATCGAGGCGGATGTGCTCGGCGTCGATCTCCCTGACCTCCTTCGCGACGAGCGGCAGCCGCTTCGCGTTGCCGGCAATCTTCCCTACAACGTCTCGTCCCCGATCCTGTTCGCCCTGCTCGCAGCCGCTGACGAGGGGCGTTTTTTTTCCGACGCGACGCTGATGCTCCAGAAAGAAGTCGCCGATCGGCTCGTCGCCCAGCCGGGCCGCAAGCAGTACGGTGGGCTCGCCATCCAGGTCGGGCTGACGGCGGACGTCGAGACGGTCTTGACGCTGCCGCCCGGCGCGTTCCGGCCGCCGCCGAAGGTGACGTCCGCCGTGGTTCGTCTCCGTTTTCGCCCTGCGTCCGTCGATGTCGGCGATCGACAGGTGTTCGAGCGCATCGTCCGGGGCATCTTTCTCCAGCGGCGAAAGACGCTGGCCAACGCGCTGCGCCCGGTCGCCGATTCGCTCGGGCGTCCAGCGGCGGAGCTGCTGGAGCGCGCGCACGTCGACGGCCGGCTTCGGCCCGAGGCGCTCACCGTCGACGACCTCGCCCGCCTCGCGAGAGCTGTGCTATAGTTTTCCTCGCAAGTTATTGAGCCTTCCCGGTTAACAGGCCTTCCCAGCGGCCTGAACTGGCGTGAACGGCAGCCCCGCCCGGGGCGCGTTCCCGCGAACAGACGCGGACCGGACAACGTCCGGGCCGCAGAGGAAAGAGAGCGGCAGCAGCGCTGGGCCCCGAATGAATCAGTCCGTCGTGCCGGACGTCTCTCCGGCGACGCTCGAAGTCGTCCCGCTGGGCGGCGTCGGCGAGTTCGGCATGAACATGATGGCCGTGTCGTGGGAGGACACCACGATTCTCATCGACGCGGGCGTGATGTTCCCGGAACCCGATCAGCTCGGCGTGGACCTGATCATCCCGGACCTCACCTACGTCGAGGCGCGCGGCGACAAGGTGAAGGCGCTGGTGCTGACGCACGGGCACGAGGACCACATCGGCGCCGTGCCGCACGTGCTGCCGATGTTCGACGGGCCGGTGTACGGCACCGCGATGACGCTGGCGCTCATCGGGCCGAAGCTCGAGGAGCACGAGATCGACGCGAAAGACCGGCTGAAGACCGTCAAGCCGCGGGACCGCGTCACCATCGGGCCGTTCACCATCGAGTTCGTGCGCGTCACGCACAGCATGCCCGACTGCGTCGCGCTGGCGATCACGACACCCGCGGGGGTGATGATTCACACCGGTGACTTCAAGATCGATCAGACGCCAATCGACGGCGAGCACTTCGATCTGCACCGGTTCGCGGAGCTTGGCGCGCAGGGGGTGCTGGCGCTTTTCGCCGACAGCACGAACATCGATCGGCGCGGCTTCACCGGCCCCGAGATCGAGGTCATCGACGCGTTCGAAGAGCTGTTCACGAGCACGCAGGGGAAGCTGGTGGTCGCCACCTTCTCGTCGAGCATCTACCGGATGCAGGTGCTCGTCGACCTGGCGGCGCAGTTCGATCGCAAGGTCGCGTTCGTCGGCCGCAGCATCGTGCAGAACGCCGAGATCGCCCAGCGCCTGGGCTACCTGCGGATTCCGGCCGGCGTGCAGATTCGCGATGCGGACGTGCAGAACTACGCGTCGCAGGACGTGTTGTGCGTGACGACGGGGTCGCAGGGCGAGCCGCAGGCGGCGCTGCCGCGCATCGCGGTCGACGACCATCGCTGGGTCAAGCTCGGACCGGACGACACGGTGGTCCTCTCGGCGCGGGCGATCCCCGGCAACGAGAAGAAGATCGCGCGCGTGATGAGCCACGTCGCGCGGCGCGGCGCCGACGTCGTGACCGATTCGATGAAGCACGTGCACGTGTCCGGGCATGGCAGCGCCGAGGAGCTGAAGCTGGTGCTCTCGCTCGTCCGGCCGCGCTACTTCGTGCCCGTGCACGGCGAGTACCGCCAGCTGTCGCAGCACGCGCGCGTCGCCAAGCGCGTGATGAGCGGCGCGGAGCACCAGCTGCAGGTGCTGCTGGCGGAGAACGGCGACATCATCCAGTTCGATCAGCGCGGGGCGCGCATCGCGAACAAGGCGCCCGCCGGCCGCGTGCTCATCGACGTGACGCGCGTCGGAGAGGTGGGCGACGAGGTGCTGCGCGATCGGCGCCACCTCGCCGGCGACGGCGTGGTCGTCGCCGTCGTGGCGATCGGCCGCCAGACCGGGACGCTCATCGGCGAGCCGGAGCTCGTCGCACGCGGGTTCGTCGTGAACGAGGGTGATGCCGATTCGCTGTTCACGGATGCCGCCTCGGTCATCGCCGAGTGCATCCAGGCGTCCGGCGTCGAGGAGCGGGCCGACCAGGGACTGATGACCGAGAAGCTGCGCGTCGAGCTGCGGCGGTTTTTCAAGAAGCGGTCGGGACGACGGCCGTTCGTGCTCCCGGTGCTGATGGAAATCTAGGTCCGGCCGAACCCGGACGCTACCGATGAAGGTCGGAGGGTGCCTTGGCGGAATCGAATCTCTCGCGTCGCATCAGCGAGTTCGTCGGCGTCGCGCTCTTCGCGCTGGCGCTGATCTGGCTGATTGCGCTCGTCACCTACGAACCGACGGACCCGGTGTGGTTCTTCACCACCAGCGCGCTGCATCCGCCCGCCAACTTCGTCGGGCGCGTCGGCGCGTTCCTGTCGGAGCTCTCGTTCCAGCTGCTCGGGTACGCGGCCTACCTCGCTCCCGCGGTGGTGGCGTGGGCCGGCTGGTACTACTTCTGGTGCCAGCCGTTCGAGGCCGTCTACACCAAGCTGATCGGGATCACGCTGCTCGTCGGCTGCAGCAGCGCGTTCCTCAGCCTCGTCTTCGGCAGCGCCGACGTGTCGGGCAAGACGTTCGACGCCGGCGGCTCGATCGGCGCGTGGCTCGGCGCCTGGTTCGCCGAGTACCTCAATCGAACCGGCTCGATCATCGTCGTCCTGACGCTGGTGCTGCTGTCCATCATCCTCTCGACGCAGTTCTCCTTCGGCCGGATGTTCGCCAGCGCCAGCCAGGGGTCGCGCGACCTGTCCGCCCGCAGCGTCGGTTTCGTCCGCGCGTGGTTCGAGGATCGGCGCAAACGGAAACAGCGGCGCGAAGTGATTGCCAAGCAGACGAAGAAGGGGCCGGCCGCGACGGTGGCCAGGGAAGCGCCCGGGGCGCAGGAACCCGCCGCACCGTCGGCGGCGCCCGCTGTGGTCGCCAAGAAGCGGACGGCGGCGACGATTGCCCCGCAGCTTCCGCTGCCGGAACCCGAGCCGTCGAAGGCGCCGCGGCGCCAGGGGGCGTTCACGCTGCCGCCCCTCTCGCTACTCGACCCCGCGAAGACCGAACAGAAGATCGACGAGCGCGAGCTGATGGACTCCGCGCGTCAGCTCGAGGAGAAATGCCGCGAGTTCGCGGTCGAGGGACAAGTCGCGCAGATTCATCCCGGACCGGTCGTCACGACGTTCGAGTTCAAGCCCGAGGCCGGCGTGAAGTACAGCAAGATCACCAGCCTCGCCGACGACCTGTGCCTTGCGATGCAGGCCGAATCGGTGCTGATCGATCGCATTCCAGGTAAGTCCACCGTCGGCATCCAGATCCCCAACCCGAACCGCGAGGCCATCTCGCTGCGCGAGCTGCTGCAGTCCGATGGCTACGCGCGGTCGGCGTCTAAGCTGACGCTCGCGCTCGGCAAGACGATCCACGGCGAACCCTACGTCACGGACCTGGCGACGATGCCGCACCTGCTCATTGCCGGCTCGACGGGCACGGGAAAGTCTGTGGGCCTGAACGCGATGCTGACGAGCATCCTCTACCGGGCGACGCCGGACGATGTGCGGATGATCATGATCGACCCGAAGCGGCTCGAGCTCGGGATGTACGAGGAAATCCCCCACCTGCTCACGCCGGTCGTGGTCGACGCGAAGAAGGCCGCCAATGCGCTGCGATGGGCCGTCCGCGAAATGGAGGAACGCTACAAGACGCTTGCGGCCGAAGGCGTCCGGAACATCGATCAGTACAACCGGAACGTCCGGATGGTGCTCGAGGAAACGGGCAACAAGGACCCCGACGGGCCGCGGCCGCTCCCCTTCATCGTCGTCGTGATCGACGAGCTCGCGGACCTGATGATGGTCGCGAGCAACGAGGTCGAGGAATCGATTTGTCGACTTGCGCAGATGGCGCGCGCGGTCGGGATCCATCTCATCCTCGCGACGCAGCGGCCGTCGGTGGACGTCATTACCGGGCTCATCAAGGCCAACCTGCCGTCGCGCATCTCGTTCCGCGTGTCCTCGAAGATCGACTCGCGGACGATTCTCGACGGCAACGGCGCCGAGCAGTTGCTGGGCAAGGGCGACATGCTCTTCCTGCCGCCGGCTTCCTCCCGTTGCATCCGTCTCCACGGCCCCTACATCTCGGAGCAGGAGAGCGCGCGCCTGGCGAGCTTCCTGCGCAAGCAGGGCAAGCCCGTCTTCGACGAGTCGATTACTGCGGAGGACGAGAAGGGCGGCGTCGAGACCCCGCAGTTCGAGAAAGACGACCTGTACGACGAGGCCGCGCGCATTGTCGTCGGCAGCGGGCAGGCGTCGATCTCGTATCTCCAGCGGAAGCTGCGGATCGGCTTCAGCCGGGCCGCGCGACTCGTCGACATGATGGAGGCCGAAGGTCTGGTCTCGCCCGGCGCCGGCGGGAAGCCGCGCGAGGTCCTCGTCGATCGCGGCTATTTCGAGGAGGTCGATGCGCAGCTTCGCTAGGACCTTCCTCCTGTCGACGATCTGCCTCGTGACCGCAACCGCGTTCGCCCAGGATTCGAACGCTGCGAAACTGCTGAAGGAAGCCAAGACGCGCGAGGCGGCGCTGCGCTCCGAGATCGAGTCGCGGAAGGCGGGCGCGCCTGCCAGCCCGCTGCTCGATCGTGCCCGCACGCTCGTCGGCGCCTACCAGGACATCTCGCGCCTGCTGCCAGCCAGCCCATCCAGCGACGATGCGCTCTGGCATGCGGGCATGCTCGCGGCGGACGCGTTCTGGGAATTCGGGCAACCTGAGGATCGATCCACCGCGCTGCGCCTTCTGAAGACGCTTAGCACGCGCCATCCGGCGAGCCCGTGGGTCAAGCAGGCGAGCCCGCAGCTGGATCGCTTGAACGCAGCGAAGGTCGTCGAAGCGCCGCCACCGAAGCTGCCCGCGGTAATGCTCACGGCTATTCGCCGTGAAACGTTGCCCGGCGCGGTGCGGGTGACGCTCGAGCTCGAAGGCGAGGCCAGCTATCACGACGAGCAGATCGACGGCCCGCTGCGCGTGCTCATCGACCTGCAGAACACTCGCCCCGTCGAGGCGCTCGCGGACGCGACGCGGACCTTTCCCGATGATCTCGTTCGCCAGATTCGCGTCGGCCGGCAGGTCGGCACGCGAACGCGGGTCGTTCTCGACCTGGCGGGCGCGGCGCCGCACACCATCTACGCGCTCTACAGCCCGTACCGCGTCGTGATCGACTTCGCGCGCCGGGCTGTTGCGGCCACCGCGGCTCCTGCAGCTCCTGCAGCTCCCACGCCCGGACCTCCCCCGCCTCCGGCGCCTGCCGCCGGCGCAGCACCCGTTGCGCCGTCGGTGCCGTCGGAGCCGCGTCCGAACGGCCGCGGCGGGTTTTCGCTGTCACGACAGCTCGGGCTCGGCATCGCGCGGATCGTGATCGATCCAGGGCACGGCGGGCATGACCCAGGCGCGATGACCGACGGGCTCAGCGAAGCCGACCTCGTGCTCGACGTCGCGCTGCGGCTCGAGAAACTGCTGATGAAACAACGGGGCGTCGAGGTGGTGCTGACCCGCCGCGCCAACGTCTTCGTCCCGCTCGAGGAGCGGACGGCGATGGCCAACCGCGAGGGCGCCGACCTGTTCCTGTCGATCCACGCCAACGCGAGCGAGGACGAGCGCGCCCGCGGGATCGAAACCTACTTCCTCAACTTCGCGCCGAACCCCGCCGCCGAAGCGATCGCCGCGCGCGAGAACGCGGCCTCGGCGCGGACGATGCGTCAGCTTCCCGACATCGTCAAGGCGATCGCGCTCAACAACAAGCTCGACGAGTCGCGCGATGTCGCGACGCTCGTCCAGTCCGCGATGATGGAACGGCTCAAGCGAGCCAACAAGCGTGTGAAGGACCTCGGCGTCAAGCAGGCGCCGTTCGTGGTGCTCATCGGCGCCACGATGCCGAGTGTCCTCGCCGAAATTGCCTTCCTCACCAACCACCAGGAGGCGACGCTGCTGCGCGGCAGCACCTATCGCCAGCAGATTGCGGAAGCGCTCTTCAACGGCGTGCTGCGCTACCAGCGATCGCTCAAGGCCACGACACAGACCGTCGCCTCCCAGTAGCCGGCGAAGCCCTCTACTTCGCGAGGTGGAACGCGCCGCTCAGCCCCAGCGAGGACAGCGGCGCCTCTTTCCTCTCGGCATTCTGACTCGTGAACCCCGCGTCGAGGTTGATGCACGCGCCGGAGTCGTAACCCAGCGACCCGACCGGCCGCACGGCGGCTGCTCCGGATGGGTAATAGATATCGCTTCCGACCAGGAACGCCTTCGGGGCGAGACTATCCACGCTCATGTACGCGGTGCCCGCGCAGTCGGCCTGCTCGAACTCGGACTGCACGCACCCGGCCCCGACTGCACACGACGCGAAGCCGGCGCCGCTGAGCCCGAGACGCATCCAGTCGCTGTCGATGTTGAGGATGACGGCATCGAGTGAGACGAGGGTTCCCACCTCCTTGCCGCTCGCATCGACGACCCGCAGCGCACTCGCCCCCGCCGGACCTGCGCTACCGGTGTCGCCCTTCTCGCCCTTCTCGCCCTGGCCGCCGTTGAGGCCGTTGACGCCGTTGACGCCGGGCGTCCCGGGATCCCCTTTGTCACCCTTATCGCCCTTGTCGCCTTTATCGCCCTTGTCGCCTTTATCGCCCTTGTCACCATGACCAGCGGCGCCGGGATCGCCCTTATCGCCTTTGTCACCCTTGTCGCCCTTGAGACCGGCGAGTCCCTGGTCGCCCTTGAGGCCGGCAGGTCCTGGATCACCCTTCGCTCCGGGCAGGCCGTCGGCACCGCGCGGACCCTGCGGGCCAACTGCGCCGACCGTAATCTCGAAGAACGTCGTCGCCTTCGAACCGGTACCGGTGCTCACTGTCATCAAATAGGTGCCGGGCTGGTTGAGAAGCGTTGCAGGCAGCTCGACGACCATCATCTGAGAAGAGGCGGAGTTGACGCGCACCGGCATCCCGTCGATCGTAACCGACGGATTCCACCCGAACTGACCGGTGACGAGTACCAGACCGCCCACCTTGTCGACGACGGCATGGGTGATCACGTTCTGTCTGTATTGCGCGTTGACTGTGCCCTGAGCGCACACAAGGCAGAACACCACGGCTGCTAGCTTTCGCATGAACATCCTCCTGACGCCTCCGATAAGCGCAAGAGGCGAGCCGCTCGGATGCCAGGTCGCGCGTACTCCTAGCGCCCGTAGGACTTACGCCGACGTCGTCAGCAGCGTTGGCGACCCGGCGCAGAGCGTGCGGTGTCTCGCGACAAAACGCGTCTCACAGAATTCGGATCCGTCGTCAGGCGTGCGGGGGGATGTGCGCACAGGCGTGCGCCATCGACGGAATTTGCAATGAGCGCGGTATCGTGGCGGTCGGTTAGCGCGGATTGTCGAGGGTGATCTGACGCACCCACAACCCGTTCGCGGACTCCGCCGTCTGCGACAGCGTCGTGGTGAACTGCTCGGCGAGCGTGCCGGCGCGTGCACCGGGCGACACGCCGAGCCCGCCGACGCCGCGCAGCACGCCGACCGCTTCGGAGGGCAGCGGAGACGCGAGCACCGGAGCGTTCACCTGCGGACGTGGCAGCGACGCGAACATGCGGTCAAAGGCGGGCAGCGGCTCCGGCGTGGCGAAGATCAGGAAGTGCTCGCGACCGCCGGCGCTCGTCACCTTCCAATACAGCGGCGTCGAGGCGCCTGCCGCGGGCAGGCGGACGGCGCGGCCGGCGGGGATCGGGTTCCCTATTGCCTGGTCGGGGAGTGGAAACAGGAGATACGACTCTCCCCTGTCGTCCTCGTTGACGACATAAATGTGAGTCGGTTTCGAAACCTGGATGTGGAGCGCCAGTTGGTCGCCCGGTGTGACGCGATCGCCCGCTCCGAGCCTGACCTCGCCGGTTGCGGAGATTCGATAGAGGCCTGCATCGATCGTGTACGCCGTTGCGCCGCCCGGCACGATGGGCCCCGGAGTCGCCGCCGGCCTGGGTTCCGCCGTCTTCACGCCGGCGCGTGTGCCCAGCCAGTAGACCGGCGTCCCAACCAAGATGACCGCCGCAAGTGCGACTGCCGCGATGGTCAGCCAACGCTGCCGTACGCCGACGACGTTCGCGTCGTGCCTCACCGGATCGGCGCCAAGGAACCGCGCGAGCGCGCTTTCGAATGCCCCCGCAGTCGGGAACCGCCGGCGCGGATCGGGATCGAGCGCGCGCTCGACGATGCTGACAAACTCGTCAGCCAGATCGGAGCGCACGTCGCGAAGGTGGACGCGCTCGTGGCGGCGATGCGCGTCCTCGACGGCCGCGCGTGTGTCGCCCTCGACCGGATATCGATTGGTCACCAGATGGAAGAGCAGGACGCCGAGGCTGTAAATGTCGGTGGCCTGCGTGCGCCGCGAGCCCGTGAAGACCTCGGGAGCGAGGTAGAGCGGCGTGCCCGCGAAGTCGTCCGCGCCGCCGACGTAGGCATGGAGAAAGTCCATGTCGAGGTCCTTGCCGGCACCGAAGTCCATGAGGACGTTGCGGCCGCCCTCCTCGCGCATCACGTTGTGCGCCTTGATGTCGCCGTGGAGGAGCCCGGCGCGATGCACCGCCGCGACGGCGCCACACATGTCGCGTCCGACAAACGACGCTTCGGGCCCGCTGAAGGTGCCCTGCCGCTGCAGGAGATCCTCGAGCGTGGTGCCGCGGACCAGCTCCATCCAGAGGCCGACCCGCCCGTCCACCCGATCCGCTCCGTACACTCGCACGACATTCGCGTGGCGAACGCGGGCGAGCAGCCGCGCTTCCTTCAGGACGCGGACGACGTTCAGCGGGCTGTCGCCGTCTTCCCGCATCAGCTTCAACGCGTTGTCGCATTGCAGCTTCGTGTCGTGCGCGCGATAGACGTCGGCAAACGATCCGCTGCCCAGGCGTCCGAGGATCAGGAAATGCGCCCACCCTCGCGGGTCGTCCGCTTCATCGTCGGCGATGGCCGCGCCCATGGCGCCGGCCTCCTGATTGGTCTGATGAAACCTGGCTATCTGCTCGAGCGTTCGCAGCTCGTTGAGGATGCGGTCGTCGTCGCCGCCGACCTGCCGCGCGACCCGCTCCCACTCGATGAGCGCGCCGTCGCTGATCGACGCCGCCACCGACGACAGCACCTCGGGATCGTCAGGAACGTGTGCCACTGGACATCTCTTTCGCAAGCTTGACGAGTGCACGGCTGACGGCGACGTGCGCGGCGGCGACGCTCGGCTTGCCGAGGGCGGCCGCGACTTCGACATAGGGCAATCCGAGCTCGATGCGCGCGACGATCGCCTCGCGGTCGGCCGGCTTCAGGCGCTGCAGCGCCGCCTCGTAGCGCTCGGCCGTCTCCTGCCCCACCGCCAGCTCGAATGGCGTGGGATCCTCTGCCACCCGATCGCTGTCCAGGACGGTCGTCGGCCGCCGCCGCGCCGAACGCACCTGGTCGCAGATGCAGTTGCGCAGCGTGGTATGCAGGAACCCCCCGAACGAGCCGTCGTGCCGCGGCTCGAACGAGTCGAGCCGTCTGACCGCCTTCGTCAGCGTCTCCTGGACGATGTCGTAGGTGTCGAGCGCGCCGCGCGCGTAGGCCGGCAGGCGGCCGTGCGCCCACTTCTGGAGGCGCGGCAGGTAGCGGGCGCAGAGGTCGTTGAGCGCCAGCTCGTCGCCTGTCTTGGCGCGGACGAGCAACTCCATGGACGTCAGCGCCGCCGGCGCCGCCGGCTTCAGATTGCGCGCGCGCGAGGACCCGTGGTCGGCCATCAGGGATTCCGGCCCGAATGTCAGGGTTGCGCCGGTCATCATACGCGAAGTGTCCTTCCGGAAAACGGGCATCGCCCAAGCGGGAGGGTCGGCTGATTACCTATAACGTCTGGCGCCGGAGGTTCTAACCGCCCGGGAGTGGGGCTAGCGCCAGTCGCCGGCCGCCACGAAGGCGGCCCAATAGAACGGGTGGGTGCTCTGACCGCGGGCGCGGCGGGCCTTGAGCATTTCGAGACTCGCGTTGCGAACCGCATCAGCGGTGGTTGCACCCCGCTGGAAGCGTTCGCGGTAGAGCGCCTGCATCCACAAGCGTGTGGCCTGGTCTTCGACGGACCAGAGGCTCATGATGATGGTGCGCACGCCTGCAATCTGAAACGCGCGACGGAGGCCAAACACGCCCTCGCCCGCTCTGATTTCTCCCAGCCCCGTGTCGCACGCTGAGAGCACCGCCCACTCAGTGCCGTGAAGGTCCAACGCGGCGACTTCCTCGGCCGTGAGAATGCCGCCGTCGTCGGCAGCGCTCGCCCCGGCCGTGCGGGCGTTGGCGCCAGCAAAGGCCAAGCCGGCTAGCAAGAGCGGATTTTCGATGACATCCGGCTTCGAAAGGGACGAGCTCGTCAACCCGCCCACGCCACGGGTCCGACCGGGACCCGATTCGCAGTCGGCACCCAGGAAGAACCCGTGCGTGGACAGATGCAAGACGCGCCGGCCGGCCGCGGACCGAATCAGCGCAGCGGTGCTCGCCTGGCGTCCGCTCAGAATCAGCACATCGTTCGTGGCCGATTCGCCAGCTCGGCCCGGTGATGATGCCGACGCCCAGATGCGGGCGATGTCGTCCACCTCGGCGCGCGAGCCAGGCAGCTCCTCGAACCGAAGCGGTCCCGACGCCGCACAGCCGGAGCGACGAACGCTTGTCACCGACGGATTCGAGGGCCGCCGGTCGTAGCTCGGCCCCCCGAGCGCGAGCAGCCCACGACCCGGAGATGATCGTTCCTCGGGAACCAGATCGCGCTCGGCCGACAGAAAATGCACGAGGGGACCGGTTTCGACCAAGTACCGATTGCCGGCCGTCGGGAGCGCAGCGAAGCTGACCAGATTGATCGTGCCATCGGGAACGACGAACACCTGCCTGGCGCCTCGCACGTGTTCGGCAAGCGGATCCCAGATCTGCCGCCTGAGACGCGCGCCGGCCGTTCGATACGCGATCACGGCTTCGGCCGGAGCGGTTCCCGCTGCCAATGACCGTCCGCCTGCCTCACGTCGCCACGCCTCGACGCTGGCGTCGATCGTCGCGGCAGAGCCGAGCGGGATCACACCGACGGACTCGTCAGCGGCCGAAATGACGAAAGCGATGTACGAGGGCGCGACGCGGACGACGGCGCGATTCTGAATGGTCTTCAGCGACGTCCGGTCGTAGCGCACGAACGACACGAGCGCGGCGCCGGCAGGGAGAGCCCGGCGAAGCTCCACCAATCCGATTCTCGCGCGTGCCGACTCGGTGCGCGCCGTCACGCTTCGTTCCGCCAGGACGCGCTCCGCTTCCTCCTTGCGTTGCCTCGTCTCTTCAAGTAGCGCACGCGGCACCGGCGAATCACCCTCGAGGCTTCGCAGCATCACGTTTGCAAATCGCTCGCGCGCGGAGGTGACAGCCGCCACAACGGGAGCGAGATTCGGATCCGCGTCAACCACATTCCTCGCACGGGCTGCCAGTTCGTCGAGAATCACGCCGCGCGATTGAATAACCGAATCAATCAGCGGCGAGGCATCGGCGACCTGCCCGGCGGCGGCTATTGACAACGCTAGGTCGAGCCCGCGGGGACGCTTCGCCGCGTAGGCGAGGGCTTGCCGCTCGGGAAGGTAGCGGATCGTCAACTGGAGATGGTGGCGGCCCACACGCTCAGCGTCCAGTGCGGATTGGAGAGCGCTATCAGAAGAACCAGTCGCGAAGTCCGCCGAGGCGACCGCAGCGGTCGCCTCGGCGGTGAGAGGATGCTCCGCCCCGAAAATGCGCTCCCGGGTCGCGAGTGCCTCAGCGTAGCTCTCTCGCGCAGCCCGGTAATCCCCGCGACGTGACTGCAGTTGTCCGCGCAGGGTGAGCGCCATCGCGAAATGGTCCGGCTCCTGAGACGCAGCCCCGGTCCTGTAGATGGTTATCGCTCGGTCAACGCGCTGCAGCGCCTCGGTCAGGCTTCCAGCGGTGACCGCCGTTCTCGCCAGATTCGCCAGTGTCCACGCGGTGTCGGGATGAAAAGCTCCGAGCTGACGCTCGCGAATGCGCAGCGCCCGCTCGTACAGCGCACGCGCTCGGGCCAGACGCCCACGTCGAGCAACGACTTCCGCCAGCGCATCAAGGCCTCGCGCGACGTACGGGTGATCCGATCCCAGTCCGGTCGACCACGCGCGCACAGCGCGGGACAACAGCGTCTCGGCAAGCGCGAGGTCACCCGCCTCGGCAGCGAGACTCCCCTGGTTGAAGATGACGGTCGCAGTCAGGGAATGAGTCGGACCGTAGCAGCGCTCGACCACATCACGTGTCGCTGCATAGAAGACGCGGGCCTTCTCGAAGTCTCCGTTGTACGTCGCCAGGTTCGCCGTGTCGTTCAGAAGACCCGCGGACTCTGGCTGACACCTGGCAAGCACCCGCTGACCGATCGGCAGGGCCCGATCGAGGAGGTGCTGGGCCTCCTCCATGCCGCCAAATGCCTTAGTGGCGTTGGCGATCCAACGCAGCAGCGGCGGAACCATCGGGTGTTCCGGTCCGAGCGTACGCTCGACCAGCGCCAAGGCTTCCTTCCAGGACATCTCGGCGCGGACCCAATCGCCCGCGAAGAAGTACAGGTCGCCTCGGAGCCGCAACGAACGTGCAGTTTCCGGATGCAACGGAATGAGGCTCTGCTGGGTATTCAAGGCTTCGGCAAGGGGCGCCTCGGCGAGTGCATAGCTGCCGGCTTCTCGATGCCATAGGGCCCTCAAGTACAGCGTTCGAGCAGACGCCAACGGTTGATCAGGATGTGTCTGTCGGATGCGCTCGGATTCGTCCAGCCACCGGCGGGCATCCTCGAACCGGTTGAGCAGAATCAGCGGCGCAGCCAGGCCGTCCAAGGCATCGGCAATCGCCGGATCGCTGCTGTCGAAGCTCTCTCGCCGAATCGACAGCGCTTCCTCTTCAGCCGCCACTGCCGCACGGTACTCGCCACGGTCGGTGCGAAGCGCGCCAAGGTTGCCGAGCGAAATGGCCAGCTGAACCCGGGCGGAACCGAGCTGCTGTCTTCGGAGCGCGACAAGGCGCTCGGCTCGCGCAACGGTATCATCTGCGGCGGCTTTCCCGTTCTTCCAGAGGGCTTCGACGAGGAGATCTGCTGCGGTGAACGACTCCGCTGAGGACGATTCGAACGGCGAACCGCGGAGTGAAGTCAAGAGCCTCGCCAGCCGCTCGGCCTCGCCGTACGCACCGTCATCCAGCGCGTGCCGCACCGCCTCTTCGGTGACACGATCGGGAGTGGCAGGCCGGAGCTGTGCCGCCCCGTCGATGGCGCCCGAAAATGGCGCGGTCATGACGAACACGATGAATACGACCCACGTTGTCCTGGTCAGCACGAGCAGACCACGCACGCGTGTCTCGACAAACCCGGCAAGCTACTGTGCTTTCTTTGGAAGCTTCGTATACAAGCCCGCTAAAGCCGTCACGTCGCCTTTCAGGTTGTTCACCGTCTTGGTGAACGATGTAACGGCGTCCCGGAACACACCCTTCCTCTTCGTTATGAGGCGATTGACTCGTGTGATCTCTGCGCGCACAGGTTTGCTTTCCTCACGACGGGCCTTTTTGACTTTCGCCGCGGCCAGGTGTTCTTTCTTAATAGTCTTCTCCATTGCTGTCACAACCCTCCGGACGTCGAGAATCGCATCTGTCATCCGGGTCCTCGCGCTGTTCGAAATGCCGCCCCCGAAATCTTTAGCCATCTTCCGTTCTCCTTGCCAATTGCGTTTACCCTTGATCAAAGGCCAGATTGTCTACCCAGTCTGATTTCCATCCTTGCGCGCGCATGAACTTCTCAACTTCAGTGGCAAGAACAAGCTCGCCGAAAAAACCGACCTTTAGATCCGGGAAGATGTACTCGTCTCGCTCCCGCCAGGCATCAATCCGATCCTTGTGTGGGTAGTAGAAGAAACTGACACCACCAAAGCCGAGGCCCTGGCTAGTCAGGGTCTTAGATCGTGCGTTCGTACCGTCACTGCGCGGTTCGAAGACAGGGAACCCGGTATCCACCGCTTCGTGCGCAGCCGCCACAAGTTTAGTACTCAGCAGTTGTTCAAGTGCGTTGCGGTCGCCGTCGTCAAGCCCGTTCTGGTTCAAGAGGGCGCCGCAAACCGTCTTGAGATCAACCAGCGCGATGCCACCCGCGACCAGATCCGGCTTCTTCGGATTCGGCGCGGGATAGAGGATGGCGCTCCCGCATCTGGCGAGAGACGCTCGTTCCATGAAGACACCCCTCTCCGCTTTCAGGCCCCTGACGCCCTTAATGGCGTGGATGAGAAGGCCAAGCTTGTCCGCCAAGCCTTCCCGCTCGATGGCATCCAGATCCAACAGTGAAAGGGGCACAGTCGCGAAGGGCCACACCTCAGGGATCGTGACGTCGCCATTAACCCGCATCGGCGGCCCTTCGTAGTGGTCTCGGAGTACTTTGACCAGACCGGTCGGGGGGTCGGCTCCGCCGTCCCAACGGGTCAGCACGTCGAACAGTTTTCGATACGGCCACACCCCTTGACCGGGGCGGGGGCTCGGCGGTCGGATTGGATCCGGATCGTTTTCTGGATAGCCGAACGGCATCAGGGACTGCGACGCCACGACGTACCGGACCGAGTCTTTGAGCTGAAATGCTGTCTCCAGCGTACTCATCCAGCAGCTCTGGAAGAGCACGACGTCGATTCGCGCTGGCTCCGCGCTACCTGGCTTGCTCACGGATCGTGCCGAATCCGCCTCCACGATCGCTCCTTCGTCGCAGCTACCGCCTCCATAGATCCCGACGAGCGCCTTTCGGCAACTGTCACGAAGGTCGGAAATCTGCAATGGTGCAACGTCGTCAAGGGACGGCGTAGGTGGCAGCACGACCCTGCCTTCACTTCTGAATAGGCCTGCCGGACCCAGGCTGTGTCCCCAGAAGAAGATGGCATGATGCTCCGCGGGGCAGCGCGGCAAGGCCCACGCATAAAACCTCAGCATGTCGGATGCGAGATTGTGGTTCTCGGGGAACCACCCGCGCCGTTCGACACCTCGCATCGCCGGATCTGGATTCAGGATGCGCGCGACCGGTTCTGAGTAATCGAGTGGCTCTTCATAGTGAGGCCGCTGGGTGTCGCGGTGGTCGTACACGATGCGGTACGCGATGTAGATGTTGTCGAGTCCCTCGGCGGCGTCCTTCAAGGCCCGAACGATCTCGTCGGCCTTCGCATTCAGGTAATGCGTGTCCGGCACACGCCTGGGCCTCGCCATTTCTGTTTCGGTTGCCTGGGGAGCTTCCGGTCCGCGCTTGGCCACGGCGTACACGAGTACGGTCCATTTCCGCGTTTCGGGCATATCGACTCCCCGCTGGTTGAAGCTCCGCCCACAGCAACTACGCAGAAGCCTCGAGCCGTAACGAGCCGTCATCCGGCATGTCAGGATCTGCAGGGTGGAGAGTTGCCATCCTAAATCTCTTTGCAGCAGCCGCGAAGGAATCTTTGCTGCGGCGAGCCTAGGTGCCTCCAGTGGACCATTAACGTCGGAGGCCGAGGTTTCTTACACGGGGCGGCCGTGGGTTCCCGCAGCCCCTTTCGCACCCGAGGAATAGCGTCCGCCGTTCGTCGCGTTCCCCGTAAACTCGCCGCGCTCAATCGTGACTGCCGTTCTGGAGGGCCCTCTATCAAGCGAGGCTTAGAGATCATCTCGACACCGCCGATCGTTTGTCGCGGCCGGAGATCGGCGGTATCTACGTGCGCAGCCTCGCGTGACCGGGGTCGGTGGGCCCCGCCGCTTTGTCGGCCGCGCGCTTCCGCAACACGACGACCAAGCCGACCAGGAGGCCTGCAATCGCCGCCGCAATCATCACCAAGCCGACGAAACCAGCCGACCCGAGGACGACGTCGCCCATCGTGATCTCGCGGGTGATGGGCGGCTGATGGATGGTCTCGATGATGATCGGGTGGCCCGGCAGCGGCGGCGGAGACGGGACGGCGCCCGGCGCGGGGGCCGTCGAGGGTGCGGGTCCAGGCTGCTGCGATGACATGGGTACGCGCCGGCTGAAGCCGGTACGCGTCAGATTACTACGGGCCGGTGGGCCGGCTGAAGCCGGCCCCTACGTCATATCGCTGAAGCCGGCCCCTACGTCGGCTTGCTCCACGACTCCACGTCGAGCGCGAGCTCGGCCAGCGTCCGCACGCCGACGCCGGTCGCACCCTTGGGCTGATACGGCTTCGCCTCCTCGGCCCACGCGGTGCCGGCGATGTCCATGTGCACCCACGGCAGATCGCCCGCGAACTCCTTGATGAAGAGCGCCGCGCTGATTGCCCCGCCGGCACGGCCGCCGGTGTTGGTGAAGTCGGCGATCTCGCTCTTGAGCAGATCCTTGTAGTCGTCGAACAGCGGCATCGGCCACGAGCGATCGCCGGCTCGCTCGCTCGCCACCCGCACCTGCTCGACCCACGACGCGGGGCGGCCGAACAGCCCGCTCGTCGTCTTGCCGAGCGCCACCACGCACGCGCCGGTCAGCGTCGCGACGTCCACCAGGTGCGTCACGCCCAGCTTGCGCGCGTACCACAACGCGTCGCCGAGGATGAGGCGTCCTTCCGCGTCGGTGTTGATGACCTCGACGGTCTTCCCCTCGGCGCTCGTCAGGATGTCGCCGGGCTTCATCGCGCGGCCGCCGGGCATGTTCTCGGTCGCCGGAATCACGCCGATGCAGCGGACGGGAACCTCGAGCCGCGCCATCGCCGCCATCGCGCAGACAACGGCGGCGCCGCCCGACATGTCGTCCTTCATCTTGTCCATGTTGTCGGACGGCTTGATCGAGATGCCGCCGGTGTCGAAGGTGATCCCCTTGCCGACGAGCCCGAGCACCACGCCCTTGACCGCCCTCTTCGGCTCGTGACGAAGGACGATCAGCCTCGGCGGCTGCTCGCTGCCGCGCGCGACGCCGAGCAGGAGTCCCATCTTCAGCTCGGCGATCTTCTTTTCGTCGAGCACCTCGGCGGCCACGCCCGCCGCCTTCGCCAGCGTGGCGGCGCGCTCCGCGAACTCGCGCGGCGTCAGCACGTTTCCAGGCTCGTTCGACAGCGCGCGCGCCATGTTGGTGCACTCGCCGAGCACGCGCCCGCGCTCGAGCGCCGCCTCCTGTGGTGCCTCGCCGGTTCGGACCTCGACACGCTCGAGCCACGCGACCGGCTCCTCCGCTGTCTTGTAGGACGTCCCCTCGTAGTTGGCGAGGACCGCGCCCTCCGCCAGCGCCTGCGCCGCCCGATCGGGCGCGAGGCCATCCGCGCCCCGCCAGACGATCGCGATGCTGCCGAGCCGCCGCTGCCGCGCGAACAGGCCGCCCATGGTGGCAATGCGCCGCAGCATCTCCGTGGTCACGTCGGCGCGCGAGCCGGCGCCAATCCACAGCGCGCGCCGCGCCTTCCAGCCCTCGCCGGTCAGGGGCGTGAACAGCTGCTCGAACGGCTTGCCGCCGAACTCGCGCCGCTGGCGCGATCCGGCATATTCCCCACCGGAAGCGCGATCCAGGTCCGGCTCGTCGGCCAGGTTGTCGTCGGCGAAAACGGGAATCACCAGGAGGTCGGCGTCGAGTTCCCGGGTTTTTCGGGCCGTGGCGGTCACGGCCGGTGTTTTGTGCACCGTCTGCATCTCCGTCGGTCGTCCTTGTGGGAGCGGCTCTTGGCCGTCTAGAATCGAAGGCGCCAGCTCAGGGGACCAATCATGACTGATCCACGTCGCGCGCTCTGCACGGTTGCTGCGCTCGCCGCTGCACTGGTGGCCGCGGTCCATCTCTCAGCGGCGCAGCGCGACGCCGCGGACAAGAAACCCAGTTTATCACTCAAGGCCACGCCGCCCGCCGGCTTCGCGCCGCTTCGCGTGCACCTCGTGGTGGACGTCCGGGGTGGCGCGAACGACAACGCGGACTTCTACTGTCCCACCGTGCAGTGGGACTGGGACGACGGGACGATTTCCGAGAACTCGGCGGACTGCGATCCGTACGAAGCGGGCAAGAGCACCATCCAGCGCCGCTACAGCGCCGACCATACCTTCCGCCTGTCGGGCGATTATCGCCTGACGTTCAGGCTCAAACAGAAGGACAAGGTCATCTCCTCGGCGACGACGACGCTGACGGTGCGGCCCGGCGCGAACGAAGGGTTCTAGCGCGCGTGACGGCGTCAACCGAGCGCGTCATGTCCGAGCTGCAGGGCCGCGTACGCGAACGCGTGCGGGCCGAACTGGTGAGACATGGCGCGTCGGCCGCGCTCGAGGACCCGGCGCTCTTCGCCGAGATCGACGCCATGCTGCGCGCCGCGATCGACCGCAGCAGCGCCTCGGCGCTGCTGCTGCCGGAACTGCTCGGCGAGCCGTCCACGTGGCGACTCGAAACCGCCATCAAGTACCAGACGCACCGCGGCGCGGCAGGCGCGCCGATCATCTTCGTCAAGCAGCGGCTGCTGATGCCGCTGCTCCGCTGGTTCTACGAGTTCAACCGCGACAACTTCGAGCGGCAGCGCCGGATCAACCAGGTGCTGTTCGCGTGCGTCCAGGAGCTGGCGATCGAAACGACCCGGCTGCGCCGCGAGCTGCGAGAGGTGTCGGGCAACTCCCACGACAGGGCGTGAAGCTCGCGTTCGTCGTCCACCGCTACGGCGGGGGGATCGCCGGCGGCTCGGAGATGCACTGCCGCCAGCTGGCCGAGCGTCTCGCAGCCCGCCATGACATCACCGTGCTCACCACGTGCGCGCGCGACTACGTCACGTGGGAGAACGCCTATCCGCCCGGTGTGTCGGTCGAGGACGGCGTACGCGTGCAGCGGTTTCCCGTCTCACGTCCCCGCAACCTGAAGCTGTTCGCGGACCTCAGCGACGAAGTCTTCGACGACCTCGGCTCGCCGCCGGAACGCGAGGTGGCCTGGTTCCGCGCCAACGGGCCCGATGCGCCGGCGCTGCTCGACCACCTTCGCACGCACGGCGCGGACTACGACCTCGTGCTCTTCTGGGCCTTCCGCTACGCGCCGACCTACTTCGGACTGCCGCTCGTCGCCGAGCGCGCGGTGCTCGTGCCGACGGCGGAAGAGGATCCCGCGATCGACCTCGACGTGCTGCAGGACTTCTTCGGCCGGCCCGCCGGCTACCTGTTTCTCACACCCGAAGAGGAAGCGCTCGTCTCGACGCGCGCCGGGCGCGCGCTGCGTCCGTCGCGCGTCGTCGGCATCGGACTCGAGCCGGAACAGCATCGGCGTCCCTCGCGCGAGGCGATCGATCGCCTTGGCATCCCGCGCGACTTCGTCCTCTATCTCGGCCGGGTCGATCGCAACAAGGGGTGCGGGACGCTGCTCGAATATTTCCAGGAATACGCGGACACAGGTGGACAGACCACGCTCGTGCTCGCCGGGCCGTCGACGCTGACGATCCCGGATCAGCCGCGCATCCGCGCGCTCGGCTACGTCGAGGACAGTGTGCGGCACGCGCTGCTCGCCCATGCCCGCGCGTTGATCGTCCCTTCCCGCTACGAAAGCCTCAGCATCGTCCTGCTCGAGGCGTGGAATCACGCCACGCCGGCGCTGGTCAACGCGTACTGCAAGGTGCTGCAGGGGCAGGTGCGGCGTGCCAACGGCGGCCTCTACTACCGCTCGTCGCGCGAGTTCCAGGAAGCGCTGTCGTGGCTGCTGTCGAATGACGCCGGCAGGCGCGAGCTCGGCGAGCAGGGGCTGGCGTACGTCGAGCGCGAATACCGATGGCCGACCGTGCTGGAGCGCGTCGAAGGCCTGCTCGAAGAAGTCAGTCGACAACGGTCAGCGGTACGGGCGTGAGCCTGTCATCGTGCAACGCGTAGGCGCCGATCTGCATGCCGCCCGCGTTTCCGCCGAGGCCCACGATCAGGAACACGAAGTCGCGAAACGCCTGCGCCGTGTCGGTCTCCGACGGCTCCGGCCCGCCGCGCGGGTGCGAGTGGTAAGCGCCCACCACCGCGAAGTTCTCTGCTTGGGCTTCATTGATGCGCCGGCACCGCCGGAGTTGCGCGAAGTAATCGACCGGAGAGATTTCGTAGCGCCTGCTCGGCTCGTCCGCGCCGTTGCTGGCCGGAATGGCCTCGAGAATTTCTCCGGCCCGTCCCACCAGCAGGCCGCAGCACTCATTCGGGGCGTCGCGACGTGCGTGCGCGACGATCGCGGTCAGCGCTTCGCGATCGATTCGTACGTCAGGCAGCGGGAACCTCGATGACCATCGCGATACCCATGCCGCCGCCGATGCAGAGCGACGCCACGCCCCTGCCGCCGCCGCGCGCGCGCAGCGCGTAGATCAGCGTCGTCAGCACGCGCGCGCCGCTCGCGCCGATCGGGTGGCCGAGCGAGATGGCGCCGCCGCGCGTGTTGACCTTCTCGGATCCGAGGCCGAGCTCCTTGACGACCGCGACCGCCTGCACCGCGAACGCCTCGTTCAACTCGAACAGGTCGATGTCCGACGTCTTCAGTTTCGCGCGCTCGAGCGCCTTGGTCACAGCCGGCACAGGCCCCATGCCCATGATTGCGGGGTCAACGCCTGTCGAGGCGAACGACAGGATCTTCGCGAGCGGCTTTCTTCCCAGCTTCGCCGCCCGTTCGGCGGTGGCGACGACGACCGCCGAGGCGCCGTCGTTGATGCCGGACGCGTTGCCCGCGGTGACCGTGCCGTCCTTCTTGAACGCGGGCTTGAGCCCGGCCAGCTTGTCCGCCGTCGTCCCGGCGCGCGGATACTCGTCCGTGTCGAACGTGACGGGATCGCCCTTCTTCTGCGGGACCTGCACCGGCACGATCTCGTCCTTGAACAGCCCGCCCGTGATGGCGGCCTCCGCGCGCCGCTGGCTCTCGGCGGCGTACGCGTCCTGCTCCTCGCGACAGACCTTGAAGCGGGTCGCGATGTTCTCCGCGGTGATGCCCATGTGGCAGCCGCCCATCGCGCAGGTGAGCCCCTCGAGCAGCATCGCGTCGTAGACCTCGCCGTGCCCCATGCGGAAGCCCCAGCGCGCCCCCTTGAGGATGTACGGTGCGTTGGTCATCGACTCGGTGCCGCCGGCGAGCACCAGGTCCGTGTAGCCGACGCGCGTCGCCTCGACGGCGTGCACCACCGACTGCAGGCCGGAGCCGCAGACGCGATTCACGGTCTCGCCAGGCACTTCCTGCGGCACGCCGGCCTTGATCGCGGCCTGCCGCGCGACGTTCATGCCCGCGCCCGCCTGCAGCACGCAGCCCATGATGACGTCGCCGAGATCGAACGCCTTCACGTCGGCGCGGCGGATGGCTTCACGGATGACGATCGCCCCGAGATCGACGGCGGAGAAATCCTTGAGCGCGCCGCCGAAGGAACCGATGGGGGTGCGGCACGCGCTGAGAATGACGGCGGGTTCGTAGTCGGGCATATGTTTTTGGGCCGGCTGAAGCCGGCCCCTACGTACGTGGGGGCCGCCTTCAGGCGGACTAGAACCGGCCTGGTTCTCCTTCAGTGTGCAGTGTTGCGCCGGTTGCCTTCCTGACCGCGTCAACCGTCGTGTCGGAGGCGATTTCGCGCAGCATGAGACCGTCCGGCGTCACCTCGATTACCGCCAGTTCGGTGACGATCAGGTGGACCACCTTCGTGCCGGTCAGCGGCAGCGCGCACTTCGTCAGGATCTTGTGGCCGCCATCCTTCGTCGTGTGCTCCATCGCGATGATGACGCGTCTGGCGCCGGCGACGAGATCCATCGCGCCGCCCATCCCCTTCATCATCTTCCCCGGCACCATCCAGTTGGCAAGATTCCCTTCCTCATCCACCTCGAGGGCGCCGAGCACGGTCATGTCGATATGGCCGCCGCGGACCATGGCGAACGAATCGGCGCTGCTGCAGTACGAGGTACCAGGCAGCTCGGTGACGATTTCCTTGCCCGCGTTGACGAGGTCGGGATCGATCTCCGACTCGAGCGGGTACGGACCGACGCCGAGCATGCCGTTCTCCGAATGAAGCGTGATGTCCACGCCGGGCGGCACGTAATTGGCGACGAGCGTCGGCATGCCGATGCCGAGGTTGACGTAATCGCCGTCGTGCAGCTCGTGCGCGATGCGGCGGACGATGCGCTCCCGCTTGTCCATGTTTATAAGACCGCTCGTAGAGGCGGACCTTCAGGTCCGCCTGCCGTCTGCAATTGGCGAACGGTGCGCCGTTCGATGCGCTTCTCGTAATAGGCGCCCTTGAGGACGTGCGTGACGAAGATTCCCGGCGTCGCCACGGCGTCGGGATCGAGGGCGCCAGGCTCGACGATCTCTTCGACCTCCGCGAACGTCACGCGCGCGGCGGTCGCCATGACCGGGTTGAAGTTGCGCGCGGTCTTCCGGTAGACGAGGTTGCCCTTCGTGTCGCCCTTGTAGGCCTTGACGAAGGCGAAATCGGCGTGCAGCGGCGCCTCGAGGATGTAGTGGCGCCCGTCGATGACGCGCGTCTCCTTTCCCTCGCCCACCATCGTCCCGTAGCCGGTCGGCGTGAAGAACCCGCCGATGCCCGCGCCCGCGGCGCGGATACGTTCGGAAAACGTCCCCTGCGGCACCAGCGTGTACTTGATCTCGCCCGCAATCGCCTGCCGCTCGAACTCCTTGTTCTCGCCCACGTAGCTGCCGATGAAGTGCGCGACCTGCTTCGTCCTGACGAGCATGCCGACGCCGAAATCGTCGACACCGGGGTTGTTGCTGATGATCGTCAGGTTGCGGGTGCCGCGCGCGTGCAGCGCCCGGATGAGGTTCTCGGGCAGGCCGCAGAGGCCGAAGCCGCCGCACATCACCGAGGCGCCGTCGTGCACGAGCGCGACCGCCTCGTCGGCGCTCTGCAACACCTTGTTCATGTCAGTGATTATCCTTCATCAACTCCGCGCGCCACTTCGCCGCGGCCGAGAAGATCGCCTCGACGGCCTCGCCGCGCCGCAAGTCGCCGCGCAGCTGCGTGAGCCGCTGGATCAGGCAGTCGAGCGCGCCCTCGATGGCGTCGGCGTTGGTGAGGCAGATGTCGCGCCAGACGTCCGCGGGGCTCGACGCCAGCCGGGTCGTGTCCACCAGCCCGCGCCCGGCCATCCGCAGGCCGTCGCCGTGTGCCGCGCTCCCGACGGCGTCCATCAGCGCGCTGGCCGCGAGCTGCGGCAGGTGACTGACGAACGCCATGACGCGGTCGTGTTCGTCCGCTGAAATGATCTGCGGTTTCGCTCCGAGGCCGGCAACCAGTCGCGACAGCCGCTCCACGGCGTCGCTGCTGGCGTTGTCATCGGGGGTGAAGATCCACGGACGGCCGGCGAACAGATCGGGCCGCGCGAACGCGAATCCGCCGCGTTCGCCGCCGCCGAGCGGGTGCCCGCCGACGAAGGTCAGGCCGGGTGCCAGCGCGCGCGCCGCGTTCACGATCTCGCGCTTGGTGCCGCCGACGTCGGTGATGGTGATCGGACGATCTGGCGGGTCCAAAAGGACCCGCCCTACCCTGTTGATCTGCTGGAGAAGATCGATGTTCTGGCGCACGGGCGCGGCGAGGACGATCAGCGAGACGGGGGGCAGCGCACCGATCGTCTCGAAGCCGCGCTCGATGGCGCCGGCGCCGACCGCGTGTGCCAGCACCGATTCGGAGTCGACGCCGAACACGCGCGACGCGGGCCAGCGCTCACGAACACCCAGAGCGATCGACCCGCCAATCAGGCCCAGCCCGACTATTGCGATGGAGGGAAACGGAACGTCGGAAGAGTTCATGTCAAATCCCAAAACCGGTTTGGTCATTGGGATTTGGGGTTTGTCACCGAGCCCACCCGCGTCGAGCCACGGGCTCGAGACAAATGCTGCGGCCGATCGCCGGCGCGATGATCCGCAGCTCCGCCATCAGGCGCTCGAACTGCGCCGGGAACATCGACTGCGCGCCGTCGCTCAGCGCGCGATCCGGGTCGTTGTGGACCTCGATGATGAGACCGTCGCATCCCGCCGCGACCGCCGCACGCGCCAGCTGCGCCACCATGTCGCGCCGTCCGGCGCCGTGGCTCGGGTCGGCGACGACCGGCAGGTGGCTCAGCTTCTTCACGACCGGAATCGCGGAGATGTCGAAGGTGTTGCGCGTCGCGGTCTCGAACGTGCGAATGCCGCGCTCACACAGGATCACGTCGTTGTTGCCGCCGGCGAGGATGTACTCGGCGGACAGGAGCCACTCCTCGATCGTTGCCGACAGCCCCCGCTTGAGCAACACGGGCTTGCGCGCGTGTCCGAGCTCGCGCAGCAGCGTGTAGTTCTGCATGTTGCGCGCGCCGACCTGGAAGATGTCGCAGTACTTCTCGATGAGCGCGATCTGGCTGACGTCCATCACCTCGGAAATCACCTTCAGGCTGTGCGCATCGGCCGCCCGACGCAGCATCTGCAGCCCCTGCTCGCCGAGGCCCTGGAACGCGTACGGTGAGCTGCGGGGCTTGAAGGCGCCGCCGCGCAGGATCTTCGCGCCCGCGCGCTTGACCGCCGCCGCGCTGGCGTGCACCTGCTCCTCCGTCTCCGCCGAGCAGGGACCGGCCATCACGATCACCTCGTCGCCCCCTATCCGCACCTCGTCCACGTTGACCACCGTGTCCTCGGGCTTGAAGGTGCGGCTGGCGCGCTTGTACGGCTCGCTGATGCGCAGCACTTCGTGCACGCCGTCGAGGATGCCGATCAGCTCGGGATCGATCTTGTGCGCGCCGACGACGCCGAGCACGGTGCGGGTCACCCCCGACGAGCGGTGGACGTCCATCCCCAGCTCGATGAGGCGCGCGATCACGGCATCAATCTGCGCCTCGGTGGCGCGCTCGTTCATGACGACGACCATGTCATTACTCTCCAATCGAAGGACCGAAATCTTCAGGGTTGGAACCCGACTCGCGCTCGGCACGGCGCGCTTCGTCGATGATGCGTTCGAAGATGCGCACGACGGCGTCGCACGTGAGCGGACCGGCGAGATCCTGCGCGGACTGCCTCACCTTCTCGAGCACCCGCTTCTCGCGATCCGGCTGGTAGACGGGCATGCCGAGCTCGTGTTTCAGCTTGCCGATTTCCACCGCGCACGCGACGCGGACGTTCAGCAGGCGCACCAGCTGGTTGTCGATGGCGTCGATGCGATCCCGCAAGTCGTCGATGCTCAGGACTTCAGCCAACGCACATACTCCTCTACACGGGTATTGAGATCGCGAGACGCGCCCTCGCGGGCAATCACGTCAACGAGCGCGCTGCCCACGACGGCCGCATCGGCCCACTGCGCGACCTCGCGCACGTGATCGGGGCGCGAGATGCCGAACCCGAGGGCGACCGGCAGGTCGCTGACCCGCCGGATCCGTTCCACCATCTCCCGGGCGCCCACGGCCAGCGCGTCGCGCGCGCCGGTGACACCAAGGCGCGAGATCGCGTACAGGAAGCCGCTGCCGAGCGCCGCGGCCCTGCGCAACCGGTCGTCGGTCGTCGTAGGACTGAGGAGCAGGATTGTATCAATCCCCCGCCCGGCCAGCATGGTCCGGAAGTCGTCCGCCTCCTCGATCGGAAGGTCGAGGACGAGCACCCCGTCGACGCCGGCGTCGCGCGCACGATCGGCGAACTGCTCGGCGCCGAGGCGGAGAATCGGGTTCGCATAGCTGAAGATGACGACCGGCGCGGCGATCTCCGTACGGATGGCGCGCAGCAAGTCCAGGACGCCGGAGAGCGTGGTGCCGGATGCGAGCGCACGTTCCGTCGCGCGCTGGATGACAGGACCGTCCGCCAGCGGGTCCGAGAACGGGACGCCGACCTCGAGCACGTCGGCGCCCGCGCGATCGAGCGCGCGCAGGATGCCGCCGGTGCGATCGAGATCGGGGTCACCGGCCGTGATATAGGTCACGAGGCCCGACGAATGCCCCTCCCGCAGCCGCGCGAACGTCGAGTCGAGGCGCGTCATCGTCCATCTGGCGGGTCCGCCGCGACCGGCCCTCCGCTGTCGATCACCGTCTGCACGTCTTTGTCACCGCGCCCGGAGAGATTCACGAGCACGATCGAGCCCGGCGCCAGCGTCGGCGTCAACTGCATGGTGTAGGCAATGGCGTGCGACGATTCGAGCGCCGGGAGGATGCCTTCGCGGCGCGCCAGCGTCCTGAAGCCGTCGAGCGCTTCGGCGTCGGAGATGTGCCCGTACTCGGTGCGCCCCAGCTCGCGCAGCCACGCGTGTTCGGGTCCCACCGCCGCGTAATCCAACCCGGCCGAGATCGAATGCGTCAGCTCGATATTCCCCGCGTCGTCCTGGAGGACGAACGTCCGCGTCCCCTGGAGGACGCCGGTGCTCCCGCCCGCGAACCGCGCCGCGTGGCGCCCCGGCGCAATCTTCTCGCCACCAGCTTCGACGCCGATCAGCCGCACGGCCTTGTCGTCGAGGAACGCGTCGAAGATGCCGATGGCGTTGCTGCCGCCGCCGACGCAGGCGACGACCACGTCCGGCAGGCGCCCCGCCTGCTCGAGGATCTGCGCGCGCGCTTCGCGCCCGATGACGGACTGGAACTCGCGCACCATCAGCGGATAGGGATGCGGACCGAGCGCGGAACCGAGCAGGTAATAGGTGTCGTGGACGTTGGCGACCCAGTCGCGCATCGCCTCGTTGATGGCGTCTTTCAGCGTGCGGCTGCCCGCCTCGACGCCGTGTACCGTGGCGCCGAGCAGCTGCATGCGCACGACGTTCAGCGCCTGGCGGCGCATGTCCTCGGTGCCCATGTAGACGCGGCACTCGAGACCGAGCAGGGCGCAGGCGGTGGCGGTCGCCACGCCGTGCTGTCCGGCGCCCGTCTCCGCAACCACGCGACGCTTCCCCATGCGTTTGGCCAGCAGCGCCTGGCCGAGCGCGTTGTTGATCTTGTGCGCGCCGGTGTGGGTCAGGTCCTCGCGCTTGAGGAAGACGTGAGCGCCGAGGTTGCGCGTTTCATAGAGCGGCGTCGGGCGTCCGACGTAATGCTTCAGCAGCCGATCGAACTCCTCGCGGAACGCTTCGTCCTCGCGTGCGGCGTAGTAGCCCGCCGTGAGCTCCTCGATCGGCGCCACGAGCGTTTCGGGAACGAAGCGTCCGCCGTACGCGCCGAAGTAGCCGCGCGCGTCCGGGTCGCGCCGCCCGAATACCGGCCGATCAACGGGTGCCGTCCTGGTCGCCTGCGTCACTGCAATTCCTCGAATGCCCCGCGGGCGTTGGCTATGAACTGCGCCACCTTGTCGAAATCCTTCACCCCCGGCGCCGACTCGACGCCCGAGGACACATCCACGCCGTAGGGCCGCACGGCGCGGATCGCGCTGGCGACGTTGTCGGGCGTCAGGCCGCCGGCCAGCACGACGCGCCGCTTCTGCGCGATGCCGGCCGCCTGCGACCAGTCGATGGCGGTGCCTGTTCCGCCGCGGCGCAGCGGATCGATGTTGTCGACGAGCAGCGCGGTGTCCGTTGACCACGCGTCTGCCCCGCTGATGTCGTTGACCGAGACCGCGCGAATCACCGGCCAGTCGAGCGCGTCAGCGTACGCCGGCGGTTCGTCGCCGTGGAGCTGGACGGCGGTGAGCCGCGCGCGCTCCACCACCTGGCGGATGGCGTCGACCGGCTCGTTGACGAACACGCCCACGGTCATCACGTTCGACGGCAGCTCCGCGATGATGTCGGCCGCGCGCTCGACCGTGACGGCCCGAGGGCTGCGCGGCCACAGCACGAAGCCAACGGCGGTGGCGCCGTGTTCCACCGCGTGCAGCGCGTCGGTGAGGCGCGTGATGCCGCAGACCTTGATGAACAGGGCGTCGGTCGTCATTTTTGAAGGACCTCCGCGCCCGTCAGCTTCCGGATCGCCCCCGCGGGATCCGCGTCCGTCATGAAGCGCTCGCCGATCAGGAACGCGCGGTAGCCGCTCGACGCCAGCCGGTCGAGCTCGTCGCGCGACTTCAGGCCGCTCTCGCTCACGCCAATGGCGTTGCGCGGGATGCGGGCTGCGAGCCGGCCCGACGCGTCCACGTCGACGCGCAGCGTCCGCAGGTTCCTGTTGTTGACGCCGATGACCCGCGCTCCGCTGTCGACGGCGCGCGCCAGCTCTGTTTCGTCATGCACTTCGACCAGCGTCGCCAGCCCGAGCTCCCACGCGCGCGCCTGGAGTGCAACTAGATTCCGCTGTTCGAGCGCGGCGACGATCAACAGCACCGCGTCGGCGCCGGCAGCGCGCGCCTCGAACAGCTGATACTCGTCCACGATGAAATCCTTGCGAAGCAGCGGCAGCCCGACCCGCGCGCGGACGGCGGCCAGGTGCTCGAGCGAGCCGTCGAAGAAGGTCGGCTCCGTGAGCACCGAGATCGCGGCCGCGCCGCCTTGCTCGTACTGCGCCGCGATTCGCACGGGGTCGTACACCTCCGCGAGCACGCCTTTCGACGGCGAGCGCCGCTTGCATTCGGCTATCACGTTGACGCGGTCGGCGACGCCGAGCGCGTCCTCGAAGCGCGATCCCCGCGGCGACGCCGCGGAAGCGCGCCGCTCGAGCGCCGTCATCGGCTCGCGCGCGCGCCGGGTATCGACGATACGCCGCGTCGCGGCCACGATCGCCCGCAGTAGGTCGGGGCCCTCGACTCCGCCCGGGAGAACCGCGTTCATACGGCCGCCTCCGCCCGCGAACTGTCCACCATCTGCCGCAGCCGCTCCTGCGCGGCGCCCGAATCGACGGCTGCCGCCGCCGCGGCAATTCCTTCGGTGATCGTCTGCACGCGGCCGCCAGAGACGAACAGCGCGACGCCGGCGTTGAGCAGCACGACGTCGCGGCGTGGTCCTCGCCCGCCCGCGAGCACCTCGCGGATGATGGCCGCATTCTGCTGCGCGTCTCCTCCCTTCAATGCCGCCGGATCGCTCTTCGCGATACCGAAATCGGAGGGATGCACGTAGAACGTGTTGACGGCCTCGTCGCGGCACTCCGAGACCTTCGTGTAACCGGTCGTCGACACTTCGTCGATGCCGTCCGCGCCGTGGACCACCCACGCGCGCTTCGAGCCAAGCAGCATCAGCGAGCGCGCGAGCAGCTCGGTCAGCTCGGGGCGCGGCACGCCGACGAGCTGCCGCGTCGCGCCCGCCGGGTTCGTCAGCGGGCCGAGCAGGTTGAACGCCGTGCGGATGCCGAGGTCGCTTCGCACCTGCGCCGCATGCCGCATCGACGGATGAAAGGTGCGCGCGAAGAAGAACGCGATGCCCGTCTCCCGCAATGTTCGCTCGACGGTGGCGGGCGAGGCGGCCACGTTGACGCCGAGCGCCTCGAACACGTCCGCGGAGCCACACTGGCTCGACACCGACCGGTTGCCGTGCTTGGCGACCGGCACGCCGCACGCCGCGACGACGATAGCGGCCGCCGACGAGATGTTGAACGTCCCCGATCGGTCGCCGCCGGTGCCGCAGGTGTCGAACACCTCGCCGGCCGGCGCCCGCACCGTGACCGCGTGCTCCCGCATCGTCCGCGCGAAGCCGACGATCTCGGAGGGCCGCTCCCCTTTCATGACGAGCGCCGACAGCAGCGCCCCGAGCGCCGCCGGGTTGGCGCGGCCTTCCATGACCTCGCGCATCGCCGCCGCCGCCTCGTCGGCGGTGAGGTCTTCGTGGCGCACGACCTTTTCGAGCAGCTGGGTGAACATCACATCTCGATGAAGTTGCGCAGGATTCGCCGCCCTTCGTCGGTGAGGACGGACTCCGGGTGAAACTGCACGCCGTGGACCGGGTAGGCGCGATGGCGGACGGCCATGATCGTGTTGTCTTCCTTCGTCCGCGCCGCGACCTCGAGCTCGCCGGGCAGCCTGTCGTTGGAGATCACCAGCGAGTGATAGCGGCCTGCCTGGAACGGCGCGCCGAGTCCCGCGAATACGCCTTTGCCGTCGTGCACCACCGTCGACGTCTTGCCGTGCATCGGCGCCTGCGCGCGGCACACGATGCCGCCATAGACGACGCCAATCGCCTGGTGCCCGAGGCACACGCCGAGAATCGGGGTCGTCGGTCCGAAGCGCCGGATCACGTCGACCGACACGCCGGCGTCTTCCGGCCGCCCCGGCCCGGGCGAGATGACGATCTGCTCCGGCGTCATGGAGGCAATCTCGTCGAGCGTCACCTGGTCGTTGCGGCGCACGCGGATGACCGCGCCGAGCTCGCCCAGGTACTGCACCAGGTTGTAGGTAAACGAGTCGTAGTTGTCGATGACCAGGACCATTACAAGCCCGCCTGCGCCAGTTCGAGCGCGCGAATCACGGCTCGCGCCTTGTCGCGCGTCTCCTCGTACTCCGCCGCCGGGTTCGAGTCGGCGACGATCCCCGCGCCTGCCTGGACGTAGGCGCGCCCGTGCTCGATCAGCACCGTGCGAATCGTGATGCAGAAATCGAGGTTCCCCGCGAAATCGAGATAGCCGACGGCGCCGGCATAGACGCCGCGGCGCCGGTTCTCCAGCTCGGAGATGATCTCCATCGCGCGCACCTTCGGCGCGCCCGAGACGGTTCCCGCCGGGAAACAGGCGACCAGCGCGTCGAGCCTGTCGTGCTCGTCCGCCAGCCGGCCTTCGACGATGGAGACCAGGTGCATGACGTGCGAGTAGCGCTCGAGCGTCATGTAGGTGGGGACCTTCACCGTGCCGTACGCCGCCACGCGCCCGACGTCGTTGCGCCCGAGGTCCACGAGCATCACGTGCTCGGCGCGCTCCTTCTCGTTGCGCTTCAGCTCTTCGGCCAGGCGCTGATCCTCTTCCTCGCTGCGGCCGCGCGGCCGCGTGCCGGCAATCGGATGCGTCTCGACGCGCCGTCCTTCGACGCGCACGAGCATTTCCGGCGACGAGCCGACGATCGAGCGATCGCCCATGCGGATGAAATACATGTAGGGCGACGGGTTCACGTGCCGCAGCGCGCGGTAGACGGTGAACGGATCGGCGCCGATCTTCGTCTCGAAGCGCTGCGACAGCACCACCTGGTAGATGTCGCCGGCCGCGATGTATTCCTTCGCGGTGCGGACCATCTGCTCGAACTGCTCGCGCGACACGTTGGAGGTGACGTCGATCGCCGCGCCGTCCGGGCCGTGCGATTTCGACAGCGGCCGCTCGAGCTCGCGCTCGACGAACTCGATCTTCGCGCACGCGAACTGGTAGAGCGACTCGAGATCCTCGTCGCCGGTGATGCGCGCGTTGGCGATGATGAGGATGCGGTGCCGCACGTGATCGAACGCCAGCACCGTGTCGAACAGCATGAAGCCGCCTTCGTCCTGTGGCTCGGAGATCTCCTGCAGCGTGACCGGCTCGAACCACGCGGCGGCGTCGTAGCCGAGATACCCGACGGCGCCGCCCGTGAACCGCGGCAGCCCGGGGACGAACGGCGAGTGGAAGCTCGCCATCAGCTCGCGCAGCGTGGCGATGAACGGCTTGTCGGAACCGGACGTCTGTCCCGCGCGGTCGAGGATCGTCGCGCCGTCGCGCGAGCGAAGGATGAGAAACGGGTCCTTGCCGAGGAACGAATAGCGGCCGACGTGCTCGCCGCCCTCGACCGATTCGAGCAGGAACGCATAGTCCGAGTGCTCGGCGATCTTGAGGAAGGCCGACACGGGCGTCAGCAGGTCCGCCACGATCTCCTTGTGGACGGGGACGAACGTCCCGCGCTGCGCCAGCTCCTTGAATTCCTCGAATGTCGTGATCTTCATGCGTCGCGGTTCCGTTCCGCTAGCCACCAACCAGGGCCCGGCCGCTGCGGGTCGCGGCAGCGGCCTTCATCACACCGTCCGCGGGACGCCGCCCCGTCCACCACTCGAACTGCCGCTCGGCCTGCGCGACGAGCATCGGCAGGCCGTCGAGCGTCAGGCAGCCGGCCGCGCGGGCCTCGCGCAGCAGCGGCGACTCGGTGTCGCCGTACGTCAGGTCGTAGACAAGGCGGCCGTCGAACGGGCCGCCGGGCAACGGCGTCTCGTCGCGCGCGCTGGGACCGCCAAGCGGCGTCGAGTTGACGAGGAGGTCCCACGAGCCGGGCGCCGGCGGCCATGTCCCCGGCTGCGCGCCGCAGCCGGCCGCGACCTCGTCGGCCTGCTCGCGGCGCCGGGCGTGAACGGTCACCTGTGCGCCGCGCGAGGTGAGCGCCACCGTCACGGCGCGTGCCGCGCCGCCCGCCCCAAGCACCGCGGCGCGAGCGCCCTTCAGCGATCCCGGATAGACCGCCTCGAGCGGATCGAGGAACCCCTGAACGTCGGTGTTGCACGCGTCCCACCCCGCCTCGGTGCGCCGCAGCGTGTTCGCGGCGCCGACGGCCCGCGTCAGCGCGTCGGCGTAGCCCGCCGCGCGCAGCGCGTCGAGCTTGAACGGGATGGTGACGCTGGCGCCTGCGACGCGCATGGCGTCCGCAAAGGCGAGAAAGTCCTCGACGTCCGCGGCGCGCAACGGCACGTACACCGCGTCGAGCCCCGCGGCTTCGAACGCGGCGTTGTGCATCACCGGCGACAGCGAGTGCATCACGTGGTTGCCGACCACGCCGTAGATCGCGGTGCCCGTGCCGACGGTGCGGAAGCGGAATTCGCCGAGCATCCTCGGCGCGGGAATCTGGCCGGGCGCGACGGCGCTGCCGGCGTAGGTCCACGGCGATCCGAACCGGGACGCGAGCAGCCGCGTCGGCAGGCCCGCGTCGCCCATCGCGATCACGACGGCGTTGCCTTCCGCAGCGATCGGCAGCAGCGGCAGCGCGTCGCTCAGCCGCGTCGCCGTGATGGCGATCTTGATCAGCGCGGCGCCCGCCTGCCGCATCTCGGTGGCGCGCGTCGCCAGGTCCGCCGGGACGCCCTGAAAATCGTGCGACGACAACACGATGCGGCGCGGATCCCGTGCAATGACATCGGCGAAGCCCGCGCGCCATTCGACGTCGACGTACTCCGCGCCGGCATCGATCGCCTCGAGCAGCAGCGAGCGGCGCCGGTTCTCGTCGCCGTCGAACTTCCCGCCTTCCCACGTCGGGCGGCAGGTGGCAATGACGGGCAGGCGGCGTCCGCTCAACGCGGCCCGCACACTCACGTCTCGCACTCCGTCCAGGCGCAGCTCGACCATGTCGGCGCCCGTCACGGCGTCACGCGCGGCGAGCAACTCGGCCATGTTCCGGCCGGTAACCGTTTCCACGAGGCGTGTTCGCGTCAATCGTCGAGCGCGCGGCGGTCGCGCGCCTCCCTAAAAGAAAAAAGCCTCTTCGCCGTCAGGGGCTGAAGAGGCTTGGTCTTGCCGACTTCCTGTGCGTGGTGTGTTGCTAGACGCCGCAGGCCGCCCCTTCAGTCACGGTCCCGTACCACCACCAATAGCTGGCGAAGGCGGGGGACACGAAGGGGCTAAAAAATCGCGGCATCACGTGCAAAACAGTGCTGGGACAGTACTTCAGCAGCCACGGGCGTGTCAACACGCCATCCCCTTAGCCCTTGCGATCTCATGGGTTTACCCGTATCTTCAGCAGTGAGTGTCCCTATGAACAGCCGTAGTCTCGCTGCCCTGCTCGCCCTGCTGGTCGTTGTCGCCGTCGGTCTCCCCGCGGCGACCACATCATTTCCCGTCGATGAGCTGAAACCCGGCATGGTCGGCGTCGGTCGAACCGTCTTCCAGGGCGACGAGCTCCAGGATTTCAAGGTTCACATCCTCGGCGTGCTCCGCAACGTCATCGGCCCGCGCCGCAACCTGATTCTCGCCAAGCTCGAAGGTGGTCCGCTCGCCGACACGGGCGTGATTGCCGGCATGAGCGGCAGCCCCGTCTACATCGACGGCCGGCTCGTCGGCGCCGTGTCGTACTCGCTCGGACAGTTCTCGAAGGAACCGATCGCGGGCATCACGCCGATCGACGAGATGGTCGAAGCGACCTCGCGCGTCGCGCCGCGGCGCCCCGCCGAGCGGATCGCGCTGCAGATGCCGCTGTCGCCCGAGAACATGCGCGCGTCGCTCAAGCAGGCCTTTGCCTGGATGCGTCCCTTCGCCGAGAGCCCGAACGACGTGCAGGTGTTCGGCAACGGCCTCGACGCCAGCGTCGGCACGATGCTTCGTCCCATCGCCACGCCGCTGACTATTGGCGGCTTCGACGCCTCGGTGATCGACCCCGTGGCGTCCGCGTTCCGCGAGCAGGGCTTCCTGCCCATGATGGCCGCCGCGGGCGGCCAGGAGCCGGCAGCCGCGAAGAATCAGCCGCTGCGTCCGGGCGATCCGGTCGGCGTGGCGCTCGTCACGGGCGACCTCGAGTTCGGCGCCACCGGCACGGTCACCGAGGTCGACGGCAGCCGCGTCTATGCGTTCGGTCACCCGTTCTACGGTCTCGGCCCGACGCAGTTCCCGATGACGCGCGCCTACGTGCACACGATTCTGCCGAGCCTCTTCAGCTCGTCGAAGCTCGCGAGCACGGGCGAGATCATCGGCACGGTGCAGCAGGATCGGGCGACGGCGATCGCCGGCACGCTCGGCGCCGGGCCCGCACTGATTCCGATCAACCTGAAACTCACGTCTGACCGCGGGGCGACGAAGACCTTCAAGATGTCGATCGTCAACGATCAGCTCTTCACGCCGCTGCTCGCGTACGTGTCCATCCTCAACACCCTCTCGTCCTACGAGCGGCAGAACGGCGCCGCGAGCTACGCCGTCCGCGGCAGCGCGATGGTCAAGAAATACGGCAAGGTCGACTTCGAAGATCTCTTCACCGGCGACACCCCGTCGGTCGGCGCCGCCGCGTATGTCGTCGGCCCGATCAATTTCCTGCTGCGCAACGCGTTCGAGGACGTCGACATCGAAGGGCTGGACCTCGAGATCGACGCCAGCGAGCAGGCGAAGACCGCCACGCTCGAGCGCGTCTGGATCGACGGCAACCGTCCGAAGCCGGGCAGCACGGTCACGCTCAAGGCGCTGATGCGGACGTATCGCGGCGAGGAGATCACGCGCTCCGTGCCGGTGGAGATTCCGGCCAACGCGCGCGGCAGCGTCTCCATCATGGTCGCGGACGGCAGCCGCCTCTCGCAGATGGAAGCGCGCGAGCTGCAGCTGCAGCCGCTGCAGACGCGCGACCTGGCGCAGATGATTCGCGTGCTCAACCAGACGCGCAAGAACAACCGCCTCTACGTGCGCCTCGTCACGCCCGACGCGGGCGCGGTGGTGAAGGGCGAGTCGCTCTCGTCGCTTCCACCGTCCGTCCTGGCCGTGATGGAGTCGGACCGCAACGGCGGCAGCTTCAAGCCGATCGGCGCGGCCCTGCTCGGCCAGTGGGAAATCACGACCGACCACGCCGTGAGCGGCTCGCGCACGCTGACGCTCTCACTCGATAACAATTAACGATGGGCCGCCGCACGGCGGCCCCTACCTGGCATCACCGATGAAAAACCGACTGTCGCGCGCCGCACTTGCGCTCGCGGCCGTGTGCGCGAGCGTGTCGCTCCTGCACGCGGCCAACCCCACGTTCTGGCAGGTCTCGAACGAAGCCGAGTTCGCCAGGGGCGACGTCGAAAACCTGTCGATCGACGGCTACGGGCGCCTGACGCTGGGACCGACGACGACATCGATCTACGACGCCAGCGCGCCATTCCTCTGGTCGATGATCAGCGGCCTCGACGGCTCGACCTACGTCGGCAGCGGCAACGAAGGGCAGATCTATCGCGTCGATTCGGGCGGCAAGGGGTCCATCTTCTTCGACGCCGAAGAGCTCGAGGTGCACGCGCTGGCGCTGGCGCCCGCCGGCGGCCTCTACGCCGGCACCTCGCCCGACGGGAAGATCTACAAGATCGACGCGGCCGGCAAGTCGACCGTCCTGTTCGACCCGCCAGACAAGTACATCTGGGGTCTCGCCGTCGACAAGGGCGGCAACGTCTTCGCCGCGACCGGCGACAAGGGTGTCGTCTACAAGATCACGCCGGACGGAAAGGGATCGGTCTTCTACCAGACGAAGACGACGCACGCGATCTCGCTGGCGATCGAGAACGACGGCCACCTGCTCGTCGGCACCGAGTCGCCGGGGCGCCTCTTCCGGCTCGACGCCAACGGCAAGCCGTTCGTCCTGCTCGATTCGCCCTACAACGAAATCCACACGCTCAGGCTCGATGCGAAGGGCGTCATTTACGCGGCGGCGGTGAGCGGGGCCGGCGGCTCGCTGCCATCGACTCCTCCATCGTCGAACGCGGAGCCCCCGGCGTCGCCGACGCCGACGGTATCCGTCTCCACCGAGATCACCGCGATTGCGGTCGTCGATACGACGCCGCAGGGCGGGACGGCGGCGTCGACGCCGGAGCGCTCGAATGCGGGTCCCTCTGCCGGCGGCGTGTACCGCATCACGCCTGACGGCGTGTGGGACTTGATCTGGAGCTCGCGCGAGGATTCACCCTACGACGTCGCGCTCGAGCCGGACGGCAGCGTGCTGGTCGGCACGGGCAACAAGGGCAAGATCTATCGCCTCTCTGGCGATCCGCTCCAGCCGACGCTCCTCACCCGCGCCACCGCCCAGCAGGTCACCGCGCTGCTGCGCGACGGCCAGGGACGCGTGACGTTCACGACGTCCAACCCGGGAAAGATCCTGCGGCTGTCGCCGACCCGCGCCGACCGCGGCACCTATACGTCCGACGTACGCGACGCGCAGACCATCGCCACGTGGGGAGCCATCCGCTGGCAGGCGGCCGTGGCGCCGGGCACGCGTGTCGACATCGCGACGCGCTCCGGCAATACGCGGACGCCTGACGAAACCTGGAGCGACTGGACGACGCCGTACACGGTGCAGGAAGGCAGCCCCATCTCCAGCCCGCGCGCTCGCTACTTGCAGTGGCGCGCCGTGCTCACTGGCAGCAAGGGCGAGGCGCCGCTGCTGACATCGGTGACCGCCGCCTACCTGCCACGCAACATCCGGCCGGACGTGATGTCGATCACGATCAATCCTCCGGGCACCGTGTTCCAGCGTCCCTTCCCGACCGGCGATCCCGAAATTGCCGGCTTCGACGGCGACGTCCCCGACCGCCGCAACGTGCCGCCGACGGGTGGCGGCACCGGTGGACCCAACGTCGGCCGTCGCGTCTACCAGAAGGGGCTCCTCACCTTCACGTGGCGCGCCCAGGACGAGAACCGCGACGAGCTGGTCTACGACGTCTTCTACCGCCGCGAGGGAGAGACCGCGTGGAAGCTGCTCAGGCGCGCGCTCGCCGACGAGATCGTTGTCTGGGATACGTCCTCCGTGCCGAACGGCCGCTATGTCATCCGCGTGGTGGCATCCGACGCGCCGTCCAACTCCCCGACGACGGCATTGACCGGCGCGCTGGAGAGCACCGCGTTCGACATCGACAACACGCCGCCGGTGATCACGGTCACCAACGTCGGCCGCCAGGGCGGACGGCTGGCGATCGCGTTCGACGTGCGGGACGACAATTCAGCGGTGCAGAAGGCCGAGTACTCGCTCGACGGCGACCGCTGGCAGACGATTTACCCGAAGGATGGGATTGCCGACTCGCGCCTCGAGCAGTACGAGCTCGTGCTCGACGGCGAGCCGGGAACGCGCGGGGTGATCATCCGCGCCACCGACGCGCTGAACAACATCGCGAGCGCGCGCGGCGACATCCCGACGCCGCCGGCGGCCTCAGGCCGTCGATGACGGCGGCGCGATCGAGGTGGAGGGCGAGTCGGGTTTCGGCGCCGTGCCGGCCGGCCGCGGCGCGGGCGCCAGTCTCACCGGCGCCGGGTCGATCGAGGCCTGCGCCGACGCCTTCACGGTCGTCCGCGCCAGCACCCACACCATGTTCACGGCGACCGGCGCCCCGTCCGAGCCCTGCGCCGGCGTAAAGCGCGACTGCTTCACCGCGTTGACGACCGAGCTGACGTCGTCGATCTGCACGGCCGTGTCGTGGCGGCGCACGCTCGCGCGTTCGGAGAACAGCACCTCGTAGTTGGCGACGCGCCCTTCGCGCGTCACGACCGTGGCGAGCGCGAAGACGGCCTCGTCACCAGGCACCGATTCGAGCGCGAGCGCCGCGCCGTCGAGCGCGCGCGGCGGCGCGGCCATCGCGTAGTCGAGGCGCATCGGGTTCCGGTCGGAGCCCGGGTTGGCCAGGTCCTGGATCATTCCGGCGAGGGAATCGGGGTTCTCGTCGCTCGTCAGCGAAACCACGGTGACGGCGACGCACAGGCAGGCGGCCGCCGCGAGGGACGCCCCGACCGCAGGCCAGAAGAACCGCATGTCGGCGCACATGTCGCACACCTGCGCCCACGTCGATTGCTCGCGTTCCGTCTTGATGCGCGTCAGCACCTCAGACCGGACGGAGGTGAGGCTGTCGTCGGCTTCGTCCGCCGCGCGCAGCGCGCACGACGTGAGGCGAAGCGACACGCCGATCAGCTGCAGGTCCTCGACGCGAGCCGCGCAGACGCGGCACCAGCGGAGGTGCGATTCGAGCGCCACCTGGTCGGTAACGGCGAGCTCGCGGTCGACGAACGCTTCCAGCATCCCCTGTGCGGCGGGGCAATCGAGGTACGGAATCATGAACGAATCCCCAGCAATTCCTCGCGCAGCGCCTGGCGCGCGCGTGTGAGCCGCGACTTGACCGTCCCTACCGCGACGTCGAGGCTGAAGGCGATTTCTTCGTAACGGAGGCCGTCCACCTCGCGGAGTACCAGCGCCGTTCGTTGATCGAACGGCAGCCGTTCCATGGCGGCCCAGATTCGCGCGGCGGTTTCCTTGCTCGCGAGCAGCCGGTCGGGGAGTACCTCGCTGGTCGCTTCGATCTCGCCGCACCGTTTCAAGTGGTCGTCGAGCGACACCAGGTCCGTGCGGCGGCGCCGCCGCCACCAGCGCTGCCGGTTGCGCGCCTGGTTGACGACGATGCGGTAAATCCAGGTACGCAGGGCCGACTGGCCGCGGAAGCGGGAGAGGGTCCGGAAGACCCGCAGGAACACCTCCTGCGACAGGTCGAGCGCTTCGTCGCGATCGCCGAGGAGGTGGAACGCGAGGTTGAAGACGGTTCGCTGATGCGCCGCGACGAGGTCTGCACACGCCCCTTCGTCGCCGGCGACGCACCGCTCGATGAGTGCAGCTTCGCCGCTATCGACTTCTGACCAGCTGATGGCGCCGGCGTTTTTCACAAGAGCTCCGGATGCAGGGTTATTCATCGGAGTCTACACTGGAAATTTGGACACCGCAGCCGCGCGAAAGTTCCTCCGTACGATGATGTTACGATCCTGTCGTCCATGAAACGGGGGATTCTGGCCGGAATAACCGGGGCAATCCTGCTCTCGGGGGCGTTTTTCGCCTGGAATGCCGTCCGCCAGGAGCGGGAGTTCCGCCGCCTGATTGCGGCCGGCGACGCCGCCATCACCCGCGACCAGACGTACGAGGCGATCGAGGCGTTCAGCGGGGCGCTGGCGCTCAAGAACGACTCGATGCTGGCCTACCTGAAGCGGGGCGACAGCTACCGGCGCCGGGGCGAATTGAGCTCCGCGCTGCGCGACCTGCGCGAGGCGTCCTCGGTCGACCCGACGGCGACGCGGCCGCTCGAGCTGCTCGGCGACGTCAACCTCGCGATGGGACGCTACGAGCGGGCGACGGAGGTCTACCGGCGCTACCTCGCGCTCGACGACCGTGCGCCGCACGTCCTCTACAAGCTCGCGCTCGCCCTCTACCGCAGTGGCCAGGCGGAGGCCGCGCTCGATCCGCTTCGCCGAGCGGTGGCACTCGACGGTCGATTCGCCGAAGCCCACTACCTGCTGGCGATGTGCCTCGAGGATCAGAAGCACGACGACGAGGCGGTGCGGTCGTTCACGCGCGCGCTGGAGATCAACCCGGCGCTCGGCGCGGCGCGCGAAGAGCTGGCCGTCCTTCAGCTCGCGCACGGCAGGACGCGCGAAGGGATCGAGCAGCTCGAAGCGCTCGCGGCGCTCGAGCCGTCGCAGCCGCAGCGGCTGGTGAACGTGGGACTGGCCTACGCGCGCGCCGGGCGCACCGACGCCGCAATCACCGCGCTCGGGCGCGCCGCCGAACGGTATCCCGAGGCCGACAACGTCTACATCGCGCTCGGCCAGGTGTGGCTCGAAACCGGCGAAGCGCACAACGATCGCGTCGCCTTGCGCAAGTCGCTCGAAGCGCTGCAGCCGGTGGCCTCGCGGCCGGACGCCACGAGCGACACGCTCACCCTCTACGGCCGTGCGCTCTTTCTCTCCGGCACCGTGGACGAAGCCGAGCGCACCCTGGAGCTGGCGGCATCGCGCTTCCCGGCCAATCCGAACGCGTTTCTGTACCTCTCGGCCGCGGCGGAGCGCCGCGGGCACGTGACGGCGGCGCGCGAGGCGCTCGCCAAGCATCTCGGGCTCGTCGGCGAACATCCGGCCGACGCGCCGCTGCTGGCGCTGCGCGCCGATGTGCAGGTGAGGCTCGGACAGGTCGCCGCCGCGCGCGCCTCGATCGCGGAAGGTCTCGCCATCGACCAGCGCAACGCCGCGCTGCTCCAGCTGCGCAGGAAGATCGGATAGGCGGACCTGAAGGTCCGCCTCTACGTTCGCCTTGATGACGATCGTCTTCGCGCGATCGATCGTAGAGGCGGACCTTCAGGTCCGCCTGCGTGTCACGGGATCGAGGGCGTCCCGCAATCCATCCCCGAGAAAATTGAAGCCGAGGACCAGAAACGCGATCGCCAGTCCCGGGAAGATCGTCAGGTGCGGTGCGTCGAGCAGGTGCGTACGCCCGCCGTTCAGCATCGTCCCCCAGCTTGGCGTCGGCGGCTGCACGCCGAGGCCCAGGAAACTGAGCGCCGCCTCCGCGAGAATCGCGCCGCCCATCCCGAGCGAGGCCTGCACGGTTATCGCGGGCAGCGCCGTCGGGATGATGTGCCTGGCGAGAATCCGCGGCGTCGTCGCGCCGAGCGCCCGCGCGGCCTGCACGAACTCGAATTCTCGCGCGCGCAGCACCTGGCCGCGCACCAGCCGCGCGTAGCCCACCCAGCCGATCAACGAGAGGGCGAGCACCACGTTCGCCAGGCTCGGCCCCAGCACGGCGACGAGCGCAATCGCCAGCAGGAGCCCGGGAAACGCCAGCAGGACATCGATCACGCGGCTGATCGTCTCGTCGATGCCGCCGCCGAAGTAGCCGGCGATGGACCCGAGGACCGTGCCGACCAGCGACGAGATCGACACGACGACGAGGCCGACGAGCAGGGAGATGCGCGCGCCCGCAAGCACGCGCGAGAAGATGTCGCGCCCCAGCTCGTCGAGCCCGAACCAGTGCGTCGCCGACGGTCCGTCGAGACGCCGGGCGAGCTCCTGTGCGGAGGGATCGAAACGGGTGACTGCCGGGCCGACGAGCGCCGCTACGATCGCCACGAGCACGATCGCCGCGCCGACCCTACTCATAGCGGATGCGCGGGTCGACGAGCCCGTACAGGAGGTCGGTGACGAGATTCATCCCGACGTAGGTGACCGCGATGAGCAGGATGCAGCCCTGGACGAGCGGATAGTCGCGAAAGCCGATCGACTGGATCAGCAGGCGCCCGATGCCCGGCCACGCGAAGACCGTTTCGGTAATCACCGCCCCGGTGAGGACGGCGCCGAACTGCAGCCCGATCAGCGTGATGACCGGAATCAGGCTGTTCCGGAAGGCGTGGCGTACCACCGCCCGCGCGCGCGACGTCCCGCGCGCGCGCGACGCCGTGACGTACTGCTCCCGCAGCTCCTCGAGGAGGGTCGCCCGCGTCATGCGCGCGAGGATGGCCGCGAGCGCGGCGCCGAGCGACACCGCCGGCAGGACGAGGTGCGCCCACGTCCCGCGACCGGACACGGGCAGCCATCCGAGCTCGATCGCGAAGACGATCGCCAGCAGCGGCCCGAGCCAGAAATTGGGAATCGAAATACCCAGCAGCGACAGGGTGGTCGCGCCATGATCGACGGCGGTGCCGCGCCAGACTGCCGCCGCGATGCCGAGCGGGATGGCAAAGGCGACCGCCACGAACATGGCGGCGGCGGCGAGCTCGATCGTCGCGGGCATCCGTTCGAGAATTGCCGCGGTGACCGGCTGGTTCGTGCGCAGCGATCGTCCGAGGTCGCCCCGCACCGCGCCGCCGAGGAAGCGCGCGTACTGTTCGACGAGCGGCCGATCGAGGCCCAGGCGCGCGCGCAGCTCCGCCACGTCCTGCGGCGAGGCGGTCTCGCCGAGCATTGCCTGCGCAGGATCGCCGGGAATCAGGTGAATGAGCGAGAAGACGAGTGTCGCGACGCCGAGCAGGACCGGAACCGTGAGCGCGAAGCGGCGCGCCAGGAACCGCAGCACGACACGATCTTAGCCGCGGGGATCTCGGCCGCGCCCGCGAACCTCAGCCTTGCGTTTCGTCCTCGTTGGCGCCGAGCACGTCCTGGGCAATGGCCACTTCATCCTGGGGCAGGCCGGCAGCGTCGAGCGCGTCTTCAGCGTTGGAGTTGCCGAGGGTGTTCGGGCCGTCCTCGACAGCGCCCTTCTTCAGATCCTGATCGTTGGGTTCGTTCGCGCGCTGATCCATACCGACCCCTCCATGCAGATGGGATGCCCGCGGAGTCTAGCAGCTTTCGGCTACCCCTTCTACAGCGGCTTGTACCGCCGCTGGTCGTACAGGGCGCCGAGCAGCGGCGTGATTGCCGCCCGAAACGTGCGGGTGTGCGGCGCCAGCTCGTGACCGTCCTGTGTCTTCTGATCGCTCCACGCCTCGATCGCCGTGAAATGGTTCGTCCTGTCGAGCTGGTGCACGATGTCGAACCGGACGTTGCCCGGGTCCTGGCGGCTCGGCTCGAGGAGCGACCGCATCAGCTGCATCGCCGCGTCGCGGCTGTTGCCGGGCACGTCGATGTGCGTCACGACGTACACGTTCGCACGCCCCTCGCCGACGGGCGCCACCATCGTCGCGGTGCATCGGCGTTCGTCGAACGGCGCGAGCAGCAGCGGCGCCAGACGTTCTCGCAATTGACGCGTCCCCGCGGCGCCCATGTTGCCGGTAAGCGCCTGCTGATCCTTCCAGACCTCCAGCAGCGCGTACTGGTTGGGTTCGGTCGTGCGCTGCAGCGCCTCGGCGCGTATCGCACCGCTCCGGCGATCGTTGTCGGCCAGCTGCTTCAGGAGCGTTGCCACCTGCTCGCGCGCCGCCGGCGTCGCCTCGACGTAGCTGACGAGATAGAGCGTCGGGTCGCCCTGCGCACCGAGGCCCTGAACCGAGAGGAACGCGACGAGGATGGTCTGCAGCAGGCGGCGCATCATCTGTCCTCCTGATCGTTACGGTGTCGGCGTCCAGCGTTTGACCAGCCGCGAGCGGATTATCGCCTTATCGCGCGTCAGGAGTGGCGCATGAAGCGTCTGGCTGGTGGCCACGATGACGCGGTCGGCCGGGTCGCGAAACGTGTCGGTCAACGCGGCCACTCGCGTGGCGATAGCGGGCGAAATGGGAATGGTTCGAACGCTGCGCGGATGCGCCGCCGTTTCGAGCCATTCCTCCAATGGAACCGCAAGGCGAAGACGCCCGCGTCCGGCCAGCAACGCCACCTCAAGGAGGCTCACATCTGACAGATAGGGGCGGTCGTCCATCGGCAACGCATCCAGTGAGTCGATGATACCGCTGCCGAGTTGCGAGTCGCGCGCCACCCAATGAATCCATGCGTGGGTATCGAGAAGCGGCGCGCTGGTCATTTCTCGACCTCCACATCCGCGTCCCACTCCTCGAGAACCGGGGCAAGGGGATCACCGTGCCACGTCACTGTCCCGCGGAGTCGCATCCACGGGCGCTCGTCGTCCTGGCTGGCCGGCACCAAGCGCGCGACCACGCGCCCGCGCTTGGTGATGGTGATCGACTCGCCGCGATGATGAACGCGGTCGAGCAAGGCGAGGCACTTAGCCTTGAATTCGGCAGCCGGCATAATCATATGACCAGTCTATCTGACCAGTCCCTCCTTTGTCTAAAAAGCCGCCACCGTGGCCCGCTGTTCACGCGCGGTCCGCTGCGGCGCCGTCCAACCCGAGCCGCGCCAGCGTCTTCAACAGCCCCTGGCGCGACAGCCCGAGGCTCCGCGCGGCCCGCGCGCGGTTGCCGCCCGCTCGTGCCACCGCGACCTCGACGAAGCGCCGCTCGAATTGCTCGCGCGCGTCCGCCAGCCGCCCCGACGATACGCTCGTCGCGGCGCCGACGACCGACGGCAGCAGCGCCGGCCGCACCCACCCCCGCGGCGGCGCCGCGACCGCGAGCGTCGCGATGACGTTCTGCAGCTCCCGCACGTTGCCCGGCCAGTGATAACGCGCTAATTCCGCCAACGTCGCGGGCGAGAGGCGGGCCTTCGAGCCGGTGCGCGCCGTCGCGGCGCTCCAGCACTGCTCCGCCAGCACCGGGATGTCCGCCGGCCGCTCCCGCAGCGGCGGGATATGGATGCGCACGACGTCGAGGCGATAGAGCAGATCGTGACGAAACCGGCCGGCAGCGGCTTCCGCGCGCATGTCGCGGTTGGCCGCGGCGACGATACGCACGTCGATCTTGCGGCTGAACGATTCGCCAACCCGCCGGACCTCCTGCTGCTGCAGGGCGCGAAGCAGCTTGGCCTGGGCGCGTGCCGAAAGGTCCGCCACTTCATCGAGGAGCAATGTGCCGCCGTCGGCCTCTTCGAACAGGCCCGCGCGATCGACGACCGCGCCGGAAAACGCCCCGCGCGCGTGGCCAAACAGCTCTGACTCGAGCAGCTCCTCGGGCAGCGCGGCGCAATTGACGTCACAGAACCTCCGCTCTCGGCGGGGACCGAGTTGATGCACCGCCCGCGCGACGAGCTCCTTGCCGACGCCGCTTTCGCCCTCGACCAGCACCGCGAACGGAGCGGCAGCGGCGCGAACGACCGCCTGGCGGACGCCGGCCATCGCCTCGCTGACACCGAGCAACTCGGGAACCTCGGCGGCGGCCCTGGACTCCTCGCGGCCGGCCGCAAGCAGCGCGTCCACGCGTGGCGCGGCGACGACGGCGACGAGATCGAGCAGTTCGACGGCATCGGCTGGCGGCTGGCGATCGATCGGCCAGCGGCACGCGATTGCGCCGGCGATCCGCGATCCGAACCGGATTGGCACGCCGACCTCCCATCCGCCCGCCTGGCGCTCGGGACCGATGGCGAACGCCGCTTCGAGCACGCGCGCGCCGAGCCTCGTCGGCAGCCCGTCGCCAACGCTGCAGCGCGGCGTCACCGGGCCCGCAGCGCACGATAGGAGATCGACACGACTGGCGTGGAGCTCGGTCGCCACGCGCGCGATCAGCCGTCGAATTGCCTCCCTCTCGTCGTCGTCCTCGTGAGCCGCTCGCAGCAGCGCAACGGCCAGCGACGACGGCCGCTGGTGGGCCGCGACAGGCATCGGGTCGCCGTGTGGCGTGTTCCCGGCGAGACGGCGGCCGATTTCACGCCGGAGCAGCAGCGGCGCGCACGGAGCGATTCGCTTCAAGCGGGCAAGGTGTGGCGCGGCGGCGTCCGGCCGGTCGGCCCGGTAGAGCGCGTCGACCCAGTACAGGCGCGCCCACGCGGCGCGGCAGGGCGTTCTCGCGGCCCGCGCCGCGGCAACCGCCGCGTCGAACGCCTCGGCGCCACGTGTCAGGTCGCCGGCGGCGGTGAGCAGCGCGAGATCAGCGACGTGGGCAATCGCGCGGCACGTGTAGTCCTGCGTCTCCGCGGCGTAGCCCTTCAGATCCTCGACGCAGCGGCCCGCGTCGAACATGCGCCCCTGCGCCAGCAGGCACCGCGTCTTGACATCGTACCCGTACGCCGCCACCGCGCGGTCCAGCGCGGCCAGGGCGCGAACGTCGAAGTCGGGCAGCTCGCGCGTGCGTCCCTGCCACCGCAGGGCGTCCGCGAGAATGGCCTCGGCCCACGCCGTCAGCGCCACCGTCAGCTGCGTTCCTTCGAGCGCCGCGCGACAGAGCGCCTCTGCTTCGACCAACGCGGCATCGGCGACGCGCAACGTCGCCTCCCACAATCGCCCGGTGACGACCAAATCGTCGGCGCGGGCGCCCTGGGCGAGGCGAATCGCTTCCTCGAAGGCATCGAGTGCCGTCCTGGAGCGGCCGCGTTCCATGAGCATCCGACCGAGCTGGATGGCGAGGACCGCGCCGTGACGGCCGGCGCCGCGTCGCGCCAGCGCCGCCGTGACGTCGCGAAGCAGCCGCTCCGCCGCAGCGTGACGGCCCGCGGCGGCAAATCCGGACGCCCGGGCAGCGCGCGCCAGCAAGTCCGCGACGTGAGGCGACGGGCGTTCGGTGGCAGCTGGCACGTACGCCGCCCTCGCCTCCCGCACGAGCGCGGGCACGTCCGGCGTCGAGCGCAGCGTCAGCAGCAGGTGCGGGCGAGGTGATCGAGCCGATGCCTGCAGCAGCGTTGCATGCGCCCGCGCCGGATCGGCGCCCGAGTCCACGAGCAGCAAAGATCGCTCGTCGAGCTCCGCCGCGCCGATGATGCACGCGCGGATGTAGGCATCGATGGGCATCGCGACGAACCCGCGGCCGGTGGCGGCGGCCACAATCGCGTCGGTCGCGGCCGCCAGCCGCTGCGGCCGTGGCACGGCAGCCACGATCCACCGCGGACGACCGTCGCGTCCGTGGTCGAGCGCTTCGAGGAGTGGCGTGAGGTCGGCAGCATCATCAAGTCGCAGCATGCCGTGCGCACCATGCAACCGGGACGACGATCCAAAAGCTTCGGGAAAATCATCGCGGGCGGCGAGACCGCGCAGAAACTGCCGCGCCGCGGCCGGCCAAACAGTGAGGATTTCTCAACGCCGTATACAATCACGTTCGATGTTGCGCTTCCTCAGCGCCGGCGAATCGCATGGCCAGGCACTGGTGATCACGCTTGACGGCATGCCGGCCGGCCTCGACCTCGACATCGACGCGCTCAACGCGCAGCTGCGGCGCCGGCAGGGCGGCTACGGCCGCGGCCGGCGGATGGCAATCGAAAGCGACCGCGCCGAGGTGCTCGCCGGCGTTCGTCACGGCCGCACGACCGGCGCACCGATCGCCATGCTGATCCGGAATCGCGACTGGGTGAACTGGCAGCAGACGATGTATGTCGAGCGCGAAATGCCGGAGTCGGCGTCGGGCGCGAAGCGCGCCGACGTCACGCGGCCGCGTCCCGGGCATGCGGACCTGGCCGGCGCCATCAAGTACGGCCACGAAGACATCAGGGACGTGCTCGAGCGCGCCAGCGCCCGCGAAACGGCGTCGCGCGTGGCGGCCGGTTCGCTCGCGCGCCAGCTCCTCGGCCGCTTCGGCATCCGCATCGCCAGCCACGTCTCGTCGATTGGCGACGTGGCACTGCCCGACGCGCGCACCGTGTCGTTCGAGGAAGCACGCGCGATCGACGAGGATGCGCCGCTGCGCTGCGCGGACGCGGAGCTGCAGCAGAAGATGATCGCCTTCATCGATGCCGCAAAAGAGGCGGGTGACACGGTTGGTGGTTCGTTCGAGGTGATTGCGACCGGCGTGCCTCCAGGTCTCGGTTCCTACGTGCAGTGGGACCGCAAGCTCGATGGCCGGCTGGCGCAGGCCGTGATGTGCATCCACGCGATCAAGGCGGTCGGCATCGGCATCGGGCCCGAGGCCGCGTTCCGCCCCGGCTCGCGCGTGCACGACGAAATCCTGCCGCCACGGTCGGAGGCCGGGTCGCCTGCGCGGCCGACCAACCGCGCGGGGGGCCTCGAGGGCGGCGTCACCAACGGCGAGGACGTGCGCGTCAGCGGCTTCATGAAACCGATCGCGACGCTGATGAAGCCGTTGCGCTCCGTCGACCTCAACAGCTTGACCGAAGCGCCGGCGGCGATCGAGCGGAGCGACGTCTGCGCGGTGCCCGCCGCGGCCGTTGTCGGCGAAGCGATGGTGGCCCTGGTGCTGGCCGACGCGTTCCTCGAGAAGTTCGGCGGCGATTCGATCGACGAAATCGCGCGGCACTACGAGGCGACGGCGGAGCAAGTCCGCCGCCGGTTCACGTCGCGCACGACTGCCTGACACATCCGTGATCCGTCCGATTCTCCGCTACGGTGCCGACGTGCTGCACCAGCCCGCGAAGCCCGTCGCCGACATCACGCCGGACATCCTGCAGCTGGTCGACGACATGATCCACACGATGTATGCGGCGCCCGGCATCGGCCTCGCCGCGACGCAGGTCGGCGTCGCGCTGCGCATCTTCGTCGCCGACGTCTCGGTTGGCCGCAACCCCGCGGACCTCATCACCTTCATCAACCCCGAATTCGTCGAACGTGACGGGATGCAGCTCGAAGAGGAAGGGTGCCTGAGCGTCCCCGGCTTCAACGCGACGCTCGCCCGCCCCTCGCGCGTGATCGTCAAGGGTCTCAGTCGAACCGGCCAGGAGCAGCTGATTGAAGGCACCGGCTTGCTCGCGCGCTGCTTCCAGCACGAGATGGATCACCTCGAGGGAACCGTATTCGTCGATCGCCTCCGCGGCCTGCAGAAGGATCTGATCGTCAGGAAGATCAAGAAGCTGTCGCGCGCCGGCAAATGGTAACCGCCAGGCGATGAACATCGTGTTCTTCGGGACGCCGCGCTTTGCGGTGCCCACGCTGAAGCTCCTGCTCGACTCCCCTCACACCGTCGCGGGCGTCGTCACGCAGCCGGATCGGCCGCGCGGCCGGGGCCAGAAAGTGACCTACGCTCCGGTGAAGGAGCTCGCGCTCGAACACAGCCTCCCCGTGTTCCAGCCGGATCGCCTGAAGCCGCCCGAGGTCGCCGAGACGCTGCGCGGCTGGAGCGCCGACGTCGCGGTCGTCGCCGCCTACGGGCGCATCATTCCCGAGCACCTGCTGACGATTCCACGCCTCGGCACGATCAACGTCCACGCGTCGCTGCTGCCGAAATACCGGGGCGCGGCGCCCGTGCATCGCGCCGTGATGAACGGCGACCACGAGACCGGTGTCACCATCATGCGCGTGGTCAAGGAGCTGGACGCAGGCCCGATGTTCGCGAAGGTGACGCGCCCGATTGCGCTCGACGAGACGAGCGATGTCGTCGAGGACGCGCTCGCCGCGCGTGGCGCGGAGCTGCTCCTCGCCGTCCTGGAGCAGATGGCTGCCGGAACCGCGCGGGAGGATCCGCAGGACGACACGCAGGCCACCTACGCGCATCGGCTGACGAAAGAAGAGGGGTTGATCGACTGGTCGCAGCCGGCGCGGTCCATTCACAATCGCGTGCGCGGCCTGTATCCGTGGCCGCATGCGTATACCTATCTCGCGGGCAAGCGGCTGATCGTCCGTCGAACACGCGTCATCGCGGACCAGGAAGGAGTGCGCGGGGGCTCGGCGGGAACGATTGTCGAGGTCGCCCCCGAGGCGATCACGGTGGCCGCGGGTACCGGCGCGCTCGCCATCGTCGAAGTGCAACCCGAGGGACGGCGCGCGATGAGCGCCCACGATTTCGTCCAGGGGCACCGCATCGCGGCCGGTGAGATGTTCACGGCGTCATGACCGCGCCCGCTCGAACCGCGGCCTATCACGCGGTTCGGGCCATCACCGCTGCCCGGTCGGACCTGCCGACCGCGCTCCACGCCAGCCGCGAGCATCTCGGCGACGAACGTGACCGATCGCTGGCCGCGGAAATCGTCACCGGAACGCTGCGGTGGCAGCGCAGCCTCGACCATCTCATCGAGCACTACTCGAAACGCCGCATCGGCAAGCTCGATCCCGAAGTCGTGGTCATCCTGCGTCTCAGCCTGTATCAACTGCTCCACCTCGATCGCGTCCCCGCTTCCGCGGTCGTGGACGACGCGGTGGATTTGACCCGGGCGGCGCGAAAGCCGAGCGCGACCGGGTTCGTCAACGCCGTGCTCCGGGCGACGCTCCGCCAGAAGCACAAGCTGCCGCTGCCGGGGCGACCGGAGAACCCCGCCGACCGCGAGGCGGCGCTCGCCTATCTCGGCGTGACGCATTCGCATCCCGGCTGGCTGGTCGCGCGCTGGCTCGATCGATACGGCTTCGAGGCGACGGAACGCTGGGTGCGGTTCGACAACGAGACGCCGTCCTTGACCGTGCGCGTGAACACCCTGCGCACCACGCGCGAGCAGGCCGCGGCCACGCTCGCTGCCGACGAAGTCGACACGCAACCTACGCGCTTCGCGCCCGACGGCCTGGTGGTGACGAGCGGCAACCCGTTGCGCCGGCCATCCGATGGCCTGGTATTCGTCCAGGACGAGGCGTCGCAACTGGTGCCACTGGTGGCGGCCGCATTGCCGAACGAACGTGTGCTCGATCTCTGCGCGTCGCCGGGCGGCAAGACGATCGCGATGGCGGCGGACATGGAGGACAGCGGCACGCTCGTCGCCAGCGACGTGCGGCCGCGCAGGCTGGCGTTGCTGCGCGATACGGTGCGCCTGTCCGGCGCGCGGAGCGTCAGCGTGGTGCGCGTGCCCACGGATGGCCCGTTGCCATTCGGCGCGCGGTTCGATGCCGTGCTCGTCGATGCGCCCTGCTCCGGTCTCGGCACGATCCGGCGCGACCCCGACATCCGGTGGAGACGTCGCGAGGACGACCTGCCGTCGCTCGCCCGCGACCAGGTGGCGCTGCTGATGCGCGCCGCCGATGTCGTCCGCCCGGGCGGTCGCCTCGTCTACGCGACCTGCTCCAGCGAACCCGAAGAGAATGACGGCGTCATTGCCGCGTTCGTCGCCGCGCGCGCCGATTTCCGCCTGGAGAATCCCGCCGCGACGGCACGCCCGGTCGTCGCGAGCTTCATCGATGGGCACGGCTTCTTCCGGACGACGCCGCCCGCGCACGGCCTCGAGGCGTTCTTTGCCGCGCTCCTGATCAGGGCCTGAGGGGCGTCATGGTACGATTGACTGCTCAATGCCCTCCCGCTTCCGCGTGTGGAGCGTCGGCCGGCTGCTTCTGCTCGCCGCGGCGCTTGGCGGCACGTTCCTCCTGTTTTTCGGCGTCGCCCTGCGCGTGGCGCTCCGCGCGCGCGAGGTGCAGGTGCCGCAACTGGTCGGCAAGACGGCGACCGATGCGTCGCAGTCGCTCGGCGCGCTGGGCCTGACGCTCAAGATCGATCCGACGCGGCGCACCGATGCGAACATCGCGCCCAATCGCATCATGCAGCAGGATCCGCCGGCGGGCGCGGCCGCGCGGTCGCAGCGTTCCATCCGCGTCTGGCTCAGCGCCGGCCCGCGCACGACGACCGTGCCCGAGCTCGTCGGCCAGACGGAGCGGACGGCGCGCATCCGCCTGCAGCAGGATGGCGTGACGATTGGCTCGGTGTCGGAATTCCGTTCGGCCGACTACCCCGCCGATGCGGTCATCTCCCAGGATCCGCCGCCCGAGGCCAAGGCGCCGACGGTATCGCTGCTGTTGAACCGCGGCGAGGAATCGACCACCTATGTGATGCCGGACGTCATCGGCATGGACGGCGCCCGCGTTGCCGACGCGCTGCGCGCACGCGGCTTCCGCGCCACCATTACCGGCTCGCAGCCGTATCCCGGCGTACCGGCGGGGACCGTCGTGCGGCAGCAGCCGCAGGGCGGCTTTCGCGTCTCTCAGTCCGATCCGATCTCACTCGAGGTGAGCCGGTGACCGTTCAGATCGCGCCCTCGATTCTTTCCGCCAACTTCGCGGAGCTGGGGCGCGACATCGCCGCGGTGGAACGCGGCGGCGCCGACCTCATTCACGTAGACGTGATGGACGGCCACTTCGTCCCGAACATCACCATCGGGCCGCCTGTCGTGCGCGCGATCAAGAGGGTCGCGACGCGGCCGCTCGACGTCCACCTGATGATCGAGGAGCCCGACCGCTACATCGAGGCATTCGTCGAAGCGGGCGCGAGCATGGTGTCGGTCCACGTCGAAGCGGTGCCGCACCTCCATCGCACGATCGGCTTCATCAAGAAACTGGGGGCGCGGGCGGGAGCGGTGCTCAACCCGTCCACCCCCGCCGTCGCGCTCGAGGACATCGCCGGGGATCTCGATTACGTGCTCGTGATGTCCGTCAACCCGGGGTTCGGCGGCCAGGCCTTCATTCCTCACAGCGTGGAGAAGGTCCGCCACGTCAGGGCCGTGCTGAACGCCGCGGGCTCGTCCGTCCCGATCGAGATCGACGGCGGCATCGACGAAGTGACGGCGGCTCGAGTCGTTGCCGCGGGCGCCAGCATCCTCGTCGCCGGGCAGGCCATCTTCGGCGGCAGCGACCCCGAGCGCGCGACGCGCGCGCTGCGCGCCGCCGCGACCGGCGCCCCCACCGCTCACGCATGACCAACGCCCCGGCCGTGCCGCTGCTCCGCCGCACGCGCGTCCGCGTACGCTATGCCGAAACCGACCGCATGGGCGTCGTCTACTATGCGAACTACTTCGTCTGGTTCGAGATCGGACGCACCGACTGGCTTCGCGACACTGGCCACAGCTACCGGGCAATGGAGGAGGCCGGCATTCAGCTGCCCGTCATCGAGGCGCACTGCGCGTATCGGCGGCCAGCCAAGTACGACGACGACCTCGAAGTCCGCACGCGCGCGACGCTGCTGACGCCGGTGCGCATCCGCTTCGACTACGAGATCGCGCGCGGCGACGAGACCCTTGTCGTCGGACACACGGTCCACGCGGCGCTCGACAGCCGCGGCCGGCCCTGCCGCCTCCCCTCCCGCATCCGGGAGATGCTCGCGTGAAGGCCGTCGTGACCGGCGCCGCCGGCTTCATCGGGTCGCACCTGAGCGAGCATCTCGTCGACGCCGGCCACACGGTGGCCGGGATCGACGTGTTCACCGACTACTATCCTCGGCAGCGGAAAGAGCACAACCTCGCCAGGCTTCGCGGCAGCAGTCGATTCACGCTCGTCGAAACGGCCCTGGCCGACGCCGACTGGGCGCGCCTGCTCGATGACGCGACGTGGGTATTTCACCTCGCCGCCCAGGCAGGTGTGCGGAAAAGCTGGGGACGCGACTTTCACGTCTATACAGTCAACAATGTCGAAGGCACCCAGATACTGCTCGAAGCCTGCAAGGGACGGCCGATCGAGCGGCTGGTCTATGCGTCGAGCTCCTCGGTCTACGGCGACGACGTGCCGCTGCCGATGGTCGAGGACGCCAGGCCGCAGCCCGTCTCCCCCTACGGCGTGACCAAGCTGTCGGCGGAGCAGCTGTGCAACCTTTACTACGTGAACTACCGGGTGCCGGCGGTTTCGATGCGGTATTTCACCGTCTACGGCCCGCGGCAGCGCCCCGACATGGGTTTTCACCGGTTCTTTCTCGCCGCCATGCGGAACGAGCCGATCACGGTATTTGGGGACGGGCGGCAGACGCGCGACTTCACGTTCGTGAGCGACGCCGTCGCCGCCACGGTGGCGGGAAGCCGCCGCGGGACGCCCGGGGCTGTTTACAATATTGGGGGCGGCTCGCGGGTCGAGCTGCTGGACGTCTTCGAGCTCATCGGCCGGATTACCGGCCGTCCACTGCGGCTGAACATGATCGAGCCGCAGGCCGGCGACATGCGCGATACCTACGCCGACACCGCCCGCGCGCGCACCGATCTTGCGTTCGCCCCGGCGGTCACGCTCGAGCAGGGGCTGCGCGCGCAGTTTCAGTGGATGACCGAGGCAGGCCTCTTCAACGCATGAGTGATTCCAGCTGTTCGCGCGCCGTGTGGCGCATCCTGATCGGCGTCGCCGCCGCAGCGTGGCTTGCTGCATGCGGAGGCAACCCCGCGCCAGCGGTCCCCGCGGGCAACACCGCGCCCGACCAGTTCCTGTTCCAGCGCGCCAACGACGCGATGATGCGCCAGCGCTGGGTCGACGCGCGCCGCTATTTCCAGCAGATCGTCGACAACTATCCGCAGAGCACGCTGCGTCCCGACGCCAAGCTTGGCGTCGGCGACAGCTACCTGAGCGAGGGCGGCGACGCGAACTTCGTGCTCGCCGAGAACGAGTTCAGGGAGTTCATCACGTTCTACCCGACCAACGCGCGCGTCGACTACGCGCAGTACAAGCTGGCGATGACGCACTTCCGCCGGATGAAGGCGCCGGAGCGCGACCAGACCGAAACCGTCGCCGCCGTCCGCGAATTCGAGGTCTTCTTCGACCGCTATCCGAACAGCATGCTGACGCCGGAGGTGCGCGAGAAGTGGCGCGACGCGCGCAACCGCGTGAGCGAGGCGTCGTACAAGGTCGGCCTCTACTACTACCGCGCCCGCTGGTACCCGGGCGCCATCGACCGCTTCAGGGAAGTCCTCAAGCAGGACCCGAATTACCCCGAGCGCGACGCCGTCTACTACTATCTGGCGGAATCTCTCCTCAAGACCGATAAGAAAGCGGAAGCGGTCCCCTACTACGACCGGCTGGTGAAGGAATTCGAGCGCAGCGAGTATCTCGCCGATGCCCGCAAGCGGCTCGAAACGCTGGCCACTCAATAGGTTCGGGGCCGGACCCTAGGAGAGATATGAGCCTCACCAGACGCCCGACCCTCGCCTGTTTGACCGCCGGCCTGCTGGCCGCCGCCTCGCCGCTCCTGGCGCAGCGCGGCCCGGCGCCCGAGATGACGCACCTGCCCGCGGACGTGATTGCACAGGCTTGCGCACCGACGCTCGCCTTCGAACGGCCCGTCGAGTCGCTGCTCATCACTGGCGGACAGGATGCCTCGACCCGTCACGTGTACGGTCCCGGCGACCTGGTGACGATCAACGCCGGGTCGGACAACGGCATCGAGGTCGGCCAGGAATACTACGTGCGCCGGCTGCAGGCGCCGCGCGGTACAGGCATCTCGCGGGCGACCCCCGCGTCGATCCGCACGGCCGGCTGGGTGCGCGTCTACGCCGTCGACAAGACGATGTCCCTCGTCACCGTCTCGCACGCCTGCGACATTGTCAACGTGGGCGACTATCTCGAGCCGTTCACGCTGCCGCAGCCACCGACGCCCGACGTGAACCCGCCGAAGCCGCAGAAGGAGAACTACGGCCACATCCTCATCGGCACCGATCGTCGGACGATGTTCTCCAAGAACGACTTCTTCAACGTGGACCGCGGCAGCGACCACGGCGTCACGATCGGCGCGCGCTTCATGGTCTTTCGCGACAAGCGGAGGATGGAGACGCAGCACATGTCGGCGATCAAGGAACTGCCCGACGAAATCGTCACGCCGGAGTTCCTGTTCGAGCTGGGGGAAGCGGTGGTCGTGGACGTGAAGCCGGAGACCTCGACGCTGCGCGCGCTCAACTCGCGGGACGCGTTCCTGAGCGGCGATTACGTCGCGCTGCGGAAGTAAGCAGGAGGCCGGCTGAAGCCGGCCGCCACGTGGAGGTTGCGTAGAGACCGCCGTCAGGAATAATCGCGCCGGCAGGAATAATCGCGTAGGGGCCGCCTTCAGGCGGCCCACCGTCTAGCTCGCCCGCCGCTCCCGCTCCACGTTGACGTCCGTCACGCGCGCGTTGAGCAGCAGCACGAACCGCCGGTAGTAATCGATCGCGGAGGCCACGGCGGTGAGCATCACCACCCATAGCGCCACGTAGCCGATCGGGGCCAGCCAGGGCACGGGCCGCCAGCCGAGAATCAGCAGGAGGATGGCCGTGACCTGCGACGCCATCTTGATCTTGCCGAGGCGCGAGGCGGGAATCGTAATGCCCCTGGTGTAGGCGAGGCTGCGGAGGCCGGTAATCGCGAACTCGCGGCCGATGATCAGCGCCACCATCCACGCCGGCGCGAGGCCCAGCTGCACTAGCGAGATGAACGCCGCTGAGGTCAGCAGCTTGTCGGCGATCGGATCGAGGACCTGTCCCAGCCACGTAACCTGCCGGCGGCGCCGCGCCAGGTAGCCATCGAGCCAGTCGGTGATCGACGCGACGCCGAAAATGGCCGCCCCGATCAGCTCCTTCGGCACGCCGAAGATCTCGTGCCCCGCGAACTGCGTGAGCAACACCACGACCAGCAGCGGCACGAGAAAGATCCGCACGAGCGTCAGGGTATTCGGCAGGTTCATGTAACGGAGCACTGCATTCTACCTTATCGGCTCGAGCGTGTATGATCGTTGATTGTCATGAAGGCAATCCTCCTGGCCGGAGGAAAGGGAACCAGACTCAGGCCGCTGACGATTCACACCCCGAAGCCGATCGTTCCGATCTTCAACCGGCCGTTCCTCCACTACCAGATCGATCTCCTGAAGCAGGTCCCGGAGATCGACGAAGTCATCCTCAGCCTCAATTACCAGCCGCGGCGCATCGAGGAGATCTTCGGCGACGGCGCGGAACTCGGCATCTCGATCCGTTACGTGGTCGAGCCCATGCCGCTCGGGACGGCCGGCGCGATCAAGTACGCGGGCGACCAGCTGACCGAATCGGTCGTCGTCTTCAACGGCGACGTGCTGACGCAGATCGACCTCGCCGGCGTCATCCGCCTGCATCGCGAGCGGAAGGCGCGCGCCACGATCGTCCTCACGCCGGTCGACAACCCGACGGCGTACGGGCTGGTCGACACGGAGGCGGACGGCGCCATCCGGCGCTTTCTCGAGAAGCCGAACCCCGACGAGATCACCACCAACAACATCAACGCCGGGATCTACGTGCTCGAGCCGGACACCTTCGACCGCATCCCGAGCAACGTTCCCTGGTCGATCGAACGCAGCTATTTCCCCTCGCTCATCGAGCGGCGCGAGACCTTCGTCGCCTACGTCTACAACGGCTACTGGATCGACATCGGCACGCCGGCGAAGTACACCCAGGTCCATCGCGACATCATGGACGGACGGTACGCGGCCGAGCCGTTTCGCGACATCGCGGCGCCGCGCACGTGGATTGCCGCTGACGTGAAGGTCGAGCCGGGGGCGACCGTCGAGGGGCCGTGCTTCATCGACGAAGGGACGCTGGTGAAGGCGGGCGCGAAGGTCGGGCCGTATTCCGTCATCGGCCGGCAGACGCAAATCGAAGAGGACGCGGTTGTCAGCGGCGCCGTGATCTGGCCCAATTGTCGCATCAGCCGCGAGGCGTGCATCCGCGACGCGATCGTGGGACGGCACTGCCATATCGGCCGCAACGTGAACGTCAACTCAGGCGCCGTGCTCGGCGATAAGACGACGCTCACCGACTACACCAAGGCGTAAGGTCATGCCCGGCGAAACAGCTCACAAGATGCGCATCAACACCGACATTTTCAAGGCCTACGACGTCCGCGGCCTCTACCCGACCGAGATCAACGAAGAGGTCGCCCGGCAGATCGGGCGCGGGTTCGTCACCTACCTGGGGGCGAAGAAAATTGGCGTCTCGCGCGACATGCGCGTCTCCTCGCCGGGGGTTGCCGCGGCGTTCATCCAGGGGGCGCGCGAGCAGGGCGCCGACGTCACCGACTACGGGATGCTCGGCACCGACATGCTCTACTTCGCGGTCGTCAAGGACGAGCTCGAGGGAGGCGCGCAGGTGACCGCCTCGCACAACCCGAAGCAGTACAACGGCATCAAGATGGTGCGGTCGGGCGCGCTGCCGTTGAGCGGGGAGCAGGGGCTTGGCGAGATCCGCGACATGATCGTCAACGATCGGCTGCCGGCGCCGGCCGCCACCGCCGGCACCGTCTCACCGCGCAACATCGTCTTCGAGTACATCGAGAAGGTGATGTCGTTCATCGACCGCGACGTCGTCAAGCCGTTCACCGTCGTCCTCGACGCGGGCAGCGGCATGGCCGGCCTCGTGGCGCCGCTGCTCTTCGATCAGCTGCCGTGCAGGACGACGCGGCTGTGCTTCGACATCGACGGCACGTTCCCGAACCACGAGGCGAACCCGCTCATCGAGGAGAACCGCCGCGACATCACCGCCGAAGTCATCCGGCAGAAAGCCGACGTCGGCATCGCGTGGGACGGTGACGCGGACCGCTGCTTCTTCATCGACGGCACCGGCGAGTTCGTGTCCGGCGACTTCATCACGGCGCTCCTCGCGGAGGCCTTCCTGCTCAAGTATCCGCGCGCGACGATCATCTACGACCTGCGCGCGAGCCGCGCGGTGAAGGACACGGTGGAACGCCTGGGCGGCCGCGCGCTCATGAACCGCGTCGGCCACGCGTTCATCAAGCGGCGGATGCGCGAAGAGGACGGCATCTTCGGTGGCGAAGTGACGGGCCACTACTACTTCCGCGACTACTCCTACGCCGACAACGGCTTCATCCCCGCGCTGCTCATGCTCGAGCTGATGTCGAGGAAGAACAAGTCGCTCCACGACCTGCTCGCACCGCTGCGCGAGCGCTACTTCATCTCGGGCGAGATCAACACCAAGCTCGCCAGCATGAGCGAGGTGCCGGCGAAGCTGCAGGCGATCGAGGCGCGCTACAAGGACGCGCAGATCGCGAGGATGGACGGGATCTCGGTCGACTATCCGGACTGGCATTTCAACGTGCGCGGATCCAACACGGAGCCGCTGCTGCGGCTGAATCTCGAGGCGACCTCTCCGGCGCTGATGGACGAAAAGCGCGATGAGGTGCTGTCCGTGATTCGCGGCTGAGATTACGTTAAAATCGGGAACAGCCGCGGGCGTCTTCTAGTGGCAAGAAAGAGGCTTCCCAAGCCTAGAACACGGGTTCGATTCCCGTCGCCCGCTCCAACCTTCGCGCCTCGATTCCGCGAAGGTTGTCCCCCGTAGCTCGCGAAGCGAGCGAAGGGGGACCGCACCCTATCTGACCGACACTCCCACCGACAACCCGACGATCTGCTTCGACGGCAATCCGGACGTGGCGCCAAGGCGATGAAACCGGATGTCGAAGCCGACCGCGAGGCGCTCGCGGATGAACCAGCGCGCTCCCCCGCCCACGTTGATGGTGCGCGTCCGGCGTTCGCGCGCGGTCGATGCCGCCGGCGTCGTGTCCGATGCCGCCACGTCCACGCCGGCGCGCGTGGATGTGACGCCGACGCCGGCGCTCAGGTAGCTCCAGCCGTCGTGCGTCCCGAAGTTGAACGAGAGTTGCGGCGCGACGGTCGTGACCGTCATCGACGCGCCAACCCCGGCGGCGGATCCGACAATCGTCGTCGTCGATCCACTCGCGGTCGAGGTCGTCGCCGGCGACCTGGCGCTGCCGCGCGCGCGCGTCAGGTCGATGCCCACCCCGACGCGCGAGATGCCGAGGCTGAACGGATACAGGTGGGCGCCCGCGCCGAATCCGAACCCACGCTGCGGCGCGAGCGTGTTCTCCGGCACGGGTGGATAAAAGGCGTCGCCGCCGGGCGTGCCGGACATCGAGCCGCGCACGTCGATGACGTACGGACCCGGCGGCGACTGAGCGAATGCTGCGGTCGACATCAACAGGGCCGCGATGCACAGCCCTGTCTTCACTACTTCCCCGCTTTCGACTTCCGGCGCTCGGCCCAGTACTTCCGCATGCGCGCCGAAACTGCCTTGCGCGCCGCCGCGGACATCGCCGGGCGGCGCCGCGCCGTCGACGCCTGACCGTTGGCGGCCTGCGCTCGTCGCCCGCGCCCGAACAGATCCGGAAACGCCGATCGAATGGCCGCTTCTTCCTGTCGAAGTTCGTCGAGCCGTGCCTGTGCCCCGAGTCGCGCCAGCCGGCGCAGTTGTTCCTGATTGAGATTCGCCAACGTGTCCTCCATGTCGCGTCCGAAAGGACCCGGACTCCGGGCCCCTACTCTGCTCGCCCTAGTACCCTTTCGCTGCTGCCGCCGGCTGCCTGCCCTGCGATTCCTGGACGATGCGCACGCCGGCGCTGGCGCCAATCCGCGTCGCCCCCGCGGCGACCATCGCTTTCAGGCCCTCGAGGTCGCGAACGCCGCCCGCGGCCTTGACGCCCATCTCTTCGCCGACGACGCGGCGCATCAGCGCCACATCGGCAGCGGTCGCGCCGCCAGGGCCGAACCCCGTCGACGTCTTCACGTAGTCGGCGGCCGCCGCCTTCGCCAGCGTGCAGGCCGTAATCTTCTCATCGTCGGTCAGGAGCGCCGCCTCGATGATGACCTTGCTGAGCGCCCCCGCCTCGCGACACGGCGCGGTGACCGACTCGATGTCGCGCTCCACCACACGCAGCTCGCCCGACTTCAGCGCGCCCACGTTGATGACCATGTCGATCTCGCGGGCGCCGTCGAAAATCGCGCGGCGCGTCTCGTAATGCTTGGTGTCGGGCGTCGTCGCGCCGAGCGGGAAACCGACCACCGAGCAGACCTTCACGGCCGTCCCCTGCAGCAGCGACGCGCAGAGCGCGACCCACGTCGGGTTGACGCAGACGCTCGCGAACGTGTACTCGGCCGCCTCGCGGCAGAGCGCCTCGATGTCCGTCCGCGTCGCATCGGGCTTGAGCAGCGTGTGGTCGATCATCGAGGCGACCCCGCCGGGCGCGCCGCCGCTGGCGTGCAGACCGAGCCGTGTCGCGCCCGCATCGAGCACGCCCCGCAGGCGGTCGGGACAGCACTCGTAGAGCAGCGCATGGCAGCTGCAGCGCGACGGCGCCGGCGCCGACTCGCTCGCCGCGATCTCCTCGACGATGATCTGGATGAGGCGCTGCAGGTCGAGGGGCTGCATCAGGGCTGACGACGCTCGAGCTCGCGCACCTTCGCGAGCCTGCGGATGTACCGGGCCTCGCGCATCGGCGTGCCCAGGAACGTGTCCACGATCTCGAGCGCGTCGGAAGTGGAGACGAGCGTGGATCCAAGCGCCAGGACGTTGGCGCCGTTGTGTTCGCGCGCGTAGCGCGCCAGCGTCCGGTCGGTGCACATGGCCGCGCGGATGCCGCGCAGCTTGTTGGCGGCGATGGTGGACCCGAGCCCCGCGCCGTCGATGGCAATCCCCGCGTCGGCCTCGCCGCGCGCGACGTGCAGCGCGACGGCGCCCGCCGTGTCGGGATAGTCCACCGGCTCGCTGGTGTGGGTGCCGAGATCGTGCACGGAGAGCCCCCGCGCGCGGAGATGCGCGACAATCGCCGCCTTCAGCGCCACCGAGGTGTGATCGCCGGCGATGGCAACGGTCCGGATGTCCGCGCGCGGCGCCAGCGACGCGTCGTCCGCGGCGCCGTTCTCGTTCACGACCGACACGCGCCGCGCCTTGAGCGTATCCGCCGCGAGCGGCGTCACGTGGCCGCCGCCGACGAGCGTCACGGTGCTGCCGTATTCGATGACGCGCGCATCGGCCTCGGTGATCATCTGGAAACGCTTCATCCGGGCGAGTATGTTAGTTTACTTCGCGATGAACGTCCTGATTGCCGCCGACGACATTCAGCAACGCGTTCGCGCGCTCGCGCAGGAGATCCATCGCGACCACCCGGACGGCGTGCACCTGGTCTGCGTGCTGAAGGGCGCGTTCGTCTTCCTCGCCGATCTCGCACGCGCGCTGCCCGCCGCGACGACGCTCGATTTCATGGCGGTCTCCAGCTACGGCACCAGCACGAAGTCGTCGGGCCAGGTGCAGGTGCTCAAAGACCTCGACAGCGCCGTCCTGGGACGCGACGTCCTCATCGTCGAAGACATCGTCGACACGGGGCTCACGCTGACCTACCTGCAGGACATCATCCGCGCCCGCTCGCCACGCCACCTCCGGACCGCCTGTCTCCTGAGCAAGCCGTCGCGCCGCAAGATTGACGTGAAGGTGGAGTACATCGGCTTCACCATCGAGGACAAATTCGTGGTTGGATACGGGTTGGACTATGCCGAGCAGCACCGAAACCTCCCCTACATCGCTGTCATCGGCGACTAGGACGTTCCCGCCCGGCCCGAAGCGCTCGCTGCGCAACTCCATCGTCTACAGGCCGGGCCGCGACCCGCTGCAGTTCTTCGCCGGTATTGCCCGCGAATACGGCGACCTCGCCTACCTGCGCATGGCCAACGAGCACCTGTTCGTCGCCAGCGACCCGGCCGTGATCAAGGACGTTCTCGTCACGCACAACCAGAATTTTCACAAGAGCCGCGGGCTCGAACGCGTGAAGGTCCTGCTCGGCGAGGGGCTGCTGACGAGCGAGGACGCGTTTCACCTGCGCCAGCGGCGCCTGATGCAGCCGGCTTTTCACCGTGAGCGTGTCGCGGCGTACGCGGCCACGATGGTGTCCTACGCCGATCGGCTGCGAGACGGCTGGACGGAGGGGGCGACCGTCGACATGGCGCGCGAGATGTCGCGCCTCACGCTCCTCATCGTCGGCAAGACGCTGTTCGACGCGGACGTCGAAGCGCAGGCGCGCGACGTGGGCGAGGCGATGACGGGCCTGATGAACTCGTTCTGGACGCTGATGCTCCCCTTCGGCGAGCGGCTCGAGCGGCTGCCGATCCCCTACCTGCGGCGCGGCCGCCGGGCGCGCGAACGGCTCGACGCCATCATCTACGGCCTCATCCGCGAGCATCGCGCCAGCGGCGACCGCGGCGACCTGCTGTCGATGCTGCTGCTGGCGCAGGATGACGAAGACAAGGGGCGCGGGATGACGGACCGGCAGGTCCGCGACGAGGCGATGACGATTTTTCTCGCCGGGCACGAGACCACGGCGAACGCGATGACCTGGACGTGGTACCTCCTGAGCCAGTCGCCGGAGGTCGAGCGGCGGCTGCACGAGGAAATCGACAGCGTGCTCGGCGGACGCCTGCCGACGGTCGCCGACGTCGATCGCCTGCCGTACGTCACGCGTGTCGTCACGGAAGCGATGCGCCTGTACCCGCCCGCCTGGCTGGTCGGCCGGCGCGCCGTCAACGAATACCGCATCGGCAGCTATTCCCTGCCGCCACGGTCGATCATCATCATGAGCCAGTGGATCGTCCATCGCGATCCACGTCATTACCGCGATCCCGACCGATTCGATCCCGATCGCTGGACACCGGAGTTCAAGGCGGCGCTGCCGCGCTTCGCCTACTTCCCGTTCGGCGGAGGACCCCGCCAGTGCATCGGCGAATCGTTCGCGTGGATGGAGCTGGTGCTGCTGGTCGCGACCATCGCCCAGCGCTGGCGGTTCGACCTCGTCCCCGGCCATCCGGTGGTCCCGCAGGCCGCGGTGACCCTCCGGCCGAAGCACGGGATGCAGATGACCGCTATCGCCCGACGGCCGCGCTGACCTTCGCAGCCCACGTCTTCGCCTCGCGCACGACGGCCGCGCGATCGAGGGTCTGCACCTTCCGGTTGCGCATCAGCACCTTGCCGTTGACGATCGTCGTCTGCACGTCGTCACCGCGGGTTACGTAGACGAGGTGGGACACCGGGTCGTACATCGGCGTCTGGCGTGCGGCGCCCATGCCGACGATGATGAGGTCGGCGCGCTTGCCGGGCTCGAGCGAGCCAATCTGCCTCTCCATGCCGAGCGCTCGTGCTCCGCCGATTGTCGCCATCTGGACGGCGGTCTTCGCGCTCACCGCCGTCGGGTCCGACGTCGCGACCTTCTGCAGGAACGAGGCAGCCCGCATCGCCTCGAACATGTCGAGATCGTTGTTGCTCGCCGCCCCGTCGGTGCCGAGGCCGACCGCGACGTTCGCGGCGAGGTACGCCTTCACCGGGGCGATGCCGCTGGCGAGCTTCATGTTGCTCTCGGGATTGTGCGAGACGCCGACGCCGCGTGATTTCAGCAGCGCCATGTCGCTGTCGTTCACCCAGACGGCGTGGGCGGCCACGACACCAGGCCCCAGGAAGCCGAGCGATTCGAGATAGGCGACGACGGTCGGCGAGCCCCGCTCCCTGGCGGTCATCGCCTCCGACTGCGTTTCCGCCATGTGAATCAGCGTCGGCACGCCGTACTTCAGCGACAGCGCACGGGCAGCCTTCAGCGTGGCGCCGTCGTTGGTGTAGATGGCGTGCGGGGCCACCGCGGGTGTGATCAGCGGATCGTTCCTGAACGCGTTGATGAACGACTCGGCGCGGGCCAGCCCTTCCGCGGGGGTCTTCGCGTCGGCCACGGGGAACTGGATGATCGTCTCGCCCAGCACGCCGCGGAGGCCCGCGGCCTTCGTCTCCTTGGCGATCTCCTCCTCGAAGTAGTACATGTCCGCGAACGTCGTCGTCCCCGACTCGATCATCTCGAGCGCGGCGAGCCGCGTCCCCGCGCGGACGAATTCGGGCGAGACGGTCTTCGCCTCGGCGGGAAATATGTACTTCGTCAGCCACTCCTCGAGCGCGAGATCGTCCGCCAGGCCGCGGAAGAGGACCATGGGCGCGTGCGTGTGCGTGTTGACGAGGCCCGGCATGACGACCTGGCCGCCGGCATCGATCGTCTCGCGGCCGCGGAATTGACGGCGGATCGCCTCCACGCCGTCCACCGCGACGATGTCGGCGCCGTCGATCGCCACCGCGCCGGGGGTGATGACGCGGCTGCCGGTGTCCGCCGTGACGACGATGCCGTTGGTGATCACCATCGACACCTGCCTCGGCGCCTGGCCGGAGACGGCCACGCCAGCAGCGAGCACGGCCGCGGCAGCAACGAGGGATCCGCGCATAGAAGGCATTCTACCTATTGGGCTACGATCCGTTCGTGCCGGTTCACCTTATCGATCATCCCCTCGTGCAGGATGCGCTGATGGAGCTCCGCGACGTGCGCACCGCGCCGCCGGAGTTCCGCCGCGCGGCCAATCGCATCTCGGTGCTGCTTGCCGCGGAGGCGCTGCGCGACGTTCCGTCACGTCAGCACACGGTGGAAACACCACTCGGGCCGGCCGACGGGACGATCGTGGACGGCGATGTCGTTGTCGTGCCCGTGCTGCGCGCGGGTCTCGGGATGCTCGACGCGGTGCTGGAGCTGCTGCCGGCGGCGCGCGTCGGCCACATCGGCCTCCAGCGCGACGAAGCGACGGCTATCGCGTCGAAGTACTACACGAAGCTTCCGCGCGATCTCTCCGCGAGTTTCGTGCTGATGATCGACCCGATGCTGGCCACCGGCGGCAGCGCGATTGCCGCCATCGACCTGTTGAAGGCCGCCGGCGCCCGCACGCTGCGCATCATCTGCATCGTCGCGGCGCCCGAGGGCGTGGCGCTCGTCGAGCAGCATCATCCCGAGGTCGCCATCTACACGCCCGTCGTCGATCGCGAGTTGAACCCGCACAAGTACATCGTGCCGGGGCTCGGCGACTTCGGCGACCGCCTGTACGGCACGACATAGCGTGCGGAAGCGAGCGAGGAGCCCTCGCGAGTTGCTGTGCTAGACTGCAATTTCGGTTGGGCGCTTGGCTCAGCGGTAGAGCATCGCCTTCACACGGCGGGGGTCAGTGGTTCGAATCCACTAGCGCCCACCACTTCTAACCCGCCTAGTTCACAACGACTTGCGCGTCGCTCTCGTCGGGCTCGTTGCAAAGGGGCTGATGGTCGATCGGGGCCTCGGTTGCAACGGGCTGCAACGGGACGCCGAACCGCTTCATCGAGTCCTGCAGACGCTGCGTCATGACGTTGAGATAGATGCTCGTCGTCTTCGCGTCGGCGTGCCCGTCGCCAACTACTGCGCATCCCGGTTCACGTTCGATCGTTTGCCAGAGGGCGGCGACGATCTGTTCCATCCGTTGACGTTGGCCGTTGACGTGCGCAGTTGCGCTCGATAGTCCGCCGGCGTCGTTGACGACAGTCGTTTGCCGCGCTCGATGGTGTCGAGCAGCATCCGCGCCAGGTCCTGAACCGACGACCGACGCAGTTCCCACCATGTGACGGAACTGCACACCGAGTTCATCTCACGAGCCTCGCGCGCGTTGATCCCCACCCCGCGCGCCCTTAGGCTGAACCAGCGCGACCGACTATCCCAACTGTGAACTAGAGGGGGCCCACCGTGATCAGAAGATCGTCTGCGTACTTTTTCATCGCGGCGTTATTAGTGTCTGCTGCTCCGCTGGCGGCGCAGACCGTTGACGCCGGTCTCATGGAGTCGCTTCGAGGATTCGAGGCCGCAATGAAAGCCGCCGACCCCGAGAAGGTGGCCAACTACTACGCCGATGATGCCGTGAATTTCGATAACGGTGGTACCAGGGCGGGACGGTCAGCGATTTTGAGCACTCTCCAGCGGTCGCTGCCCCGCCGGCCGTTTGACACCATTACCTGGACGGTCGTGGACGCAAACAGTTCGGGCGATCTCGGCTACACCTTCGAAACGTTTGCGTTCGCCGACGACGGCCAGCGGAAAGGTCGCACTGGTCACGTGCTGATCGTGTGGCGGCGTATCAACAATCAGTGGCGCGTCTCGCACATTACGTTTCACAACGATCCACCTGCGTCCGCCGCCGCTCGTTGAACTGACGCCGGAATTCCCTTTTCAGGTCGCGTGATGACAAAGGCAACCCTCGTCCTCGGCGCAATATTGATAGCTACGATCGGCGCTCCCGTCGGCGCTCAACAGACGGTGATTCACGGCTGCGTAAAGAAGATGACCGGGGCTCTTCGTGTCGTGAGCACGGCAGGCTCGTGTCTGGTGGGCGAAACACCAGTGGATTGGAATGTTCAAGGTCCGCAGGGCGTCCCAGATGGGCGCGGTCCGCAGGGACTGCAACGTGGACACGGAGCGTCGGGTTTACAACTGGTCGATGCAGTCGGCACCGTCGTCGGAGAATGGACGACGGGAGCCGCAGGGGCTGGGTTCGATTCGGCGGTGTCGTGGACAGAAGGCAGCGACAGGGTCGCGATGCTCCTGACGAGTCGCGATATGTGGACCGTGGCGGGGACGCCAACTTTCCTGTACGAATCCACTGATTGCTCAGGCGCGCCGCTGTTGCCGGTCCTATACGACGGAAGTGCCAGAACGACGATTCCCAGTGAAGATCCGAGCCTATTTCAATGGCTTATCGGTGGAGTTGATGGTGTGTTCTGGATGCGTTCGGGTCCCGCGTTCATCGCGTCGACGATGTCGACACGTGTGAATTCGCAGGTTGGTCAGCCGTGTTACAGCTACGGGGGAGGAGTGGCCTTCACGCTCGTCCGCGCCGCTGTCACGCTGGATTTGTCCCAGCGGTTCGTGCTGCCGTTCCACGTGGAGTAAGCGGCATCGTTTTCGAAGCGAACGACATCGGGCGGCTGACAACGCCGCCAGATTCGGAAAGTAGCCGCCGCTCGGGTGACGTGTCACCCATGTGTCCGGAATACCGTTTTACCTATCTCTCAGGAAGGACAGCTCTCGCAGTGAGGCGAAGGGTGTCCCCCGTAGCGCGTCGCGCGAAGGTGGACCCGGCCTGCGGCTCGCGAGCCGACCGCGCCCTACACATTTCCCAACTGCACGTTGACAATTGCCCGACGACGATGGCATCGTCGTCGGGAGGTCGGACGCACGGGCGTGCGTATGAGGTCCGTGTGCAACGACCGAAACTTCAAACCACAGTCAGAGAGAAGCTCGGTGCCGAGGGGTCAGAAGGACTCGAGATGATGTTTGCCGACGCCTACACGCTTGCGAACGAGTCGTTCGAGCGGCGCCTCGAGATCGAGGCCGGCAAGTTCCGTCTTGCCGTGGCGGAGCTCCGCTTCGAAATGGTGAAGTGGATGTTCTTCTTCTGGGCGGCGGAACTGGCCGCGATCGGCGGCATCGTCTTCGCCATCATGAAATGACGGCGAGGGCCGGCCTCAGGGCGGCCCTCGTCTGTCGCTCACGTCCTCGCGCTCAGGGCGCGGCGCACGCGAAGTTCGCCGCGTCGTCGATGCTGCCGCTCCCCTTGTATTTTGCCACCTGCGGATACGGACACAGCGGACGCGTCCGATCCACCTTGCCGTTGGTGCGGTGCGACGCGATCATCACGTCCGGCGCTGTGCCGTGCTCCACCCACTGCTCGAGCGCCGCGACCTTGTCGAACACGTTCGGGCCTTCCCCGCCGCCGCAGTGACCCATGCCAGGCTCGAGGAAGAAGCGGACACTGCCGGCCGCTTTCACCGGTCCGCCCATCACGTCGACAACGCTCCTGTAGTACTTGATCGTGTTCAGGGTCGGGACGTTCGGATCGCTCCACCCGTGATAGAGCAGCAGCTTGCCGCCGTGCGAGAAGAACGGCCTCATGTCCGGATCCGTCGCGTTCATGACCAGGTTCTCCGGCCGATCACCGCGCGCGACATCGGTGTCGAAGTTGAACGTCTTCCAGTCCCATTTCGGATCCTTGAAGACAACGTACTTGTACTGGTCGTAAATGTTCGCGGAAGGCTCTGGACCGAGGGCCTGGACGCCCCAGCCCAGTTCTGTTCCGGGCACCAGCGACGAAAACAGCTCCTTGCCCGTTCGCGGATTCACGGCGGGTGAGTAGATCTGTTTCGCGGCCTTGACCTGCGGTGCGGTGAGACACGAAGTGTCGTCGCCCTGCTTGCACAGCAGCACGCCGGGATCGAAGCTGCAGCGGGTGGGATCGTCGATGAGGCCGTCCTTGAGACCATCGCGCTGGTCGCACGCCGCGAGCGCCGCCTGGTGAATGACCGGGTACTTGGCGGGTGGGATGTAGCTCGCGGGGTCCCTCAGCACCGCGTCCGCGATCCAGAGAGAGATCGCGGTCCGGTTCGCCGGCGCACCGGCGATGATGCCGTCGAAGTCGTCCGGGAACATCTGGGCCAACTTGAGGCCCTGCCGTCCGCCGGTCGAGCAGCCGTTCCAGTACGAGAGCCTCGGCGCGCTCCCGTAAAACGACTGGATGACCACTTTCGCCTTGACGGTCATCTCGTGCTCCGACCGCCACGCGAAGTCGATCAGCTTCTCCGGGTGGCCGAGCGCGAACGTGCCGCGGCCGCCGACGTGCCCGGTGTCGGTGGATGCGCTGGCGTAGCCGGCTCGAACGGCATCAGCCATCGCCGGGTAACTGATTACCCCTGCCCAGCCGCCGTTGCCCACCGCCTGGAACTTGCCGTTCCAGCCGGTGGCGGGCAGCCACACTTCCACTTTGATGTCGGAATCGCTACTGGGAGTGAGGGTCGCCGACACGCGGCAGAACGCGGGAAGATTCGCGTACCGGCTGGGGTCAGCGGCTTCCCCGCCACCCGGCGGCACGAACGCTCCGGCGCCGACGACGGTCACGCCAGTCACCTTCGCGTCCTTCAACGCGAGCGTCGCGAGGCTCTCGCATGACGCGGCCACCGCAGGCGCCGCACCGAGGCACGCCAGCACACACGCCACACCGCCGATCACTGCACTCTTCATCGCCGCCTCCACGCGAGTGGACCGCAAATGACAAAGAGGGCAGCCCCGAAGGGCTGCCCTCTTTGATGCCTCGCACGTGAGCGCCGGAGCGCCGGTTACGAGGACTTCTTGAGCCCGGCGAGCAGCGCCTGGATCATCTGCATGTACTGCTCGTCGGTCGTCGAATAGGCCTTGGTGTAGTCGTCTTCCGTGATCTTGGCTTTCTTCCAGTCGCCGTCGAAATTGTACGTCTTACCGCCGACGTCGGCGGTGTCGTACAGGTTGCCATCCTTCTTCGCCTTCAGGCCGTTGGCGCTGAGATCGGAGACGAACACCTTGGAGTTGGGCACCGACGCGCTGTTCAACTCGATATACAGGTCGCGGTAGCTCTTCATCTCGATCAGCGAATCGGCGCGCAACGGCGTGTCGAACTTCGCGCTGACGACGAGCAGCTGCGTGCCGGGAAAGTACAGCGCGCCGACGTACTCGTTGGGCGACGAGCCCTTCACGGCGTAGCTATCGAGCTTCATCGTGTCGAGCATCTTGACGAGTTCTACGACGGGAGTCGCCGACCTGGAATCCTGGGCGGACGCCCCCAGGGGCGCCAGGAGAATTGCGGCGAGGGCGATACCACTCAAACGACGAATCGCGAGCGTCATGATCCCCCCTCTGGTGAATGTAGCGTCCTTGTATCACCAGCGGTCGCCCGCGTCAATCGAGGGATTAACCGATAAAGAGGGCGTCCTCTTCGTCAGGATGCGCGGCGCCGCGACGCGACGACCGGCGCAGCTCCTGGAGAGCGGCCATGGCGGCCTTGATCCCGTTCAAGAACGCCCATCCCCGGCCGGCGGACCCGAACAGCGACGGCACGCCCGCCATCACCTGCTCGGCGCGGCGGCTCAAATCGGCGAACATCCGATCCGCGCGCTCCATCTGCGCGGTGGCAAGTGCCGTCGCGCGGGCGGCTTCGGCCGTGATCGCCTGCAGGTTGGTCACGACGGGCCGCAGATCCCGCTCGAAGCGATCGGCCGCCTGGCCGATGCGCCTGGCGGCGGACATCGCAAACATGATGGCCGCGACCTGGATGATCGCCATGACGAGCACGGCGACGGCGATGATGCCCAGAAACAGGTCCGTCACACTTCGGGCTCCGTTGCGGCGCGGAACTGGCGGGCGGCGTCGACGACCTTCTCGCGCCCCTCGCGGGCGCGCTGCCCGATGTAATCGCGCGTCTCCTCGCCGGTCGCCGGCGCGAACAGCAACGCCACGGCGGCGCCGGCGATGGCGCCCGCCACGAATGCCAGCAGCAGCGCCCCAGGATTGTCGTTACTCGCCATCAGAAGATGCTCACCTTCACGTTCAGATACTTTTTCGGATCGGCGCGTATGTCCTTCACCAGGTTGTGCAGCTCGGTGACCGCACTATTCATGTTCTCATACAACTGCTTGTCGTGCAGCAGTTGTCCGGCGGTGCCCTCGCCCTGATTGAGCGACGCGGTGAGCTTGTCGAGGCGATCGGCCATCGAGTTGAGACGGTTGTACAACTCGGCGTCGGAAATGAGCTTGCCCGCCGTACCCTCACCCCTGTTGATGCGGCCCGTAATCGCGTCGAGATTGTTGGTGGCCGAGGTGACGGATTTGCTCAGCGTGTCGTCGTTGAGCAGGTGCCCGAGACTGCCTTCGCCGTTGCGAATTCGGGCCGTCACCATTTCCAGGTTCTGGAGCGACTGCTCGAGCGATTTCGCGGCCGCGGGATCGGTGGCCAGCCGCCCGAGCGTGCCGCGGCCGGCGTTGATGCCGCGCGTCACCGCCTCCGCCGACTCGACGAAATCGTTCAGCTGCCGGTACAGCGTGTCGTCGGTCACGAGCTTGCCGAGCGTCCCGCGCCCCTCCTGCACGCTGGCAAGCAGCGCGCTGGTCTGCTCGAGACCCTTGGTGGCGGCCGTCGCCGCCGTCGCCAGCGAGCCGGGCGCCGGGCCGGCCCGCACGTAGCCCCATTCGGGAATCGGCGTGCCCTGGCTGTCGGCGGTGATGTCCACCGCAGCCTCTCCGAGCAGCGACACCGAGCCGAGCGAGAGCGTCGATCGGTCCGTGATGCGCGACTGCTGCTCCTTGCCCACCTGCATCGTCACCTCGACCTTGTCGCCGACGAATTCCATCTTCTTCACCGCGCCGACCTCGACGCCCGCGACGCGGACCGGGGCGCCGACCTTGAGTCCCTGGATGTCGGTGAAGACGCTCTTGAGGTTGTAGCGCTGCCAGAAAAAGCCGCCCTCGCCGCTGACCATGAAGATCAGCACGGAGGCGATGACGAGCGCGACGAGCGACACGATGCCGATCTTCAGCTCCGACCAGGCCAGTGAACGGGTGCGCGGCATTGCTTACATCCTCTAGGACAGGAACGTCTTGATGTACGGGTCGGTCGACGAGCGCAGCTCGGCGGCGTTGCCCTCGAAGGTGATCACGCCGTCCTTCAGCATGATGAATTCGGCCTCGTCGCATTTCCGCGGATCGGCCGGCGTGATCTCGATGGCGTTGCCGTCGCGAACCGCCTCGTGCGTCGCGACGAAGAACGCGTCGCGCAGCTGGTGCGTCACGACGATCGAGCTGACGTTCTCGACGTCGCGCAGCTTGACGATTTCCTCGTCGATCGTCGTCGCCGTGATCGGGTCGAGCCCTGTCGTCGCCTCGTCATACAGCAGCGTCGGCGGCTTGAAGGCCATCGCGCGCGCGATGGCGACGCGGCGCCGCTGCCCGCCCGAGAGCGCCGACGGCATCTTGTCGATGTGCTCGCTGAGGCGCACGAACCCGAGCACCTCCTCGACGCGGCGCCGCACGTCGTCGAGCGCCATGTCCGTCTCTTCGTACAGCTTGTAGCCGACGTTCTCGGCCACGGTCAGCGAGTCGAAGAGCGCTCCCTCCTGGAACACCATGCCCAGGTGGCCGCGGACCTTCATCAGGTCGAGCTCCCGCATGTTGTCCACGCGCGAACCGTGCACCCAGATTTCGCCGCCGTCAGGCTTCAGCAGGCCGAGAATGAGTTTCAGGATGGTGGACTTCCCTGAGCCGCTGGCCCCGAGAATGATCTTCGTGTGCCCGGGCAGCAGCGTGAAGCTCACGTCGCGCAGCACCGTCTTGTCGTCGAACGACAGCGACACGTTCTTGAAGACGACCGCCGGCCGGTCCGAGGCCGATCGCCGTTCGAGCACTGCCGCTTCGCGAATCGAGTACGTCGGCATCAATACAACAGCGTAATCAGCAAACGCGTCACGAAGAAATCCACCGCGATGACCGCTACTGACGCCGCCACCACCGCCGCGGTCGTCGAGCGTCCCACGCCCTGGGTTCCGCCGGACGTCCGCAAGCCGACGTGACAGCCGATGGTGACGATGACATAGCCGAGGAAAAAGGGCTTGAGGATCCCCATCCAGGCGTCCTGCAGGTACAAGGCGTCGGTAATCGACGTCCAGTACAGGCTCGACGCCACCCGCAGCTGGTAGACAGCAATCAGCCAGCCGCCCAGGATGCCGACGGTGTCCGAGATGACGGTCAGCACCGGCGCCATGAAAAAGCCCGCGAGCACGCGGGGTACGACGAGCTTGCGCACCGGATCGGTCCCGAGCGCGCGCAGCGCGTTGATCTGGTCGGTGACGACCATCGACCCGAGCTCGGCGGCGATGCCGGACCCGATGCGGCCGGCCAGCATCAGCCCCGTCAGCACCGGCCCCAGCTCCTTGATCATCGACGCGCTGATCAGCCGGCCGACGAACGGCCTCGCGCCGAACTGGTCGAGCGTGATGCCCGTCTGCAGCGCGAGCACCGCGCCGGTGAAGAAGCCGGTGAGCAGCACGACGGTCAGCGAGCCGAGGCCGATCTGATCGAACTGCTCCACCACGTCGTGGAAATAGAACGGCCGCGAGAAGACGCCGCGCACGGTCTGCCCCTGCAGCCGGATGTACTCCTGCACCTCATAGAGCGCAGCCTTCAGCCAGTGTGTCAGCACGCGTCAGCGTCCAGCCTGCAGGCTCGTCAAGCCAAGCTCGCGGGTGCGGAGCGACTTCAAGGTATCGCGGATCGTCGCCGCGCGCTCGAAGTCGAGGTTGGCGGCGGCGCTCTTCATCTCGTGCTCCAGCCGCGCGATCTCCGCGTCGATCTCGGCCTGCGTCCGGAACGCATCCGCGGGCTCGCGTGCCGGCGGCGTCGAGTAATCGCGCTCGTAGACGCTCGACATCACGTCCTCGATGGCGCGCACGACCGATTCCGGGGTGATGCCATGCTCCTCGTTGTAGGCGGCCTGCAGCGCCCGCCGCCGATCCGTCTCGGCCATGGCCGACTTCATCGAGTCGGTCATCGCGTCCGCGTACATGATGACGCGTCCGTTGACGTTTCGGGCGGCGCGCCCGGACGTCTGGATGAGCGACCCGCTCGACCGCAGGAACCCCTCCTTGTCGGCGTCGAGGATGGCCACGAGCGACACTTCCGGCAGGTCGAGCCCCTCCCGCAGCAGGTTGATCCCCACCAGCACGTCGAAGGCGCCGCGCCGCAAATCGCGGAGGATTTCGATGCGTTCGAGCGTGTCGATGTCCGAGTGCAGGTAGCGGACCTTGACGCCGAGCTCCTGGTAGTAGGTCGTCAGGTCTTCGGCCATCCGCTTGGTGAGCGTCGTCACCAGCACGCGCTCCTTGCGCTCGGCGCGATCGCGGATCTCCTTGAGCAGGTCGTCGACCTGGCCGCGGACCGGGCGCACCTCGATGGGCGGATCCATCAGGCCGGTCGGCCGAATCACCTGCTCGACGACCACACCGCCCGCCTTCGAGAGCTCGTACGGACCCGGCGTGGCGGAGACGTAGACGACCTGGTTCACGCGCTCTTCCCACTCCGTGAAGTTCAGCGGGCGGTTGTCGAGCGCCGACGGCAGGCGGAAGCCGTAGGCGACGAGCACTTCCTTGCGCGAGCGGTCGCCGGCATACATGCCGCGGACCTGCGGGACGGTCTGATGGCTTTCGTCGACGATGACCAGCGCATCGTCCGGCAGGTAGTCGAGCAGCGTCGGCGGCGGCGCACCGGGCGCGCGGCCGGTCAGGTGCCGCGCGTAGTTCTCGATCCCGTGGCAGTAGCCGATCTCGCGGATCATCTCGAGGTCGAACATCGTCCGCTGGTGCAGCCGCTGCGCCTCGAGCAGCTTGCCCTCGGCTTCGAGCTGGCCGCGATACCACTCGAGCTCCTGCTTGATCGTCTCGACCGCCTGCTTGGTCCGGTCTCGCGACGTGACGAAGTGCGACTTCGGGTAGACGGCGACCTTGTCGAGGCGCCGGATCACTTTCCCGGTAATCGCGTCGAACCAGGCGAGCTCGTCCACCTCGTCGCCGAAGAGCCCGATGCGCAGCGCGTGCTCCTCGTACGACGGCACGACCTCGACGATGTCGCCGCGCACACGGAAGGCGCCGCGGCCGAACTCGGTGTCGTTGCGCTCGTACTGGATCTCGACGAGCTTGCGCAGGATCTGATCGCGGCCGATGCGCTGTCCCACTTCGAGCGGCAGCAGCATCCCGTAGTAGGCCTCGGGCGAGCCGAGGCCGTAGATGCACGACACGCTGGCGACGATGATGACGTCGCGGCGCTCGAAGAGCGACCGCGTCGCCGACAGCCGCATGCGATCGATCTCGTCGTTGATCGTCGCTTCCTTCTCGATGTACGAGTCGGTGGCCGGCACGTAGGCCTCCGGCTGGTAGTAGTCGTAATAGCTGACGAAGTACTCGACGGCGTTGCCAGGAAAGAAGCGCTTGAATTCCTGGTAGAGCTGCGCGGCGAGTGTTTTGTTGTGCGCCATCACCAGCGTCGGGCGGTTCACCGTCGCGACGACCTGCGCCATCGTGAACGTCTTGCCCGAGCCGGTGACGCCGAGTAGCACCTGGTGCTTGTCGCCGCGCGTCAGCCCCTCGACCAGCTCTGGAATGGCGCGCACCTGGTCGCCGCGGATCTCGAAATCGGTGACGAGGCTAAAGCGGTCGTGCACGGAGGGCATGTAAACCCCTGATCGTACCACGTGGCACCGGCCAATTCCCAACGACCAACTCCAACTCCCAGGGCGCGCTTCGGCCGTGCTGGAGTCCGACGTTGGAGGTTGGACGTTGGACGTCGGGAGTTGAGCCGCTACTTTGTCTTGGCCGGCGGCTCTTGATAGGGGGCGAAGTAGCCGCGGCGCGCGAGGATCTTCGACCCCTTGAGATCGGGACGCGACACGCGGATTTCGACCTTCCGCCACGCGCCGTCCTGCTTGGTGTTGGTGGACGAGTAGGCCAGGCTGTACTGCGCGCGGATCTGCGCGACCACCTTGTCGTATGACGCCTCGATGTCCTTCATCGACGTCGGGAAGAACGCCTGGCCGCCGGTGGCTTCCGCGATCTGCTGCAGGTGCGCGCGTTCCTCGATGCGGCCGCGCGAGTGCTCGAGGAAGCCGACCGAGTAGACCGTCACGTCCGACGCGCGGATGAGCGTCATCAGGTCGCCGAAGCTGATCGTGCTGTGCGTGTCGCCGCCGTCGGTATAGAGGACGAGGATCTTGCGTCCCTCGTCGTCCGAGGCGCCATCGAGGTAGACGCCCATCGCGTCGTACATCGCGGTCTCGCCGTCGGGCGTGCGCCCGCGGATACGCTCGACCAGCCGCGGAAAGTCGCGCTGGCCGTACTTCGCCACGCGCACCTCGGTGTCGAAGTCCACCAGCGTCATGTCCTTCGCTTCGCTCAGCGTGTTGAGGAACTTGATCGCCGCCGACCGCGACAGCTTGATGTCCTCGGTCATGCTGGCGCTGGTGTCGAAGAGCAGCCCGATGTGCATCTCGGGACCGTTCTCGATGTCGGTGCCGCGCGCGAAGTACTTCAGCGTCTGCTTCTGGCCGTCCTCGAGGATCTCGAAGTCCTCGGCGTTCAGGTCGCTGAGGTACTCGCCCTTCTTGTCGACCACGGTGACGCCGAAGGAGGCGAGGTCGATGCCGGTGCGGAACGTCGGCGTCTGGGCGGTCAGCGCCGCCGCGCCCACCGCCGTAATTGCCGTCAAAACGAAGACGAGAGCGCGCGTTCGCATCGGCCCCTCAGATCCTACACCTGTCAGAAACCTCTGTACACCGTGATTCGAGCGGTCTGCGTCCCGCGTCCGCCATCCGTCCGCGGCGCGCGGAACCCATAGGCCCACTCGACCGACAGGAGCGTTCGAAACGGTCCGCCCGATTCGACGCCCGCGCCCACTCCCGGATAGGCCCGCAGCGGAGAAGCCCAGCCGGGATCGTGCACGAGCGCCGCGTCGCCAGACGCATCGACGCGCACCCCGCGCCGGGTCCACACCGTGGCCGTGCGAACCACCGCACCGCGGTCGTAGCGCACCGCCGCGGTCGGGTACCCGTGCAGCGGGTTCTCAAAAGCGTCGAAACCGTAGCGGCTGAAACGATCGAGGTCGCGGCCACCCATCCACGCCAGCTCCAGCCGCGAGCTGACCGACGATCGCAATGCGAGCGTCCGCCTGACGCGCGCGCCGTACCGCTGGTAGTCGCGTGAGTCCGCATCGAACTCGCCTGGCAGTCCCCAGGGTTGCCATCGGTAGCGCACCACCGGATTCCACCATCCACGCACGCTCCATGGCCCGCGGTCGGCCGCGACTGCAAGCACCGCACCATGGTTAACGACCGGCCGGGGCACGCCAAACACCGCGGGAGTGCTCACAGCCCTCTCGAGCGTCGTGACATCCAGCGTGTAGTCGACCGTGGCGCGAACGCGCGGCGTCAGCGGCCGCAGCAGCCCGGCCGACACGTACCCCGGGCGCTGCATCAGGTTCTCCGCGTACTGCTCGCGGCCGTTCCGGAAGACGCGGTCGGTGTACTGCGCCGCGATGCCGAACGCGCTGCCGTGTGCCTGCCACCGCGTCCCGGCCACGGACGGCACGCTCCACGACAACTGACCGAAGACGCCGCCGAAGAAGGCGTTTACCTGCGCGCCGCGCCCGAACAGGTCGAGGTTGATGTAGCTGAGACCCGCGAACGCGAGCGGCCGGGAGATGTTCGGGTCCACGAGCACGCCGCCGACGATGCTGCGGATGCTGTGGCCGCCGCGGGCGATCTCGCCGCGGTTGCCGCCGCTGCCCCGCCGCACCAGGTAGCGCAGTCCCTCCGGCGTCTCGCGCATCATCACGTTGTCCGACGCCAGCGCCGCCGCAAGCTGCGCGTCGAATCGGCCGCTGTTCACGTCGTAGCGGCGCACGGCGATGGTGCGATGGATGGGCGTGCGGAACCCGGCCCCTTCGTACGCCTGGAAGATGCGTGTCTCCGTCGGCAGCCACACCGCGGCGCCAGCCACGTCCACGCGGCCGAACTCGTCAACCTGCTCGGACGAGACGATCGCGCCGCGAAGGTCGCGCTGGATGGTTTCGAGGCGGCGCAGCGTGAAGTCCCGGACATCGATCCACGCGCGGCCGCGCGCCAGCCCGTGGGCCTCGCCGCGCGGCTCGAAGCCGACGACATAGCACCGGCTGTCGCCGACCGTGTCCTCCCCGTGCAGCACGTAGCGATACGCCTCGTCGAGCGCAATCGCCAGCGGCGGCGTGCTGATGCGCTCGGCTTCGATGAGCGGCAGTTCCGGCGGCGACTGCGCGCCGCCGCCGGCAATGGCGGCGCCGTTGACGCGAATGCCGCGTTCCTCGATGTTGACCCCGTCCGGGCCGCGGAAGACGGTCGTCTCCGCGGTGATGGTGATCGGCGCCGAAAAATCCGGCACCTCGAACAGCAGCGTCGTCGTGCCGGTGGCGATCGTGGTCCGCACGATCGCATCCTGCCGCCGCTGCTGCGCCTGGTGGCGCGCGAGGATCTCGCCCGCCGACAGCCGGCGAGAGCCGGTGACGTCGACCTGGGTGGGACGCCGCGCGGCAAATTCCTGCACGACGCGCCAGTCGAGATGCGCGACCGGAAGCAGCACGCGCTCGGCGCCCGGCGTCAGCGACGCGGCCACGAGGTCGTCGATGGTCGGATTCGTCATCGGCGGCAGGCGCCGCCAGGTTTCGCCGACGACCGCATCCACGTAGGAACGCAGCTCGTCGAGCGGCACGCCGCGCGCCGTGAATGCGTCGCCGTCGATCGCGACCTGGATGTCCGGCCGCTCCGCGCGCAGCTCGGTGATCCTCGTCCGCGCGTCGAAGACGATCTGCGGCACCGCCGCGGCCTCCGAGGGCCTCACCAGGACCGCGACTGCGGCGCCCGTAGCCCGCAGGAAGTCGGCCCGTGGCGGCTCTGTAAGGATCAGCTGTACGCCGTCGAGCGACGCTGCCGCGACCGGCGGCGGCGAGGCCAGATCGACCGGGCCCACGCCGATCACAAGACACGAGACACATGGCGCGCCCTGGCTGCCCGGGGGGCCCTGCGCCGCGGCGGGGGCCGGGACGACGGCCGCCGCCAGCAGCGCTGCCGCTGCAACCGGGCGTATAATTTGGGGTTGGCGCCATTTGCTGGCTTGTATCAACTGTTGGAGTATCGCGCACGACAGTCTTCCGACGGTATTTCGAGGGCGCGACAACGGAGCGCCCTGTTGAGAGCTGGGACGGTACGCGCCAGTAGGGTTCATCTGATCGAATGAGGTGTCTCGCCGTCTGCCAGACCGAACTGCTCGTCAGGATGCTCGACGAAGCCCTGGCGCTCAGCTTCGACGTCGAATTCCTCGTTGAAAGCAAGCCGCTGGCCCGGCGGCTTCATGACGCCGACATCAACGTCTTCTCCGGCGACCCCCGCCGCACCGATACCTACCTCAAAGCCGACATCACCCCCGCGACCTGCGTCATCGTCGAAGACAGCAAGCGAAGCCTCCGCAAGGTGCTCGAGGCGATCCGCGACGCGGGCGCGACGCTCGTCTACGTCATCGGCGTCGGCTGCGGCGACCCGCACAAGTACGAGGAGGAGCTCCGATCGTTCTTCCCGGAAGTGAACTTCCTGCCGATCGCGGACCTGTTCGGCCAGCCACTGCTCATCGAATTCAGCCGGTCGCTGACGCGGCTGAAGGTGCAGCAGTACCAGCGCTTCTTCAGCGACGCGGACCGTGTGCTGATCCTGCTGCACAACGACCCCGACCCCGACGCCATGGCGAGCGGCCTCGCGCTCCGCAACGTCCTGCGCCGCAACCGGCAGACGGCCGTGATCGCGGCGCTGCAGGGGGCGACGCGACCCGAAAACCTGCGGATGCAGAACCTGCTCGACATCCAGGTCGAAATCATCACGTCGGAACAGCTCGGCGGCTTCGATCGCATCGCGATGGTGGACGTACAGCCGCATTACTTCGGCGAAGCGTTTCATCGCGTCGACCTGGTCATCGATCATCACCCCGAGCAGACCGGCTACAGCGCCGTGTTCAAGGATATCCGCGCCAACTACGGCTCGACGTCGACGATCCTGACCGAGCACCTGCGGGCCGTCGACGAGCACATCTCCGAGCGCACCGCGACGGCGATGCTCTACGCGATCAAGTCGGACACGCTCTTCTTCAACCGGCAGGCGAACCGCGTCGACCTCGAGGCCTTCTCCTATCTGTATCCGCTGGCCGACGCGGCGATGATCCGCAAGATGGAGGGGGCGGAAATCACCATGGAGCGCCTCGAGTACGTGCTCAAGGCGAAGCAGAACGGCCAGATGGTCGAGCAGGTGTTCTGCTCGTTCATCGGCGCCTCGCCGCGCGAGGATTTCATCCCTTACGTCGCCGACTTCTACCTGCAGCTCGAAGACGTCAAGTGGACGATCGTCGTCGGCATCGTCAACGACTCGCTGGTGATGTCGGTCCGCAACCTCGGCTACTCGCGCAACGCGGGCGAGTTCGTGCGGAAGTATTTCGCCGACATCGGCAGCGCCGGCGGCCATCGCTCGATGGCCAAGGCCGTGGTGCCGCTGCGCGGGTTCCGTGACAAGTACGGCAACCTGCAGGCCGACGAGTTCACCGGCAAGGTCCTCGCGCTGGCGCTCGAGTTCCTGCACGAGCACCAGCCGGCGGAGAAGCGTCTCGTCGCGAAAGCCTAGTCCGGACGGGCGCGGACGCTCTCAGCTCCGCGCTTACGAGCCCGACTTGAAGAGCGCCAGGTCCACCGACTCCCCCATCGCCTTGTAGCCTGCGTCGTTGGGATGCAGGTGATCGCCTGAATCGAACTCCGCCCGCATCTTCGCGGGCGCCGAAGGATCGCGGATCACCGCTTCGAAATCGATCACCGCGTCGTACATGCCGCTCGTGCGGATCCACTGGTTCAACGCCTTGCGCTTCGCCTCCCCTTCCGGCGTGAAGTACGCCGCGCCTTCGTACGGCGTCAGGGTCGCGCCGTAAATCCGCAGCCCGCGCGCGTGCGCGCGCTCCACCAGCTGGCGATGCGCGGCGATGAGATCCTCGACGGCGGCCTGCGCCGCGCCGATGTCGTTGATCCCCTCCATCACGACGACGTGGGTGACGCCGGGCTGGGCCAGGACGTCGCGGTCGAAGCGCGCGAGGGCGTTGATGCCGGCGTTGCCGCCGAAGCCGCCCGGCGCGTTCCCTTCGGTCAGGACGCGGTTGCCTGCGATGGCGACGTTCATCACCGCGAACGTTGTCCCCAGCCGGCGCGCGAGGTGGTCCGGCCACCGGTTGTTGGTGTCGGGCGTCGACCTCGTGCCGTCGGTGATCGAATCGCCGAACGCGGCGACGGCGCCGACACCGCGCGCGGCCGCCACCTCGACGCGCGACAACAGGAACCATGAGCGCGTGATGGCGCCTCCGTCCATGACCGCCTCGCCCACGTGATTGCCGGGCGCCGAGGCGTAGCTGGTCTGGTTGGCCCCGTTGTGGAACGTGATGAGCGACGGCGCACTGCCGAGGTCGTCGGGAACGAATACGTCGATGGCGAGGTCCGCGCGCGCGGGAACCTGCAGGTCGACGGCGTCGGTCAGCACCGTGGCGCCCGCGGGGATGCGAAACGCCGCGCTGCCGTTCACCGTCAGCTTGCGCACCGATGCGGGAACGATCGCGGCGTCCTTGTCACGCACCGCGATCGACGCGCCGCCGATGTTCATCGCCGAGGTGCCGAAGGTGTTCGCGAACACCACGCGCGCCCGGCTACCGCCAATTGACGTGTGGACGATCTCCCGGAGCGTCTGGTTGTTCGGCGTGATCGGCGGCGGAGGCGGCGCCGGAGCGTTGGGTGGCGGCGGCGCGGCAGGGGCCGCGGGAGGCAGCACCGCCGGCCGTGCGACGACCGCGGTCGTCCACGTCGCGACCCAGTGATTCGCCGGTGCGCGCTGGGCGAGTACGGAGACCGCGATACAGCTGACGAGTACGGCGGTTGTCAGAATTCTTCGCATGCATGCCTCCGTGGGCCGGCTGAAGCCGACCCCGACGACTTATCGGATTCCGTCCTTGGCGACGCCCGCGGCCGCATCCGGCCAAATCGCGAGCGCGGCCCTCAGGTCCGCATCGCTGCCCCGCTGATCGCCCGCCTTCGCCTTCACGAGACCGCGAATGTACAACGGCCAGGGATCGAACGCATCGAGCTCGATCGCCCGATTGAGGTCCGCGAGCGCCTCGTCATAGCGCCCCAGCTGGTAGAGCGCCGCACCGCGAAACGCGATCGTCCACGCGCTGCCGGGCGTCAGCTCCAGCGCACGGCTGAAGTCTACGATGGCATCGTCGTACTGGTGCAGCGAGAAATGATCGAGCCCGCGCTCGCTGGCCGCCCACGGATCCCGGGCATCGATGCCGATCGCGCGATCGAGGTCGCGCACGGCTGCGGCAAAGCGGCCGCGCGCCCGATACTCGGCGGCCCGCTGTCGCAGCGCGTCCGTGTTGTCGGGATTGATGTCGAGCGCCTGGTCAAAGTCCGCCATCGCGGCATCCGGCTGCTGCGTCGCTTTCAGCGCCATCCCGCGCTCGACGAGCACGTCATCGGCTTGCGGACGGCTGCGCAGCACTTCGGTCAGGTCGACGATCGCGAGGTCGAAGCGTCCCGCCTTGCGGAACAGCACGCCGCGGGCGGCTTGCGCATCGAGCTGCTGGTCACGCGTCGAATGCGGCGACTCGATGACCCGCGTGCGGGCGCCAATCTGAGCGTCGAGACTGGAGCCGTCCTGTGCGTGCACCGTGCACGCCGCCAACACGATCGCCAGCAATGCCCCGGCCGATCTTGTCACTGATACACACCGCCGCCACGTGTCGACCCGGCCTCAACGCGCACGATCCAACGCCTGCGTCACGTCCGAGATGATATCGCCGGCCGCCTCGCAGCCGACGCTGAAACGGATGAACCCGTCGCTGATGGCGTCCCCGCCCCAGCGTGCGCGGCGCTCGGCCATCGAGTGCACGCCGCCGAAGCTCGTCGCCTCGCGCACGATGGACAGGGCGCGCAGGAACGTTTCCGCCCGGGCGCGCGTGCCGACGTCGAAGCTGACGATCGTGCCGAACGCGCGCATCTGCCGGCGGGCGACGTCGTGGCCCGGGTGCGACGGCAGCCCGGGATAGAGCACGGCGGCGACGTCGGATCGCCGCGAGAGGCACTCGGCCAGGCGCAGCGCGGAGTCGCACTGCCGCGCGACCCGCAGCGGAAGCGTCGGCAACGACCGGTGTGCGAGCCAGACTTCCATCGGCCCGGGGATGGCGCCGTGCTGCGTCCGCCACGTCCGCAGCGCCGTCAGCTTGTCCGGGTCGCGCGTCGCGACGTGACCGAGGATGAGATCGCTGTGGCCGGTGATCGCCTTGGCGTCGGAGGCGACCACGAAATCGGCGCCGAGCTGCAGCGGCTGCTGCAGGTACGGTGTCGCCGTCGTGTTGTCCACGGCGACGGCGACGCCGCGCGCGCGGGCCGCCTCGACCATCGCGGCGATGTCGCACACGTCCAGTTGCGGATTGGTGGGTGTCTCCACCCAGACCAGCTTCGCTCCGTCGAGGGCGGCTGCCTGCGCGTTGCCGCGCGTCGGCACGAGCCTCACCTCGATGCCGAGCTGCTCGAACCAGCCGGCCGCCAGCCGCCGAATCGTGTAATAGCAGTCCGCGGCCAGCACGACGGCATCGCGCGGGCGAAGCGTGATGCCAAGCACGGCGTCGACCGCCGCCATCCCCGACGCGAACGCCACGGCGTCGCCCTCCTCGAGAATCCGCAGCGCGTCTTCCCACGCCGTCCACGTGGGATTGTGAAAGCGACCGTAGGTCAGCTCGTTGTCCGACGGCTCACCGGGCGACGTGTAGGTGGACGAAAACTGCGGCCCCTGGAGGAACGGCCCGGCATCGCTGCGCTTCCGAAAGCCGGCATGAACGATCTGCGTGTCGCGATCCATCTCGCGCATCATACGGCCGTCCGGGTTGCCACGATGCGGAACGATCCAATCACGCCGCGCGCGAACGCCTCGAGCGCCCGGGCCCAGCCCTGCTTCTCGTCGTCGGACGCCGTCCCTGCGGGCCAATGCGGCGATACGGCCAGCAGGTTCGAGAAATCCGCAATCGCCCTTGCCGTCACGTCACGTACGTGGACGACGCGGCAGCCGTGGCTTTCGAGCGAGCATCTCCACTCGTCGACCGTGGTGAGGCGGGCGCCCCACGAGTCCTCCAGCTTCGCGACGATCGCTTCTTCGTCGCGACCTGCAGGAGGCCGGGCCAGAAACGCATCGGCCATCGCGACACGGCCGCCCTCGACGAGCGCCGGAATCCAGCGCGCCAGGAAATCGGCCGGCGACGGAAAGTGAATCCACGCGCCCTGTCCCCACAGGACGTCTACCTCGCGCAGCGTGACATCGCCCGCCAGCGCATCCTCGTGACGAATCGAGACGCGATGATCGAGCTTGACGAGCGCCGTGAGCCATCGTGCGTCACGACACCGCGACTCGTCGCGTTCGATTCCGATCACGGGGCACCCGACCACCACCGCGAGCACCCGCGCCGGTCCGCCGAGACCGCACCCGATATCGACAACCGTCGTCGATGCCGTGACGCCCGCCGCGATGGCCAGCTCGAGGACCGACTCCACGCCTCCACTGTGGTTCTGGTCGGTGAGGCCGGTTTCAGGATCGACAGCCAGTTGCAATTCCGTAAGTCGGGTGAGGTCCGCGCCGGCCCGCTCGAGACGGGCCAGAATCGTCTCTCCGCGCAGCGGATGCGAGGCGTAGATCGCGTCGAGGTCCATCGACGTTAGTACGTATGCACACGGATCCAGGTGGATGGCCCGAGCAGTGCTTGACGGGTTGAACCGGACGCTATAGCTTCGCGGCCGATGGGATTGTAGCCATGAACACAATTCAGACGCCATCAGGTGAGGGAGAGCGCGCGGCCGCCGAGGCGCCCGCCAGGCCGGCCGGGCACCGCGACGTCAGCCGCCGCCGGCGGCGATTCATCGGCTTTGGCAGCGCGACCACGGCGATCGCGGTGGCGGCGCAGACGCTGGGCCACGTGCAGTCCATCTCGCATTTCGCCATCGACGCGTTGCACTGGTCGGTCTTTCGCAACGCCGACATGGTGATGCGCGTGGGCGTCCCGCTTGCCGTCATGGCGGGAATCGGCCTGGCGATTTACGGGTTCGTGTTCCATGCGAAAGAGCGCCGCCGGGAACATACGATCGTGCTCGCCGCGATCGCGCTCATCGTCACCAGCAGCGCGGCCTACGCCAGCCTCAAGCTGCTGCCGAAACCCGTCACGGTGAACGAGTACGTCACCGCGGAAGCGACGGAACGAACCAAGCGCATTCTCGCCTACCAGGTCACCGCGGACGATCCCGTTGGACATTCGACGGGAGGCATTCGCGTCACCGCGGACACGACGCAGCCGCAGCAGGTCTGGACGACTGCGCAGGTGCTCAAGGGGATTCTCTCCAGCTCCGCCAGGCTCGACGCGGACGACGTCGAGCGCATTCGCAGCGCGTTTGCCTACATCGACAACCAGTTCGTTCCGGACCAGGGCTGGGGCTATTTCGACGGATGGCAGACCGGCGTCACCGAGATCGGCGGCTGGGTCGGGTTGGCGCAGGTCGCCGCACTCGATCGCAGCAAGCCCGCCATCTGGCTCGACGATCAGCTGCCGGCCGCCCGCGCGAGCGCCGACCGCACGCTGCAGCTGCTCGTCTCGAAACAGAACCCTGCCGAAGGCGGCTGGGGACCGAACATCGGCGATCCGTCCGCCGATTTCCAGCGCACGTACTCGACCGCGATCGCGACGTGGGCCCTCATCGAGGCGCGCCGCTCGCCGGCCATGCGCGCCACCATCGGCGGCCGCTACGACGACGCGATTCGCAAGGGGATCGGCTGGCTGCTGACCAACTACAACCCGCAGCTCGGGTGGGTTCCCAATCCGATGCGGAAGGTGCAGAACGAGCCGTTCCCCGGCCTGCAGGCGCAGGTGGTCTTCATCCTGGCCCGCGCGGAGCGCGACTTCGGCCCCTACATCCACGCGCAACCGAACGCACTGACCGCGAAGCAGGATTTCCTCACCCGCGTTCAGCTCGATCGCACCATCACCGACAACAACCGGATGCACGACTTCGACCGTTACCTGCAGCATGCCAGCGGCGCTCCCGCCGCCGCGCACGCCGTGGCGTGTGGCTGCCAGTTCACGGTCGAAGCGTCGACCTTCCTCTGGTATCCGTGGTCACTCGCGGCGTCGCGCGCGCTGGCCAACGACCCGACGCTGACTCCAGACCAGCGCGAGCGGGCGCGTCAGGTCGCCGCCACGCTCGGCCAGCGGACCGCGGACGCGCGGTCGTGGCTCGATCGCGAGTTTCATTACGCGACCGCGGAGTTCCTGATAGGGACCGCGCCGGGCGCCTAGCGGGGCGTCGCGCCGCTCACGCCGGCAATGTGCTCGCCGCTGGCGCCGACCACCGGCTCGATGAACTGGTGGTAGGCGTCCTCGTACGCGCGCTCCATCAGCTCCTGCGTCGTGTGATGCCGGTCCGATGCCTCGTCGTACGCACCGCCGAAATCGAACGGGCCGACCGGATTGTGTGACGGCGCGACGACGTAGCACGAATCGAACCGCAGCAGGGCGTGATCCATCGCATCGCGGAGCGCCGCGGCTTCCGCGGCGGCGATGAACTCGCCGAGGCGGCTCCGCGCGTCCAGCCGCGGCACGCGCAGCTGGTGCGGTGCTGAGGACAGCGGCACCGCGGTGGCGACGATCAGCTGTGACACGCCAACCCCCGCGAGCTCCTCGAAGAGCCGGCTGACCGAGCCGGGGCGCTCGCACATGCGGTGCGATTCGCCGCGCCAGTAGCCGTCGGGCGCGAACGTGACCGTGCGCGGCTCACACGCGACCGGCGGCGTCAGCGCCGCGCTCATCACGTCGAGGGCGTGGTCGCGGCCGAGGCCCGCGAGGTCGAGCGCCTCCGCGCGCCGTTCACGGCCGGGCCGCGGCGCGATGAAGTCGCGGCGATACGGCTCGCGCAGCAGCGCCGCCACGACGTCGCCGCGTGCGTCGAGGTCGGTGGCGACGATCATCAGCTCGCGAAACCCGGGCTGCCCGATGTTGTCCGTCAGCACCTCCGCGTAGCGGCGGCCGGCCTCGCGCGGCGGGCGAAGGTCACGCGCCGCGCCGCGAATCAGCTGCCACACCGCGTCGGAGAAGGCGTCGATGATCGGATTGGGGTCGAACGGCGCGCCGGCGATACTCCACCAGGCGCCGCCGGAGACGCGACGGCCGCCAGGCCGCCAGCGGGCGCGAGCGAGCGTGACCGCAATCACCAGCGCCGGCAGCGCGACAACCACCGCGACAGTCGTCCACGCCGTCGATGGCGCACCGCCGCCCGCCAGGAGGACGAGCGCCAGCCCGAGCACCGCCACGATCGCGAGCACGCACCAGCCAGCGAGGCGCATCGCCGGCGTCCGTGCGTAAAAACGGCTCGATTTCGCGGATCTCCAGATGCCGCCGGCTTCCCACAGCCGCGCGCCACCGTCGATCGCGGCGAGCACGGCCCCGGCCGCGCCGGCGCCCTGGCCGGCGACGACGTCTATCTTGACCCCCGCTTCCTGCAGTGCGCGCAGCACGCCGGCGTGATACGCGCCGTGCGCGCCCGTGCCGCAAAGCACGAGCGCGGTGCGGCGCGAAGGGGAGTACTGCACTAGTCCGCGTCGTGAATCGTGATGAGTTTGATCAGCTCGAAGCTCTTGGTGCCGACGGGCGTGACGACCTTGACGTCGTCGCCCTCCTCCTTGTTGAGGATCGCGCGTCCGATCGGCGACGCGGTGGAGATCATCCCCTTCTCCGCGTCGGCGTCCTCCGGCATCACGAGCTGGTAGACGAGCACCGCGCCTTCCTTGTCGCGAAGGTGGACCGTCGAGCCGAAGGCGGCCTTGTCGTGCGGAATGCGATCGAGATTCATCAACTGGATCTCGCCGACCCGTTTCTTGAGCATCGAGATGCGCGCATCGACGATGCCCTGGCGTTCCTTCGCCGCCTTGTACTCCGCGTTCTCCCGCAGGTCGCCGTATTCCCGCGCCCGCTGGATCTCCTTCGGCAGATCGACCTTCAGCTCCCGCTCGAGCGCGGCGATTTCATCGGTGAATCGCTTGAGAATACGGTCCTTCACGTCGAAATCGACTTTAGCACAGTCCGATCAATCATTAGCGGAGATGAAGACGATCGCGAGCCGGCAGAACGCGCTCGTCCGCGCGTATCGAGCGCTCGCGAGCGACGCAGACCCGGCGGGCGTCAGGCTGCTGCTCGACGGCGCGCACCTGGTGCGCGAGGCGCACGCCGCCGCGCTCCCGATCGAGAGCGTCGTCGTCGCCTCGTCACGCATGGACGCAGAGACCGAGGAGGGATCGCTCGCACGCATGCTGAACGACGCGGGCATCGACGTGGCGATGGCAGGCGAGCAGGTGCTCGGTGCGATCAGCCCCGTGCGCACGCCGAGCGGCATTGTCGCCATCGCGCGCCGGCATCCGACGACCAGCGACGCCATCCTCGCGCAGGCGCGCCTGTTCGCGCTCGTCGTCGTCGACGTGCAGGATCCGGGGAACCTCGGATCGCTGCTGCGCGTCGCTGAAGCCGGCGGCGTCACGGGCATCATCGTCGCCGGCGACTCGGCAAATCCTTTTTCATGGAAGGCCGTGCGCGGCAGCATGGGAAGCGTGCTCCGTCTTCCGGTGGCGCGCAGCGCGTCGATTGACCGGGTGATGCAGGACATCCGGAAGACGAACACGAAAGCCGTCGCCGCCGTTCCGCGCGGCGGTTGGGAGCCCGACGCGGTGGACTGGTCCGGCCGCATCGCGCTGCTGCTTGGCGGCGAGGGTCCAGGGCTGAGCGACCGCGTCGCCGCGGACGCCGACGAGCGCGTGACGATCCCGATGGAAACGCCCGTCGAATCGCTCAACGTGGCGGCCTCCGCCGCCATCATCATCTACGCGGCGCGGCGGGCGCGCCGATGAGCAACGGGTTGTTCGACGATGACGACGGCGCCGCGGAGGGTGCGCGGCGACGTTCGGATGCCGGCCGTAGAGGCGGACCTTCAGGTCCGCCTGCCCGCCAAGGCACCCCGCTCGCCGAGCGGATGCGGCCGCGCACGCTCGACGAGGTCGTCGGCCAGGACGAGATCCTCGCTCCCGGAAAGCCGCTGCGCGAGGCGATCGAGCGCGACCTGCTGCAGTCGATCATTCTGTGGGGGCCGCCTGGCACCGGCAAGACGACCCTCGCGCGCATCATCGCCGACATGACCGAGGCGCAGTTCGTCCCGTTCAGCGCCGTGCTGGCCGGCATCAAGGAGATCAAGGAAGTGATGGCCGCCGCACAGCTGCGGCGGCGATCCAGCGGCCGCAGGACGATCGTGTTCGTCGACGAGATTCACCGCTTCAACAAGGCGCAGCAGGACGCCTTCCTGCCCCGCGTCGAGTCCGGCGACATCGTCCTCATCGGGGCGACGACGGAGAACCCGTCGTTCGAGGTCATCGCGGCGCTGCTGTCGCGCTCGAAAGTGTTCGTGTTGAAGCCGCTCGACGCGGCCGGCATCGAAACCATCCTCCGGCGGGCCGTCGTGGACCGCGAGCGTGGCCTCGGCGCGGCCGATGTCGCCGTCACGGACGAGGCGGTTGCCGCCATCGCGCGCTTCGCGAACGGCGACGCGAGGGCCGCGCTGAACCTGCTGGAATTCGCCGCCACCTCGGCGCCGATCAACCCGGAGACGATGGTTCGTCAGCTCGACCTCCCGCAGCTGGAACAGTCGATTCAGCGGCGCGCGCTCCTCTACGACAAGACCGGCGAGGAGCACTACAACCTGATCTCGGCGCTCCACAAGTCGATGCGCAACAGCGATCCCGACGCCGCGGTCTACTGGATCGCGCGCATGCTCGAAGCCGGCGAGGACCCGCTCTACATCGCCCGGCGCATGATCCGCTTCGCTTCCGAGGACATCGGCAACGCCGATCCGCAGGCGCTCGTCGTCGCCGTCGCCGCGAAGGACGCGGCGCACTTCATCGGCATGCCGGAAGGGAACAACGCGCTGGCGCAGGCGGCCATCTATCTCGCCACGGCGCCGAAGAGCAACGCGGTGTACACCGCGTACACCGACGCGGCGGCCGACGCGCACCGCGAGGCCGCGGAACCGGTGCCGCTGCACCTTCGCAACGCGCCGACAAAGCTGATGAAGGACCTGAACTACGGGAAGGACTATCAGTACGCCCACGAGGAGCCAGACGCCATCGCCGCGATGGACTGCCTGCCGCCGTCGCTCGCCGGCCGCAAGTACTACAAGCCGACCGAACGGGGGTTCGAAAAGGAGATCAAGCGGCGATTGGAAGGGTGGGAAAAGGTGAAAGCCGAACGCAAGAACAAGTAGGGCGGGTCCTTTCGGCCCCGCCGGCTGTGCCCCTCGCTACACCCAATCCAGCGAGCGGCTGACCGCCCTCGACCATTGCTGCAGCATCCGCTGCCGCGTCGCGTCCTCCATCCGCGGATGCCAGCGCCGGCTCTCAACCCACCGCGATCGCAGATCCTCGGCGTCGCGGAAGACGCCAATCGCCAGGCCCGCGGCGAATGCCGCGCCGAGCGCGGTCGTCTCCTTGATGAGGGGCCGTACCACCGTGCGATCGAGGATGTCGGCCTGGCACTGCATCAGGAGCTCGTTATCCGTCATGCCGCCGTCAACGCGAAGCGTCTCGAGCCTGACGCCGGAGTCGCGCTCCATCGCCTGCAGCACCTCTGATGCCTGGAACGCGGTGGCCTCGAGCGCCGCGCGCGCGAGATGCCCGCGGTTGGCGAAGCGGGTCAGGCCGATGATCGTCCCGCGCGCGCCGTCATTCCAGTGCGGCGCATAGAGTCCCGAGAATGCCGGCACGAAGTAGACGCCGCCGTTGTCCGGGACCGACTCCGCCAGCGCCTCGATGTCCGCGCTCTTCTGAATCAAGCCAAGGTTGTCGCGAACCCACTGCACGAGCGCACCCGTCACCGCGACGCTCCCCTCGAGCGCGTAATGCGGCGCCGCGCTGCCGAGTTGGTAGGCGACCGTCGTCAACAGTCCGCTCGTGGAGCGCACTGCCGATTCGCCGGTATTGAGCAGGAGGAAGCAGCCGGTGCCGTAGGTGTTCTTCGCCTCGCCGGGCCGGAAGCACGTCTGGCCGACGAGCGCCGCCTGCTGATCGCCCAGGATGCCCGCGATCGGCACGCCCTTGACCGGTTCGGCGCTGGCGACCCCGTAGCGTTCGCTGCTGGAGCGAATCGACGGCAGCATGGCGCGTGGAATGTCGAACGCAGCGAGCAGCTCGGGGTCCCAGTCGAGCGTGTCGAGGTTCATCAACTGGGTGCGGCTCGCGTTGGTGACGTCGGTCACGTGCAGACCGCCGTCCACGCCGCCCGTGAGCTGCCACACGAGGAACGTGTCGATGGTCCCGAACAGCGCATCGCCGCTCCGGGCGCGCTCGCGTGTGCCGGGGATGTGGTCGAGCAGCCAGCGGACCTTCAGGCTGGAGAAATAGCTGGAAAGCGGAAGGCCGGTGCGGGCGCGAAAGAACTCGACACCGGGCGCGGCGCTGAACCGCGGCACGTCCCCGGCGACGCGCACGTCCTGCCAGACGATGGCGTTGCTCAGCGGGACCCCGGTGCGGCGATCCCACAGCACCGTCGTCTCGCGCTGGTTGGTGATGCCGATGGCGGCGAGCGCCTCCGGCCTCAGGCCGCCGGCGCGAAGGGCGCCGGAGAGGACGGTCTGCGTGTTGCGCCAGATCTCGATCGGGTCGTGTTCGACCCAGCCGGGCCGCGTGCAGATCTGCTCGTGCTCGATCTGCGCGTCCGCGACGATGCGCGTGGATTCGTCGAAGATGATGAAGCGGGTGCTGCTGGTGCCCTGGTCGATCGCTCCAAGGTAGGTCGCCACCAAAGGCCTCCCGCGGCCGTGCCGGCGCTAATCCGAGCGCGCGATCGCGCTACTCCGAGCGCGCGATCTTCGTTTCGGCGATCGTCAGCCCCGGCACCTTGCGGAACATCTCGCCGCGCACCGGCAGGATGAACGAGAAGCGATAGTCGCCCTGCATCCGGCCGATCGGGATGCCGACGAGATCGCCATCCTGGTCGAGCACGCCGCCGCCCGACACGCCCGGATGGCCGTCGGTCAGGCATGTCACCAGCCCGTTCGTCGTCCGCTGCCCCACGTACCCGGTGCTGAGGATGATCCCCTTCGAGTAGTCGTTGCCGAGGCGGAAGATCGGATCCGCGAATTCGTAGGTGAAATTCGGGTTCACGTGCAGCGCCGGCAGGTTCACCGGCTGCGAGACGCGGATGATGGCCCAGTCGCCGGGGTGCACTTCGACGTCGGCATCGCCGGCATCGACCACGCGCGCGGCCAGGTCGCGGCCGTGCACGCGCACCTTGATCGACGTGATCTTGTGGCCTTCGCGCCCGTCCGGATCATCGAGCGCAACCACCGCGTGCTTGACGGTGACGAAGTAGCCGTTGCCGAGATACCCGGCCGTGCCGTAGCTCGATTTGCCCGACGCGTCGTAGGCGTTCAACTCGACGAAGCTCTCCTTGCGGTCGCGCAGCAGGCGCACCGGCAGGAGTCCCATCTCGCTCTGCAGCTGCCGCTTGTTCTCCTCGACGAGCGCCGGCTGCGTGCTGCCCGCGGGAACGACCTCGGGCTGACGCTCACCATTGGTGCCGGAGGGGGTTGCCGCCGTCTCGGCCTGCCGCATCTGCAGGATCGCGCGCGCCATGTCGTCTCGCAGCGCCGTGAGCCGGGCATCGTTGTTGGCCAGCTGCTGCGCCATCGACCGCTGGGCCGTCCAGCTCCCGAAGCTGAATGCGAGCGCGGCGAGGGAGAAGGTGAGACCGGCGTAAGTAATCGAGCGGCGGACGGACACTGCGATGCTCCGAATCCGCTACCGGGGACGAGGACCAAATAGCGGAGCCACGGCACCGCGTCTTCTTCCAAGTTCGGCAGCTAAATCACCCTGCATACAGCTGCGGGGCTTACAGCTTTGCGCGCCGCCGGCGACACGTCCGGCGCCGCACCGTTTCGCTTGGGGCAAACGGTCGAGATAAATCTTTCGCTTGTCGCTAGTTACGAGCGTTCGTAATGTAACAGAGCCGCGCGGGCCTGTCAAAGAAGGCCCGTTTATCGAACACGTCAGTACTTGTAATTAACCCCACGTGCGCCGTATTCGATGTCCCGCTCCCCCCATCCCCTGCTGAAAACTGTATCGACCGGTGCTGGATTAATAACGACGAGGTCAAACCGTCCAGCTGCCATCCGTCGCTTTGGCGTCGAGCGTGACCCCTCGCACCGCACCCGTGCCGACGTCGTCAGAGGCGGCGAGCGACGCTTCCTCGGCTCGGTCGGGTAGTACTGCTGCAGGTTTGGGTCCTTGTACCACTCGTGGGCTTCGGCCCTGAATTCGGCCCAATCCCTCGGGTAGCCGCGGTAGTTGATGAAAAAAGTCGGCACCAGGGAGACATGATGGGCGACAAGTACCTTGATCAGATCTTGTTGCCCCGGAGCAGGATCAGGGACTCGGCGAACGGCGCGCCCCAGCAACGCACGGCTGATGAATCGCTTCAATTCCGCGTTCCGGAAATCGGGGTGAGCTTACTCTGGATTTCGGACAACCTGCCGGGTCCGAAAGGACCCGGCCTACACGCCGCGGACGATCTGCCAGGTCCGATGGTGATGTAGGGCGGGTGCTTTTGGACTGATGTAGGGCGGGTCCTTTTGGACCCGCCGAAGCCGGGTCACTCCTTGCGTCCGCATCGCTCGAAATGGCCCGCCCGCGTCGTGTCGACGGCTGTTCGTACGTCGGACTCAATCGATATTTCCTCACGTTCTGCGTCAGTGACCGACGGCACGCGTTTGTCGATGGGGACGTTGTCCAGGTCGTGCTCGCGCAATTTCGGAAGACCGCGGCGCTCGAAAAGTTTTCACTTTCTGCTTACTGCTTCATGCCCGACCACGTGCATCTGCTGGTCGAAGCGACCGATCAGAGGTCAGATCTGCGCCGCTTCGCAAAACTTGCGAAGCAGCGCGCCGGCGCGGCGCACGCGCTTTCGGGGCGGTCTTGTCACCTCGCCAATGGAATATCCGTATATCGGCTCGGAGGTGTGGACTCTCGACGAGTTGCTCGAGGATGTGATGTTGTACTAGCGGAGCGGGTCCGAAAGGACCCGCCCTACATGTCCGCCACACGTCCGCCGCATTTCGCTAGATACGAGGGACCCGCCGTACATCTCTTTGGACCCGATCCCGCTAGATCCGCTGAAAATTCTTCTCCACCTCGCGGCGCGTGATGCGCAGCATGACGGGCCGGCCGTGGGGACAGATCGTCGAGTAGGCCGTCCGGCGCAGCTCCTCGAGGATGTGCGCCATCTTCTCGCGCGTCAGCGGGTAGTTCGCCTTCACCGCGGCATGACAGGCCGTCGTCGCCGCGATGCGCTTGATCGCCGCGTCCACGCCGGCGCCGCGGTCGAGCCCCTCGAGGTCTTCGGCGAGCGCGCGCAGCGCCGCGTCACACTCCTCGCGGCCGAGCAGCGCGGGGCACGCGGTGACGCGCAGCGAGTCGCCGCCGAACTCCTCGATCTCGAACCCGAGACGCTCGAGATCCCCCGCATGCGCCAGCAGCGCCTGCCCCCCGTTCGCGGACATCTCCACCAGCATCGGCACCAGCAGCCGCTGACTCTCCAGCGTGCCCTTCGTCAGCCGCTCGGTGATCCGCTCGAACAGCACGCGCTCGTGCGCCACGTGCTGATCGACAATCGCGATCCCCTCGTCGTCAATGGCGATGATGAACGTGTCGCGGAACTGGCCAAGCGGCGTCATCGGCCGGATGGCCGGCGTCCCGTCCGGCGGAGCGAGTCCTGCGTCAGGCTGGTCGAAGCCCCCGTCAGGCCGGCCGGCGTCGGACGGGCCGAAGCCGCTATCGGTACGGCTGAAGCCAGCCCCTGCGGAGGGCGGGTTCTCTGGGTCCGTATTACCCGGCCCTGACGTCCACCGACTCGGAAACGTCGACGGATAGGCGTGCGGCAACGGCAGCGTCGAGGGGACGACCTGAAACCCCGCGGGGGCTTCGAGCTGGAACGCGGGCGCGGGGCCGCGGCCGAGCGCGTCGCCAAGCGTGCGCCGAATCAACTCGTGAATGTACGACTGGTCGCGAAACCGCACCTCCGCCTTCGTCGGATGGACGTTGACGTCGACCGCCTCGTGCGGCATGTCGATGAACAGGTGCACCTCGGGGCTTCGCTCCTTGATCGACGCGACGCTGTAGGCATCGATGATCGCGTGCGCGATCGTGCGGTCCTTCACCACGCGCCGGTTGACGAACACGTTCTGCGGCCCGCGAGTGGGACCCTGCTCCGCGAGCGCGGCGACGAACCCGAGAATCTTCACGTCCCCCGAGTCGCGGCGGATATCGATCAGGTCGCTGCGTTCGCCGTACAGCTGGTAGAGCCGGTCGCGAAGCGTCGCCACGGGCGGGCACTGCAGCACCTTCCGCCCCGCGCTGACGAGCGCGAACCCGATTTCCGGGTAGCACAGCGCGAGCTGCGTGACGATACGTGAGACCTGCGCGGATTCGGCGGCATCCGACTTCAGGAACTTGCGGCGCGCGGGCAGGTTGTAAAAGAGGTCGGCGACGGCAATCGACGTCCCTTCACGCATGCCGGCCTCGGTCACCGACGCCACGGCGCCGCCGTTGACGCGCACCTCGGTGCCGGACTCGCCGTCCCGCGCGCGCGTGCGCAGCGTGAAGTGCGAGACCGACGCGATGCTCGGCAGCGCCTCGCCCCGGAAGCCGAGCGTGGCAATGTGCTCCAGGTCGTCCGCGCGCCGGAGCTTGCTCGTCGCGTGCCGCTCGATGGCCAGGCGCGCGTCCTCCGGCGTCATGCCTTCGCCGTCGTCTTCGACCTGGATCAGCTTCTTGCCGCCAAGTTCGACCGAAATGGCGATCCGCCGGGCGCCCGCGTCGATGGCGTTCTCGACCAGCTCCTTGATGACGGATGCGGGCCGCTCGACGACTTCGCCCGCGGCAATCTGGTTGGCGAGGTCGGGCGGCAGCAGGTGAATCTTCCCCATTGGACGGCTATGCGGCTCCTTGCGTGAATTTTGTACAGCCAAAGGCCTTATCTGGATATCAAGGCCAACGCCTTTGGCTGGTCAGATCCAGCGCCTCCAGCGGAAGACGGCCAGCATGACGACGGTGATAGCGGCCATGATGCCGACGAGCCACCAGAACTGCGCGCCGGCGCCGCCCGGGAGGTGCGGCAACGGTACGTTGATCCCCCACAGGCCGGTGAGCACCGTCATCGGCAACACGATGGTCGACACGACCGTGAGCACCTTCATCACGCGGTTGAGGCGATTGGAGATCGCGGACAGGTATCCCTCGAGGATGCCCGTGACGCGATCCTGGAACATGACCGCCTCGTCCGAATAGCGCACCAGATGATCGTAGACGTCGCGAAAGCGGTAGGCCATCTCGTTCGAGATCTCGGCGAACTCCCGGCGCGCGAGGCGGCCGACGACGTCGCGCTGCGGGATCACCACGCGGCGCAGCTCCGACAGGTCGCGCTTGATGGCGAGGATGGGGCGCATCAGGTCGCCGCCGGCGGTGCCGAGGATGGCCTCGTCCTCGAGCTCGTCCATCTGCTCCTCGATCTCCGCGAGCTCGGGCGCGTAGTTGTCCACCATCGAATCGACGATGCGGTGCATCAGCGCGACGGGCCCTTCCTCGAGGATGTGCGCGTGGTGCTGGCAGAGATCCTTCAGCTTCTGGATGCTCCGCGAGCGGCCGTCCTGAACCGTCACCAGGAAGTTGCGGCCGAGGAAGAAGTCGACGTCGAGCGTCGCGAACTGATGCTCGCTGGCCTGGAAGTCGATGCCGTGCAGGATCACGTACAGGTAGCGCTCGTACGGCTCGACCTTCGGGTGATGGATGTCGGTGAGCGCATCCTCGATGGACAGCGGATGGAAGTGAAAGGTGTCACCAAGCAGCTGCTGCCCTTCCTCCGGCGTCGGCTGCACGAGATCGACCCACAACGTGGCCTTGGAGTCCGGATCGAGCCAGCCCGGCTCGACCCGGTCCACCTTCTGCGTTTCGCCGTTGCGGTAGACGTAAACGGAGATCAACCTCGCAGAACCCGCCCTACTTTGACAACGCGGCCTGCGCCGCCGCCAGCCGCGCGACCGGCACGCGGTAGGGCGAGCAGCTGACGTAATCGAGGCCGACCTTCTCGAAGAAGGCAATCGAGGCCGGGTCGCCGCCATGCTCGCCGCAGATGCCGAGCTTCAGCTTCTTCCGTGTCGTTCGCCCGCGCTGCACGGCCACCTCCACCAGCTGTCCCACGCCGCTCGTGTCGATGGTCGCGAACGGGTTCTTCTTGACGATCTCCAGCTCCGAGTACTGCGGCAGGAACGATCCCGAGTCGTCGCGCGACATGCCGAGCGCGGTCTGCGTCAGGTCGTTGGTGCCGAAGCTGAAGAACTCCGCCGACTGCGCGATCTCGTCGGCGGTGAGCGCCCCGCGCGGGATCTCGATCATGGTGCCGACCATGTAATCGAGCTTGACCTTCTGCTCCTTCTGCACCTCGCGCGCCGCCTGGTGGACGACGTCGATCTGCAGGTCGAGCTCCTTCTTGAAGCCGACGAGCGGGATCATGATCTCGGGCTGGACCTTGAGGCCTTCCTTCTGCACCATCGCGGCGGCTTCGAAGACCGCGCGCGCCTGCATGGCGGAGATCTCGGGGTAGCCGATGCCGAGGCGGCAGCCGCGGAAGCCGAGCATGGGGTTGAACTCGTGCAGCTGCTTCACGCGCGACTGGATGCGCGCGACCGGAACGCCGAGCTTCTTCGCGAGGTCGGCCTGCTGCTCCTCGGTCTGCGGCAGGAACTCGTGCAGCGGCGGGTCGAGGAAGCGGATGGTCGCCGGGTGCCCCTTGAGCGCGCGGAAGATGCCGGCGAAATCCTCGCGCTGGTACGGCAGCAGCTTGTCGAGCGCCGCCTTCCGCTCGTCGAGCGTCTCCGCGAGGATCATCTCGCGCATCGCGTCGATGCGGTCGCCCTCGAAGAACATGTGCTCCGTGCGGCAGAGACCGATGCCCGCCGCGCCGAAGGCGATCGCGTTCTCGGTCTGCTCCGGCGTGTCGGCGTTGGTGCGCACGTCCATGCGCGTCGCCTCGTCGCACCATTTCATCAGCTGCTCGAAGTTCCTGAACTTCTCCGTCTTGCGGGCGGCCTTGTCGTTGTTGATCAGCCCGGCGACGATCTCGGACGGCGCGGTCTTCACGCGGCCCGCGTAGACCTTGCCCGCGGTGCCGTCGATCGACATGAAGTCGCCTTCCTTGAACGTCTGCCCGCCGACGGTCACCTTGCGCGCCTGGTAGTCGACCTCCACGGCGGAGGCGCCGCAGACGCAGACCTTTCCCATCTGCCGCGCGACGAGCGCCGCGTGCGAGGAGACACCGCCGCGCGCTGTCAGGATGCCCTCCGCCGCGATCATGCCGCGCAGATCTTCCGGCGACGTCTCGAGCCGGACGAGCAGGACCGGCTGCCCCTTTTCCGCCGCCGTCACCGCGCGCTCGGCGTTCAGGTAGATTTGTCCCGATGCCGCGCCGGGCCCTGCCGGCAGCCCGCTCGCAATCGCCTTCGCCTTCTGCACCTCGGCGGCGTCGAAGACCGGCGCCAGCAGCTGCTCGAGCTGATCGGCGGGGTTGCGCATCACCGCCGTCTTCCAGTCGATCAGCTTTTCCTTGTACATGTCCACCGAGAACTTCAGCGCCGCCATCGCCGTCCGCTTGCCGTTCCGCGTCTGCAGCATGTAGACCACGCCATCCTCGATCGTGAATTCAAAGTCCTGCACATCTTTGAAGTGCTTCTCGAGCGTCTGACGAATGCGCTCGAGTTCGGCATACGCCTTCGGCATTTCCTTCTTCAGTTGCGCGACCGGCTCCGGGGTCCGCACGCCGGCGACGACATCTTCTCCCTGCGCGTTGATCAGGAACTCGCCGTAGAACTCCTTCTCGCCGTTGGCCGGGTTGCGCGTGAACGCCACGCCCGATCCCGATCGATCACCGGTGTTGCCATAGACCATCGCCTGGACATTGACGGCGGTGCCCCACTCTGTCGGGATGTTGTACTTGCGACGGTAGACCATCGCCCGATCGTTCATCCAGGACCCGAACACCGCGCCAACCGCCCCCATCAGTTGATCCCAGGGGGAATCCGGGAATTGTTTTCCGGCGCGATCCTTCACCAGCGCCTTGAAACGGACGACGAGTTCCTTCAAGTCGTCGACGGTCAGCTTCGTGTCTTCAATGTGCTGGTGATGACGCTCGCTCTTGAGCGCCTCGATCACCACCTCGAACGGCTCGTGGTCCTCGTCGGCGCGCTTCTGCACGCCGAGGACGACATCGCCGTACATCTGGACGAAGCGACGATAGCAGTCCCAGGCGAACCGCGGGTTGTTGGTCTTCTTCGACAGCGCCTCGACGGTTTGATCGTTGAGACCAAGATTCAGGATGGTATCCATCATCCCGGGCATCGAGTCGCGCGCGCCCGAGCGCACCGACACGAGCAACGGATTCTTCAAATCACCGAACGTCTTTCCTGTCTGCTGCTCGATCGACGCAATGCCTGTTTCCATTTGCCGGCGCAACGCCGACGGATACGTCCGTTTGTTCGCGTAATAGTAGGTGCAGACTTCTGTGGTGATCGTGAAGCCGGGGGGCACCGGCAGACCGATGCGGCACATCTCGGCGAGGTTCGCGCCCTTGCCGCCGAGCAGCGGCTTCATCGAGCCGTTTCCGTCCGTTTTCTTTCCGAACAGGTAAACGTACTTTCCACTCTTCGAGCTCGACGAGCCCTCTGAGGTTTTCACCTTCGACGAAATCGCCTTCGCCTTTGCGGCGGGTTTGGCAGTCGATTTCTTCCGTGCGAGCGTCTTCGCCATTCGATTTCCCTACTCCGTTTGCGGAATGATTTCCGAAATGTCCGCGAGATCAAGAATGAGGTCGCGCAGATCCGCCATGAGCGTCAGGCGCGCATCTCTCGTCCGCACGTCGTCTGCCATCACGAACACCTCGGTAAAGAACCTGTCGACGGCCGCGCGAAGGCCGGCGATTTCAATGAATGCGGCGCGATAGTCGCTCCGCGCGGCGGCCGCCTCGATTCGCGGCCGGCGAGCATCGAGCTCGTCGAGCAGCGCACGCTCTGCCGCCTCGGTAATTGCGCTCCGATCGAGGGCTCCCGGGGATCGACGTTCGCGCACGATATTCTTCACCCGCTTGAACAATACCGCCAGCGCCTGAAAATCCTCCGATCCGCGCATGCCCTGGATCGCTTCGGCGATCCGCCGTGCGCGGAGCGGACTGACATCTCGAGCCGAGGTGGCGGCCCGCACCACCTCGATCCCGAACCCCCGTTGTTCCAGCGCGAACCGCACTCGCTCGGAGGCGAACGCGAGCGCCGCCTCCGAGAGTTCCGTCGTCCATGGATCGGTCGTCCCGGTCGTCCCTTCGGCTGCGCGCGCGAGAACCGGACCGAGCCAGACTTCCTTGTCGGTTCCCGTCAACTGCGGAAGATCCATCAGGATCCTGACCGCGCCCTGCATCTGCCGCCTCAGCCCGAACGGATCGCGCGATCCGGTTGCACGTTCGCCCGCCTTCGTCAACGAAACGAACGTATCGATCTTGTCCGCCAGCGAAACGGCCGCCCACGTCGTGGCTGCCGGCCCCAGTTGCTCGCGTGACGGCGGCGCGTCCGCTTCGACTCCGACCGGCAGGTACTGGTAATAGATAGCCTTCCAGACCTGCTCGGGCTGCCCCTGCTGGCGCGCGTAGATCCCACCGATCGTACCCTGAAGTTCAGTGAACTCGAAAACCATCTCCGTCGTGAGGTCGGTCTTGGCGAGGCGGGCCGCCGTCGCGGCATGCTGGGCATCCTGTGGACTGCCCAGGATGTCACGCGCAATCCATTGCGCCAGCGACGAAAGACGCTCTGCCTTGTCTCGATAGCTGCCGAGCTTCTTGTGGAAGAGCAGCGTGTGCAAGCGATCCAGCCGCGACTCGAGCGGGGTCTTT